>JACRAR010000062.1 GCA_016234745.1 Betaproteobacteria bacterium | reverse complement strand
GGTGTATCAGCTAGCTGTCACCAAGCTTGGCATGGCAAAGGAAAATATTGGATTAGTGTCGTCCAATTGCTGGGATGCGTGTGGCGCGAAAAACTTCGGCTTCAAAGCATTCTGGATCAACCGTACGGGAGCGCCTGTCGACCGGCTAGATGCAGCACCGGACACAATAATTGCCAACCTGTCCGGTCTCGTTAAGCAATTGCTCTGAAGGTAATTACTGAGTGTTCCGTAAATAAATGACATCAAATCGGAAGTTCAGCCTGTTTCCAGAATGCTGTGATCAACTGCGGCCGACGCTGCATCGACTTGAGTCGGTTACGAGCAAACTGGCCGACTTCTCCAATCGTCTTGGCGCAGAGGTTGGCCAGTTCCCGGGTCTTCATGTAACCCCATATGCACTCGACTGGGTTGAGTTCCGGGGCATAAGCCGGCAATCGTTCCAGAACGATGTGACCATCCAGGGATTCGACATGCTTGCGAACCAGGGCGCTACGATGAGCCGGAAGTCCATCCCAGATAATCAGAAGCTTGCCCTTGATCTGGCGAACCAAGGCTTGCAAGAACTCCACCAATTGCGGGCCTTTGATCGTGCCGGGAAAGAGGCGGAAGTAGAAGTTCCAGAAACTGATGCCAGCAATCGCCGACAACTGCTTCCAGTTGAAGCTGTATTGCAGAACCGGTGTCTGACCCTTGGGTGCCCAAGTGCAAACTCGGGTAGGACGCTCGCTCAGTCCGGATTCGTCGATGAAGAGGATGGTGCGTTGCTCGCGGCGGGCTTTTTTTTGAGCATGGGCCAACGCTTGGCCTTCCAATCGGCAATAGCAGCCTCGTCGCGCTGGGTGGCACGTCCCGCCGGCCGCTGGCTGGAAAAACCCATTTCCTTCAACATGCGCCAGGTATGCGTCTGGCTGTACGCCAACCCAAACTCGCGTTGGATCAATACGCGAATGCGCTTCAACGTCCAAAGCTCGGTCGGAAATCCCGCCAAGACTGCCCCTGAGATGAGCATCTTGGCGAGTTTCTTCTTGTCCGACATCGACAGCGCTCCTGGCCGGCCAAGCGGCCGCCTCCTCCAAGCTTGGGGATCTTCCACAAGCGCTTTGTTCCAGGTTGAAACCGTTTGCCGGCTGACTTCCAGTTCTCGCGCAATATCTGCCTGTGCGACGCCGCGTTTGAGCATTCGCATCCCGCGCCGCCGCCGCGCTTCCATCTCTTTCAGGTCTCGTTTGTATCGTATTGTGCCCATGTCTATTCCTCGAACTATATTCGATTCGAGTAACGCACGAACACCTCAAACGGTTGTCATTCATTTACGGAATTCTCAGTAGAAAAGGAATTTTGATTCCTCTCCCACAATAGAACCAGATGATACCAGTCAACTATTGTGCTATAAAGCCCGCATGAAGTGACAAGCTGTATCGAAAGTCACTCAGATCTCGCTTAATCAAAAGGTTCTAAGAGGTGAAGACGACCATGGCAAATTCTTTATACGACTCAAGCGTAATGTGTTACCTACAAACGCTAGGTGCGGTTAGCGGCTTTCTGGACAAGGGCCTTTCCTATTGCAAGGACAACTGTATCGATCCAGAAACGATCGTTGAAACTCGCATCTTCCACGATATGCTTCCATTTCGCTTCCAGATCCAATCCGTCGCCCATCATTCCATTGGGGCGATCGAGGGAATCAAGAACGGCGTTTTTCGCCCACCCAAAGATCTGCCAAATCACGATTACCAGGGTCTGAAAGTGCTGATTGCGGATGCTCTCGATGGCCTCATGAAACTCACGCCGGAAGAAGTGAATGCGTACGAAGACGCGGATATCGTCTTTGAGGTCCGCGATAAGAAGCTACCCTTCACAGCGGAGAATTTCGTACTTTCATTCTCCTTGCCTAACTTTCATTTCCACGCGGCTACTGCTTACGATATCCTTCGATCCAAGGGAATCCCCGTTGGCAAGCTCGACTTCTTGGGCGCTATGCGATTAAAGACTTGAGTACCTTTCAAGTCGTTAGCCAATCAATGAATATCTGCTACATGCCCTGGGTAAAATATAGAGCACATACCCCGTAGCTATAGAAGGGCGCACTGACGTCAGGAGAGTGCAATGAATAAGCGAACAATTGAAACTCACGATCGGACATGGGAACCCGCAGATATCAACATACCTGAAGGCGTCGATCGAGCAACCAAAACTATTGCCCAGCCAGATGCAACCAACGCAAACCTAGACAAATTCGCACTCAGACCAGCGTCTCTACCGACATGTCCAGTAATTCCAGAAGGCCATGCTGGGGCCGCAGCAGCATTTGGTGCGTGGAAAACGCTCGGGCATTCGGGAAGAAAGATCTGATCGATGCCACACAGGGGGTTGAACCTGATAAGACAGGTTCGGTGATAAAACGGCAGGCCCATTTGGCCTTGCACGAGAGAATAAAAAAGGGACACACGCTTTTGGCCTGTGCCCTCGGATCAAGACACTCCAACGACTCTAGCGCCGACTCACTTTTTCATCTCGTTACCGTCTTTGGCCATGGCATCTTTCTTCATACCGTCCTTCTTTACACCCTCCGTGGCCGCGGCATTTTTCTTCATACCGTCCTTTTTCATGCCATCCTTGGCCATGGCATCCTTTTTCATCTCGTCTTTGTGCATGCCATCATGGGCCATCGGGTCTTTTTTCATAGCTTCGTCGGCGAACGCGTTGCCACCGCCCAGAAAAAAAGCAAGGGACAAAAGAATTGTTGCGATTTTATTCATGGTGATTCCTTTAGTAAGTAATTAGATCAATGATTGGCTGTGTTGCCGTCGCTTCAGGACATCTGAGCGTAGCTCAGCTGCCACCGAACCAGTTGTACCCCTGGTCTTCCCAGTAGCCTCCGGGGTAGGTGTTCGTAACGAAAATCACCTGGATATGCTTTGGATTCTTGTAGCCGAGTTTGGTCGGCATGCGCAGCTTCATCGGGAATCCGTATTTCGGCGGCAACGGCTGGCCGTCGTAGCTCAAGGTAAGCAGTGTCTGGGGATGCAGTGCCGTCGGCATGTCGATGCTGGTGTAATAATCGTCAACACATTTGAAGCCCACATACTTTGCGCTTGTGTCTGCGCCGACTCGGGCAAGGAAAGCTGAAAACGGCACGCCCCCCCCATTTGCCGATGGCGCTCCAACCTTCGACGCAGATATGTCTCGTGATCTGGTTGGTCTGCGGTAGTGCCTGAAGCTCGCGAAGTGTCCAGGTGTGCTTGTCAGCAACCAGGCCGGTCACCTCGAGGCGGTAGCTATCACTATCGACCTCGCGTATTTCGTCCTCACCATAGTATGCATTGAACGGGAATGGCCGCGTGATCATCGATTCGGGATAGGTCGGTGCCAGCAGTTTCGGATCGAACAGCCAACCTTGTACCTCGTCATTGAAGCGCGAGACCTTCATCAAGGCATGCTCGACGCTCTCCTCGTCGATGATCGCGCATCCGGTCAGCAAAGACAGGCCGCCCAGTGTCAGTGACCGCTGCAGGAATTGGCGGCGCGAAGGCAATATGATTCGTTTTAGTGCTTCCTTCACTACGGCGTTTCCATCAATCTTGGCCAGTCGGGGCGATTTCTTGATCATAGAGGTTGCCTCCTTAACGGCCTCGTATCATGGTCACCAGCGAACGCGGCACCAGCGCAACCATAAACAGGTGTACCACAACAAATATCCCCAGCGCAGACATGGCAAAAAAATGGATGCGGCGCGCCGCCTCATAGCCACCCAGGATTTCTCGCAATAAGGGAAACTGAACCGACTTCCATAACACCAAACCAGAGAAGACCAGCATCAGGGTGTCGCATATCACAAACAGGTAGGCTGTGCGCTGCACTGCGTTGTATTGACCCAGGTTCGCATGCGACAACTGCCCATGCAGAGCAGCAAACAGGTCAGCGATCACAGCCCGCAAACTCAAGGGAAAAAATTTCACCCGCAGCCGTCCGGTGACGAGATTCAAACTCAAGTACAGCAAGCCGTTTATGGCAAGTAGCCACATCGCCGCGAAGTGCCACTGAATTGCCCCACCGAGCCAACCCCCTAGCGTGATCGCTTTGGCAAACTGAAAGTCGAAGAAAGGAGCCGCGTTGTAAATGCGCCAGCCGCTCATAGCCAGGATGACCACTGCGATGGCGTTGAGCCAGTGCGTCGCACGCAGCCACACAGGATGGATAGTGTGAACAGGTTCAGTCATGGGTATCCGATATCCAGAAATCAGCAGCAACGCTGCGCGCTCCATTCGTGCAAGACGTTGGCGCCGACCAATAATCTACGCAAACACATTCAGGAAAACCCCGCTGGTGCCGGTGACAGTTGAAAGGTGGGGTGATGATTTATCACCAAGCCCTTCTATGTCTAAAGACAGCATGGTTTGGCTTTCATTGCCATCGCTGGTCGAATCCGCAGCCCGAACTGCTGGCAGGATACTTTGCGGAGAAATAGCCGCTTTGATTCGCTGTTGTGTATCACTCACCTTGTTCGATAGTTCCTGAATCTTGGCTTTACCCTCAGGGGTTTTGCAGGAGGGGCAACTAACCCAGTCGGCCAGTTGGATTTGGTACCGGGCAAGTTGTGCCTCAAGGCCGGCAGTCGATTGGCCAACACCAAACAGGCTGGGCGATAGTGAGGATCCGATCGAGCTTATGCTTGACATACAGTCCTCTGAACTTATTGATACAGCTTCGGAAACTGATTGCGCAGTTGCTGCAACTTGGGCATATCGTTAAAGACGATGTAGGGCTGGTTTGGATGCAACGCCAAATAGTTCTGGTGATACGCTTCAGCCGGATAGAACGCCTGCAATGGCGCGAGTTGGGTCACGACAGGACGGGGAAAGGCGCGCTTGGTATTCAATTGATCGATGTAGCTGCTGGCGGCGGCCTGCTGTTCTGGACTGGTATAAAAGATCGCCGAGCGGTACTGCGTACCCTCATCAGGCCCCTGACGATTGAGCTGGGTGGGGTCGTGGGCCACACTGAAAAATACCTGCAGCAAATCTTGGTATGACACTTGCGCCGGGTCAAAACGAACGCGCACCGATTCAGCATGGCCGGTGTCGCCTTTGCCGACTTGTGAGTAATGGGCCGTGGCCGCGGAACCACCGGCATAACCGGACACCACTTCCGACACGCCCTTGATGTGCTTGAACACGGCATCGACCCCCCAAAAGCAGCCTCCTGCAAATACTGCAGTTTGTTCGCCAGCTGCTGCCGAAGCGCTCAAACTGATTCCAAGGCCGAGCATGAGACAGGTGCTCATGGTCATAACATAGTGACAAAGGCACTTGATGAACAGGTTGCTGTCTATGGAATCCGGAGTCATCGAATCTCTCCAATATCGTATTATTCTTCAGCGCAAATGGTGGCATGATTGCGACAATCATGTTCTCTGGGCGCTGCCGCAAAGCGTTCTATTTGCACCGTTCGCCTGTTGATTCGAACCCGCCGCCGAAAAAGTTACATCCAAATCCATCGTGGAAGAAAAAACCAATCTGGAAGGACTGATGCGTCGGGCGCTGGAAGGGGAGAAGACTGCCTATGCGGAACTTTTACGTGAATCGGGGCGGCTGTTACGGCCCTTTCTGGCCAGACGCCTCAGTTTCGAGAGCGAAGTGGACGACTTGCTGCAGGAGATTCTGATCTCCATCCACAAGGCCCGCCATACTTATGACGGCAAGCGGTCTTACCAGCCCTGGATGTTTGCGATTGCAAAATTTCGCCTGCAGGACTATCTGCGTACACATTACGCGGATCACTTACGTCATGCTGAAGATATTGCCGATCTGGAAAATAATTTATCTGAAGATGTAACCGAACCTGATATCAGTTACGAATCCATCAGTGGGGAAATCCTTAAGTTGCCAGAAAGGCAGGCGACTATCTTGCAATTGATGCATAAGGAGGGTTATACCTCCAAGGAAGTGGCGATAAAGCTCGGCATGACCGAGTCCGCTGTAAAAGTCGCGGCATTCCGCGCCTACAAGGTTCTGCGGCAGAAACTGGAACGATGATGAAAGACTTTGATCAACTGATAGCGCAACTGGCTGACGATACCCCGGTGATCAAGCCGGCACCCCACCCCTATTTGCTGAGTCTGAAGTGGGTTGGGGCCGCCGCCTTGTACCTTGTCGTATCGCTAGCAGTTTCCGGGGTACGCCCCGATTGGCGCCAAGCCATCAGTCAGCCCTGGTTCGTCGCTGAAGTTGCCACGCTGCTCATGCTCTTCATCGCGACTTCACTTAGTGCGGCATTACTGTCCTTTCCCGACCTACATCAAAAGCGTGTCCTGGTCTTCTCTCCGCTGTGGCTGTTTGGGTTATTCCTGGTCGTGATGCTGCTTTCCTGGAGTACCGATATTCCTCCCGCAGCACTACCCGAACACAGCTTTCAATGCACCCTCTGCATCGTCTTGGTGGCCCTGCTACCGACCGGGTGGATCTTTTACGCCATGCGCAAGTTCGCCAGCACTCATTACCAGTGGGCTGGCAGCATTGCGATACTCTCCGCATTCAGTGTCGGGGCGCTCTGGTTGAGATTGCAGGAGGTGAACGACTCCATTGTGCATGTCATCGAATGGCACTACCTGCCAATGCTGGCTATTGGCATTCTGGGCCTGTGGCTGGGCAAATGGTTGCTCAAATGGTAGCTAATGCAGTCCTCCCTACCTGAGTGCCTCTCTTGTGACGGTGTAACTTTTTTTGATCGGCGTGCGAATCAGTGGACAGGTCAAGAACAAACGGCACGGTGACGATTATGGACAGACGATTATTTATCAACCGATCGCTAGGAGTAGTCGGTTTCTTTCTGACAGTCCCTTCTGTTTTGCCGGCACTCGCTATGGAGCGCATCGCAAGAATGGATAAAACCCACGCGGAATGGAAGAAACAGCTTACTGCTGAACAGTACATTGTTTTGCGGGAAGAAGGAACCGAGCGGGCTTTCACCAGTCCGCTCAATCATGAGGCTCGCGCCGGTCTGTTCGTTTGTGTTGCCTGTGGCCTGCCATTGTTCCCGTCAAAGTACAAATTCGATAGTGGAACGGGTTGGCCGAGCTTCTACGATGTACTGCCTGGCTCCGTCGAAACCAAGACCGACTGGGGACTTGGCACGCTGCGGACGGAATATCATTGCGCGCGCTGTGGCGGTCATCACGGTCACGTGTTCAACGATGGTCCGCGCCCAACCGGACTACGTTATTGTAACAATGGTGTTGTTCTTAGATTCGTTCCGGATAAAAGCAATTCGTGATTGATGAGTTCATCACGATTTGAGAGGCCGGTTGAACTCAGATTGCTGCCGTTCCCGCTAGCACAGTCTATGACGGCTTTTTGCTGGTGGCTGACTGATGAAGACGCAAACTTCCGGTGTTTTCCTGGTCTGGAGATACCAAAATTCAAAGGCAGCTTCTAGACAGCGAGTTCGAAGCGTTGGAAACCAGCCTGCATCTTTCACCGCCTTCAGCGCAACGCCGCGCAGATATCCAGAACGAGGTTGCGCAACCAACGATGCGCTGGATCGGCATGCAACCTCGGATGCCAGAGCAACGAAACAGTGAACTCCGGCATAGGGACCGGAAGGGGAAAGCTATACATTCCGGCACGCAGATTCCCGGTATGGCGTTCGGGAACGCTGGCAATCAAATCCGAGGCCCGGGCTAGGGCCAGCGCAGCCGGGAAACCCCCGACGATCGTGACGATTTCCCGTTCCAGACCAAGCGAACCCAAGGCTGCATCGATCGGTCCCTTGTCAAGGCCGCGCCGCGAGAAATAGATGTGCTTGCCAGCCGCGTAACGGGAGGGTGTGATCTTGCCCCGGCTCAGTGGGTGTCCCTTCCGCACGACGCCGATAAAACGGTCTCGGAACAACGCCTGGACACGCAGTTCCGGAGCCGCCGCATTCCCCACAACACCTGTTTCGAGATCGACGATCCCGTCACGGAGTGACATGCTGTCTTTGTCAGGCTTCTGCACAAAGCACAGCCGCACGCCGGAAGCCGCCTTGCCAACCCGGGCTATAAGGTCCGGTCCGAAGTTCTCCACAAAACCGTCGCTGGTTCGCAACGTGAAAGTCCGGACGAGCTGTTTGAGGTCGAGCTTGTCGGCGGGACGCAAGACCGCTTTTCCATCCTGCACGAGTTGGCTGACCCGCTCGCGCAGTTCGATCGCCCGGGGTGTGGGGACGAGGCCGCGTCCAGCTCTAACCAACAACGGATCACCTGTCGTCTCACGCAATCGTGCCAGTGCCCGGCTCATCGCCGAAGGGCTCAGCCGCAACCGTCGTGCAGCGCGCGCAACGCTCCCTTCCGCAAGAAGCACATCAAGAGTGACGAGCAAGTTGAAATCAGGGGTCGACATACATTGACCGTAGCACGGTTTGAAGATATGGCGTCAGCCGCACGAATAAAGTGCAAATGATGCGCCTTCCGCTATGTCTTGCAAAGGATTATGTTTCTGATAACCCGGATTCGGGGTTGTCAGGTAAAGGAGTACAGGTTGAAGCCAATCACAGCAGGGCGCCGCGAGGCAGTATCTGGAAACGCAGAACAGGCACCTTCGGTTTGGTGGGTACTCGCCAGCCTTTCACTATCCATGCTGCTGTCTTCGCTCGGCACCAGCATCGCCAATGTTGGCTTGCCGGCTTTGGCTCAGGCGTTCAATGCCTCATTCCAGGAAGTTCAGTGGGTTGTCCTCACTTATCTTCTCGCTATGACCCTCCTGATCGTCAGCGTCGGGCGGTTCGGTGACATCACCGGGCGCAGACGGCTGCTGTTGCTTGGAATCTTCCTCTTCACGGTGGCCTCCATCCTGTGTGGCGTTTCCCCAACGCTCTGGCTGCTGATTGCCGCCCGGGCACTACAAGGGCTGGGCGCGGCCATCATGATGTCCCTCTCCATGGCGCTGATCGGTGAGACGGTCCCCAAAGAGAAGACCGGTAGCGCCATGGGACTGCTCGGAACCATGTCCGCGATGGGTACCGCGCTCGGACCATCACTGGGCGGTGTTCTGATCGCCGGGATCGGTTGGCCGGCCATCTTTCTCATCAATATCCCATTGGGTATTCTGGCTCTACTTCTTGCGTACCGCTACCTGCCCGTAGACCGCCAGGGGCCGAAGACGGGTCGGGCCAGCTTCGACATCATGGGCACACTGTTGCTTGCTCTGACACTCGCGGCTTATGCACTCGCCATGACGGTGGGGCGTGGCAGCTTCGGTCAAATCAACATGGTTCTGCTGTTGCTTGCCGTCTTCGGCGTCGGCCTCTTCGTGCTCGCCGAGACGAGAGCAGCATCACCTTTGATCCACTTGGCAATGTTCCGAAATCCGGTACTGAGCGCAGGCTTCGCCATGAGCACCATGGTCACGACTGTGGTGATGGCAACGCTGGTGGTTGGGCCGTTCTACCTCTCCGGCGCACTTCTCCTCGACGCAGCCCGTGTCGGTCTCGTCATGTCCTCCGGTCCGATTGTCGCCGCATTGACGGGTGTGCCGGCTGGCCGTGTTGTGGACCGGTTTGGCGCACACCGCATGAGCATCGTTGGGCTCATCGGAATGACGCTCGGCTCCACCATCCTGCCCATGCTATCAACGAGGTTCGGGGTCCCGGGGTACATCGCTCCGCTCGTCATAATCACCGCCGGCTATGCGCTGTTCCAGGCTGCCAACAACACTGCCGTCATGACGAATATTCGCCCGGACCAGCGGGGCGTCATATCCGGCATGCTTAACCTGTCGCGCAATCTCGGGCTCATTACCGGCGCATCCGTCATGGGCACTGTGTTCGCTATCGGATCAGCGACGACCAACTTGATGTCAGCGCATCCTGAGGCGGTTGCGGCTGGAATGCGAACCACCTTTGCAGTCGCGGCGGCTCTGATGGTCAATGCCCTTGCCATCGCTTCTTTAAGCTATGCTCTGTCACGGCGTGCCGTTCTTCCAAACCGTGAGCGAGAGAATGGCAGTGGCCTTGAAGAGTTCTCTGAATAGGACGTCCTTTGCTCATCAACAACTCGGAGCCACTATGTCGAATACAGAATTCCCCACAGCAATCGTCGCGTTGGCTGCGGCGCCTCGAACAAAGCCGTCAAACTACCCAGAACCTTTTCGCTCGCGCATGGCTGGCAGGGAGAAGCGCCCGCTAGGCGACATTTTTGGTTTGTCGAACTTCGGAGTGAACCTGACGCGACTCATTCCAGGTGCTGGGTCTGCACTTCGTCATGCCCACTCGAAGCAAGATGAATTCGTCTATATCTTGGCAGGGCATCCGGCACTCATCACGGATCAAGGCGAAACCCAGCTTACTCCAGGCATGTGCGCTGCTTTCAAAGCGGGGACTGGCAATGGACATCAACTCGTTAATCGAACGAGTGAAGACGTTCTCTATCTCGAAGTCGGCGATCGTACCGCTGAGGATACGGTGACCTATCCCGACGACGACTTGCGAGCCATACTAGGCAATGACGGGAAATGGCAGTTCGTACACAAGGATGGGGCGCCCTATTGAAACGTATTCGATAGTCATCAGGCGGCTCCGGTCCTGACTTGCCGTTGAGAATTTGTGAAGCTGACGCTCAGAGCAGCTTGGCCGATTATTTATGTAGCATAATTTGAGCGGCTGGTGTTCGCCAGTTTGCCGTCATTCCCGACAGCAGAGCGTATGACAGCTCCTTGCTGGGAACGGCGGTTCGCGAACGACCGGTTTCAGGTGGTAAGATTATCGTTCCCGGGGCAAAAAAGCCTCAGGCTGTTGCGCTGTTGCAGTTGCCATCACCTTTATCTTTATCCAGGTGGATGAACATGAAAGCTAACTCTATCAAGAAAATATCTGCTAACTTGCGTGAGATAATGCTTAGTGAGGCGGTATGCACTACAGATCCTTTGATGCGCGACTTTTGCGCGACTTTTCCAGAATTCATCAACTTAAATAGGCATTATGTTTGCAACGGTCAGCTCTAAGTTGTTGATTATTAATACCCGATAATTCCCATGGCTGGCTACGAACCAAGGGGTCGGGCGTTCGAATCGCTCCGGGCGCGCCAATACAATCAAAGGGCTAGAGAAATCTGGCCCTTTTTCATTTTCGGCATTGCTACCCCATATTGCTACAGGTGCATTAATCTTGAATCGGGCTGAGGCGCGGCGCTCTACTGATTCGACCTGCCCGCCGCGCTTGGCTTCGCAGCGTGGAGGAGGGGATCCGGAAAACAATCGAAACGAAGTTTTTACTGCTGTTTGGCGACAATCTGACGCAGTGACTGCTCGAAAACGTCCACGGGTTGGCCGCCCGAAATCAAAAACTTTTCATTGATGATGACAGCGGGAACGGAATGGATACCTGCGTTGGTGTATAAGCGCTCCTGTTCTCTGACTGCTGCAGCGTATTCATCGCTGCCTAGAATCTCCCTCGCTCGAACTTCATCCAAACCAACTTCATTGACCAGACTGCACAGCAAATCGTGCGTTTCGGGGCATTCTCCGTCGGTGAAATAGGCGCGCAGCATGGCTTTCTTGAGATTGAGTTGAACTCCGACGGGGCGGGTTTCCGGCAATCCCGCCCAGTGCAACAAACGATGGGCGTCGAAGGTATTATAAATACGACCGCGTCCTTCCTTGCGAAAGATGAAACCCAGTTCAGCACCACGCAGACGGATGGTTTCGCGGATCTGGGCTTGTTGATCCGGAGTCGAGCCATATTTTTGCGTCAAGTGCTCGGTGATATCCTGGCCGCCCTGAGGCATGCCAGGATTCAGTTCAAAAGGCTGAAAATGGATCTCGGCCTTAATTTCGCTCCCCAAACGTTCCAGCGCGGCTTCCAGAGCATAAAGACCTATTGCGCACCATGGGCAAGAGATATCGGAAACGAAGTCGATTTTTACAATAGCCGTCATTTCAAATGACGCTCATGATTGACGTTGACGTGCCCAACGTGCAGAACAAAACAATCCCGCATTTCCTGGCTGCCATTCGGTTCAGCGGTCACTGCGATTCCAGCTGGCGGATTTCGCCATTGCGTTGGTACAGCGTTTTCCCGATTTGCAAAGGCGGTCCGCTCAAGTCCTGCGGTGGCTTCGGGCTGATTTGATTGATCTGCTTTGGCTTAGCTGAAGCAATCTGCGATGGTTCTTGCAATGTCGATTCAATATCTCTTGACAGCTTGAGCGAACTTGGGGGAGATTTTGATACAGTCTTCCTTCCGGTACCGGTCTTTGCGGCAGTCTTGCGAGGATGGGGCGTGGCTTTCTTGAACTGGACCGCTTTTGCAACCCGCTGATGGCTTTTCTTCACTGCAGCCTTGTGCCGACCAGCCTGCTCCGGCGTCCTTTCCGCAGCGCCAGCCATGGTCTGCATCATAAGCGTGAAGTAGATTGCGGCCAGGATAGTCAAGATGGATTGACTGACTAGATTGAATTTGGACATCAGCATGGGACATCACCCTTTTATTGCGCAATCTCGATCATCTTCCTGATGCTCCTCGCAAGAGTCAATGAAAAGATGCCATTTTCGGCATTTCTTTGCAGTTATCAAAGCATGAACAGGGGCCATCAATACCTTTAAGCGGGATCCAAAACGGGCAGAAACGAATGGGCGGGGCATGATAAAATCACGCTGTTTTTCTAGGCGCCCATGCCGGCTGTGCCGCGGAACTCCCAACGATGACTAACCCGTTTGCCAAAGAAACTCTCCCTATCAGCTTAGAAGAGGAGATGCGCCACTCCTATCTCGATTACGCCATGAGCGTAATTGTCGGCCGGGCCTTGCCGGATGTGCGCGATGGGCTCAAGCCTGTGCATCGCCGCGTGCTGTATGCAATGCATGAACTCAGCAACGACTGGAACAAGGCCTACAAGAAATCGGCACGCATCGTCGGCGACGTCATCGGTAAATACCATCCGCATGGCGATACGGCGGTGTATGACACGATAGTGCGTATGGCGCAGGATTTTTCGCTGCGCTACATGCTGGTCGACGGACAGGGCAATTTCGGTTCGGTGGATGGCGACAACGCGGCGGCCATGCGCTACACCGAGATACGCATGGCGCGGATCGGCCATGAACTGCTGGCCGACCTCGACAAGGAAACTGTTGATTACGGGCCGAATTATGATGGTTCGGAACATGAACCCCTGGTCTTGCCTGCCAAGATCCCGAATCTGCTCATTAATGGCAGCTCTGGAATTGCCGTTGGCATGGCAACCAACATTCCGCCGCATAATTTGGGCGAAGTCATTGACGCCTGCCTGGCTTTGCTCGGCGATCCCGAGATCAGCATCGAAAAATTGATTGAAATCATCCCGGCCCCCGACTTTCCGACGGCCGGGCTGATTTACGGCATCTCGGGCGTTCGCGAAGGCTATCTAACCGGCCGCGGCAGGGTCATCATGCGGGGCCGGACGCATATCGAGGAACTGGAAAAGGGCGGAAAACAGGCGATCGTCATCGACGAGCTGCCCTACCAGGTCAATAAGAAGACGCTTCTGGAAAAAATCGCCGAACTGGTCAACGAGAAACGCATCGAAGGCATCACGCATCTGCAGGACGAATCCGACAAATCGGGCATGCGTGTGGTCATCGAAATCAAGCGCGGCGAAGTGCCCGACGTAATCCTCAATAACCTTTACAAGCACACCCAACTGCAGGACTCCTTCGGCATGAACATGGTGGCGCTGTGCGAGGGCCGCCCGCGCTTGCTCAACCTCAAGGAAATGCTCGCTGCATTCCTGGCGCATCGCCGCGAAGTGGTGACCCGGCGCACCGTGTTCGAATTGAGAAAGGCAAGGGATCGCGGTCACATCCTGGAAGGGCTGGCCGTGGCGTTGTCGAATGTCGACGAGATCATCGCCTTGATCAAGGCAGCACCGACTCCTGCCGAGGCCAAACAGGGTTTGATGGGGCGCACCTGGCCTTCTTCTCTGGTCGAAGACATGTTGATGCGGGCCGCCGCTGAAGCCTCCCGCCCCGAAGGCCTCGCTCCGGAATTCGGCATGTCCAAGCGCGGTTATCTGCTCTCCGATGCCCAGGCGCAGGCCATACTGGAGCTGCGCCTGCAACGTCTGACCGGCCTGGAACAGGAAAAGATCTTCAATGAATACAAGGAAGTGATGGCGATCATCGCCGACCTGCTTGACATCCTGGCGCGGCCTGAACGCATCACTCAGATCATCAGCGACGAACTGACTGCCGTACGCGCGCAATTCGGAGACAAGCGACGTACCGAAATTGTGTTGAACACCCAGGATTTCGGCATCGAGGACTTGATCACGCCGCAGGACATGGTGGTAATGCTTTCACACGGCGGCTACATCAAGGCGCAGCCGCTCACCGAATACAAGTCGCAAAAGCGCGGCGGACGTGGCAGGCAAGCGGCGGCGATCAAGGAAGATGACTTCGTCGACCGCTTGTTTGTAGCGAATACGCACGACTTCATCTTGTGTTTTTCCAACCGGGGCCGCGTGTATTGGCACAAGGTCTATGAGGTGCCGCAAGGCAGCCGCGCCAGCCTCGGCAAGCCGATCGTGAACCTTTTCCCGCTCGAGGAAGGCGAAAAAATCACGGCGGTTTTGCCCGTCAAGGAATTCGACGAGAATCATTATGTCTTCATGGCAACCGCCATGGGCACCGTCAAAAAGACACCTTTGTCGGATTTCTCCAACCCGCGCAAGGCTGGCATTATCGCGGTCGGCCTCGACGAGGGGGATTTCCTGATCGGCGTCGCGATCACCGACGGCAGCTACGATGTGATGCTGTTTTCCAACGCCGGCAAGACCGTGCGTTTTGACGAGGAAGATGTGCGAGCGATGGGACGCAACGCCCGCGGTGTGCGGGGTATGCAACTCGATGGTGGGCAGAAGGTAATTTCCATGCTGGTTGCGGAGAACGAAGATTGCTCAGTGCTCACCGCTACTGAAAACGGTTATGGAAAACGTACCCCGATCGCTGAATATACACGGCATGGCCGCGGCACCAAGGGCATGATCGCGATCCACACCAGCGAGCGCAACGGCGAGGTGGTCGGTGCCCTGCTGGTGCAGCCTGATGATGAATTGATGCTGATCTCGACGGGAGGTGTGCTGATCCGCACACTGGTTAAAGAGATCCGCGAAATGGGACGCTCGACGCAGGGTGTCACGTTGATAAATCTGGACGATGGCACCAAACTAGCTGGAATAGAGAAGATTATTGAAACCGAAGACCTAGACCAAGGAGAGTAAATATGGCACGTGCAATTAACTTTAGCGCAGGTCCCGCTGCCCTGCCCGAGGATGTCCTGAAGGAAGCTGCTGCTGAAATGCTCGATTGGCATGGCAGTGGCCAGTCGGTCATGGAGATGAGCCATCGCGGCAAGGAGTTCATGTCGATCGCTGCAGCCGCAGAGGCCGACTTGCGCGAACTGCTGGCGATTCCGGCGAACTACAAGGTGCTGTTCCTGCAAGGCGGCGCCACACTGCAGTTCGAGATGATCCCGATGAACCTGTTGGCAGGGAAGACGTCTGCCGATTATGTACATACCGGCGAGTGGGCCAAGAAAGCCATCAAGGAGGCTAAGACTTTCTGCCAGGTGAATACCGTCGCTTCCGCAGAAGACCAGAAGTTTACCTATGCGCCGGCCCAGGCCGACTGGAAGCTCAACAGCGATGCGGCTTATGTGCATTACACCGCCAATGAGACCATCGGCGGCGTCGAATTTCAATGGGTTCCGAATACCGGCAACGTGCCGCTGATCTGCGACATGTCCTCGAACATTCTGTCGCGTCCGGTCGATGTTTCGAAATACGGAATGATCTATGCCGGCGCGCAAAAGAACATCGGCCCCGCCGGGCTCACCATCGTCATCGTGCGCGAGGATCTGATCGGCAAAGGAAGCCCGACCCCGCCGACCATGCTCGACTATAAAACCCATGCCGAAAATGAGTCGATGTACAACACGCCGCCGACTTACGGCATCTATATTGCCGGTCTGGTGTTCAAGTGGCTGAAAAAGCAGGGCGGCTTGGCCGCGATGGAAAAGAGGAATATCGAAAAGGCCGCCGTGCTTTACGATTACCTTGATCAGAGCAGCTTTTTCCAAAATCCGGTGCGCAAACAGGACCGGTCGCGCATGAATGTTCCGTTTACGCTCAAGAACGCGGAACTCGACGAAGAATTCCTCAAAGGGGCAAAGGCACGCGGCATGGTGCAGTTGAAGGGACACCGCTCGGTCGGCGGGATGCGCGCATCGATATACAACGCGATGTCACTGGAAGGCGTCAAGACATTGGTCGACTACATGAAGGAGTTTGAAAAAAATCATGGCTAATCAATACCAGATTCAGATTCTCAACAAGATTTCAAAAAACGGCCTGAAGCGCCTGCCGGCTGACAGATATGTCTGCGCCGACAACGTTGCTGCTCCCGATGCAGTGCTGGTTCGCTCGGCCGACATGCACAAACTGGAAATTCCTGCCAGCGTCAAGGCGATCGGCCGCGCCGGTTCTGGTACCAACAACATTCCGGTGAAAGCCATGTCGGCGCGTGGCGTGCCGGTTTTCAATGCGCCTGGCGCCAACGCCAATGCAGTCAAGGAACTGGTCATTGCGGGCATGTTGCTGGCGGCCAGAAACCTGCGCGGCGCGATGGAATTCGTCATTACGCTTGACCCTGCCGACCCCGGCATGGAAAAGAAAGTTGAGGACGGCAAGAAAACCTACGCCGGCTATGAGCTGGCCGGGCACACCCTGGGCGTGATCGGCTTGGGCAAGATCGGCTGCCTCGTTGCCGACGCGGCCATCAAACTGGGTATGGAAGTACTTGGTCACGACCCGGAGATTTCCGTCGACGCGGCCTGGAGTTTGCCGGCACAAGTCAAGAAGGCCAATTCGGTGGCCGAGATTCTCAAGAACTGCGACTTTGTTTCGATTCATGTGCCCTTGCTCGATGCGACGCGCAATCTGGTCAATGCCGAGAACATTGGACAAATGAAGTCAGGCGCCGTGCTGCTTAACTTCTCTCGTGATGCCGTAGTAAATGTTTCGGCAGTACTGGGAGCCCTCGAAGCGAAAAAACTGGGCTGCTACGTCTGTGATTTCCCGAGTGCCGAATTGAATCGCAATCCACGGGTGATTGCCTTGCCGCATCTCGGTGCATCCACCGGGGAAGCCGAAGAAAATTGTGCAATCATGGTCGCGGACCAGGTACGTGATTATCTCGAGAATGGCTGCATACAGAATGCCGTCAACTTCCCGAATGTATCGCTGCCGCGCGAATCGAAATATCGGCTCGCGATTGCCAATGCCAACGTCCCCAACATGGTTGGCCAGATTTCAACGGTCATGGCCCAGGCCAAGCTCAATATCCACGACATGATCAACAAGTCGAAAGGAGACCTGGCTTACACACTGGTCGATGTCGACAGCGCCGTGCCACCGCAAATTGTCGCCTCGATTGCAGCCATCAGCGGCGTTCTGGCAGTGCGGTACATCCCACAGGAATCATGAAACGTGGCAGATGAGCAAGATGAGCTAGCCAAGCTGCGCCAAGGCATCGATCACTTCGATGAGGAGGTTTTGCGCCTCATCAGCCAGCGTGCGCAGCTTGCTCATCGCATCGGTGAAATCAAGCAGGGCAACCTTTATCGTCCGGAACGCGAGGCGCAAGTGCTGCGGCGTATCGCCGCAGCCAACCCGGGACCTTTGCCGGAAGCCTCGGTACAAAAGATCTTTCGTGAAATCATGTCCGCCTGCCTCGCGCTTGAGCAGGCGCTGCGTGTCGCTTACCTTGGCCCGGAAGGAACATTTTCGGAAACCGCCGCGCAAAAGCATTTTGGTTCCGCACCCAGGCTTACCCCGTGTGCAACGATTGACGATGCCTTTCGTGCGGTCGAAGCCGGCAACGCCGATTATGCGGTGGTTCCTGTAGAAAACTCTAGTGAAGGCGCGATCGGGCGGACCCTGGACTTGTTGTTGACTTCCCCACTCAAAATCTGCGGCGAAGTCTCTTTGCGCATACACCAGAACCTGCTTTCCAAGGCGGACTCGCTGGCCGCCGTGAAGCGACTATATTCGCACGCCCAATCGTTGGCGCAGTGCCATGAATGGCTCAACCGCAGTCTCGGGCAACTGCCCCGAGTGCCAGTGGCAAGCAATGCCGAAGGCGCACGAATGGCGGCAGAGGATCCGGAATCCTGTGCCATTGCAGGTGAAGCTGCTGCACAGCGTTATGGCTTGCCGGTTCTGGCGGCCAATATTGAAGATGACCCCAACAATACCACCCGTTTCCTGGTGCTGGCGGAACATGATTCCGGCCCTTCAGGAAAGGACAAGACCTCTTTCGTCTGCTCTGCGCAAAACCGTCCTGGCGCCATGCTGGCATTGCTGTCGCCGCTGGCGGCGCAAGGAGTCTCGATGACCAAGTTCGAATCCCGCCCGGCGCGCGGCTTCGGTGGCGGGCGCTGGGAATATGTGTTTTTCGTCGATATCGAAGGGCATCAGGAGGAAGCCGCGGTAGCTATCGCATTGAGAACCCTCAGCGAAAGCGCCGGCTTTGTCAAAATACTCGGCAGCTATCCAGCCGCTGCACCCTAACCCTTTGGAAGGAATCTCGTATGAGCTATTCTGATTTGGCTCCACCCTATATTCGCGCCATCTCGCCTTATCAGCCAGGCCAGCCGATGACCCAGTTGGCGCGCGACGTGGGCATACCCGCGGACAAGATCGTCAAACTCGCCTCCAACGAAAATCCTCTTGGCATGAGCCCCAAAGCGCGTGTGGCGCTGGAACAGGCGCTCAACGGTATTGAGCGCTATCCGGACCAATATGATCTCACCAAGGCGATTGCAGAGCGCTATGGCGTCGGTATGGACCGGATTGTGCTCGGCAATGGATCGAATGACGTGCTTGATCTGGTTGCCAGGGTGTATATGGCCCCTGGCCGGTCTGCGGTGTTTTCGCAATACGCTTTTGCCGTCTATCCGCTCGCAACGATGTCGGCTGGCGGCGAATGCATTCAGGTTCCGGCGCGGGAATTCGGCCATGACCTGCCAGCAATGGCTGCCGCTGTCCGTTCCGACACCACCCTCTTGTGGATTGCCAACCCGAACAATCCGACCGGGACGTTCCTGCCCTACCAGCAACTACGCGCTTTTCTGCAAGGGCTCAACAAAAATGTCGTGGTCGTTCTGGATGAGGCTTATAACGACTATTTGTTGCCGACGATGCGCGAAGACACCTTGCGCTGGCTGGCAGACTTCCCCAACCTGGTGATCGTCCGGACCTTCTCCAAGGTTTATGGCTTGGCAGGATTGCGTGTCGGCTATGCCGTCGCGTCACAGGAGATTGCCGACCTGATGCATCGCGTGCGTCAGCCTTTCAATGTCAACAATCTGGCGCTGGCCGCTGCCATAGCCGCACTCGATGACCATGCTTTTGTTGCGGAAAGCTATCAACTCAACCGGCGCGGACTTGAACAAATCGTGGCTGGCCTGAAGCACCTTGGCTTGAGCTACATCCCCGCACATGGGAACTTCGTAACTTTCCGAGTGAGCAATGGCAGCGATGTAAATAAAAACCTGCTGAAGCGGGGTGTCATCGTCAGGCCACTGGGCGGCTACGGCATGCCCGATCATTTACGAGTGACGATCGGTCTCGAACAGGAGAACGTGCGTTTTCTCGAAGCATTGGAAAAATCGCTCGCGCACTCTTGAATCGAAGGCGGATCCCGGTGATTCAACTGCAGAAAATTGTCGTTTGCGGGGTTGGACTAATTGGCGGATCCTTTGCGCTGGCGCTCAAGGCAGCTGGCGCCGCAGAGGAGATCGTCGGAGTTGGGCGCAGCACAGCCACGCTGGATCAAGCACAAAGACTTGGCGTGATTGATCGCGGCACGAGTGACTGGCGCGATGCTCTGGCAGGTGCTGACCTGATCTTGCTGGCCATGCCGGTTGGGCAGATGGGAAAGGTCATGCAGGCGATGGCCCCGCATCTCGGACCTTCCACCCTGGTCACCGATGGCGGCAGCACCAAGCAGGATGTGATCGCTGCCGCGAGAAATGCTTTCGGCGAGAACATCTGCCAGTTTATTCCCGCGCATCCGATCGCCGGCGCGGAAAAAAGCGGCGTAACGGCCGCCCAGGCTGATTTGTATCGCGACAAGCGCGTGATCATCACGCCCTTACCGGAAAACTCAGCCGCCAGCTTGGCGCGAGTGAAGCAAATTTGGGAAATTTGCGGCGCTCAGGTCAGCACTTTGGCTCCGGAGGAGCATGACGGCACATTTGCGGCAGTCAGCCACTTGCCGCATTTGCTGGCGTATGCGCTGGTCCACCAATTCGCCGGACGTGAAAACTCCGAGCAGTTGTTCAGTTTTGCGGCTAGCGGGTTCCGCGACTTCACCCGCATCGCGAGCAGCCACCCGGAGATGTGGCGTGACATTTGCGTTGCCAACCGGGGTGCATTGATCAAGGAACTTGACGCCTTCCAAAATGAGTTGTTGCGTGCCCGGGTGCTTCTGGCCAAGGCGGACGGCGACGGCCTGGAGGCAATGTTCGGCAGCGCCCGCGCCCGGCGCGACGCCTGGCTCGAATCAATGCTGCCATCAGGCGAATGAGCAGTTTGGCATCATCCAACCCCGATTTCCTTGATTTGCCTGCGGTAAGCAAGGCCGCGGGCAGCCTGCGTCTGCCTGGATCGAAAAGCATCTCCAACCGCTGCCTGCTGCTTGCCGGACTGGCCAAGGGCGCAACAGATATTTTTGACCTTCTCGACTCTGATGATACCCGTGTCATGTTGACGGCGCTGCGTACGCTGGGCGTGACGATCGAGACTTTCGGCAGATCGAAAATCCGCGTTACCGGCTGTGCCGGGACATTTCCCGTGAAGCAGGCTGACTTGTTCCTTGGCAATGCGGGCACCGCATTCCGCCCGCTGACTGCGGCATTGGCACTGAGCCAGGGAACTTATCGCTTGTCCGGCGTGCCGCGCATGCATGAACGACCGATCGCGGATCTGATCGATGCGCTGCGCAATCTCGGCGCAGCGGTTCGATATCTCGAGAAAGAGGGCTTTCCGCCGCTGGCCATAAATCCAGGCACGCTGAGTCTGGGCGAACCGATTCGCGTGCGTGGCGATGTTTCTTCCCAGTTCCTGACCGCCTTGTTGATGGCCTTGCCGATGACCGGAAGGAAAACGAGAATCGAAGTGATTGGCGAGTTGATCTCCAAGCCCTACATCGACATCACGCTCAATTTGATGCGGCGTTTTGGGATTGAGATTGAGCACTCCGGTTGGCAACATTTCACAATTGCCGGCGACCAAGCTTACTTGAGCCCCGGTGAGATTCATGTAGAGGGCGACGCATCGGCGGCTTCCTACTTTTTGGCGGCGGGCGTCATCGGTGGCGGGCCGGTACGCGTGGTGGGCGTCGGCCGTGCCAGCATCCAGGGCGATGTGGCATTTGCCGATACTCTGCGCGCATTGGGGGCGAAAATTGACTGGGGAAACAACTGGATAGAAGCCGGCGCGTCACTTGGTCAGAAACTCAAGGCCTTTGATGGTGACTTCAATCATATTCCCGATGCGGCAATGACCTTGGCGGTGCTTGCCCTATTTGCCGATGGTCCCTGCGTGTTGCGCAACATCGCTTCATGGCGGGTCAAGGAAACGGATCGAATCAACGCCATGGCGACCGAATTGCGCAAGCTTGGCGCAGAGGCGGAAGCGGGCGCCGATTTTCTGCGCATCACCCCACCCGGCCATTTGAATGACGGTGTGGCTATAGATACCTACGATGATCACCGCATGGCCATGTGCTTCTCACTGGTTTCACTTGGGCAGGTGAATATCCGCATCAACCAGCCCGATTGCGTTGCCAAGACTTTTCCAAATTATTTCGGCGAATTCGCCAAACTTGTGAGATGACTACTTCCATACCCGTAATCGCCATTGACGGCCCATCAGCTTCGGGCAAAGGCACGGTAGCGGCGCTGGTGGCGCAACGGCTGGGTTTCCACTATCTCGACAGCGGCTCGCTCTATCGCCTGGTGGCGCTTGCAGCGCAACGTGCCGCAGTCGATTATTCGAATGAAACGCAGCTTGCGACACTTGCCTCAAGCCTGCCGGCCGAGTTCAATACTGGGCGAATATTCCTGGCCGGCGATGAGGTCACCGATGCGATTCGCAGCGAAGACTGCTCGACCGGCGCTTCCAAGATCGCAGCCCTGCCTTCGGTACGCACTGCGTTGCTTGAGCGTCAACGCAGCTATCGGCAAGCGCCAGGACTGGTTGCGGAAGGACGTGACATGTGTACCGTGGTATTTTCTGATGCGGTGCTCAAGGTTTATCTGACTGCTTCTGCCGAGGCACGCGCCGAGCGGCGTCATAAGCAGTTGATCGAAAAAGGGATATCTGCTAACATTGCGACCCTTTTGCGGGACCTGCAAGAGCGCGATGCACGCGATGCCGCGCGCCCTGTGGCTCCCCTGCAAAAAAGCGCGGATGCAGAACTGCTCGAAACCTCGCAAATGTCGATCGAGCAGGCAGTTCAAGCAGTGCTGGGCTGGTACCAGGATCGTTTGCACTGAGTTTCGCGTGCAGCATGGATTGCCTGAGAAGTTGAGGCTCAGGCATCTCAAGGTGCCGCCTGACGCGCTAGTGTCAGACGGTGGTTTTCAACTGACTGCCGCAGGCGATGGAACCCGCCAGCCGCAAGCGGCATATTGATCCTAATTCAACTACATCTATGTCCACTGCTACAAACCCTATAGAAACATTGTCCGGCAAGGAAAGCTTTGCCGATCTTTTTGCCGAAAGCCTGTCGCGCCAGGAAATGCGTGCTGGCGAAGTGATCACTGCGGAAGTCGTACGCGTCGATCATAATCATGTCGTCGTCAATGCCGGACTCAAGTCGGAAAGTTTCATCGCTGTCGAGGAATTCAAGAACGAGCGCGGCGAAGTCGAAGCCAAGCCGGGCGATTACGTCATGGTCGCCATCGAGATGCTCGAAGACGGCTACGGCGAAACCCGTTTGTCTCGTGAGAAAGCCAAGCGTATTGCTGCCTGGAATGATCTCGACAAGGCCATGACCGAGGGCACCCTGGTCAAAGGCATGATCACCGGCAAGGTCAAGGGTGGCCTTACCGTCATGATCAACGGCATCCGCGCCTTCCTGCCCGGTTCGCTGGTGGATATCCGCCCGGTCAAGGACACCACGCCGTTCGAGGGCAAGGAATTCGAATTCAAGGTCATCAAGCTCGACCGCAAGCGCAACAATGTCGTGATGTCGCGGCGTGCGGTGCTGGAAGCCAATCAGGGCGAAGAGCGCCAGTCCCTGCTGGAAAATCTCAAGGAAGGCACCATCGTCAAGGGTATCGTCAAGAACATCACCGATTACGGCGCCTTCGTCGATCTCGGCGGCATCGATGGCCTGCTGCATATCACCGACCTGGCCTGGCGTCGCGTGCGTCATCCGTCGGAAGTGCTGACGGTTGGCGATGAAGTCGAAGCCAAGATCCTCAAGTTCGACCAGGAAAAGAATCGCGTTTCGCTGGGCATGAAACAGCTCGGCGACGATCCGTGGGTGGGCATTGCCCGCCGCTACCCGTCCGGCACGCGCCTGTTCGGCAAGGTCACCAACCTGACCGACTACGGCGCCTTCGTCGAGGTCGAACAGGGCATCGAAGGCCTGGTACACGTTTCGGAAATGGACTGGACCAACAAGAACATCCACCCTTCCAAGGTTGTTCAGTTGGGCGACGAGGTCGAGGTGATGATTCTGGAAATCGACGAAGAGCGTCGCCGCATTTCCCTTGGCATGAAGCAGTGCCAATCCAACCCGTGGGACGACTTCGCCATCAACCACAAAAAAGGCGACAAGGTCAGCGGCCAAATCAAATCTATTACCGACTTCGGTATTTTCATCGGCCTGCCCGGAGGCATCGATGGCTTGGTGCACCTATCCGACCTGTCCTGGTCCTCCAGCGGCGAGGAGGCCAAGCAGAGATTCAAGAAAGGTGATGAGGTCGAGGCTCTGGTTTTGTCGATCGATGTCGAGAAGGAACGCATTTCGCTCGGTATCAAGCAGATGGATGGCGATCCGTTCACCAGTTTTGTTGCCACCCACGACAAGAACAGCATGGTCAAGGGAACCGTCAAGAGCATCGATGCTCGGGGTGCGGTCATCGATCTCGGCGGTGACGTCGAAGGCTATCTGCGCGCATCCGAAGCAACCCGGGACCGGGTAGATGACTTGCGTACCTTGTTCAAGGAAGGCGATGCGGTCGAGGCAATGATCATCAACGTCGATCGCAAGACGCGCAGCATCAATCTTTCGATCAAGGCCAAGGACCAGGCCGAACAAAGCGAGGCAATGCAGAAACTGGCGGCCGAAAGCGGTTCTGCTTCAACTGGCACGACCAGCCTCGGTGCTTTGCTCAAAGCCAAGTTGAACAACCCGCAGCAATAGCCGACGAGCTGGCCATGACCAAATCCGAGTTGATTGACAGATTGGCAGCGCGTTTTCCACAGCTGGTGGCGAAAGATGCCGATTTTGCCGTGAAGATGATTCTCGATGCGATGGCCGCCGCACTGGCGCGCGGCGAGCGCATCGAAATCCGCGGCTTCGGCAGCTTCGCGCTGAACTATCGGCCGCCGCGCGTCGGACGCAATCCCAAGTCAGGCGAGAAAGTGCAGGTTGCAGAGAAGTATGTGCCGCATTTCAAGGCGGGCAAGGAATTGCGCGAACGCGTTGATTTGAGTCATTGATCTATGGTCGCTCCGTTGCTGCGGCAGGTTGGCAGCCGGTGGGCGTGAAACAGTTCGGGCGGTATTCGTTGCCATAGGTTGCGAATACCGCCCTTTCCCTCTGAATGGCGATGCGAATTGTTATCTGGCTATTGCGCGCAACTATATTTGTGACCCTGTTTGGGCTGGCGGTCAAGAATAGCGCTCCTGTCGATGTACGTTTGTATCTTGATGCTGCCTGGCAGGCACCGTTGTCGCTGGTGATACTTGCGAGCTTTGCCGCTGGCACGTTGATTGGCATGACTGCATTGGTGGCTACATTGATCAAACAGCGGCGCGAAATTGGAAGGCTGCGTGGCCAAATTCACGGGAAACCAGGTAGTCGACCAAGTAGCCAACTGAGCGAGCAAGCGCAATCCCAGGCCAAAGGTGCTGCGTGAAATGAGCGGCGGATTCGAAATCCAACTCTGGTGGCTGTTGGCACTTCCTCTATTCTTTGTTCTTGGCTGGGTCGCTGCCCGTATCGATATCAAGCATCTGGTCCGCGAGTCGCGGACGTTGCCGCGTTCATACTTCAAGGGACTCAATTTTCTGCTCAATGAGCAGCCCGACAAGGCCATTGAGGCATTTCTCGAAGCCGCGCGAGTTGATCCGGAAACCATAGAACTGCACTTTGCCTTGGGCAATCTGTTCCGCCGGCGCGGCGAAACGGACCGTGCCATCCGGGTTCACCAGAATCTTATCGAACGCGATGAGTCACAAAACCAGCTGAGTGATGCCCAGCGTCTGCACGCACTGGCTGAACTTGGCCAGGACTACCTCAAGGCGGGATTGCTCGATCGCGCTGAGGAAGTCTTTCTCAAACTGCGCAATACCAGTCGTGACGAAGAGGCGTTGCGCTTCTTGCTGGAGATCTATCAACAGGAGAAGGAATGGCAAAAAGCCATCGACATCGCGCAGCAACTACCGGAACATTCCGGTCATATCTGGCAAAAGCAGATCGCCAATTTTCATTGCGAACTGGCATCAGCTGCGCTGCTTCGAAGCGACTTGAAGGAAGCAGGCGGACAACTCGATGCGGCCCTTGCCAGCAACCGAAAATGCGTCCGGGCCACCATACTGCAAGGCGAACTGGCCTTGGCCGAAAGCAACACTGCCGCGGCCATAGAAGCCTGGCAGCGAGTTGAACAACAAAGTCCAATCTATCTGGCATTGGTCGCAGCCAAGCTCATCGAAGCCTTTCATCGCGAAGGCCGCGAGCAGCAGGGTATCCAGTTGTTGCGCGGCTGGTTCGACCTGCACCCGTCGCTGGATTTGCTCGACGCGGTGTTCCAATCCGAGCTTGAGGGCGAAGGAGCGGAAGCGGCCTATCTGCTGGTGCGCGATGAACTGCGGCGTAATCCAACCCTGTTGGGGCTCGACAAGCTGCTGGAAGCGCAAATTCTGCTGGCCCCGCAGGAACGCCGCGCCGACCTGGAATTGATCAAGAACCTGATTCACAACCATACCCGCCGCGTTGCCCGTTATCGCTGCGACAGTTGCGGTTTTAAGGCGCGCCAGTTCTATTGGCGCTGTCCGGCCTGCGGCGGCTGGGAAACCTATCCGCCGAAGAGGACGGAAGAGTTTGATTTGGCACCTTAGTTGCCACGATTTCTTGCCACAATTACTTGCCGCAATCATAGTTACCTCAATAGCAAGGATTTCAGAATGAAAATCACAGTCATCGGTACAGGCTATGTCGGACTGGTCGGCGGAGCCTGTCTTGCCGAGGTTGGCAACGATGTTCTCTGCCTCGATGTGAGTGCCGAGAAAATCCGCATGCTCAACGAAGGCGGCATTCCCATCTTCGAACCCGGACTCGAGGCCATGGTGGTCAAAAACCGGGCCGCAGGTCGCTTGAAGTTCACCACCGACATGGCGACCGCGGTTGCCCACGGCAGTGTCCTGTTTATTGCGGTTGGTACTCCGCCGGACGAGGACGGGTCGGCTGACCTTCAGTACGTTCTCGCCGCAGCTCGTGGCATTGGGCAGCACATGGATGGCTACAAGGTCGTGGTGGACAAATCCACGGTTCCAGTCGGTACGGCCGACAAGGTACACGCGGCAATTGCCCAGGTGCTGCAGGACAGGGGACTCAGGCTCGACTACAGTGTTGTGTCCAATCCCGAATTTCTCAAAGAGGGCGCCGCCGTCGAGGACTTCATGAAACCTGACCGCATCGTCGTCGGTGCCAGCGACCCACGCGCCATTGAAATGATGCGTCAGCTGTATGCGCCTTTCCAGCGCAACCATGAGCGTCTCATCATCATGGATGTCCGTTCGGCTGAACTCACAAAGTATGCGGCCAACGCCATGCTGGCAACGCGCATTAGCTTCATGAACGAGCTTGCCAACTTGGCCGAAAAGCTGGGTGCCGATATCGAACTGGTGCGCAAAGGGATCGGCTCGGACCCTCGCATCGGTTTTCATTTCCTGTATTCAGGCTGTGGCTATGGTGGTTCCTGTTTTCCCAAAGATGTCCAGGCTTTGATTCGAACTGCAGATGAAGCCGGGCAGAAGCTGCAGATACTCAATGCTGTCGAAACCGCCAACGAAGCGCAGAAGCATGTTCTGCCGACGAAGATCGTCAAGCGTTTTGGCGAAAACCTGAGGGGCTTTCGTTTCGCCCTGTGGGGACTTGCTTTCAAGCCAAACACAGACGATATGCGCGAAGCTCCAAGTCGTGTGCTCATTGATGAGTTGCTCGCTCGCGGCGCCAGCGTCACTGCCTACGATCCGGTCGCCATGCAGGAAGCACAGCGCATCTTTCAAGGCGAGACACGCATCAGTTATGCAGGCACACCGATGTCCGCGCTGGAAAATGCTGATGCGCTGGTCATTGCCACGGAGTGGAAGGAATTCAGAAGTCCGGATTTCCCGAGTATCAAGGCCATGCTCAAGCATGCGGTGATATTCGACGGACGTAACCTTTACGACCCGGCTCAGTTGCGTGAAGCTGGCATCGAATACCATGCCATAGGAAGAACCTAACTGACCATGCGCATACCCGACACTTCCAGGACACGCGCACTCATCGTTGGTGATGTCATGCTGGATCGCTACTGGTTCGGCGACGTAAGCCGCATCTCGCCCGAGGCGCCAGTGCCGATAGTCAAGATCAGCAGGATGGAAGAGCGTCCCGGTGGGGCTGCGAACGTGGCCCGCAATGCTGCCGCCCTGGGCGCACAAACGACGCTGCTCTCGGTGGTTGGAGCAGACGAGGCGGGCCAGGCTCTGGCGCGTTTGATGGCAGCGGAAGGCGTGACAACAAGCTTGCATGAGGATCCCCAGCTTGCCACTACCGTCAAGCTGAGGGTGATTGGCCGTCAGCAGCAATTGCTGCGCATCGATTTCGAAACCCCGCCCGCACACGAAGTGCTCTATGGCAAACTTCGTGAATTTGAACAACGCCTGGATCACTGCGACGTAGTGGTTCTTTCGGATTACGGCAAGGGCGGTCTCGCCCATATTGCGGAAATGATCAAGCTCGCACGCGCTGTGAACAAACCGGTTCTGGTCGACCCCAAGGGAGAAGACTTTGCCCGCTATGCCGGTGCCAGCATGCTGACGCCCAACCGCGCGGAATTGCGTGAGGTCGTTGGTCAGTGGTCGAGCGAAACGGAGCTTGAGGAAAAGGCACAGAATCTGCGCAACAGCCTCGGCTTGCAGTCACTGCTGGTGACGCGTTCCGAGGAAGGCATGTCATTGTTCACTGCCGAAGGCGCATTGCATGAACCTGCCTTGGCGCGCGAGGTCTTCGATGTCAGCGGTGCGGGCGACACTGTGATCGCCGCGCTGGCGGTGATGCTCGGCAGCCGCATGGACCTGGCAGCCTCAATGCGTATCGCCAATCGAGCAGCGGGCATTGTGGTCGGCAAATTTGGCACGGCGACCTGCACGCTGGCAGAATTAGCGGGCGAGTAAGCCAGTCCCATAAAATCAGTATAAGGAATCATATGTATATCATCGTGACCGGCGCTTGTGGATTCATCGGAGCCAATCTGGTGAAGGGATTGAATCGACGAGGAATCGACCGCATCATCGCCGTGGATAATTTGAGCCGTGCCGACAAGTTCAAGAACCTGGTCAATTGCGAAGTGGCGGACTATCTCGACAAACAGGAATTCCTGGATCTCGTCGAGGACGGCTATTTTGACGGCAGTGTCGAGGCTGTCCTGCACCAGGGAGCTTGCTCCGACACGATGGAAAGCGACGGCCGTTACATGATGATGAACAACTACCGTTATTCATCCACTCTGCTGGACTTCTGTCTCGACCAGGAGATTCCGTTCTTGTATGCCTCTTCAGCATCTGTCTATGGCAGCGGCAAGCGATTCGAAGAGATCCGCTCATGTGAAGCACCACTGAATGTCTATGGTTATTCAAAATTTCTCTTCGATCAGCGAGTCCGTCAACGTCTCCAGGATGCCGTATCCCCGGTGGTAGGCTTGCGTTATTTCAATGTGTATGGCCCCTGTGAGCAACACAAGCAGAGGATGGCTTCGGTTGCTTTCCATTTGTACAATCAGTTCCGGACGGATGGCCGGGTCAAGTTGTTTGAAGGTTGTGACGGTTATTCCGATGGCGAGCAATGCCGCGATTTTGTCTATATCGATGATGTCGTCAAGGTCAATCTGCATTTCCTCGATCAACGATGTTCAGGTATATTCAACTTGGGCACAGGCCGGGCTGAACCGTTCAATGCGGTCGCTCATGCCATAGTCAACGCATGTCGTGTCGCCGCTGGCGATGCTCCGCTGTCGCTGGTAGAACAAAAAAGGCAGGGACTCATCGAATATGTGGCATTTCCGGAGGCGTTGAAAGGCAAGTACCAGAGCTTTACCCAGGCTGATCTTTCCAACCTGCGCGCGGCCGGCTACCGCGGCGAATTCGCCACGGTGGAGCAGGGCGTCGGACAGTACGTCAAACACTTGTCGAACATTTAATATTTTTCAGGAGAAATCATGAGGAAAATCGTCTACGCTTTGCTGGCTTGGTTGATTGCCATTCAATGGGCATTTGCAGCCGTCAATATCAACACCGCCACAGAGGCCGAATTGGACAAGCTGCCGGGAGTTGGGCCGGCGAAGGCCAAGGCGATCATCGATGATCGAAAGAAGAACGGCCCTTTCAAAACCGCTGACGACCTGAAGCGCGTCAAGGGGATCGGCGACAAGAATTTCGAAAAACTCAAGAACGAAATTACCGTGGATGGTGCGGCTGCTGCACCCAAGACCGAAGCAAAACCAGAAGCCAAGCCGGCAGCGACTCCAGTTGCAAAGCCCGCAACCGCTGCTCCGGCGGACGCAAAAAAGGACGCCAAGAAATAGTTTCCGGAATGACGTCATAATAACCACCAGGGGCTACCCATCAAGACTCTCGAAGATTTTGTCGGCAATACGCCTCTGGTGCGCCTCAAGCACATTCCCGGCAAGCGCAACGAGGCCAGGCGCAACTGCATCCTGGCCAAACTGGAAGGCAACAATCCGGCAGGTTCGGTCAAGGATCGCCCGGCACTGAGCATGATTTTGCGCGCCGAAGAGCGCAGGCAAATCCAGCCCGGCACAACGTTGATCGAAGCCACCAGCGGCAATACCGGCATTGCCCTGGCGATGGTTGCGGCGATGCGCGGCTATCGCTTGATTCTGGTCATGCCGGAGAACCAGAGCGTCGAACGGCGCCAGGTGATGCGCGCCTATGGTGCGGAACTGATTCTTACGCCCAAGGCAGGCGGCATGGAGGGAGCGCGCGATCATGCCGAGAAACTGCGTGCTGCTGGACGCGGCGTGATCCTCGATCAGTTTGCCAATCCCGACAATCCGTATGCGCACTACCACGGCACCGGACCGGAAATCTGGCGCGACACGGACGGCGGCATCACCCATTTCGTCAGCAGCATGGGCACCACCGGAACCATCATGGGAGTTTCGCGCTTTCTCAAGGAGAAGAACCCCTCCGTGCAGATCATTGGCTGTCATCCTGAGGAAGGCTCGCAGATTCCCGGCATACGCAAATGGCCCGAAGCCTACCTGCCTAAAATTTATGACCGTTCCCGCGTGGACCGAATCGAGTCGGTAACACAAGCGGAAGCTGAGGAAATGACACGGCGCCTGGCGCGCGAGGAAGGCATTTTTGCGGGCATTTCCTCTGGTGGAGCATTGGCCGTGGCTTTGCGCTTGGCAGAGGAACTCAGCGATGCGCTGATCGTCACCATCGTGTGCGACCGTGGTGACCGTTATTTATCAACCGGGGTGTTCCCCGCATGACGATTCAGTTCTTCCGAACAGCCGCACCAGTTGGGTAACTTGCCCCTAAGAGCGAGCACGTGAGTTCAACCTTGGTCTTCGATATAGAGACAATTCCTGACGTCGCGGGATTGCGGGTATTGCATGCGCTTGATGCGGACTTGTCCGATGCGGAAGTGGCAGAGTTCGCCTTCCAGAAGCAACGCGCCAAGAACGGCAGTGATTTCCTGCCGCTTCACTTGCAGCGGGTTGTGGTGATTTCTTATGTACTGCGTGACTCCGAGAAGTTTCTTGTGCGATCCTTGGCGGAACCTGAAGCGGGTGAAGCACAGATCATTCAGCGATTCTTCGACGGCGTCGAGAAATTCACGCCGCAGCTGATTTCATGGAATGGCGGTGGATTCGACCTGCCGGTCCTGCACTATCGCGGTTTGATTCATGGCGTCACCGCTCCGCGCTACTGGGAAATGGGCGAGGGTGATTACCGCGACAGCCGCGACTTCAAGTGGAACAATTACATCAGCCGCTACCACACCCGTCATCTCGACCTGATGGACCTCCTGGCGATGTATCAGCCGCGTGCAGCCGCTCCCTTGGATCAGCTTGCCAAATTGATGGGTTTGCCCGGCAAACAGGGCATGGCTGGCGATGCGGTCTGGTCCGCGTGGCTGGATGGCCGGATCGATGAAATCCGCGATTACTGTGAAACCGATGTCGTGAATACTTACCTGGTATACCTGCGCTTCCAGAAAATGCGCGGCCTATTGACAGCCGCCGAGCACGACGCAGAAATTCTTTTTGTTCATAATCAATTGGCAGCGCTGAACAAGCCGCATTGGCAAACATTCCTTGGCAATTGAAGAGGCTGCTGGAAACCTTTATCCAGTGGCAAGAATTTGCCATAATTAGCCCACTTGAAACAGTCATCAGCAAATGAGGATAGCCATGGAAATCAACAAGGACAAGACGGATTATTATTACGCGCTGGTCGAGGAGGCTTGGGCACTCAGTGATACGGCCCGCGAATATGTCAAGAAAGCGGAACGTGAGGTGCCTCTTCAGGAACTGGTCGACAAGATATTTCTGCCTTCCGGCAAGGTCGATGTAGAAAAAACCCAGAAGGAAAGCGGCAATCCACCCAAGATTTTTCTAAAATCACCCTATGGTTTGCAATACAGGCCGGAGCACAAGGACTGGATACCCTTCCGGCATGGCCCGGTTTCCTTCACCTGATCTAACGCTCATGGCAGCGAAAGCCACCCATTGATGATGAAACACGCGAAAAGCGGTATAAAGACCCGCCCCCTCCCATCCTCCCCCTCGCGGGGGAGGCGATTGGTTTCCTCGCTGCGCTCGATATATCACCCAGCACGTATTAATGTTGTTTCACGCTAAATCAGCACTTGATGCGTTGCGCTGTTGAGGCGGCAGGTCAGGTTCGACAAACCCAAGGCTTGCGGCGCTCTATGCAGACGCTCCGGTCTCGCGGTCGCGAGCATGGTCAAGCGACCGGTACCTCGAGCATGTAAGCCTGACAGGCGGAGCACTTGTCGGGCGACGGCTGCCGCTACATCTACCAGTTCCGCCCGTCCTGCCGTCAGGGGCTCCAGCAGCGGCAGCAGAAAGCTGTAATGTGTGCAGCCGAGTACCAGGCGATCAACTCCCTGCTCAAGCAACGGGACAATCTTTGCCGTGACTTCGTCTGAAAATGTCGGATCTTCCATATCCAGCGACTCTATCCTGGTTGCCCAGCCTGGGCAGGCCACAATCTGAACTTTCAGTCCATTGGCATGATTGTCGATAAGGTGGGTCAAGCGTGCGCTCTGCGCTGTCGATTCCGTTGTCAGGACGGCAATGTGCCGGGTTTTCGATGAGATCGCTGCCGGTTTTATGCCGGGTTCAATCCCCACCACGGGAATATCCGGATGCTGGTCGCGCAAAGCCTGGACCGCGGCAGCAGTCGCGGTATTGCAGGCAACGACCAGCAGCCCGCATCCGCGTTCGGCCAAATGGCGGCCAATTGCAAGCACCCGACCGCGGATAAACTCGTCCGGCTTGGCGCCATAGGGAAGGTGGGCGCTATCCGCGAGATAGGTGAGGTCAGCTGTCGGAAGCGCTCGGGAAATTGCGGCCAATACCGAAAGCCCGCCCAAGCCCGAATCAAATACACCAATCATGGCGGTAATCCGGGATCATTCCGCTGCAAGAACGTACCTGCGCAAAGATGACCGAAAACACACCAAACAATATGGCAAGACAAGATCGGCAAAGTCACGGCCGACTTTGAAATGGAATTACTTGTCGACGGCTACGCGTGTGGTGAAAATGATATTGCTGAAATCCCGGTTCAGCGAGGGGCTATGATATTTCGCCTGCAACGGCGCATCTGCATAACTGATCATGCTGCCGTTTTTCACAGCGACGGTGGGTGCAACAAGCCAGAATTTCTTGTTTCCGTCCTGAATCTCGATGTAAGTAAAACTCTTGGTGTCGATCGAGGAAATCACTTTGGCTTTTTTTGTGGCCGGAGGAGCCTCAGCCTTGCCCATATCGGCCGATCCCGCGCCGGGATGACCGGGAGAAGCACCAACAGCGGCGGGCGGATTGGCGATTGCTGCTAAAGAGAAGCCAGCGGAAACGATCAGAACTGTAATGGATTTCATTCTAGTGTCCTTAGCAGGATTGAATTCTTCTACTTTTTAGCAAACTGTATCTTGCCGATCTTGGCCATCCACTCCATCGGTCCGTCGTGATGCACTGAAACTCCGTTGGCATCCACCGCCACAGTCACGGGCATGTCCTTGACCTCAAACTCATAGATAGCCTCCATGCCGAGGTCGGCAAAGCCGACTACCTTGGCAGCCTTGATCGCCTTGGCGACAAGATACGCCGCGCCACCTACGGCCATCAGATACGCGGATTTGTGTTTCTTGATCGCTTCGATCGCCACCGCACCACGTTCAGCTTTGCCAACCATGGCAATCAAACCGGTTTGCGCCAGCATCATTTCCGTAAACTTGTCCATGCGTGTCGCGGTCGTCGGACCGGCCGGCCCCATCACCTCGTCGCGCACCGGATCGACCGGCCCGACGTAATAGATGACGCGGTTACTGAAATCCACCGGCAGCTTTTCATTCTTTGCCAGCATTTCCTGAATGCGTTTGTGCGCAGCATCTCTGCCGGTCAGCAGTCTGCCGTTGAGCAACAGGACTTCGCCTGGCTTCCATGCAGCAACCTCTGCGCGCGTCAGGGTGTCGAGATTGACGCGCTTGCCTTTGCTGCTGTCATAAGTCAGCTTGGGCCAGTCTTCCAGGCTGGGAGGTTCGAGCTTGGCTGGTCCCGAGCCGTCGAGGTGAAAATGGACATGGCGCGTCGCGGCGCAGTTGGGAATCATCGCGACCGGCAAACTGGCGGCATGCGTGGGATAATCGAGAATTTTGACATCGAGCACGCAGGTCAAACCGCCCAGCCCTTGTGCGCCGATACCCAGGGCATTCACTTTTTCGTAGAGCTCCAGGCGCAGTTCCTCGACACGACTGAGGCTCTCGCTGCGTGCCGACTTGTCCTGGAGTTCCTGAATATTCACCGGCGCCATCAGTGATTCCTTGGCGAGCAACATGGCCTTTTCCGGTGTTCCGCCAATGCCTATGCCGAGAATGCCGGGCGGACACCAGCCAGCGCCCATGGTGGGTACCGTCTTGAGCACCCAATCGACGATGGAATCGGAAGGGTTGAGCGCGTAGAACTTCGACTTGTTTTCAGAACCGCCGCCTTTGGCGGCACAAATGACCTCGATGCCGTCGCCGGGTACCAATTCGTAATGCACCACCGCCGGGGTATTGTCTTTCGAGTTGGTGCGCTTTCCAGCAGGATCGAGAAGCACGGAGGCACGCAGTTTGTTGTCCGGATTCAGATAGGCACGACGAACGCCCTCGTTCACCATCTCCTGTATGGAAAGCGAAGCATTCCATTGCACGTTCATGCCAACTTTGAGGAAAACCACGGCAATGCCTGTGTCCTGGCAAATTGGACGCTTGCCTTCGGCGCACATGCGCGAGTTGATCAGAATCTGGGCGATGGCATCCCGGGCAGCGGGCGACTGTTCACGATCGTAGGCGGCACTCAGCGCCTTGATGAAATCAACCGGATGGTAGTAACTGATGTATTGGAAGGCATCAGCGACGCTTTGTATGAAATCGTCCTGGCGGATCGTGTTCATGTTGAATTCCTTGCCAAAGTTGAGAGAGGGGCCACTTTTCAGCACCGGCAGCCTCGTCACCAACATTCTAACATTCATGCTGCACTGCGTCAGTGAATGCGCTGATTTCAAGCGTAAGAAGGATGTAAGATACACGCCGTTTAATGATTGATGTTTATTGCCTAGAGGAGAAGTTCGAATGTCGTCCACGATTGAGTCGGTGTCCCAGGAAACTCGGGTTTTTCCGCCTTCTGCCGATACCGTCAAGAAAGCCACTGTCTCCGGAATGGCGGCGTATGACGCGTTGTGCAAGGAAGCCGATCAAGACTACGCGGGATTCTGGGCTCGTTTGGCACGTGAACATATCACTTGGAAACAGCCGTTCACGCAAACGCTGGATGAGTCTGCAGCACCTTTTTTCAAGTGGTTTGCCGATGGCAAATTGAATGTTTCCTATAATTGTCTTGACCGCAATGTCGAAACCGGTCATGGCGACAAGGTCGCGATTATCTTTGAAGCGGACGATGGCAAAGTCAGTCATGTGACTTACCGTGAGTTGCTGTCGCGCACCACCAAATTCGCCAATGCACTGCATGCAGAAGGCATCAAGAAGGGTGATCGCGTCATCATATACATGCCCATGTCGATCGAAGGCGTTGTTGCCATGCAGGCTTGCGCACGCATTGGCGCAATCCACTCGGTAGTGTTCGGCGGCTTTTCGGCAAAAAGCCTTCAGGAACGCATTCAGGATGCCGGTGCGGTTGCAGTGATTACCGCCGATGAGCAATGCCGTGGTGGTAAAAGCATTCCCCTGAAGCCTGTTGTTGATGAAGGCATCGCCTTGGGCGGCTGCGAAAGCATCCATAGCGTGATCGTCTATAAGCGCACGGGGGGTGCCTGCGGCATGGCTGCGGGTCGCGACAAATGGTGGCATGACGTCGTTGCCGGCCAATCCGAAGTTTGCGAACCCGAATGGGTCGATGCCGAACATCCACTTTTCATTCTTTACACATCGGGCTCGACCGGCAAACCCAAAGGCGTCCAGCATTGTTCGGGAGGCTATCTGTTGCAGGCCATCTTGACCATGAAATGGACCTTCGACATCAAGCCGGACGATGTCTTCTGGTGCACCGCCGATATCGGTTGGGTCACTGGCCACACTTACATTACATACGGGCCGCTCGCCTGCTGCGCCACCGAAATCGTTTTCGAGGGCGTACCCACCTATCCCGATGCCGGTCGCTTCTGGAAGACCATCCAGGACCACAAGGTAGGAATCTTCTACACGGCGCCAACCGCCATTCGTTCGCTGATCAAGGCTGGCGCAGATTTGCCGAAGAAATATGACCTTTCCTCGTTGCGCATACTGGGCACGGTCGGAGAACCGATCAACCCCGAAGCCTGGATGTGGTATTTCAACACGGTCGGCGGCGGACGTTGCCCAATCGTAGACACATGGTGGCAAACAGAAACCGGCAGCCACATGATTACTCCTTTGCCTGGAGTGACCCCACTTGTACCTGGCTCCTGCACGCTGCCCTTCCCGGGCATCCAGGCCGCCATTGTCGATGAAACAGGCAACGATGTGGAATGGGGCAAGGGAGGATTTCTCGTCGTAAAGAAACCCTGGCCATCGATGATCCGCACCATTTGGGGCGATCCGGAACGCTACAAGAAGTCTTACTTCCCGGAGGATTTTCAGGGCAAGCTGTACCTAGCCGGCGATGGGGCAGTGCGCGATGCCAAGACGGGCTATTTCACCATCATGGGCCGCATCGACGATGTGTTGAATGTTTCCGGCCATCGCCTGGGTACCATGGAAATTGAGTCGGCCCTGGTTGCCAACCCGCTCGTGGCGGAAGCCGCCGTGGTCGGACGGCCGGATGAAATGACCGGCGAGGCTGTCTGTGCCTTTGTTGTGCTCAAGGGTTCCAGGCCATTTGGCGAAGAAGCAAAGAAGATTGCCAATGAATTGCGCAACTGGGTCGGCAAGGAAATTGGCCCGATCGCAAAACCCAAGGACATCCGCTTCGGCGAGAATCTGCCCAAGACACGTTCAGGCAAGATTATGCGCAGATTGCTGCGGGTCCTGGCCAAAGGCGAAGAAATCACTCAGGATGTGTCCACCCTGGAAAACCCGGCGATCCTGGAGCAGCTTAAAACAAATGCCTGACAATAGATCAGGAGGAGGAGGGGAGGGCGCCTGCGGGCGCCCTTTTTTTGATTATCAGGAAAATTGCTGAATGAAAAATACTGATACCTGCCATGGTCCGGGCGATTTGCCCGCAGCACAATGCGACGTTTTTCAGGCACTCAGTAGCCGCCGTTCGGTACGCGCCTTTTGTCGCGACAAACCGATCGAACGACATGTGGTCGAGCAAATCCTGGCGTTGGCTTCCCGTGCGCCGAGCGGTACCAATACCCAGCCCTGGAAAGTGCGCGTGGTCGCCGGAGTGGCGCGTGACAAGCTCAGTGCCCGTTTGCTGCAGGCCTACGAGAATGATGAGGCGGACTGCGAGGAAGAGTACCGTTATTATCCGGAGCAGTGGATTGAACCTTACATATCACGACGCATCCAGCTCGGCAAGGCCTTGTATGGCGTGGCGGGCGTGGCGAAGGGTGACCGTCCGGCGATGAAGCGGCAGCTTGGACTCAACTACAGATTCTTTGAAGCACCTGTGGGATTGTTCATCTGCATTGATCGCAGGCTGGAGGTTGGGAGTTGGTTCGACCTCGGGACTTTCCTCATGGGCATTATGCTGGCTGCGCGTGGTTTTGGACTGCACACCTGTCCGCAACAGGCTTTCGCCCGTTTTCACCGTTTGATCCGTGCAGAACTCGATATTCCCGAACAGGAATACGTTGTATGCGGCATGGCACTGGGCTATGAAGACACTTCCGCCAATGTGAATCGACTGGCCACGGTACGTGAGCCAGTCGATGCGTTTGCCACTTTCTTCTGGGATTAGTGGCTTGCCGCTCTACTTCATCTGCTCTAGCAACATGGCTAGAGATAATCTAATTAGTTGTTTTATATTATTTTATTTATTGTCTATGGTAACTGACTACTCGATTGGCTACTCGTTTGTCTGCGCGCCTGGTAATTGACCACCGTTCCAACAGATTATGACTCAAGCTGCCGAGCTATGAGATTCGGCGCATCACGTATCAAAATCGGCAAGACTTGCCGCTGATGGGCTGGTATTTGGCCTGGTACGTCAATTGCATGTCCAAGGGATAAATCCTGATCGAGGGAAATCCTATGAAGATTGATGCCACACCAGAAGCCATACAACCTCAATTTCAAGCAGCCGTCGCGCGAGAAAGCACCGATTTTCAGACCGCACTAGCCGCCGCGAAAAAGAAATCGACTGAGACAAGTGACAATTCTTCGGCGGCGAAAGCTGAAGCTGCCAGGAAGAAGGCGGCAGCGTCACACCGCGCGGACGCCACCTTCCTCGCGGACTATGTAACGAAAACCCCGGCGCAGCATATGAGAGATCGGGTTCAGCAATTGCGCGAAGAGATTCTGAAAAGAATGGGGCTAAGTGAGCAGGATCTGGCCGCCATGCCACCGGGCCAACGCGAAGCGGTTGAGAAGTCGATCATGGCTGAGATTCAGAAACGGCTATTTGACCAAGCCGACAACGCAGAGAAGAACCAGCCAAATCTGATAAACCAAGTCGACCTGCAGTCGCTGTTGCAGGAAACGAGGACGCCGGACCTAGTTTCAAGGCTGGCGCGTTCTTAGCCCCGCTGCATTTGTGCTTGCTTCGCCGAAGGGACAGCCGGCAGGCGAAGTTGAAAGGAGAGAACACCCCGCCTGCCTAACTAGTCAATTCCATGAGCTGAATTGATCTGACAACCGGCACACTGCAAAATGGGGAACTGTCAGATCAAGTCTGAACTTCTACACATGAGCGCTTTTTTCTTCTCGTTTGCCCTGGTCAGCTGCTCGGTATGCTCGCAAAGAGCCGTGACGCTTTCCTCCAACACGACTCTATCTTCGAGAGAAAGTTCTTGTTGAATTGCGGTCAGTTTAGCAATTGCCTCTTCGAAATCCAAGCCAGCACCTCTGATCAGACCGCCACCAATTCCCGAACATCACGCCGCAATTGAGTCCTCCCCATCGTCCGCTGCCGTCGGCTGTATCCGCGCTTGATCGCCTTCCGCGTGCCAGGCTTCCAGTGCAGAAAATGCCGCCAGCGGGTGAGGGCGTCGTACTCGTCGCCGTTGGTCATGGGGATGATGTGAGCGCGCTTCATGGCATTCAGACTACTACCAGTTCAACCCGCTTGCCCAAAGCATGCAGAGCACGTTCCAAGGCTGGAACCTTGGTTCCATGCTTCGGGTCAAGCATTCGCCTGGCCTCTTTTTCGTCCAGGCCCAGCCGGCGCGCAAGTTCTGCCTTCGATACGTTTTGCTCCTGCATCGAGACGAACAGCGCCGCCTTCATCGCTGTGCCGACTGGCAACCCGGCAAGATGTTCGCCGCGTTTTTTGGCGGACGGGATGGGGATATCCATACCATCTTCGATTCGCATCTCGATGGCAGCTTCTAGGGCGCCCTCCGCCGAGGAGATGGCGTCTTCGATGGTTTCGCCCTGAGTCACAACCTCTGGCACATCGCGGCAGGTGACAACAAAACCACCGTCGTTCTCGTCAGCCGTCAGGGTTACTGGATAAGTAAAGCGTTGCATGGCGTTCTCCTACGAAATGTCCTCATGCTTCAAGTCCAACTGCTTGAGCATGCCGTGATATGTGCCGGTCTTGAGTTCGTCTTTGAGATTACGCACCACGGTCCGCTTGTCGCCGTACTTCAGCACACCATGCGAACCCTTGCCCTTGTCCGGGTGCCAAGAGCAGGCAACGGATTTATCCTTTGCCAATCGCTGAATCCTTTTGAGGAACTCGCTACCTTTCATAGATCATAGTATCGGACATTTATGTCCGTTTCGCAAGTGGTTGAGTAGAAGAAAGCCACGACCGATTTATGATGCTAGTCGCGCCCACCGGAGCGGGCGCGGGGTGGTTGGTCAATCGGCAGCAATATCTGAATTGTCAATTTCGCATGCCAGGTCATGGGCAAGGTCAGCAATCTGATCTATTGCCCGGCTCGCCGGAAATTTCTCCCTGGGATTCTCATTCACCTGCTCATCAAGAAGCGCCCGGGCTGCCGCCGCCGTCGCTGCAAGGTTAAAGAGCTTGCCGACAATATCTGATTTGGTGATGTTCTCGGTGCTCATTCTGCACCGCCTTTCGGCATCAACATCACATGAGCATCGTTCAAAAAATCGGTTACCGATCCCAGCGCCCAGGACAGTGTTTCTTTATCAAGCTCGTCTATGCCTTCCGCGATGTTCAGACAATAAATTAAATCCACAATTGCGCTAGCTCGTAACAGTTTGGCTTGCGTCTCGCTGATTGACGAGCTTATTGAATCATCCTCGCGAACGAGGCGGGGTGTAGAATTGGCCTTAGCCATGGTGGTTCTCCCTAAAAGATGCTGCATGGTCAGGCGGGTTTGGTGCTGGAACACCTTGCCCGCCGCTCTCACCTGAAACCGTCAGGCACGGTTATTAAAGTCATCCCATTCTGCTTGATTCCCTGGTCCAATTTGTCTGGAGAATGTCGCCTGAATGCCTCCAGAATGCCTCCAGAATGTTTCCACTATGCGGCCTTCCCATTCCTAATCGGCACCACCTTCCCGGTTTCGCCCTTGTTCAGTTGCACCAGCAGATCGGCCCAGGCATTCAGAGCAAGGCGGCGCTCGGTCAGGTAGTCGTGGGTATCGTAGACGTCATTGATGCCGGGTAGCTTGTGGTTCAAGCAACGCTCGGCAACATGCGGGGCAACCCCGAGGGCGGCAAGGTGTGTCCGCGCCGTTCTCCGCAAGTCATGCAGCGTGAATGGCGCCAGTCCGTGCTTGACCTCGCTCAATGCCCAATTTACTGTCTCCGGCGACATGGTTGGCTTACCCGCCCGTCTCCGTGCGGGGAAAACATAGTCGCTGGCAACTGATGTCCGCTTGATCTCTTTCAGCCATTCAACAGCGGGGGAGGGCAGGGGAATGGTGAAATCCCTGTCGGTCTTGGTGCGTGCTGCCGGCAAACGCCAGACCGGATCATCTGCTTCAAGATCGAACTCAGCCCAGGGTGCTTCAATCAGTTCGGCCTTGCGTACCGCCGTCACCAGCAACAGCTTGATCGCCAGATCGTAGATAGTGAAGATGGGGCCGGAGTCTCGCAGGGCTTGAAACAGTTTTACGAGTTCATCGCTCGACAAGGCGCGAGTCCGGGATTTTTCTTCTCCCCCTGCATCGGTTCTCCGAAAAGCTGCCGCCGGGTTCTGCTCTATCCAGTGTCGGCGAATTGCGTAATCGAACACCGCTTTGCTTATCTGCAGCACCCGGTTGGCCATGACTGGTGACCCGCGATCAACGACCGCCCGAATCATTCCATCAATGTCCAGAGGCTTCACTTCGGCAATCCGAATCCTACCTATCCGGGGGATCAGATCATTGTCCAGAATCTCACGGACGAATTCAGGCCGTTTAACCCTGCCCAGAACTGTACGGTTGTAATACTCATCGCAAAGCTGCTCGACAGTTCCGGCAGTGGTCAGGGCAATCTTCTGCTCCTTCTTCTCCCTGGCAACGTCGATCCCTTGCTGAACCTTGGCCCTGGCCTCGGTCGCCAGTTCGCGTGCTCGTTTCAGGCTGATGGTTGGGTAATTTCCGATGGTCAGTTCGCGCTGCTTCCCGCCAAAGCGGTAGCGAAACACCCATGATGCGGTTCCATTGCCGGATAAAGTGAAGGTCAATCCGTTGCCATCGGACTTGCCGACGATGGGTTTTCCTGCCCGAACCCAGGCTTGAATCTCCATGTCCTTGAACTTGCCCATAGCGCCCCCGTTGTGTAGCTAGACCCGCTCGCCTACCTGAGTTAGTGTGCAGCTAAAGTAGTAGCCACTCACCTAGCTACACACAATATATGCGATTGCCTGAGGCAATGCAAGGCGACAATAAACAGAAAAGCCCGTATTCACCGGGCTTTTAGTTTGGCTGTGAGACTACCCTAGACAACGCGATACATCATTTAAGCTGCTCAAGCAAGAGACCGAGTATCTTCCTGGATGTGTCGGATTTTTCCACGCCGCCTTCGCGCGTGAGCACCTGTATTGTGCTGGAAGCACCAACGCTCTTCACATAAATCCGGTATTGGGGCGATTGGTTGATATCCGGCTTGCTGCTCTTCCAGAATGCCAACTTGGAGAGAAAGCCGGATTCCTCTTTCTTGCTGTAGTCTGACTCGAGATCAATGTAACGCACGAAATACAGGCCTTGAGCCCGATCGCGATCTTCCACCGTGAAACCTACCCGATCCAGCGCCAGCCCGACGCGTCGCCAAGCCCGGTCAAAGGCTTCCTGCAATTCAAGGGTACCGCTGCCATCGGCAGACTGCTTCAGCTTGGCGCGTTCCTGCTTCTGTTCATTGGCAATCAATGACTGGGCCTTCGCCTCGGTGTTGCCAAGACGCACCATCAGGCGCCTAAGCATCTCTGTTTCCAGCTCCGGATCAGCCGCGCGAGGTTGCCAGCGGGTATCGCTGTGTCCTTCGTTGACATAAACCTCATACAGACCGCGGTGGCTGATATAGATTTCCGTCGTACCTGCTTCGGCACCTTTTTCTAGCCGGGTACGAAACTTGTCGCGCTCCGAAGTTGAGTAAAGTGAATCGAAAACCTTGCCCAAGGTGTTACGGACGATATCCTGCGGCAGCTTGGCGCGATTCTCGTTCCACTCGGTTTCCATGATGCCGGCTTCCGGTTTCTCTACATTCACGATGAAACCGGTTTCGATCCAAAACTCCTTGATACTCGACCAGAGCCTGTCAGGCGTACCGCTGACCACCAGCCAGCGTTGCGTACCCGAACGCTCGATACGCATCCTATCGATCTGCGGCAGAACATCAGAATTTGAGGTCCGTACCTGGCCGCCTGTATACGTGGAGAATGTCGCCGAACCCTTGGTTGCGCCGTCCGGCAGAGCATATCTTTCGTCGCGACTGGGTGCAGTCAGGTCCGGCGGGATTTCCAGGGGGGGCAGCTTGGCGGAGGACTTGTAATCTATTTTTTTCGATTCAAAAAGCGAGCCACCGCACCCGCTCAAGGACAACGCCGCCAACAAGACAAACAAAATCAAATGGGGGTTACGTTTCATGCGTACCTCGTTTACATGCATCATGAGCATTGAATTCGGATGTCCGCTTCGCTCAAGGCAAGGCGGACGCGTTCGTGGAACTCCGGCGAAAGCGGTGTCAGGGGCAAGCGCAAACCGTCGCTCATGCGACCCATGCGCGCCAAAGCCCACTTGACCGGAATCGGGTTGGCCTCGAGAAATAGATTGCGGTGTAGACCCAGCAGACGACAATTGATTTCGCGCGCCAGTGCGACATTCCCGTCAAGAGCCGCGGCGCACATGTCATGCATCAGACCGGGGGCGACATTGGCAGTGACAGAAATGGTGCCATGGCCGCCCAGCAGCATCAGCGCCAGAGCGGTAGCGTCATCACCGCTATACACGGCAAAGCCTGTTGGAATACGCTTGAGCAGATCGCAGCCGCGCTCGATGTTGCCGGTGGCATCCTTGATTCCCACGATGCCGGGAACGCTGGTGAGCCGCAAAGTTGTGTCGTTGCTCAGATCTGCAACGGTGCGACCGGGCACGTTGTACATGATCATCGGCAGATCGACCGTCTCGGCAATGGTACGAAAGTGCCGGTAGAGCCCTTCCTGGGTCGGCTTGTTGTAGTACGGGACAACGGACAGATGTGCGGATGCACCAGCAGTTCTGGCAAATTCGGCGAGTTCGACCGCTTCCCGGGTCGAGTTGGCCCCGGTTCCGGCAATGACCGGAATGCGGCCGGCTGCCTGATCGGTTGCCGTGCGAATCAGGGCGCAATGTTCATCGAAATCTACTGTTGGCGATTCACCGGTAGTGCCAACGATGACGATAGCATCGGAACCTTCGGCAATATGCCAATCGATGAAGCGCCGCAGTCCGGCCAAATCAAGTTCGCCGTCGTCAGACATCGGCGTCGCTAGTGCGGGAATGGATCCTTTAATCATGGACAGCAAGTTGTCAGGAAAGAACCGATTTTACCTGAAGTCACAGATCGCTCAGGACTTTGATGTGGGCCGCGACGCTGCGCGCCAAGGCGGAGAGGGAATAGCCCCCTTCGAGCATTGAGACAATTCGTCCCTGCGCAGTTCTGCCTGCAAGCGCCTTGATTTGCTGCGTGACCCAGCTGTAGTCGGACTCGACCAGACCCAGCGACGCCATGTCATCCTCATAATGGGCGTCAAAGCCTGCGGAAATGTAAATGATCTCGGGCGCAAACTCGTTGAGTCGCGGCATCCAGATGTCGCTGACCACCTGACGGAAAGCATCGCCGCGTGTGCCGGCAGGCAGCGGCACATTGAGCATATTCCGGGCCGGATTCTCGGTGCCGCAAAACGGGTAGAAAGGATGCTGGAAGGAACCCACCATCAACACCTTATCGTTGCCGGAGAAAATATCTTCGGTGCCATTGCCATGATGCACGTCGAAGTCGACAATCGCCACGCGTTTCAGCCCCCAGGCTTCGATGCCGTGCAAGGCGGCGATGGCTATGTTGTTGAAAAAACAAAATCCCATCGGCCGCGAACGTTCTGCGTGATGGCCCGGTGGACGCACTCCACAGAACGCTGTCGTTACGCTCCCCTGCATCACCAAATCGGTCGCCAATACGCCGGCGCCTGCCGAGCGCAATGCGGCCTGCCAGGTTCCGGAATTCATGGCGGTATCGGGATCCACATGCACAATGCCATGCTGAGGCGCGCTTTGTTCGAGCGACTCGATATGCTTGCGCGGATGGGCACGCAACAGTTGCTCCATGGTCGCCAGGGGGGCATCATGAAACACCAGATGGAGATCAAGCCCCGAAGAAATCAGCCTGTCGCTGATCGCACCCAAGCGGTCAGGGCACTCTGGATGGTGTGCGCCCATGTCGTGTTGCCAGCAATCGCGATGAGTGATGAAAGCGGTCGTCATGCTATCCAGTCGAGTAACAGGCTTACAATATTGTGCAAGTCTACATTATTCTCGGCATAAACCCTACCCGCAGGCCTTTAGTTCATCCCCTTAGTTAACTCCTTATTTAGTTAAATCCATGCGCTCACCCAGTTCCCAATTCCCGCTTGCAGAAGTCATTCGCCAAGCGGGTAGTGTCATACTCGGCAAAGAAAGACAAATTCGCTTGTCGCTTGCCTGCCTGCTGGCGCGCGGCCATTTGCTGATCGAGGATTTACCAGGGGTAGGAAAAACCACGCTCGCCCACCTGCTGGCCCAACTTCTCGGCCTGCAATTCCAGCGTATCCAATTCACCAGCGACATGCTGCCGGCCGACATCATTGGTGTTTCGATATTCGAGCGGACTTCTGGCGGCTTCACTTTTCATCCTGGTCCGATATTTGCCCAACTGGTGCTTGCCGACGAGGTCAACCGTGCGACACCTAAAACTCAGAGCGCCTTGCTGGAGGCGATGGAAGAACGCCAGGTAACCACCGAGGGAGCGACGCGGATTTTGCCCTCGCCTTTTTTCGTGATTGCAACTCAAAATCCCGCACATTCGATTGGCACTTTTCCTCTTCCGGAATCTCAGCTTGATCGATTTCTAATGCGGATCGATCTGGGTTACCCCGACCATGCCGCCGAACGCGAACTCCTGCGCGGAGCGGATCGCCGCAAGATGATCGCCGGTCTGCCTCCCTGTCTGGCCACGGAGGATCTGGAGGTATTCCAGGCAGCGGCAACCCGGATCCATGTCGCCGACAGCCTGATCGATTACACCCAGGCGTTGGTTACCCATACACGTCACTCGCCAGACTATCAGGTCGGCTTGTCCCCGCGCGCCGCACTCGCGCTGTTGGCTGCGGCTCGCGCCTGGGCGCTCCTGGAGGGACGCGATTACGCCTTGCCGGAAGATATCCAGGCCGTCTTGCCCGCCGTCGCTCCGCATCGGCTGAGACCGGCTGGCGAAAACATGGCACGATTGAATGCCGCGCAAATCGCCAGCTGCTTGATTGAGGCGGTGCCGCTTCCCTGAAACGTCTTCGGCCGTGGCGATGTCGAGCAATCCTCTTGTGACTTTCGTGCAGGCACGCTTCTTTCGTTGGGCGTTGCGCGGTCGCGCTCCTGAAGCAGTGCCGATCAGACTCACGCAACGGCGCGTATTCGTTCTGCCGACACGCCACGGTTTGGGATACGCCCTTGCCTTGCTGGTCATGCTGGTCGGCGCCATCAATTACAACCTGAGCTTGGGCCATGCACTGGTATTCCTGCTGGCCGGATTGGGCGCTACCACGATACTGCACACTTTCCGCAATCTGGCACAACTGCAAATTCGACCAAGCCGTTGCACTCAGGCATTTGCCGGGGAAATGGCCCATTTTGGCATCGTCCTCGATAATCTGCGTCGGCAGTCGCGCCCATCGATACGCCTGCGTTTGCCGGGGCAGACCCCGGTCGAGGTCGAGATTCCCGAATCCGACAGCCTCGAGGTCATTCTTGAAATGCCATCGAACCGACGCGGCTGGCTGGCTTTGCCGCGCATCACGCTGGAAACCACCTATCCGCTCGGACTGATCAGGTGCTGGGGATATGCTGCACCCGAACTGCATTGTCTGATCTATCCTGCCCCGGCACCGCAGGCGCCGCCGTTTCCGATCATGCCCGGCGAGGAAGGCGGCGCAAACAGCATGGCCACCGGCATGGAGGATTTTTCTGGCCTGCGCGCCCATCAGCAGGCCGATCCGCTGCGCCATGTGGCATGGAAAGCCGTCGCACGCATAGACCAGGAGGCTTTGCTGACCAAGCAATTCAGTGGTGCTGCAACCCAGACTCTGTGGCTTGATTGGGACCAGCTTGCGGCGTATGGAGACATCGAGCAAAAAATTTCCGTGCTGACACGCTGGATTTGCGATGCACATACCCTCGGGCTGGGATGGGGATTACGCATACCCGGGCACGAATTGGCGCCGGCTTCGGATCAGGCTCATTTTCACGCTTGCCTCAAATTGCTGGCTTTGTATGGGCAAACGACCTAAATCGAATCGTCCCGCTTCGCCTGCTTTGTCCGCAAAGCAATCGCTTTGGCTGTTTTGCTCAGCTATTCTGACGCTCGCTCCGCTGACTCCGCATCTGCCGCCCTGGCTGAGCGGCGTGAGTGCTCTGGCACTGTTGTGGCGCGCCGTAATCTGGTGGCGGCAAGCGCCATTGCCGTCGCGCTGGCTGCTGGTATTGCTGGTGATGGGCGGTGTGGCCGGCATCGCGCTGCATTTCCATACCATGTTCGGCCGCAATCCCGGCGTCGCACTGCTGGTGATGCTGTTTGCCTTGAAACTTCTGGAATTGAGAACAGTACGGGATGGCTTTGCGGTAGCCCTGTTAAGCTATTTCCTGATCCTGACACAGTTTTTTTATGCCCAAAGCATCGCCAATGCAGCGCTGGCCCTGGCCGGAGTCGCCTTGACCGGAACGGCCCTGATCATCCTCAATCATCAGGCTCAATCCACACAATCCGCGCTGAGGCTGTCCGGCGTGATGCTGCTGCAGTCGTTGCCATTCATGCTGGTGCTGTTTGTGCTGTTTCCGCGCGTGCAAGGCCCGCTCTGGGGATTGCCTCTGGACGCCTACGGCGCATCCACGGGCTTGTCGGACAGCATGACACCGGGATCGATCAGCCAGCTCGGTCTCTCCGACGCAATCGCTTTTCGCGCAAAATTTACTGGCGCATATGAAGGTCAAGCCCCGCCGCAAACCTCGCTTTACTGGCGAGGACCGGTGTTGACGCAGTTCGATGGGCGGACCTGGCGAGTCGGACGCGTCATTTTGCGGAGCCAGTTACCCTATGAAAATCGCGGTAGCGGGATCGAGTATTCCGTGACACTCGAACCTCATAACAAACCGTGGTTGTTCGCCCTGGAACTGCCGGGAACAATTCCCACGGAAGGCGCGATCGCCCATGATTACCAACTCGTGGCCAAGGCGCCGGTGCGCTCGCGCATGCGTTATGAAATGCGCTCCTACCCTGAAACCATGGCCGGGGAAGATGAATCCGGCTCGGTCCTGCGCGAGGCACTGCTGTTGCCTCCATTCGCCAATCCGCGCGCAAGAGCCTTGGCGCAAAGCTGGCGGGCTGAGCTTGGCGAAAACGATCTGGCCATCGTCAGGCGCATGCTCGAATACTACCGCACTTTGATTTTCATCTATACCTTGTCGCCACCCATACTCGGGGAAGACTCTTTGGATGAATTTCTGTTCGACAGCAAACGCGGCTTCTGCGAACACTTTGCGGCAGGCTTCGTGTTCATGATGCGTGCCGCGGGCATCCCGGCACGAGTGGTTACCGGATACCAAGGCGGAGCAATCAATCCGGTCGACGGCACATTGATAGTACGTCAATCGGATGCGCATGCCTGGGCGGAAGTTTGGTTCAAGGAACGCGGTTGGGCAAGAGTGGACCCGACCGCCGCGATTGCTCCAGCACGCATCGAGAACAATCTCGCGGGCGCCTTGCCAGCAGGCGATGCGCGCCCTTTGCTGGCCCGTCCTGAATTTGTCTGGCTGTTGCATGTACGTTATCGCTGGGATGCAATGGCGAACATCTGGAATCAGTGGGTGCTTGGCTACAATCCGCAGCGCCAGCGCGATCTGCTGTCAAGCTGGGGGATGCGTTCGCCCGACTGGCAACAGATGACCGTGGTATTGACCGTCATGTGCGGTACGCTGCTGCTTGCCTACAGTTTCTGGGCGATTCATCAGCGGCAACGGCTCGACCCGGCCCTGCGCGCCTGGAACCGGCTGTCAAAAATAATGGCCCGGCGCGGCCTGGCCCGGATTTCCTGGGAAGGACCGCAGGCCTACGCAAGGCGGATTGCCGGGACGCTGCCGTCGAGCGACGCTTCGTATGCTGCGGACGTTGCGGAGATCACCGAAATTTATGCCCATTTACGTTATGCGCAAAACTCTCCGGCACAGGCAGCCGAGATGCTGCGGCAACTCAAGGCAAGCATCACCAGACTTTCCCAACTCAAATGATGAAACTTCTTCTACAGATCCTGTCGCTGCTCTTTTCCCTCAGCGCAAGCAGCATTGCCACTGCTGCGGGAAGTTTCGCGGGGCGTTCCGATGTTGGCGCCTTCATCACTGAAATGCACGAAAAGCATGGCTTCGATACGGAAAAATTGACACTTTCCTTCGCCCGCATCAAGCCAATTCCGGCCGTGATCAAGGCGGTCCTGCCGCCCAGCGATCCTGGTATCCGTTCCTGGCAGGCCTATCGTGATCGGTTCGTCGAACCAAAGCGGCTCAGGCTCGGAACTAATTTCTGGCGGAAGTACCAGGATGCGTTGCTTGCCGCCAAGGCGCAGACCGGGGTACCCGAAGAAATTATTGTTGCCATCATCGGCATCGAGACAATCTATGGCCGCAATACCGGCAAGTTTGTGACACTGGCTGCCTTGGCCACGCTGGCTTTCGACTATCCTCGGGCCGACCCGATCCATGCGGAATCAAGAGCAGCCCTTTTTCGCCGCGAACTTGAAGAATTACTGCTTCTGGCACGCGAGACCCAGCGTGATCCCTTGTCCTTTACCGGCTCGTACGCCGGTGCCTTGGGCTTGCCGCAGTTCCTGCCGAGCAGTGTGCGAAAGTTCGCCGCGGATGGGGACAGCGATGGCCGCATCGACCTGGCCGGCAACCCGGCCGACGCGATTGCGAGCGTTGCCGGCTTTCTCAAGGAGCACGGCTGGGAGCGCGATGCCCCGATCGCGGTGACCGCTAACGTAAGCGGAGATGAGTTCGTCAATCTGATTGAAGAAGGCATAGCGCCGCGTCTGAAGCCCAGTGAACTGCTCGCTTATGGTGTTGTCAGCAGCGATGCCCCCGACCTTCCGGTGGCATTGATTGACCTGGTCACGCCACAACAACCCACCGAGTATCGCCTCGGCTACGGCAACTTCTATGTGCTGACGCGTTACAACCGGAGCAGCTTCTACGCCATGGCCGTATATGATCTGGCCAGGGAGCTGCGGGTGCGGCATTAGTCGTTCAGGGGCACCAGCAAACAGTCAAATAAGTCCGTCCATGGTCACACCATAGCGCGACAATTTTTTCCTGAGCTTGTTCAGCGCTTCGATCTGGATCTGCCGCACGCGCTCGCGCGTCAGATCCAGGTCGGCTGCAAGTTGCTCCAGTGTCATTACTTCGCAACCATTCAGGCCATAGCGGCGTTCGAGCACATAGCGTTGATTTCCGGACAACTGCGCCACCCAGGTGCCCACCAGCCGTTCTGTTTCGGCATGCTGCAGCTGGTCTTCCGGCCCGTCGCTGGGATCGGCAGAAATGGCGTCGGATACCGTCAGGTCCGGATCGATGTCGAGCGGCGCATCCAGCGAGGCCGTGCTCTCGTTGAGCGCCAGGATCCGGTGTATTTCATCGACAGGTTTGTCGAGCAGGTGAGCAACTTCCTCTGCGCATTTATGCGCGTTATGCTGTCCGTCGTCATCGAGATGGCGCAAGGCCCGCAGCACCAGGTTGAGTTCCTTGACGACATGCACAGGCAGCCGGATGGTCCGCGATTGGTTCATGATGACACGCTCGATGCCCTGACGAATCCACCAGGTTGCATAGGTGGAAAAACGGAATCCGCGCTCGGGATCAAATTTTTCGAGCGCATGGATCAAGCCCAGATTGCCTTCTTCGATCAGATCCTCGAGCGGAATCCCGCGATTCAGATAATGCTTGGCGATATTGACTACCAGCCGCAGGTTGGATTCGATCATCTTCTGCCGCGCGGCAAAGTCACCCTTGCGCACAGCTCGCGCCAGAATCAGTTCTTCCGCCGCCGACAGCAGCGGATTGACGCCGATGTCGTTGAGATAAAGTTGGGTGACGTCGTTGAGGAATTCGCTGCGCGCCGTGACGGCAGTTTCCGCACCGAAGGAACCACGCGGGTCAGCATTGTCTCCGGCGTCGCTTTCAGGAAAGCGCGCCGGCCGATCACTTTCCTCCTCCGGAAGCGCAATCTCATTCATGCCTTAGCGTGCCGACAGAAATTTGAGTGGATCGACCGGCTTCCCCTGGTGCCGGATCTCGAAATGCAGCTTGGGCTGATCGCTGTCGCTGCTGCCGATTTCGGCAATCTTCTGTCCCTTGCTCACGACCTGTTCTTCCTTGACCAGGATGCGGCTGTTGTGGGCATACACTGAAAGATAGGCTGAACTATGTTTGATGATGACAAAATTGCCATATCCCCGCAACGCACTGCTGACCAGGATAACCTTGCCCGCGGCTGCGGCCTGCACCGGTTCCCCGGTCTTGCCGGCGATATCCAGCCCCTTGCTGCTGCCTTCGACAAAATTGCCGATCACTTTCCCTGCTGCCGGCCAGGCCCATTCGGCGATCTCGTCGGGAGCCACTGGAACCGTCTTTTCCGCTGGTTTCTCAGCCGGGACGGACTTCGCCTCCGGCTTCAATTCAATGACGGTGGCCGAATCGGCTTTTTGCAGTTTGGCCAAGGCTTCTTCTGAATAAGGCAGCTTGCCGCCTTTGGGCTCCCGCTTCAGTATCTCGCTGTCGGCGGTTGCCGCCGCACTGCCCAAGGGCCGTGTTTCAACCGCCGCAGGCGCGGCTATCGGTTTGACCACCGCCACCGGAGCTGCGGCTGCATCCGCTTCGGCCTGCTGGATGCGCAATTGCTGACCGACCTGAATCTTGTTGGGGTTTTCCAGACTGTTCCAGGCCGCCAGATCACGGTAGGACTGCCCGTGTTCCAGAGCGATGCTGTACAGCGTATCGCCTTTCTTGACGATGTAGTAGCCTGCGGGAACAGTACCGGCCGTCACGACATTTGCTGAACTGGGTGCCATCGTCGATGAAGGGGAAGAACTGAACGTCGTCGTCTCGACCTGCTTGGGTACGGCGCGCTCGCTCACTGGTGCAGGCGACTGGCTGGCACAGCCGGTCAGCAGCCATGCCAGGATCAAGCCAGCACCCATACTTGCCATGCAACGCCCCTGCAACCCCGACATCACTCGACCCCCGCCAGCAAAGGCACAAATCTTACCGCATCAAAACGCGTCTCGGAGAAACCGCCGCCGTCAGCACGACGTTCGAACAAAGTAATGATTTGCGCTCCATCGCTGTTTCCCAAAGGCAGCACCAGACGTCCTGACGGCGCCAGCTGCTCGAGCAGCGTCTGGGGTACTCTGGCCGGCGCGGCGGCAACGATAATGCTGTCAAACGGGGCGGCTTCGGCAAGTCCCCAGTTGCCATCGGCATGCTTGAAGCGCACATAATTCAGGCGTAGCGAGGACAGATTTTTGCGCGCTCTGGCCAACAACGGCTCGATACGTTCGACGGCATACACTTCGCGCGTCAGCATGGCCAGAACCGCTGCCTGATAACCGCAACCGGCGCCGATCTCGAGGGTTTTACCGAGCGAGCGGCCCGATGGCTGGTCGAGCAGAAGCTCGATCATGCGCGCTACAACATAAGGCTGCGAAATGGTCTGCTGAAATCCCAGCGGCAAGGCGGTATCTTCATAAGCGCGCGATGCGAGCGCTTCTTCGACAAAAATGTGGCGCGGCACGGCGCCCATTGCGGCGAGCACCCGTTCATCACGAATACCTTGCTCGCGCAGTCGCTCGATCATGCGTTCACGCGTGCGCAGCGAAGTCATGCCGATGCCACGATGAGCAGAAGTAATCATTTCTTTGCCGGAACGACCGATTCAAACCAACGCCTGGCGGGAGCAATTTGCGCCGTATGAGTCAAGTCAATCTGCAACGGCGTCAGTGACGCGAAGCCATTCGCCACGGCGTGGAAATCGGTGCCTTCACCGGCATCCTGGGCGGCACCGGCCGCGCCGACCCAATACACGGTTTCATTGCGCGGGGTCTGCTGTCTGACCACGGATTCGGCCTTGTGGCGCTTGCCCAGTCTGGTCACGCGCAACCCCTTGAGCTGTTCGTAGGGAATGTCCGGCACGTTCAAATTAAGCAACAATGGCTCTCCGGAAGCGCCGGACATCTCGTTTTGCTGAAAGCTCTCGACAATCTGCCGCGCCACTTGCGCCGCGGTATCAAAGTGAATGCCCTGCTTAACCGACAAAGATACCGCCAGCGCCGGCACGCCCAGCAGATGTCCTTCCGTGGCTGCCGCGACGGTACCGGAATAAATGGTGTCATCGCCCATGTTGGCGCCATTGTTCACCCCCGAAACCACCATGTCGGGCAGGTGGTCGAGCATGCCGGTTACGGCCAGATGCACGCAATCGCTCGGAGTGCCATTGACGAAGTAAAAACCATTCGCTGCACGACGCAGCGACAAGGGACGGTCCAGAGTAAGTGAATTGCTTGCGCCGCTTCGCTCGCGTTCAGGGGCTACCACAGTCACTTCCGCGATTTCCGCCAAAGCTCGGGCCAAGCTCTCGATTCCCGGAGCAAAATAGCCGTCGTCGTTGCTCAACAGGATGCGCATCGCCATGGGCTACAGTTTACAACAGTGCCATGCAAAAGTGGCTCGCTCTGGATGCGTCAGACCCAAACTGCTGCTAATCTTTGACATCATGCTAAGTCGGTTCCTGCGCCTGTTTTTGCTATTCGAATTGTTCACCTATGGATTCATCGGCTTGTTGCTGGTGAAGCTGGCAGGCTGGAGTCCGAGGTGGACCCTGGTGCTGTTGTTTGGAATGGCCCTGGGCTGGCGCGCCTGGATGATCCTCTTCACGTATAGCTGCGCCTGGCTCTATCGCTCTCCGACTCCGCCAGAACTTGGCATCGGCAGAAAACGGAAATTGCTTGAAGCACTGCGCGAGGTGGCAGCCTTGAGCGTGATCCAGTTGATGCAAGCCTTTGATCGGCTTTTCGTGAAACAAGATGCCCCGGTTAAAACCACGCAACCCCCATTGCTGTTGATACACGGCTATTGCTGCAATCGCGGCTTCTGGTGGTGGCTCAAACCGCGGCTGGAAGCCCAGGGCCACAGCATTGCCACCCTGACCCTGGAGCCGCTCCATGGAGATATCGATAGCTATGCGGAACAGGTCGCCCGCGGCATTGACCGCTTATGCAGCGCCACCGGCGCCAGCCAGGTAATCCTGGTCGGACACAGCATGGGCGGTCTGGTCGCCCGTGCATATCTGCGTCGTTATGGAGAGTTTCGCGTTGTCCGGCTCGTCACGCTCGGCACTCCGCATCGCGGCAGCCTGCTGGCCCATCTTGGGATTGGGCGCAATGCGCGGCAGATGACGCCCGGCAGCGCCTGGCTCGCGGAACTAGCGCAAACCCCGCTGTCGATACCCTGTGTCTCCATCTATAGCTGCCATGACAACTATGTCATGCCGCAGGATAGTGCCAAGCTGGACGGAGCGGAAAATGTTCCGCTGGCAGGTGTCGGTCATCTTGCCATGGCAATTTCGCCCGTGGCGCTGAAAGCCCTGCTGGCCGCCACTTCAAACTGAACCAGCCCTGCATTTACATCGTTCTGCTATCATTCCGGCGCTCAATGACCCGCTTACTGCAGACCTATTTATGCATGACTTTGTCTTGGCAAGCGCTATGACAAAGTGTAGGCCCTGAACGCCATCGATCTCATCTCCGCCTTCGCCGCCGATGGCCCGCTAGCGCGCGCCATACCCGCTTATCGCCAGCGTCCGCAACAGGTCGAAATGGCCGAGCGCATCGCTGTGGCGATTCGCAATTACCAGATCCATGTTGCAGAGGCGGGCACCGGCACCGGCAAGACTTTCGCATATCTGGTTCCTGCCCTGCTCGCCGGCGGCAAGGTGATTATTTCAACCGGCACCAAGACGCTGCAGGACCAGTTATTTCAGCGCGATTTGCCGGCGGTGCGCGAAGCGCTCAAGTTGCCCGTAAGCATGGCTTTGCTCAAGGGGCGCGGCAATTATGTCTGTCATTACCATCTGGCGCGCGCCGAAAGCGAAGGTCGGTTTCAGTCGCGCGCCGAAGCGGGTCACATCCGCACCATCGTGCGCTTTGCCAAAACCAGCAAGAGCGGCGACAAGGGACAACTCGCCGCGGTGCCGGAGGATTCGGGTGCCTGGGCAGCAGCCACCTCGACGCGCGATAACTGCCTGGGCCAGGAATGTCCGCACCATGATGAATGTTTCGTTCTGATCGCGCGGCGCGAAGCATTGAGCGCCGACATCGTTGTCGTCAATCATCACCTGTTTTTTGCGGATGTGATGTTGCGCGACGACGGCTTGGGCGAACTGCTGCCCGCTTGCAATACGGTGATTTTCGATGAGGCCCACCAATTGCCCGAAGTCGCCGGAATGTTCTTCGGCGAAAATCTGGGCACAAGTCAAATGCTCGATCTGGCGCGCGACACGCGCATGGAGGCATTGAGTGCTGCCAAGGATTACCTACCGTTGCAGGATGCCGTCGGCGGCCTGGAGAAGACGGCACGCGACTTGAGACTGGCGGTTGGCGCAGAAAATGCGCGTTTTCCAGCGGCGCAGCTGGAGCGCGAAGAAAACTTCCAGAATGCGCTCAAATTGCTTGCCGACGAACTGACCAATCTGTGCCAGCGACTCGAAACCCAGGCCGAACGATCGGAAGGGCTTGCCCATTGCCTGCAGCGCGCCCAGGATCTTGCCCTGCAGTTGAAACGCTGGCGTACGCTGGAAGACCAAAACCAGGTGCGCTGGATCGAGGTATTCAGCCATGCGCTTTCTCTCAACCTGACCCCGCTCGATGTCGCCGACATCTTCCGGCGACAGTTGGAAAGCCATCCGCGCGCCTGGATATTCACTTCGGCGACCTTGGCCGTGGGCCCGGATTTTTCCCACTACTGCAACGAGTTGGGACTGGATCCTGCGACGACCGACTGCGGCTGCTGGGGCAGCCCTTTCGATTACGCTGCCAACGCCCTGCTATATGTTCCGGAGAACATGCCCGACCCAAACAGCGCCGATTACCCGGAAGCCACGGCCGATGCGGCCTATCCGGCGATCATCGCCGCCGGTGGGCGCGCCTTCGTGCTATGCACATCGCTGCGCGCGATGCGCCGCATACATGCACGACTGCAGGAACGCTTTGAGCAGGACGGCATCGAATTCCCCTTATTGCTGCAGGGGGAGGGCGCCAAGGCGGAATTGCTGACGCGTTTTCGCAGTCTCGGCAACGCGGTGCTGGTGGCCAGCCAGAGTTTTTGGGAAGGCGTCGACGTCCGTGGCGACGCATTGTCGCTGGTGGTCATCGACAAGCTGCCATTTGCTCCGCCCGACGACCCGGTGCTCGCAGCCCGCATTGATCTATTGCGCAAGGCGGGCAGAAACCCCTTCCTCGATTATCAATTGCCGCGTGCCGTCATCAGCATGAAGCAGGGTGCCGGCCGCCTGATCCGCGACGAAAACGACCGTGGCGTCCTCATGGTTTGCGACCCCCGCATGGTCAATAAGCCTTATGGCAGAAGAATCTGGCTGTCTTTGCCGCCGATGCGCCGTACCAGGTTGTTGGCCGACATTACGGCTTTCTTTGCAGCTACGGCCGCAGGAGCAGGTAAACTAGCCGAATGAGTCTTCCCAGCCAATCCCGCGAATGTATCGAAGAAGCTGAGCGATTGAATCTTGATTGCCAGTGCGTATCGCTCGATCGCGAGCGGCTTCGCGCAGAACTGGAAAAAACCAGCCCGGGGTTTTATGCCGAAATCATCGAAGGTCGCCCGCACTTGTTTGCCTCATCTCTGGTATTTGTAAGCGAAGCCCATGTCAAGGCAATGGCAGCAACAGTCGCCGCGATCGAGAAAGTCATCCACCTGTCTGACTATCAGGCGCACGTGCTGACCTACGCACCGCCGATCGCCCGCACAGCACAGCCGACGCGCGGCGTGTTTCTCGGGTATGACTTCCACCTGGGCGAAAATGGTCCGCAACTGATCGAAATCAACACCAATGCCGGCGGTGGCATGCTCAACGCCGTGCTGGAAAGGGCGCAACAGCGCTGCTGCGAAGACGTTGCGCTGCACCTGCCGGGGCTTCTGGAAGGCGACACGCCGGAGCACCTGTTTCTCGCTATGTTCCGCGCCGAATGGCAAGCGGCGCGCGCCATGGTGCCGTTGCGTTCGGTCGCAATCGTCGATGACGCTCCGCTCGCTCAATATCTTTATCCCGAATTCGTGTTGTTCAAACAACTCTTCGAACAGCATGGCATCGCGACGGTCGTTTGCGACCCGACGGAGCTGTCACTACGAGACGGGGCGCTTTGGCACGAAGAAAAGCGTATCGACCTGGTGTATAACCGCCTTACCGATTTCGCCCTGGAAGATCCGGCGCATGCCGTTTTGCATGCCACCTATCGCGAAGCGGCGGCTGTCGTGACCCCACACCCGCGCGCCCATGCCTTGTATGCCGACAAGCGCAACCTTGCAGCACTCTGCGATGCGGACCTGCTGGCCAGTTGGGGTGTCGACGAAGCGACGAGGAACATACTAACCGCAGGCATTCCGCGCACGGAACCAATCGATCCCGCGTCTGCCCAAAACTACTGGGCGCGGCGCAAACAACTCTTCTTCAAGCCGGCGGCGGGCTATGGCAGCAAGGCGGCTTATCGCGGCGACAAGCTGACTCGGCGGGTGTTCGATGAAATCATTGAAGGCGGAACTCTCGCAGGCTATGTCGCCCAGGCGCTGGTGCCGCCATCAGCGCGACGTTTGTCGGTAGACGGCGCAGCGGTGGCGCTCAAGGTTGATCTGCGCAATTATGTTTATGACGGCTGCGTGCAATTGATCGCTGCACGGCTTTACCAGGGACAGACAACAAACTTTCGCACACCCGGCGGCGGATTCGCCCCGGTGCTTGAAGTGCTTTGCAAGGATAGAACATGAAGGTTTTCGGATTTGCTGGATTTTCCGGTTCGGGCAAGACAACGCTGATCGAACGTCTGATTCCTTTGCTGGTTGCCCAAGGCATCCGCGTCTCGTTGATCAAGCATGCCCATCACGGCTTTGATCTGGACCAATCGGGCAAGGATTCCCATCGCCTGCGCAGCGCCGGCGCCAAGGAAGTGTTTTTGGTCTCAAACCAGCGCTGGGTATTGATGCACGAATTGCGCGGCGATCCGGAACCGACACTGGAGGAACAACTCGAGCACATGTCGCCCTGCGATCTGGTGCTGGTGGAAGGGTTCAAGTACACGCCGATTCCCAAGATCGAAATTCATCGCGTAGCCAACAACAAGCCACTGATTTATCCGGAACATCCGAATGTGGTCGCGTTGGCCAGCGATGTGGCCATCGAGTCAGGCCTGCCTTGGTTCCACCTCGACGATATCCAGGCAATTGCTGCATTCATCATGAAACATCAGGAGCTGAAATGAGTCTGCTTGCCTACGAACAGGCGCTTGAACAACTGCTGGCCGGAGCGTGCCCGGTGCAGCAAGTTGAAACGCTGCAAAGTACGGAGGCGCTCGGACGAGTCTTGGCCGTATCGCAGGTATCCAGTCTTGCCGTGCCCCCGCTGGATAATTCCTCGATGGATGGCTATGCATTGCGCTGTACCGATGTTCCCACCCCGGGCACAAAACTTCGAATCGCACAACGCATACCCGCAGGCAGCATCGGCCACACTCTCGCAGCGGGAACTGCCGCACGCATTTTCACGGGGGCTCCGATACCGGCCGGAGCCGATGCGATTGTCATGCAGGAAATGTGTTCCCTCGAATCCGGCGAAAAAAATGCGGCAGAATCACGCATCATCATCAACCACCTGCCGAAGCCGGGCGACTGGATTCGACGCAGTGGTGAAGATATTCAAGCAGGCGCCGAAATCCTCTGTGCCGGTACCCGACTGTCTGCGCCGCAGTTGGGGTTGGCAGCCTCGATCGGAATCGCCGGGCTTCCTGTCTTTCGACGCCTGCGCGTTGCCTTGTTTTCTACCGGCAACGAACTGGTGATGCCCGGAGAGGTTGCACCCGCCGACTTGCCACCAGGCACCATCTACAATTCAAACCGCTTCCTGTTGCGTGGCTTGTTGCAGCAACTCGGTTGCCAAGTTACCGACCTGGGCATCGTGCCCGACGACCTCGCCGCGACACGTTTCGCTCTGCGCGGGGCGGCAGAAGCGCATGACCTGATCCTGACCAGCGGTGGCGTATCGGTGGGCGAAGAAGACCATGTCAAGCCCGCGGTGCAGGCCGAGGGTGATTTGGCATTGTGGAAAATCGCCCTCAAGCCCGGCAAACCTTTGGCTTTCGGGTACGTCAGGAGTCAAGCGCAAGGGCAAGCCGCGTTCATCGGCTTGCCCGGCAATCCCGTGTCCTGTTTTGTCACTTTCCTGATGCTGGTGCGACCTTTCATTCTCAAGACCCAGGGCGCACAGACGGTCACCCCATCCGCGATACGCCTGCGGGCTGATTTCGATTTTCCGCAACCCGATGCCAGGCGGGAGTACCTGCGCGCACGCCGCAACCAGAACGGAGGATTGGAGCTGTTTCACAACCAGAGTTCCGGGGTGCTGACTTCGGCGGTTTGGGCCGACGGACTGATTGACAACCCGCCGGGTGTTGCCATCCGGCGTGGCCAGGAGGTCAGCTTTCTGCCCTTTTCAGAATTGCTATACTGAACACATGACACTAAAACTGCTGTATTTCGCTCACTTGCGAGAGGCGCTCGGCACTGGCGGAGAAGATCTGGCCGTGCCTGCGCATGTCACCGATGTCAGAACGCTGCGCGCACATCTTGCCGCGCGAGGCGGTACCTGGAAAATTCTGGAGGAATCGCAGAATTTGCGAACGGCGGTCAACCAGCAAATGGCCGGACAGGATAGTTTGATTGCGGCGGGGGATGAAGTCGCATTTTTTCCACCGGTCACCGGAGGCTGAAATGTCAGTTAGCGTTCAGAGCGCCGCTTTTGATGTTGCTTTCGAAACCGCCGAGTTAACTAAAAACGCGCATGGCATCGGCGCGGTAGCCAGCTTTATCGGCTTGGTGCGCGACATGCATGAAGCTGATGGCACCAGTTCCAACGTCACGGCAATGACACTGGAACACTATCCGGGCATGACCGAGCAAGCCCTTGAGGAAATCGTCACAGAGGCGCAGCAGCGCTGGAAGTTGATCGCAGTGCGCGTCATTCACCGTTATGGTCGCCTCGAGCCAGGTGAAGCGATCGTCCTGGTGATCGTTGCCAGCGCCCATCGCGGCGAAGCCTTTGCCGCGTGCGAGTTCATCATGGATTTTCTGAAAACCCGTGCGCCGTTCTGGAAAAAAGAGGAATCTCCAGAGGGCGGCCGCTGGGTCGCGGCGCGGGATGAGGATGAATCCGCGACGGCCCGCTGGATGGACCGTCGTTAGGAAACTAAAGCTATTTCTTTTTCTTGGCGGGAGCGGCAGCAGCGCTGCTGAATGCGGCGGAAGAAGCTTTGGCGATCTGTTCGAAAGCCTCGTTCGCTGTCGCCATGGCCTGCTGCATGGTTTCCAGAACGTTGCTGTTGGAACCGGGCAGCGATCCAAAGAACGACTGGAAGGTTGCCATCAAATCCTTGCTTCCACTCGCCAACTGCTCTGTCAACATGTGGCTGAACTCGGTACGCGATGCATTCCCGATTTCTGCGATTTGCCGGGCGGTTTCCATCATCTGCTGCGCCGTGTCCTGCGCGTACTGGGTGCGCAAAGCGATGGCTTGCTGTGGATCCTTGGCGCTCGTCAGGGCTTTGGCACTGGCAACGCTGTCCTGAAATAATTTCTTGGCGACATCAACCTGCAGCGCCATGATGCGTTGCGAATTCTCGATGGACATCTGGGCCAGTTTCAAGGCGGCCTCCATGTTCTTGCGATGCAGTTCGCTAAATTGCTCGGGCTTTGTGACCATGACTCCCTCCTAGGTATCAATGATGCGAAAATGCGAATGGGATAGGAAAAACAGACGCGACTTTGATACGAAAATCAGCCTAGCTCAGAAACAACAAGTCACATTATAGCAGAAAATGCTGCACCGCACAATTCCATGTGATTTGGTTTGGTTTTACCCTCAAAAGAGGTGCTGACTTGGAGCATCAATACAGTCTGGCACACACTGAAAATCAGACCAGGACTTGAAAGTCCGGAGCATACCCCCAAGTGCACGACAATACTTACTTTAAGGTGTTGCCATGCGCTACGACAAATTTACAACCAAGTTCCAACAAGCCTTCTCCGATGCGCAAAGCATGGCTGTGGGCAACGATCAGCAGTTCATCGAACCGGCGCATCTGCTGCTGGCGTTGCTGAACCAGGACGACGGGGCGACCACCTCCTTATTGCAGCGAGCCGGTGCCAATGCATCTGGCATGAAATCGAGCCTGGAAAAAATCATCCAGCGGCTGCCGAAGGTGGAAGGCAATGCCGGTGAAGTGATGGTCGGCCGTGATCTTGGAAACCTGCTAAACGTGACCGACAAGGAAGCGCAAAAAGCCGGCGACCAGTTCATCGCCTCGGAAATGTTCCTGCTCGCCCTGATTGCGGATAAAGGCGAGATGGGACGTTTGATGAAAGAGCATGGCGTCTCGCGGGCAGCCTTGGAACAGGCCATACAGGCAGTGCGCGGCGGAGAGAAAGTCGGGTCGCAGGAAGCCGAAGGGCAGCGTGAAGCCCTCGCAAAATACACTCTGGATCTGACCGAACGCGCGCGTCAGGGCAAACTGGACCCGGTTATCGGACGCGACGATGAAATTCGCCGCGCAATGCAGATTCTGCAGCGCCGCTCGAAAAACAATCCCGTTCTGATTGGCGAACCTGGCGTCGGCAAGACCGCTATCGTCGAAGGCCTGGCCCAGCGCATCGTCAATGACGAGGTACCGGAAACTTTGCGCGGCAAGAAGGTGCTTTCACTGGATATGGCGGCGCTGCTGGCAGGCGCCAAATATCGTGGAGAGTTTGAGGAGCGCCTCAAGGCCGTACTCAAGGAAATCGCCCAGGACCAGGGCCGCATCATCGTTTTCATCGACGAGCTGCACACCATGGTAGGCGCCGGCAAAGCCGAAGGGGCAATCGATGCCGGCAACATGCTCAAGCCGGCACTGGCCCGCGGAGAGTTGCATTGCATCGGCGCCACGACGCTGGACGAGTATCGCAAGTACATTGAGAAGGATGCCGCCCTCGAGCGGCGCTTCCAGAAAGTTCTGGTGGATGAGCCGAGCGTCGAAAGTACCATTGCCATCCTGCGCGGACTGCAGGAAAAATATGAATTGCATCACGGCGTCGCAATCACCGATCCGGCCATCGTGGCGGCCGCTGAATTGAGCCATCGCTACATCACTGACCGCTTTCTGCCCGACAAGGCGATCGACCTCATCGACGAAGCCGCGGCGCGCATCCGCATGGAAATCGACTCCAAGCCGGAAGTGATGGACAAGCTCGACCGCCGCATGATCCAGCTCAAAATCGAGCGCGAAGCCATGAAGAAGGAAAAGGATGAGGCTTCGCGCAAACGTTTGCAACTGATCGAGGATGAACTGCACAACCTGCAGCGCGAATATAACGATCTCGAAGAAGTCTGGAAGGCGGAAAAGGCCCAGGTCCAGGGCAGTGCGCACATCAAGGAGGAAATTGACAAGCTCAGGGCGGATATCACCAAGCTGCAGCGCGAGGGCAAGCTAGACAAGGTGGCGGAACTGCAGTACGGCCGCTTGCCGCAACTCGAAGCGCAACTCAAGACTGCCGAAAAAAGCGGCGATGGACAGCAGGCCAACAAACTGCTGCGAACCCAGGTAGGCAGCGAGGAAATCGCCGAAGTGGTTTCACGCGCCACCGGCATCCCGGTCAGCAAGATGATGCAAGGCGAGCGCGACAAGCTGCTGCTCATGGAAGGCAAGCTGCATCAGCGCGTGGTCGGACAGGACGAGGCCGTGCGTCTGGTGGCGGATGCGATTCGGCGCTCGCGCGCCGGCCTGTCGGAAGAAAACCGGCCGTATGGATCATTCCTGTTCCTCGGCCCGACCGGCGTTGGCAAGACCGAATTGTGCAAGGCCCTGGCGGAATTCCTGTTCGACGCTGAAGATCATTTGATCCGCATCGACATGAGCGAATTCATGGAGAAACATTCGGTGGCACGGTTGATAGGCGCACCACCGGGCTATGTCGGGTATGAGGAAGGCGGCCATCTGACCGAGCAGGTGCGCAGAAAACCTTACAGTGTGATTCTCTTCGACGAAGTCGAAAAAGCCCATCCGGACGTGTTCAACGTGCTGCTGCAGGTGCTTGATGATGGCCGCATGACCGACGGGCAGGGGCGCACGGTGGATTTCAAGAATACCGTGATCGTCATGACCTCCAACCTTGGTTCGCAAATGATCCAGCAGATGAGCGGCGATGACTACCAGGTGATCAAGCTGGCGGTGATGGGCGAGGTCAAATCCTATTTTCGCCCCGAATTCGTCAACCGCATCGACGAGATCGTGGTGTTCCACGCCCTCGACGAGAAGAATATTGCCGCCATCGCCAAGATTCAACTGGGCTATCTGGAAAAACGCCTGGCCAAGCTGGAGATGAAACTCGAAGTCAGCGACGCAGCGCTGTCAGAAATCGCTGAGGCCGGCTTCGATCCGGTTTTCGGAGCGCGTCCGCTGAAACGGGCAATCCAGGAACGGATTGAGAATCCCCTGGCGAGAGCCATCCTCGAAGGCAGGTTTGCCGCCAAGGAAACGATTCGCGCCACGGTCAAGAAAGGGCAGCTGGTTTTCGAAAAGGCATAAGCAGGTGGGGTAGTCAGCCGTATAGCGGCTGACCGCCTCTTACCCCGCTGACATTTTGACGGGGATGCGTCTGGCGCCAAAAGGTACGTCGTAATTTCCAAAACGCCCGGCGATGGTGGAGCCGCAGTGCTGGCAGCGTCCTTCATCCGTCAGTTGATAGGAAAGTATTTGGTACCAGTCACGGGCGATCACGACTTTGCCGCAATTCGGGCAGTAAGTGGCATCGCCTTCCTGATCGTGCACATTGCCGATATAGACATAGCGCAACCCGGCGTCGAGCGCGATGCGTCGGGCGCGCTTGAGAATTTGCGGGGATGTCGACGGCGCGTCGCGCAGCTTGTAGTCGGGATGGTAGGCGGAGAAATGCAGCGGGACATCGGGGCCGAGTTCCCTGGCCACCCACTGCGAAAGTTCGGTGATTTCCTGTTCCGAATCGTTATGCCCGGGAATCAGCAAAGTCGTGATCTCCAGCCAGCAGTCAGTTCCGTGATGCACATAAACCAATGTATCAAGCACATCACGCAAATGACCGACACAAAGCCTGGTGTAGAACTCCTCGGTGAATGCTTTCAGGTCGATATTGGCGGCATTCATCCTGGCGTAGAACTCCCGGCGCGGCGCGGTGTGCATGTAGCCGGCAGTCACTGCTACCGTTTGTATGCCTAGGGCATGGCAGGCGTCAGCGGTGTCCATCGCATATTCGGCAAATATCACCGGATCGTTGTAGGTGAAGGCGACGCTCCTGCTGCCGTGCTTGGCCGCGGCAGCAGCGATGGCCGCAGGAGTGGCCGCATCCATCAGCGTATCCATTTCGCGCGACTTGGAAATGTCCCAGTTCTGGCAGAACTTGCAGGCCAGGTTGCAGCCGGCGGTACCGAACGAGAGCACGCTGGAACCAGGAAAAAAATTGTAGAGCGGCTTTTTTTCGATCGGGTCGATGCAAAAACCGGAACTGCGGCCATAAGTGGTCAGCACCAGTTGACCGTCGCGCATCGCCCGCACGAAGCAGGCGCCGCGCTGGCCCTCATGCAACTTGCAGTCGCGCGGACAAAGATCGCACTGGATGCGGCCGTCTTCGAGCTTGTGCCACCAGTTTGCCGGATGCCGGCTTTCGGCGACGCTCACGCCGGTTCTTTCCACTTCTCGACCTGATAGCGCGACAGCTTCAGTTCGTTGCTCCAGAAGTTCAGCGGCAAACCGGCCTTGCGCTTGAGTTGCGCCATGAATTCTCTTGGCTCGGGCAAGGATTCCCAGACTTGCGGCAGAAAGGTGCCGCGATGCTTGCCGTATTCGAGGATGACGCCATCAATGTGGGGACGCAGTTGCCCGATGGCATCGGCCTCGTTGGCAAAGCTCATCGGTTGGGCAGGCGTCAGCAGCGAAACTTCGACGCGAGTTCTGCCCAACTCATCAGCACTCAGGGGAGGGAAGCGCGGATCGCGCAAGGCTGCTGCAACCGCATTGGCGCTGATATCCTCATGCAATGGCCGCCAGGCTTCCAGCGAGCCGATGCAGCCGCGCAGAGCGCCATTCTGGGTCAATGTCACAAATACTGCGCCACGCTCAAGCAGGGCTGGATGGGTTGCCGGTTTCGAATCGGGCGTATGAGCAGCATCCAGTTTCTCGGCGATGGCATTGCGCGCCAGGGCCAGCAATAGATTGCCAAGATCATTGTCCATAAGCCATGCTTTCCTGAAACGCGAAGGCGCCGTAACCCACGACTCGTGAGCGGTCTCCGGCGGTGTCGCCCGAATTGCGCAGGTCCAGCAGTTGCGCCTGCAAGCCGCGGCGCCGGGCACACAAGAGCAAGCCGTTGACCGGCGTGGCGCCGCATGCCTGCTGATGATCGGCCAACGGCTGCAGCGCAACGATCTGCCGCCCCGTCTCCTGATCCAACTGCTGCGCCTGTGAGTACGGGTGATAATGGGACAAGTCGGAACTGATCACGATCAGGGTTTCCTTGCCACCCCAGACACAGTCGAGCACCTCGGCGACCTCCTCGGTACTGGCCATGCCGACTGCGAGCGGGAGCAAGGTGAATTCATCCAGGACCATCTGCAAAAACGGCAGTTGCACTTCGAGCGAATGTTCCTGCGCATGCGCCATCGCGTTTTGCTGAACCTGCGGCAGGCGCAGCACCATCTGCTCGAGTTCCCCATCCAGCGGCACTCTGCCCAAGGGTGTATCGAACGCGCTCGCTGCGGGAAGCGCCAGCCCCCTGATGGCTACGCGGTGAGTCGGCCCGAGCAGGACGACCCGTTTGATCAAGTTGCGTGCAGCAGCCAGGCAGGCATAGCCGCTGGCCGCCACCGGTCCTGAATAAACATAGCCGGCGTGCGGGACGATCAAAGCTTTGGGCACGCCTGCGGGTGCCGCCAGGGCATTGGCCATGAATTGGCGAACTGTATCGGTCAATTCGGCGGCCGATCCGGGATAGAACATCCCAGCTACGGCCGACACGCGGGTTATTGGATTAATCATGCTGCCATCTCCCGAAATTCGATTTGGGGTTGAAGGTTCAAGCGAATATCTGCGAACCGGCCCAAAGACCTAGGCCGATTGCGCAGAGTCCAGGCAAGGCGTGGCGTGCCAGGGCTGCGCCGCCGATCACGATCACCAGACCGGTCTTGAACAGCAGGTTGGCGCCGATCGCCAGCGCGATCGAGGTGACGGTCTGGTCGGCATCCAGCTTGTCCAGATTGAACAAGTGCAGGCTCGACAGGGTAATCGCATCCACATCGGTCAATCCCGAGATCAGGGCCACCATGTACAGCCCCTTGCTGCCGGCGATGTCTTCCAGCCAGGCGGAGCACAACAGCACGACTGCATAGAGCAAGCCGAAACTCAACGCAGTGCGCAATTCGGTCGGGTTGGTGACTTCAGGCATGGGCAATTCGCCATGTGCGCCCAGGCTGCGCCAGCCGTAGGCGGTCACCGCCAACCCGAGCAGCAATCCGCTGCCCAGCACCAGAGTCAGCGGCAAGGCCAGCTTCGGTGCAACCACCACGCTGATGACCGCGAGTCGCAGCATCACCACCAGATTCGCCAGCAACACCACCACGGTCGCGGTGCGCACCAGATCACTCTGCATCCGGGCGTGGCGGGCAAACACCATGGTTGTGGCGGTGCTCGAAGCCATTCCACCGAACAATCCGATCACCGCCGCGCCATGCCGCGCACCGACAAAGCGCAAAGCCGCATAACCGGCAAGCGATACACCGGCGATCAGAACCACCATGAGCCAGATCTGATGCGGGTTCAAGGCGGCATAGGGACCGTAATCGTTATCCGGCAGGATCGGCAGGACGATGAAAGTCAGCACGGCAAACTGGATGATCGAGATCAAATCCTTGTGTGTCAGGTTGTGGGTGAAGCCATGTAGTTCCGCCTTGAAGTAGAGCAGGGCGGTGCTGGTGATCGCCAGCATGACCGCGAGCGTGGCATGCCCGAACCACACTGTCGCGCCCAGGCAATAACAAACCATCAGGGCCACCACCGAGGTTGTGCCGGGATCGCCATCGTCACTGGGATCGGCCAGGTTGGCAGCAATCATGATGCCCGCCACCGTGATCAGCCCCAGGGCAAGCACCCAGCCGCTACCGGCCTTTTCTCCAAGCATGGCACCGAGTGTGCCGAGCAGAGCCACGAGAGCAAAAGTGCGCAATCCCGCCTTGGGATCGGTATGGCGTTCGCGTTCGAGGCCGAGCAATAAACCGATGCCCAGGCTGGTGACAAAGGCATCCAGATGTTGTGGGGCGCTGGCGCCGAAGAATTCCATCGCAATCTGCTCCATATGGCGCAAAGTGGCGTTTAAAGATTCTAATCCTTACAATCCCGATATGACTCCGCCCGCAGCCTATTTCGCCCTGGTGCCTGCCGCAGGCAGCGGCGCACGCATGGGTGGTGAGCGACCCAAGCAATATCTGCCGCTGGCAGACAAGCCGCTGATTTATCACGCGCTCGCCACCTTGTGCGATGTCGCAAGAATCCGGAAGGTATTTGTCGTGCTGTCTCCCGACGACAGCGATTGGAACCGGTACGACTGGACGGAACTGGAGCCAAAACTCGCGCCTTTGTTCTGCGGCGGCGCAACACGCGCGGAAAGCGTCCGAAATGGTTTGCGCGCCACGGCAACCCAGGTCCAGGCGCAAGACTGGATCCTGGTGCATGACGCGGCGCGTCCGTGCCTGGCGCCATGGCATGTGGATGCGCTCATCGACGGTGTCGCCGATACCGATGACGGCGGCATTCTCGCAGTACCGGTAACGGATACTCTGAAGCGTGCCGATGCGATGGGAGACATCGGCGCCACCGTATCGCGCGAAGCGCTGTGGCAGGCCCAAACGCCACAGATGTTCCGTCATACCTATCTGCGCCGCGCTTTGGAAAATCACGCCAATGTGACCGACGAAGCGAGCGCCATGGAGGCGATCGGATTCCATCCCAAGCTTGTCGCGGCGGATCCGACCAATCTCAAAGTCACTTATCCCCTTGATCTGCTGCTTGCCAAGTGGATTCTGCAACATCGCGGAGACGAAAATTGAATATACGCATAGGACAAGGCTACGATGTGCATCCGCTTGTGCCTGGACGCAAGCTGCTGCTGGGCGGTGTCGAGATACCCTTCGAGCGCGGCCTGTATGGCCATTCGGATGCCGATGTGCTGCTGCATGCGATTACGGACGCCCTGCTTGGCGCGGCCGGCCTGGGCGACATCGGCCGGCATTTCCCGGACTCCGATGCACGCTGGGCAGGCGCCGACAGTCGCGTGCTGCTGCGCGATGCCATGAACACAGTGAGTCAGGCCGGCTGGCGGGTAGGGAACCTCGACGCCACCGTCATCGCCCAGGCGCCGCGCATCGCGCCTTATGTGGGCAGCATGCAGCACAACATTGCCGCCGATCTGCAAGTGGATCCGGCCTGCATCAATATCAAGGGCAAGACCACCGAGCGGCTCGGCTTTACCGGACGCGGCGAGGGTATCGCAGCGCAAGCGGTCGCCTTGCTCGTGCGCAGCGATGCCTGAGTCAGCAGACAAACGGCGCGTTTTTTTTGCCCTGTGGCCGGACGCGGCTACCGCAAGCCGGCTTCATCAAGCAGGAAAACAACTGCATGCCGTCTGCGGCGGCCGTCAGGTACAGCGCGACATGCTGCACATGACCCTGCTTTTCCTCGGCAACGTCCCCGCGCATCACATCGAGAACTTGCGCGCTGCTGCGGCTCGCGTGCATGGGATGCCCTTTACGCTGCATGTCGACCGCTGGTCGTGCTGGCAGAAGAAGCAAGTCGCCTGGGCAGGTTGCAGCGAACCTCCGCTGCCCTTGCTGACTTTGGCCGGACAACTTGCAGAACGTCTGACCGAGGAGGGACTGCCGATCGAATTGCGCGATTTCGTCGCGCATGTGACCTTGCTGCGCAAGGCGCGCGGTGCTCCAGAATTGCCCAAATTCGAAACATTTGATTGGCCGGTACAGGACTTCGTCTTGGCCGAATCCCAGCTCTTGCCGCAAGGGGCTCAATACAAGCTCATCGGGCGCTGGCGATTGACGCCGACCTAGCCGCTGGCGGATTCAGGCGGCAAGCCAACTTTCCACCCACGTCTGGGCCGCTTTCAAATGCAGTTCGACGGAAGAACTGAGCGGTTCGCCCAGTTCAAAGCTTTCGCCGCGTATGGCCAGCAACCAGCTTGGCGGAGGAGGATGGCCTTCCAGCTGCGCGAAGGCGTGCAGGATCGCCTGGGGCGACATGGCGTGGCTGGTGAAGCTGGCGTCCTTACCCGGGATGAGGGGCGTCACGGTGAAGGGACTAGCCGCGTCAACACTGGCATCGATGAACAGCACGCGCTGCCTGCCTTTGAGATCAAGCGCATGTTCCACCTGGAGTTGAAAGTCCGTCAGGCATTCAACTCCAGGGAAATTCAAGGCATCGATGCGTTCCACCAGCAACGGCCCGACCGCATCGTCGCCGCGGCTCGGATTGCCCCAGCCGAAGATGAGAACCGGCGCTTTCAATCAGTCAAACTGGCCGCTTGCTGGTTCTTGACCATGCGGTCGAGACATCCGCCCTTGGCATCGATCAGGCTTACTTCCAGCGGCATCTGCCCGAGGGCATGCGTGGCACAGGACAGGCATGGATCGAAGCAGCGGATCGCCACCTCGATGTGGTTGAGCAGGCCCTCGGTAAGTTTCTTCCCGTTCAGATACTGTTTTGCCACCTGGCGGATAGCCTCGTTCATCGGCTGATTGTTGTGGGTGGTCGAGACAATCAGATTGGCGCGGATCACCTGGTCGTCCTCATTCACCCGATAGTGATGAATCAGCGTGCCACGCGGCGCCTCGATCACGCCTACGCCGCGTTGCACCCGTTCGCCCTTCGCCATCAAGTCCGTACCCAGAATATCTTCATCGTGCAGCAGGTCCTTGATGGTCTCCGCCGCATGCAGCATTTCGATCATGCGCGCCCAGTGATAGCCTAGCGTGGCGCCGGCCGCGCGTCCGGCGTCGAAAGCCAGGAATTCCTCACGGGCCTTGTCCGCCAGCGGTGTCGGTATGAAATCGCAGTTGGACACGCGAGCCAGCGGCCCGACGCGATACCAGCCATCATCCGGACCGAATGCTTTCATGAACGGGAACTTCATGTAGGACCAGGGCTTGACGTCCTCGGAAATCACTTCCCAATAGTGCTCGTAATTGTGGTGGTCGAAAATCACTTTGCCAGCCGCGTCGCGCGCGCGCAATCCGCCATGATACAAATCCATCGCTCCGTCGGCTCGCACCAGACTCATGCTGTTGGCGGGAAAACGTCCGAAGGCGTTGTATTCCTCGAGATTTTTTTCGAACAGGCCGCGGATGATCTGGACTGCTTCGCGGCTCCAAGCCACCATCTGGTAGATATCCTTGAGCAGCTGATCGCGCTCATCGACGGTGAGGGACTTGTTGACCCCGCCAGGCACCGAACCGGTGCCATGCACCCGCTTGCCGGCGGTATGGCGTATGACCTCCTGGCCGTACTTGCGCAGCAGCACGCCTTTTTTCGCTACCTCAGGAAAGGCCGAGATGATTCCGACGACATTGCGCTGGGCAGCATCCGAGCCAAAACCGAACATCAGATCAGGCGAGGAGAGGTGGAAGAAGTGCAGGGCATGCGACTGCAACATCTGACCGGCATGCATCAGGCGACGCAGTTTTTCCGCTGTGGGTGTGAGCTTGGCGCCAATGATCATGTCAAGCGCCTTGGATGCGGCGAGATGGTGGGAAACCGGACAAATGCCGCAAAGACGCTGCACCATCACTGGCACTTCCCAATAGGGCCGGCCCTGGATGAATTTTTCGAAGCCGCGGAATTCGACGATATGCAGACGCACTTGATGCACTTGATCGTTTTCGTCGAGCAGGATGGTGACCTTGCCATGACCTTCTACCCGAGATACCGGCTCGATCGCGACTCGTTTCAACTTTTCGGGGTAGACGGCAGTTTCCAGTTTGAAGCTCATGATATTGCCTCAATCGTAGTGGAGCAGGCCATGGCCCAGATGGGGCGTGCGACCGGCGAGAAGATCGGTAAGAAACTTCCAGATGGCATCGGCCGGAGGGGGACAGCCCGGCAGAAAATAGTCGATCTTGACGACTTCATGAATCGGATGAACCTTGTTGAGCGGCAGCGGCAGTTCGGGATCATTGGGAATTCCGCCGTGGGTCAGGCCTGGTTCGGTCTGGTAAACCTCCTCGAGAATATCGCGCAGATCCAGTTGGTTGCGCTGCGCCGGCAAACCGCCGTTGATGGCGCAGGCGCCCAGCGCGATGAGAATCTTGCAGTTGCGCCGAAATTCCCGCAGCACATGCACATTTTCCGCATTGCAGACGCCGCCCTCGATGATTCCCAGATCGCAGGGACCGCAATGCTTGATGTCAGTTAACGGCGAGCGATCGAATTCGATCAACTGGATCAAATCGAGCAACCGCTCGTCAATATCCAGGAAAGACATGTGGCAGCCGAAACAGCCTGCCAGGGAGGTCGTCGCGACCTTGAGTTTCCTGTCCATCATGCGCCTCCTTCGGCATGCTCGGCACATCCGGCACTCGCACCCGGATCACTGATCGGCTTCAAATCGAATTTGCGCTTCCCAATCGGGATCGCGAACCCGACACGCTTGGGCAAAATCACGCCGACCGGGCAAACCTGGGCCGCTTTGTCAGTGGCGGAAAAATTGGTGTCAGCGAGACGCCCGCTTTCGCTATTGACGATCAGGTGCTTGGAAATGCCGCGCCCGGCCAGGGCAAATACATTTTTCTGGTCTACTTCGTTGCTGGCACGCACGCACAACTCGCAAAGAATGCAGCGATTGAAATCGAGCAGAATTTCCTTGTGCGAGGCGTCAACCGGACGGACCGGAAAAATTTGTGGGAAATGCGGCGACATGACACCCAGCTCGTAACCCAGCGCCTGCAGCATGCAATTGCCGCTCTTTTCGCAGGAGGGACAAAAATGATTCCCCTCAACCAGGAGCATCTGCACCAAGGTGCGCCGCTTGTCCTGGACTTCCGGTATCTCGCTTTCGACAGACAAGCCGGCTTGTGCGACGGTGGTGCAGGAAGCAGCAGGGCGGCCGCTGATTTTCACCAGGCAGAGCTTGCAAGATCCGTGAGGCTTGAATTCAGGGTGAAAGCACAGATGCGGAATGTATTTACCCGCGGCGAGTGCTGCCTGAATGATCGTTTGTCCTGGTTGGAAAGGAATTTCCTCGCCATCCAGTTGGAATGTTGGTGTAGTGACAGTGTCGGGGGTCGCGCTCATGCCTTCACCTCCATCGTGTTTTTCAAGTGCGCGTCAGCATCGTCGCGGCCGGTCATCTGGCGCGCCTGGGAAAGTGCCTTGTCGAGATCGAAAGCAGGCTCAAACGCCAGCGAGTTGAGACGCCGCTGATAGGCGGGACGGAATTTTTGTAGCGTGTCGAACATCGGGTTGCACGCCGTGTGGCCCAGGCCGCAGTGACTCGCAGCCTGCAGCAAGTGATTGATCTTGAATATTTCGTTGATGTCGTACTCGCTACCGTGACCTGCTTCGATTTTATCCATGCAGTTCTTCAGGAGCGTTGTCCCGACCCGGCAAGGCGTGCAAAAGCCACAACTTTCATGAGCGAAAAAGTGGGAAAAATTGCGCGCGACCAGGAACATGTCACGCTTGTTGTTGAACACCATGAACGCGCCCGCAGTCGCCAAATCCTCAAAACCAATCTTGCGCTTGAATTCATCCGAGGCAATGCAGACCCCGGAAGGACCGGAAATCTGGACTGCCTGGGTATTCTCGGCAGCCGCGCCACAGTCAGCCAGAACCTCGGCCACCCTGACACCAAACGGATATTCGTAGATACCCGGTCGTGTGCAATCACCCGACACGGAAAGAATCTTGGAACCTGCTGATTTTTCCGTCCCTATTTCGCGGAACCACTCTCCACCCTTCATGGTGATAAGCGCCGCAGACGCAAGGGTTTCCACATTGTTGACTATCGTCGGCTGCCCCAGGTATCCCTGTGTTACAGGAAAAGGCGGCCGGTTGCGAGGTACTCCGCGCTTTCCTTCTAGGGATTCGATCAGCGCTGATTCCTCGCCGCAGATATAAGCGCCCGCGCCAAAATGAATTTCGATGTCAAAATCGAAGCCCGCATGATCAAGGATGCCATGGCCCAGCTGCTTGTCTTTGCGCCTGCGTGCCAGTACGCTTTCCAGGTGGTCAAGCAGATAGCGGTATTCACCGCGCAAATACAACATGCCGAGGCGAGCACCCAGAATGTATGCGGCGACCGTCATCCCCTCGAAAACCAGGTCCGCCTGGGCAGTCAGAAGCACACGGTCCTTGAAGGTGCCCGGCTCGCCTTCATCGGCATTACATATAACGTAGTGTTCGGGATCTGCTCCGGAACCTTCAGCATTGCGGCAGGTTTCCCATTTCAAGCCAGTTGAAAACCCTGCACCACCCCGGCCACGCAGGTTTGAAAGTTTGATTTCATCCAGTGTGGGCTGAGCACCGCGGGCGATTGCCGCGCGCAGAGCATCCCCAGGCCGCGAGATGTTGCCGAGCAGAATGTCCCTGCGCCGAATGTTGTCGGAGATCGAAAATAACTCTGCTGGCCATTTGGAAACGGGTGTTTCCGAGCGAATCAGATCGACAGTTTGCCCGACACGTTCTGAAGACATGTGCGGAATTGCCCGGTAATTGACGAGGATTGCCGGTCCTTGATCGCACATGCCGGTGCATGAAGTGGATGAGACACTGACAAGCCCATCTTCAGAAACCCGCCCCGGTTCCAGCCATAGCTTCTTGCACATTTCCCGCATCAATTCGACACTGCCGAGCATTCGGTCGGTAATGTTGTCGCTCCAAAGCACGCAGTACCGTCCCAGAGGTTCTGTATGGAAAAAGCTGTAAAAGCTTGCGACTCCCTCAACACGCGCGAGAGGCTGGCGTGTGCCACGTGCAATCATCGACAAGGTCTTTTTTGAAAGCCAGCCAAGTTCCTCCTGAGTCTCTCTTAAAATCTGCATGAGGCGGGTTGGCTTGTCCCGGTGACGCGCGAGGATCGCATCAATGATCTCAGCCTTGTTCTGGATAGTCATGTGGGAGTTCCTTTTGTTAATCCAGCAATAGCGATATTAATCATTGTAGTGGCTGTGATTGCGGTGCACCATTAATTCGGGAGAAGGTTTGATTTAACGCAAGATTATCCCTATACTTAATATTTAACATAATGCCGATTATGCGAAATTATGTCTGGCAGAAAATACAGCTGCTAACGACGGTTTTCACTGTCTTTAAGCAGTTTGGCAATATCGGAATGTCCTGCTGCCTCTGCCATGTTCAATGCCGTTTGGCCCAGTTGATTCGATAAACTCAGGTCAGCCTTCTTTTCCAGAAGAATTTTGACTATTTCAACATGATTGTTCCGGCTGGCGGCCATCAGTGCGCTGATCCCGGTTTCGGATTGCGCATTGATATTAACCCCGCGCATCAGCAAATAACGAACAACATTGACATGGCCTTCGAAGGCAGAATAAATCAACGGAGTCCATCCTGCAGAGTCAAGTTCTGCACCAGCTTCGACCAAAGCGACTACGCATTGCAGGTGGCCATGAAGCGCCGCAAGCAAAATTGCCGTATCCTTGTAACTATTTATTTTCAATAAATTAGCTCTGTTTCTTAATAGTATTTCTAAAGTTTGCAGGTCTCCGTTGCGTGCTGCCAGCATGAGCAGCGTATTGCCCATTGCGTCGGATGTATTCACATCCATGCCTCTTTGCAATAATCGACCAACAGTTGCCGTGTCTTTCATATTCACGGCTGTGACCATCTCTTCATAAACACCTGCAATAGCGTTCGAAAACGCGACCAGAGAAAAAATCCAGACGATGAAAATGGACTGCTTGTTCATGGCAAACCTGCTTGGGCGTGAGAAAACAATCTAAAGAAATTTTGGGTTGTTGCATTTGCAAGAGTTTCCAGCTCCGTGCCACGAAGCTTCGCTATCCCTTCGGCAACATGGCGGACAAAACCGGGTTCATTGGTTTTGCCACGATAAGGTACCGGGGCAAGATATGGTGCATCGGTTTCGATCAGCAGCCTGTCGATCGGGACATGCCTAGCTACTTCCTTGATCAGAATGGCATTCTTGAATGTGACTATCCCGGAAAACGATATGTAGAATCCCATCTCCAAAGCTGCTTCCGCGATTTCCCGCGTTTCCGTGAAGCAATGCATTACGCCCCCGGCCTTGCCGGCCTGCTCTTCGCGCATGATTTTCAGGGTATCTGCGGCAGCCTCTCGTGTGTGAATAATCAATGGTTTGCCACATTCTATCGCTGCCCGGATATGAATGCGAAAGCGTTCTCTCTGCCACTCAAGATCGCCTTCCAGGCGGGAATAGTCCAAACCGGTCTCGCCTATCGCGACCACTTTCGGCTGCTTAGCCAGTTGCAGCAAGCCATCCACCGTTGCTTCGAGTCCATCCGAATTATCCGGATGGACTCCGACAGATGCAAAAAACTGGGCGTGTTTCATTACCAAATCCAACATGGCAGGCAGACGCTCCAGAGTTACTGCAGCACAAAGCGCGTAATCCACGCCATTCGCCCTCATTACCCCGAGTACATTTTCGATCCGTCCGGCAAGTTCCGGAAAATCAACATGACAATGCGAATCAACCAGCATAATTTGCCAAAAAAATATAAACTTATGAATTTACGCAGAAGTTATGGTTTTTCTAAGGCAATCAACCGAAGGTAACGGGTCGCCAAATCCTCGAGAAACAGCTGCGTATTCAGCGGGTGCCTGGCAACGGCTCGTATCTTAAGCAGTTCCTGATACCCCGCCAGGAGACCGACAACGCTGGCTCGGCGTTCCAGAACCTCAAGCTTTTTGCGCCAAGCCTGGTGATAACTCAGTTTGCCGGTCAGTTTCAAGAGCAGCAGATCATATAGCCATTTTTGCAGAGCTTCGACCAAGTGCGGCAAGCCGAATCCTGTTTCAGTCTTGAGTAACCCACTCCATTTAGCCGCCATCGCTACAGGATCATCGGGATTGTCTGCCAGCGGTTCCAACGCCTTTCCATAAGTTTCGAGCCTGCCCTGCTCTACCCAGTTTGCTGCCAGAAGCGGAGCACCACCAACCAACTGCAACAGTTCTGCGGCTGACTTCACCCCCTCCTGAGTTAACCATTCTTGCGCCAGTTCCTGATCCGGACAATGAAAGACAATTTTTCGGCAACGGCTGCGGATGGTAGGCAGAAGATGGTGCCATGAATTAACAATCAATATAAAATATACACCTGCCGGAGGTTCTTCAAGTATTTTAAGAAGAGCATTGGCGGCTGCAGCATTCATAGACTCTGCTGGGGAAAGTATGGCAATGCGTTTTCCTTGCGCATGGCTACCAATAAATACAAAATCGTTGAGTGATCGGATCTGCTCTACTTTGATGAGCCCCTGCCCTGGCTTGACAGGATTTGGGGCCGCCTTCGAGGCTTCCTCGCCCTCCTCGTCTCCTTCACCTTCAGGTTGAACCAGTCGAAAATCGGGATGGTTGCCGGAAGCCAGCCAGGTGCAGGAAGAACATTGCCCGCAGGGCATCTGGTCCGGATTCTCTGTCAAGCCAATGGATTGACATAACAATCGAGCAGCAAAAGCCTGGGCAAAAGCCAGTTTCCCCATGCCTTGCGCCCCCGCCATGATCATCGCATGGGGCAGGTTCTGCAGATCGCCCAGCAGCAGCTGCCAAAGCGGTTTCTGCCAATCAAATATTTTCATTAACAGATAGATGCAATTGTTTGCTCAAGTGTCAGGCGGATATTGGAAAGGCTGCATTCAGCGTTGATTTGGATGATGCGCCGGGGTTCCCGGGCGGCTCGCTCCAGATAGGCGGTGCGGACGCGCTCGAAAAAATCCAGCTTTTCCTTCTCAAAGCGATCAAGAGGATGACCAGCATTGGCCAATCGCTGCTGCGCAACCGAAACTGGAGCATCGAAGAGCAGGGTAAGATCAGGCTGCAGCTGTTCCTGCACCCAATGCTCCAGGATTGCGAGTTTTTCTTGCGACAAACCTCGACCACCGCCTTGATAGGCGAAGCTGGCGTCCGTAAAACGGTCCGAAATCACCCAATCACCCCGCTGCAGAGCAGGCTCGATGACCTTGTCTATATGCTCCCTGCGCGCAGCGAACATCAAAAGTGCCTCGGTTTCCAGGTGCATGGGCGTTTGCAACAGAAGTTCCCTCAGGGCTTCCCCCAGCGCCGTCCCGCCGGGTTCACGGGTGGCAACGACGCATTTGCCGCGCTCCTTGAGAAATTCGACCAGCCATCCATGATGGGTGCTTTTCCCTGCGCCATCAATACCTTCAAGCGTGATGAACTTGCCTCTCACGGATCATTTCCCCCTCTGATACTTGTTCACTGCCCGGTTATGCTCTTCCAAACTGTGCGAGAACTCACTGGAACCGTCACCACGCGCCACGAAGTAGAGCTTGTCCGACTCTACCGGATGCAGGCTCGCCTGCAAGGCGGCCAGCCCCGGCATGGCAATCGGGGTTGGCGGCAGGCCCGGGCGCGTGTAGGTATTGTAAGGCGAATCCGCCAGCAGATCGCGTTTGCGCAGGTTGCCATCGAAGCTTTCTCCAAGTCCGTAAATCACGGCTGGATCGGTCTGCAACAGCATGCCCAAACGCAGTCGGTTGCTGAAAACCCCTGCGATGGCAGCACGGTCCGATGCCTGGCCAGTCTCCTTCTCCACCAGGGAAGCCATGATAAGCGCCTGATAAGGCGTAGTTATAGTAAGTTTTGGAGATCGTTTCCGCCATTCCCGGTCAAGCTGCTGCTGCATGGCCCGATAAGCCCGACTGAGAATCTCCAGGTCGCTGGAATTTCTTGCAAACACATAGGTATCGGGAAAGAACAAGCCCTCGGGATGGCCTTCCTTTGCCTTGAGTTGTCTTAGGATTTCCCGGTCGCTTAGGCTGGTGGTGTCATGCCTGATCGAGGGATGAGCATCCAGCAGGCTGCGCAACTGGCGGAAGTTTTTCCCCTCGACAAAGGCAATCTGATCCTGATTGAAGTCGCCGTGAGTCAGCTTTTCAAGCAGCGTCAAAGGGGTGATGCCCTGCTCTGCCTGGTAGCTTCCCGCCTTGATTTCGGCAGCCTTTCCAAGAATTCGCGCCAATAGGGTAAATTGCCATGGTGCAAACCCCAATCCGGATTCGGCCATTTGTTGCGAAGCTGCACGCAGGGTCTGTCCCGGCGGAATACTGAAATCGATCGCTTTGGTCCCTTGAAGATCCACGGGCGCATAGGCAAACCAGGCCATCCAACCGACAAAAGTCCCCAAGAACAAGACACATACCAAAAAAACATATTTGAGGCTGCGCATGAGCGGCTGCTGGAATTGGGAATTGACGGCAGAGCTATAATAACTCAACCACCTCACGCTCGAAGAAAGCACGATATGAAACAGGACTGGATTGATTTTCTGCAAAAGCAAGGCGCTGGTAAAGGCGCCGTGGATTTTGGCAACCTCGGGGAAGAATTGCTCCGTGCGCAAACGGGGACTGTCTTGGCCCCCTTGGCGGACCTGGCTCTCATCAGGGCAAGCGGGGAAGAAGCCACGCTATTTCTGCATAACTTGCTCACCAACGACATCAAGGGACTGCGAGCCGATGCCCTCCAGCGCAACGGGTTTTGCAATCCCAAGGGACGTTTGCTGGCGAGTTTCCTGGTTTGGCATGCCGGCTCGGACCTGATGCTGGCGCTTGCCGCCGATTTGCATGCGGCTATCCTGAAAAAACTTTCCATGTACGTGTTGCGCAGCAAAGTCAAACTCACCGATGCCAGTTCCGAATTTGTTTTACTGGGCTTGTCCGGCGAGAAAGCAATCGATGCGCTGGTTGAAATAAGCCCGATTCCGCAAGCAAGCATGACAATTTCAGACTTTGATCAAGGTCAGTTGCTGCGTCTTGACGAACAACGCTTCGTTATGGCGGTGTCTTCCTCTGCGGCACAACAGATATGGCAGAAACTGGCCGAAACTGCATATCCCGTCGGCTTGTCCTGTTGGCATTGGCTCGAAATTACATCTGGGCTGCCCCTGGTGATGGCGGCGACAACCGAGGAATTCATCCCGCAAATGGTGAATTTCGATGTGATCGGTGGCGTCAGCTTCAAAAAAGGTTGTTATCCCGGCCAGGAAATCGTCGCGCGCACCCAGTATTTGGGGAAACTCAAGCGGCGCATGTACCGCGCGCATCTCGATGCTGCCACAGCCTCGCCGGGCGATCATTTGTATGCGCCTGAAACCGGCGAGCAATCCTGCGGTCGCGTGCTCGATGTGGCACTGACGCCACAGGGTGGCCAAGATATGCTGGCTGTGATCCAATCGACTTGTGCGGATGCCGGTAAAGTTCATCTTGGCAACCCCGCTGGTCCCGGCCTGCGTTTACTGTCCTTGCCTTACGCGCTTCCGAGTGAAGAAACTAAAAGTTAATTATTAACTACATGCTATATGTGTCTAATATTAATAGCATTGTATACTCACAACAATTTCCCATTGGTGGTTGCCGCCAATAGAGATGAATTCTTTTCCAGACCGACAGCGGCAGCACGGTTTTGGGATGATGCACCCGATATTCTTGCTGGGCGCGATCTCAGTGCGGGTGGTACTTGGCTAGGTATCACGCGGCAGGGTCGTTTTGCCGCTCTGACCAATTTTCGTGAGCCGGGCAATGTTTTGCCTGCGGCACCCACCCGCGGCAAACTCGTCAGCGACTTCCTCTCCGGAACCAATTCCGCTCGAAGCTACCTAGAGAATTTGTCCAAAACGGCGAAGTCCTACAACGGTTTCAACTTGCTCTGCGGCTCCCTTGATGAGGGTCTGTGGCATTTCTCCAACAGAAGTCTGGATCCGGTATCCGTACAAAAACTCCCGGCAGGGGTCTACGGTGTCAGCAATCATCAACTCGACACTCCCTGGCCGAAGGTAGCGCAAGGCAAGTCGGACCTACAACGCGCATTGAACGCATTGCCGCACGAGGCGGCGCTTTTCGACCTGCTCCGCGATGAAAACATCTATGAAGACAGCCTGTTGCCAAGCACCGGGGTAAGCCTGGAATGGGAACGGACGCTTTCGGCAGCCTTCGTGCGCACGCCAACTTATGGCACGCGGTGCTCCACGGTGCTGCACATCGACCACAAGAAATGCGCTTCATTCGACGAACAGACCTTCCTGCCCGGAGCCCGTTCCGGAAACCGCCGACACTATCGCTTCAAGCTGACAGGTTGAGGCTCATGCGTAGGTGAGGAATGCCTGCCTCAAAGAATTGAGTGCCGTCAGGTTCGAAACCAAAACGGGAGTAAAAGGAGGCTGCGTGTTCCTGCGCATTCAACGCCAGGTGGCGCATGCCGCGCAAGGACGCAACTTCGATCAAACGACGCAACAAGGCCGTGCCGACGCCGTGCTTGCGCCAGGCCGGCAACACAGCCATGCGCCCGATATGCCCATCCGGCAAAAGTCGTCCGGTGCCAATTGCCCTGCCCGAAACATCCAGCGCCAGCGCATGCAGGGAAGGTGCGTCGAATTCATCCAGCTCGATTTCAGCGGAGACGCCCTGCTCGCGGATGAAAACAGTTTCACGAATAGTCACGGCATCGGCTTTTGCATCTTCCCAAGACTCTGTTTTCACATTGAATTCACCCAAAGTCAGGGGAGTGTACGGCGCCACCAGATCGAACAATTCGATGATGTCGCGGTTGCGCATCCGAACACAACCGATCGAACCTGGAACGCCCATGGCCACGGTGTCGGGACTACCGTGCAAATAGATGTAACGCCGCATAGTATCGACGTCACCGAGCCGATTGAATCCTGGCTGACATCCGGAAAGCCAGAGAATCCTGCTGAGTATCCAATCGCGTCCTGGAAATTGGGCGGACAACTGTTCCGACCATATCTCGCCGGTCGGACGGCGGCGCACGAAAACCGCGTTTTCCGGGCAACCGGCCCCGATCTTGGCACGAATGATGTGCCTGCCGCGTGGAGTGCAATAACTGCCATTTTTTTCGCCAACGCCATTTTTCGCGGTTGATACCGAATAGCGTTTGAGCAGGATGCCGCTCTGAAAAAGTTCAAGCGTCTGGGCTGGCAAACTGATGAAAATATCGAGTCGAGGATGGTTTTTCATGCCACTGCGGTCCGACTACGGCGTGCTGCAAAAAAACTCGACAGCAATGCACCGCATTCATTCGTCAATATACCGCCGCTGATTTCAGCATGGTGGTTAAGGCGGTCTTCCGCGAAAAGGTTGATCACGCTGCCGCAGGCGCCGCTCTTTGGATCGGCCGCACCGAAAACTACGCGTGCCAATCGCGCATGCAACATGGCCCCGGCACACATGGCACACGGCTCCAATGTGACATATAGCGTACACCCGGGCAGGCGGTAATTCGTCAGCTGCTGCGCTGCATCACGCAGCGCCAGTATTTCGGCATGGGCGGTCGGGTCATGCCTAACGATGGGCTGATTGAAGCCACGACCGATAACAGTACCCTGCCGGTCCACAACCACGGCACCGACAGGAACTTCGCCACACGCCGCCGCCTCACGCGCCAAGGACAGTGCTTCCTCCATGAAGATCAAATCATCCGTCACTGCACCCGCTCTCGTCAGTATTCCCTGAGCATCGTCATCTCGGTGTCGGCATGGCGTAGACGAATCGCCAGTGTTCGCGCAAGCGCGGTGACAAGATTGAATGCCAATTTCTTATGTTCTTCGGAGATGCGCGAAAACTGTTCTCGCGAAAGGACATACAACTCGACTTCGTTGAAGGCGACAGCGTCATTGCTGCGCGGATTGCCATCGAGGAATGCCAGGCCGCCAAAAAAGTCGCCTCGGCCAAAAGTGGAGATATGGCGGGTTCTGCCCGCTCCCAGCGGCGCGAAGATTCTCACCATGCCGCGGCGAATCCAATATACCTCATTGCCCACCTCGCCGCGCGCGTAGATGTTTTGCCCGGGCTGATAGATGCGGGTTTCCATGCGGGCCTCCAGATCCTTCAGCGTCTCGTCCTTGTTATGGCGGAAAAGCTCCATCTCCTGCAACTGCATGGGTGTTTCCACCGCGGGCGCAGATTCGACTTCGCCCAGGATACGGTCTTCAACCCACTCAATGGCACTATCCAGTTCGGCGAAAATACGTACCGATTTTTCTTCAGCGCCGGTCACGCCGGTTTGCTCGAGGAATTCCTTGAGGTTGCGGCCGTTAGGGAGGTGCTCGGCGACATTGCTTAAGAGCAGCATCGCATCGCGCTCGCGCAATGCATCCCTGACCATCTGCAGCATGTGGGCGGCAGTGACGTCGAGGGACTGGACGCGCTTGAAATCGAGAATGACGTAATTGCGGGTGGAAAGCTCTGCCTCTATGTCCGCATAAAATTGCTGCGTTGTGCCAAAAAACAGACTGCCCTGCAATTCAAAAATCACGGCCTGATCGCCCTTTTGCTCGAGGATATGCATTTCCGCTTCGGGACGATACCAGTTCGACGACATCTGATTGGCGTACATCTTGTGGCGAACGACCGAACCGCCTATCTGTTCACGCAGAAAAAGAATGATGGCCATGGCCACACCGACCCCCGATGCCGCAATCAGGCCAATGGTCAGGGCAACCAGCACTACAGCGACCACCACGGCGAAATCGAAAACCGTGGCGCGCGACTCGATAAAGCGCAGGGGCTCCCGATCGATCATGCGCACACCGATCACGATCAGCGTGCCCGCCAAAGCTGCAACCGGAATCCAGGCAAGGAAGGAACCCAGAATGAGCGCAGCGATCAAGGCGAGCACCCCCTCGATGACACCGGAGACACGGCTGCGTGCGCCGCTGGAAAGGTTAACCAGTGTCGCCCCCATGGTCCCTGCTCCCGGGATACCACCCACGGCAGCCGAAGCGATGTTGCCAACGCCCTGGGCAAACAGCTCGCGATTCGAGTCATGGCGCCCACGCGTCATTTGATCAAGAACCACGCAGGTTTTTAGGGTATCTATGGAAAGCAGAACGGCCAGCGTAAGCGCGTTGCCGAACAACCCGGCAATCTGCGCTAGCCTCAATTCGCCGATTTCTGTCCAGCGTCCGCTGGCTGCTGCGAAATAACCTTCGGTGGTGGCCCCCAGCGGTCCGATCACCAGCGGATTCCCGCTCACCGACATGAGCGCCGAATCCTGCGCGGCAAAGACGAAATAGGTAGCGATTCCAGCGAGTATCCCAAGCAGAGTTCCGGGAACCACCTTGGTTAACTTCGGACCAATCAGTCCTATGGCTACTGTCGCTCCGCCAATGGCCAAGCTGCGCCAATCCCACTCCGCTTGAGCAAAAATCAAATGATGCCAATGTGTTCCTTCCTGAGCACCGACAAACTTGGGAATCTGACTGCCAATGATGATGAGTCCGACCCCGCTCATATAGCCGCTGACGACGGGATAAGGAATATATTTGATCAGCCGTCCGATACCGATGAAACCGAACAGCACCTGAATCATGCCAGCGAGGACTCCCAGCATCACCAGCAGCAGAACGATCATGTTTGGATCGACACCCTGATCGACCAATTCCATGGCAAAAGCCGCGAGTACCGCCGCTGCCGGTGCGCAAGGCGCGCTGATGAGGCGGTCGGTTCCACCCAAAATCGAGGCGAGCAGACCAATGGCCGTGGCGCCAATTACCCCGGCCAGTGCGCCGGCAGCAACGAAGGATGGTCCGATTGCAGAGTAAACCGTAACGCCAAAAGCGATTGCAGCCGGCAAAGCCACCAGCATCGCCGCAAAACCGCCCCAGAAATCTCCCCGTGCCTGGTCGCCACCCAGGAAATTCTTGATGCCAAAATTCTCTTTCGCCTGTGTCATGGCGTCATCTCATGCGGGTTAAGTCGCTGCATTCTAAAGCTATTGGGATGGTCATGGGTTCTTCCTGCAATCCGCTGGCGAGTATTTTCATGGGCGTTCTCAATCTGGTGGCGATATCTCGGCCCGGATGGAGGTGCTAACATTATGGCGTTGCATACATCGATGATTAACTTTGCTCATGGCATTTTCGTCTTTGAAATTCGCACTCATAGGTTCCTTGTTGGCTGTTAGCGGTTCCGTATTGGCTTTGGGGCTCGGCAATGTTTCGGGGCAGCCGGTTCTCGGACAGGCCTTGCTGATCGAAATTCCCTTGCTGGGTATCGACGAAGGCGTTCCGGCGCCGGAATGTTTCAAGATCCGGCCGCCTTCAGCTGAAATCGAGAGTGGATTTGTCCTGCGCAACGCGCAGATTCAAATTCAGACCGAGCGCAACCAAGCCAAGCTGGTCCTGACTTCTGCGTCCGCCGTGCGTGAGCCCATCATCGAGTTTGGTCTGGCGGTGGGTTGCGGTTTTGGCCTGTCCAAGGATTACCTGTTGCTGACCTCCGAGCCATCGAAGGTTGCCTTGACCTTGCCCGCGCCGTCGGCCAAGCCGGCGACACTCCCGATTTCAGAACCACCCAGCGCGGGAACCGAAACAGTCAAGCCCCAGAAAAACGAATCACCCGCGACGGAAACAGCCGCGTCTTTGCGCATCGTGACGAATAGCACTCTTGAAATGCTGGCCCGACAACGCTATCCGCTCCAACCCAAAGCGCGCGAAAAATTCATGCGCATGATGAAGCAGGCGAATCCGGAGTTGGCGAATACCGACGAATTGATCGCCGCCGGTTCGGAATTGCGCATTCCCCCTGGCTTGCCGGTGCGGCGCGAGCCAGGTAGCAAACCTGTCTCGAAGGCGACAGCCGCTCGCCAACCAGCGCCGACATCCCGCCCCGCGGCCTCTGTGTTGAAGCCGGCCAAACCCAATCGTGACATGCTGGTATTGGGACACTCGGGACAAAAGAGCGCTGCCGAGTTGCTGTCCGAGGCAGAGCGCCTGACAGCCCTGCTGGTTGAGCAAACGAATGTTCAAGCTGCCGCTGCCGACAAGCTCACTCAACTCGAAGACAGCTTCAAGGCCTTGCAAAAGCACACGAATGTTCTCGAAAGTCGCCTCAATGCAATTGAAGCGGAAAGGCAAGCGGAAAAGCTTGCACCAAAACCGGCATCCTTCGATTTCTTCGAATTACTGCTGGCGATCCTGGCGGGAGGTGCGATAGGAGGGCTGTCGCTGTATTTCTATAACCGCATTCAATCCAGGCGGGAGTCCCTTTTGCACAAGGCAAGCGACGAAACGTTGAGTAGCGGAAATCGGACTAAATCGGGATCGTCTCCGGACTCGCTTAACCTTCAATACTCCGATGGATTGCCCTGGCAACAACGAAACCAGGCATCGCGCCACTCCGTAGCCCAGGAAGCAAGCGGAAGCAAGGACTCTGCCTCCGAGAAACCTGAGCAAACGCTCAAGAGCCCGGAATCCGTGCCTCAACCGTCATCACCGCAAAACGATTTCGATTTCGTCTCGAAGCTCTAGCGAGTCAAGCTGCGACTATCCATCCATGCGTTCGACGATGGTCGCAATCCCCTGCCCCACGCCAATGCACAGCGCCACGAGTCCGTAGTGCGAACCACGCCGTTTCATTTCGTGCACCAGCGTGCCCATGATGCGCGCTCCGGTTGAACCGAGCGGATGCCCCATGGCGATCGAACCACCGTTGACATTGACGCGGGCGGGATCAATTCCCACTTCGCGAATGCAAGGAATGGATTGCGCGGCGAAGGCTTCGTTGAGCTCCATCAGGTCGATATCGCCGATCTTCAGTCCTGCCCTGGCCAAGGCTTTTTGTGTCGCGGGAATCGGCCCCAGTCCCATGTACGAGGGATCGCAGCCGGCCACGGCGCTTGTCACGATCCGTGCCATCGGTTTGTATCCCAGGCGCCGTGCGGTTGCAGCCTCCATCATCAGGACTGCCGCTGCGCCATCGTTGATGCCACTTGAATTGCCTGCCGTAACCGTGCCGTCCTTCTTGAAAGCCGGTGCCAATTTGGCTAATTGTTCGAGCGTTGTGTCGGAACGCGGAAACTCGTCCCGGTCAACCACAACGGGATCGCCCTTCTTCTGTGGCAGCAGAACAGGCATGAGCTCATCCTTGAATTTTCCGGCCGCGTCCGCCGCTCCCCATTTCTGTTGCGATGCCAGCGCGAATTCATCCTGTTCCAGGCGCGTCAGACCGTACTTGGATGCCACGTTTTCGGCGGTATCGCCCATGCTCTCCTTCGAGTAGCCCGGCATTTTCGGATTGACGAAGCGCCAGCCGATCGCCGAGTCATAAACCTTGATGTCGCGCGAAAAAGCCGTCTCGGACTTGGCCATCACAAACGGCGCGCGCGTCATCGACTCCACGCCGCCGGCGATGAAGACATCGCCTTCGCCGGCCTTGATGGCTTGTGCCACGCTATTCACTGCGTTCAGCCCGGAAGCGCAAAGTCGATTGATTGTCTGTCCGCCAACCGTAAAGGGTAGTCCTGCAAGCAGGGCTGCCATACGCGCGACATTGCGGTTGTCCTCCCCCGCCTGGTTGGTGCAGCCCAAAACCACGTCCTCAATCAGGCTGGCATCAAGCTGGTTGCGCTTGACGATTTCCGCAAGACACAAAGCTGCCAGGTCATCAGGCCGAACATTTTTCAAGGCACCGCAAAATTTTCCAACCGGTGTTCTGAGGGCGTCAACAATCACTGCTTCACGCATGCATTTCTCCAATAGGGTCGTTTGACCGCAAGTGTTCAATCAAGCTAGCACCAAAAACAAAGGCGGGCACTAGATGTACTGTCCGCCGTCGATCTTGATCACTTCTCCGGTAATGTGACGCGATTTTTCCGAGCTCAGGAAAGTCACGAGCCAAGCCACTTCTTGCGGAGCCCCCATGCGTCCCAGCAGGATCTCGGACATTGCCTTCTGCTTGGCTTCTTCCGGCAAGGCTTTCATCATGTCCGTTTCAATCAGACCCGGAGCGACGGCGTTGCAATTGACATTCGACTTCGCCAGTTCGCGCGCAACGGTTTTGGTCAGGCCAATGATACCCGCTTTCGCCGCACTGTAATTTGCCTGTCCGAACTTGCCGCGCATGCCATTGATCGAAGTGACATTGACGATTTTCCCGCTGTTTTGCTCCTTGAACAGCGGTGCGACGGCACGGATGTAGTTGAAGCAGCCCTTCAAATTAATGTCCACCGACTCGTCCCATTGCGCCTCGGTCATTTTCCAAATGACTGCATCGCGGTTCACCCCGGCGTTGTTTACCAGGATATCGACCCTGCCGAATTCCTGAACGACTTTGGCAACCATCGCCTGGGCGTCGGCAAAGTTCGCCACATTGGCCGACACCGCCAATGATCGGCGCCCCATTTTCACGATCTCGGCGCAAATGGCATTGGCTGCCTCGGCCTTGAGGTCGACAATCGCGACATGAGCGCCATTTCTGGCCAAATCCAGGGCGATGGCACTGCCTATGCCCGAGCCTGCTCCGGTAACTATTGCAATTTTTCCGTCAAGATCCATATTTTCTTCCTGTTATCGTTGCGTCAGTTAACGGGTATATTCAGCAATCACTTGGGGCGCTTGTCTACGACCCTCTTCGCTTTGCCCACCAGGGTTCTTTCAACCTTGCCCTCTTCGACGACATGCACGTCGCAGGTGACGCCGATCAGGCTCTTGATGTTGTGCTGCAACTGCTTGCCTAGATTCTCCATGCCCTGCCGGCCCAATTTAGCCAGCAGTTCCACGCGAACCTCGGTATACACATCAAGCTTGTCCAAAGGACCGTCCTTGTCTACATGCAGTTGATAGACCGGCGTCAGTTCCGGGTGCTTGAGAATCTGCTCCTCGATCTGCGATGGGAAGACATTGACGCCGCGGATGATCAGCATATCGTCGGAACGACCGGTGATTTTCGCGATCCGGCGCATGCTTCGTGCAGTTCCCGGAAGAATCCGGGTCAGGTCGCGGGTGCGGTAACGGATGACCGGCATGGCTTCCTTGGAGAGGGAGGTAAATACCAGTTCGCCCATTTCCCCATCGGGCAATGGAGCCCCGGTGATCGGATCGATGATTTCCGGATAAAAATGGTCTTCCCAGATCGTCAGGCCATCCTTGGTTTCGACACACTCGCAAGCGACGCCCGGTCCCATCACTTCCGACAGCCCATAGATGTCTACTGCATCGCAATCGAAAATGGCCTCAATTTCTGAACGCATCGCCAGGCTCCAGGGCTCTGCCCCGTGGATTCCGAGTTTGAGCGAACAGGTCTTGGGGTCGATCCCCTGGCGCACCATTTCTTCGGCAATGACCAGCATGTAGGAAGGTGTCACCATGATGATGGTGGGTTTGAAGTCCTGGATCAATTGCACTTGTCGCTCGGTCTGGCCGCCACCCATCGGAATCACCGCCGCACCCAGTCTCTCGGAACCATAATGGGCGCCAAGACCGCCGGTAAACAATCCGTATCCGTACGAAACCAGCACAATGTCTTCACGGCGACCGCCGGCGGCGTAGATCGAACGCGCCATCAAATCCGCCCACATGTCGATGTCTTTCTTGGTGTAACCGACAACCGTGGGTTTTCCGGTGGTACCGCTGGATGCGTGAATCCGCACGACATCGGTCATTGGCACCGCGAACATGCCGAAGGGATAATTGTCGCGCAGGTCTTTCTTGTCGCTCAGAGGAAACTTCGCCAAATCCGAGAGTTGCTTGAGGTCCTCCGGATGAATGCCAATGGCATCAAACTTTTTCCGATATTGGGCGACGTTCTGATACGAGTGGGACAATGACCATTTCAGTCTCTGCAGTTGTAGCGCGCTGATTTCGTCTCGACTCGCGGTTTCGATAGGATGCAGGCCGGGTTTTGTATTGTCTGCCATTTCTATGGCTCCTCCTTATATTGGTGATGCTACCCCTGGATTCTAATATTCCCGCGTAATTATTGTAAAAACCTGCCGCCCGCGATTGTAGCGGGCGGCAGGTTCACTTGCTTCGGCCTATGGTGTCTGGTGACCTCAGGTCTTCGGCTTGGCCAATACCTGCTCGGCGAAATTATCGTCGAACAAGCTTCCTTTTGCGACCAATTGGCGATATTTGACGAAGTCGATGACATCCTTGCCGGTAGCTTTCTTCGCGTCGAATGCGTTGAATCCCAACCAGGCCTCATGGTTCATGTTGGCCGCCAGCCAATGCCGATTGGCGAGTTTCATTTGATCCCAGAAGAATTTCTTCTTGGCGCGAATGCCGTCGATGGATTTGATCAGGCAACCCGGGAACAGATTGGTGAATTTCCAGACGAGCGCGTTGACTTCCTTGTCCAGTTGTTCGAAATCGATGGTGCATTGTGCAATGAGTTCCTTGGCTTTGGCGGCTTCCTCTTTGGACACCGGCTCGCCATAGACAATCTCGCCATCGTCCACAAAGGTGTCGGTGCGCACCATCGGATTCCGGACCCACTTGCCGTCCTTCTTCAGCACCGGCACGGCCTTGGTGATCAAGCCTTTGGACTTCATCTTGTAGCTGCTCCAGGTTTCGCAGGAAACGCAGTTGTACATGGCGTCCTCCATCGAGAGGAACCAGGGCAGGAAATCGGTCGAGCCGCCATCCGGCGCGGAGCCGTGTTTCGGGCCGGCCTGACCGTAGATCGCGAGGTCGGACGAAACCGTGATGTCCGTGGCCATGCCGATTTCCTGGCCGCCAGCCACGCGCATGCCATTGACGCGGCAGATGACCGGCTTCTTGCAATTCAGAATGGCATCGACCATGGCGTTGAACAGGTCCATGTACTCGCCATATTCGTTGGGACGCTTGGAGTAATAGGAGGAATACTCCGATGTGTTGCCGCCGGTGCAGAAGGCCTTGTCACCAACTGCCGTAAATACCACGGCGACGATCTTGCGGTCGCTCGAAGCACGCTGAAAACCGGCAATAACGCCTTTCACCATTTCGGTGGTGTATGAATTGTACTGGGCAGGGTTGTTCAGCCAGATCCAGGCGGAATAAATACCTGCCACAGGCTGCCCCTTGTCGTCGAGCACCGGCCGTTCTTCGTAGATGACAGTTGGCGCATCCTTGCCAAAATGGCTGTCGTCGAACAAGCGGTGATCCTTGAGTCCATTTTCCCTGCGTAACCACTCCAATGCCATGTTGCTCTCCTTGAGGTTTATTTAATGCAATTCAAAAATCCGGGGTCAATATGATTCTCTTGTTGAGTTTGCCGTGATGCGCTTCATCAAAAACCTGCGCGATCTGGCTCATCGGGCGTTTCTCCACGAAAGGTTCCAGCGCGATTCTTCCATCCAGGCACATTTCCAGCACCGGCGGGTAATACTCCGGCAGGCAGCCCCAGGTGCCGATCAGTTCGGCATCGAAGGCCATCAACTTCGAGAGCATGTAGGAGGTTTCGTCGGTACCGTAGCCGACGATGACCAGAGTGCCGGTGAATGACAGCAGGGACAGCGCCAGTTCCTGCCCCGGCTTGGTGCCTGTCACCTCGAATATCTTCCAGCCGTAGTTGGCGGGCAATCCACGTTCCTTGCAGAAGCTCTTGAAGACTTCCTTTACTTCCTTCGCGTTTTTGCCTTTGGGATTGATGACGAAATCCGCGCCATATCCTTTCATGAAGTTGAGCTTCTCTTCATTGATGTCGATACCGATGACGGCCTTGGCGCCCATGCCCTTGGCGACCTGGACCATGAAACTGCCCACGCCTCCGGCCGCGCCGACAACGATGACGCAATCGCCCTTCTCAAGCTTGGCGCGCTTGGCGGCCTGATACGGCGTGGTCACAGCATCCGCAATCACGGACAGATTCTCGAGCGGAATCTTGCCACGCTGGTTCACGATGCAAAGATCCTTGCCCGGCACCGGAATATGGCTGGAATAGCCGCCATAGATGCCCATGGAATTGCCCGGCATCTTCTGGCTCAGGCAGCGGTTGCCCCGTCCGGACTTGCAGATCTCGCATGCATTGCAGGGCAGCACTGCGGGAATGATAACTTCCTTGCCGACCAGGGTGGGATCTCCGCCGACCACAACGCCGGAAATTTCATGGCCGAGTGACAACGGCGGCTTTTGCACGGTCGGTACGCCCATGTAGAAATACGACAGGTCGGTGTGACAAACGCCGCAGCCATGCACCTCCACCAGAACTTCGCCGGGTTGAAGTTCCGGGGTAGCAATCTCGGTGCGCAGCAATTTTCCCGGCTCGGTCATCTGCCAGGTCTGGATGGTCTTGGGAATCATGTTTTACTCCTGGAATTGTTGCTTATTTGTTGGTCCAAACCGGTTTGCGCTTCTCCATGAAGGCGTTGAGCCCCTCTACCGCATCGGCAGTGGACATGAGTTCCTTCAGGTAAATCTGCTCGACCGTGAACAAAGCTTCAAAGAAAGGCTTGTCTGAAGCTGCGCGAATCGCCCGCTTGGTGTAGATCAGGGCAACGCGCGACAACGAAAGGAATTGTTCGAGAAAAGCCCGTGTATCCTGGGCAAAGGTTGCGCGGGGGAAAACCTTGTTGAGCATGCCCAGCCCGAGTGCCTCCTGCGCGCTGATCAGGCCACCGCCGAGCAGCAACTCCATCACCTTGGGAAGAGGCAGAGTTTTCGGCATCAGGATTGCCGCAATCGGCGGGAATACGCCTAGCTTGATTTCCGGTTGCCCCAACTTTGTCTCTTCGGTAGCCACCACCATGTCGCAGGCAATCGCCAGTTCGCAACCGCCGCCCATGGCCGAGCCATTCAAAGCGGCAATCGTCGGCAACGGGAAAACCATCAGCCGCTTGAGGATGCCGTGAAAAACCTCGATCATCTGATCCACCTTGTCAGGGGTATGGTCCAGCACATCGACGCCGGCGGAAAACACTTTTTCCCCTTTGCCGGTGATCATGACTACCTTGGCCGCGTCCTCCTTTGCTGCAATGTCGAGTGCCTGGTTGAGTTCTGCCATCAGGGCAATGTCGAGCACATTGTAGGGAGGACGGTTGATGGCGATGGTGACCAATCCCTCACTCAGGGTGTATTCGAGAAACTTGAATTCTGACACGCTGTTTTACCTCCCCAATAAAAGATTCAATCCAGTGCCCAGTAATATCTTCCACGACAAAATACTTGGCAATTTGGGCGCTTTGCCGAGCAAGACATGCAGATCTACGATGGCGTAATGTTGGAACAGTTGGAGCAAAATTTTACGCTGGGCCACTTAACCTCGGCAATTTCATGGTCAATGGTCGAGAGCAACAGTCGATAGGATTGCACGCTAGAAACGTTCGTCATCGGCAGTGGATTATGCATTATTCTGCTTTTTCACGGCATGCAATGCTAAATACTGCATGTTCGGTGATTTTATGGGTCATTTTTCAGACTTTGCTTGATATGGATCAAGCTCTTGGCCTATTGCGATAAACACCTTGGCCACCGCTTCAAAATCAGAAAGTAAAGAAGTTGAAATGAAATTGCGCAGCTTGATTTGGTCGGCATTCTCCAGCAAGGGGTATCATCGAATGGCGTCCGAACCCATGGACGTGCAACCAGAAACAACAAAAGGAGAAAAAAATGGCTAAGAAGTCCGAGGAAGACGGCATCTACAAAATCGTGGAAATCGTTGGCACCAGCAAACTCTCGTGGGAGGATGCGGCAAAGAAGGCGGTCGAAACCGCAAGCAAGACCCTCCGCGATCTGCGTGTGGCCGAGATCATCAAACTCGACATGAAAGTGGTCGATGGCAAAGTCGTCGCCTATCGCGCCCGCGTCAGCCTGTCGTTCAAATACAAAAACTGACATGAGGAGGAGGGAGCTCCCTCCTCCAACAGTTCCCGCCAAATTGAATTCGCCTCAGCCTGCCTTGAGCCAGACCACCGGTTTTCCTGTAGCGGCAGGAGGCACTGGCGGCACATCAGGATTGGCCAATGCAGCGTTGCGCGCTGCGTGCAGCGCTTGCTTCAGTTCGACAATTTTCTGAGCTTCGGCAGTTTTATTTTCAAGCAGACTGTCAAAGATATGCTCGAATGCCCTTCTACCGCGCCGTTGCGTACCGCCATAGCCACGAAGCAATGCGGCGCACTGGATGATTTCCTGGACCAACTCGCGGTCCCGTGTCGCCATTCCATAGCGCTTGATTGCCGCCAGCCAACGCTCGATGGTCGCCTGCTCCAAAGCAAAACGCGCCGAGCGCCGACGCAATGGCTTTAATCGAGCCAGGAATCGCAAGGCAAGAAATCCTGTTAGGGAACTGGTTTGCAAACGCAAGGGGAAGCTCAGTGTTCGCCCTAGGTTGCGACGCTTCAACTCCCAGGTTTTGATCAAGTCGGACAATCCCGGCGACAGGATATCGGCGAATTCTTCGGGGCCTGGCTTGAGGAAATCGACGATCACGACCGGCTCGCCAGGCTGGGCACCGGCTTCCTTGCGCAGCCTGGCAAAACGTTCGGGGCGCGTCTTGAGTTCGGCGACGCGAATAATGTCTTCATAAGTCATCCACAGCACCAATAGCCTGGCTGTTTCTCGCGTCAGCGGGTAGCCTTGGCCTGCGCCGTCAGTCTCGTTGTCGACCGCGACCACGCTGCGCATGCGATCCAGATAAAGATCCGCATAAGCGACATCCAGATAATCAATCAGGCGGGCCACCGCCTGGTTGAGCAATTCATGCAAAGCTCCCGGAAATTCACTGCGCACACGCAGATTTTCCTTCGCCGGTGGAGGGGGCAGTTTCTCCGGCGCTTTCGGAACCAGGGCCTGTGCACTTGCAGCATGCTCATACCCCAGAGCAAAACCGCGCAGGCTGGCTTCGGCACCTTTTCCCGCACCGCGAATTGCTGCCTCGCAAACCGTACGGGACAAGGGCAGCACGCCGGAACCCGCCATGGCGCCAAACAACACGGAATTGATCACGGTACCGGCTTTCTGCGCCTGGCTCAACATGTCGAACAGGATCGCCCGCTGGGCGATCTTGGTTGAGGCACCCAGAATTTTTTCCGATCCGTAACGCCCATCGGTCGGGATCATCTTTTCCGACGTCGCAAAGATGCGATGGGTCGAAGCGACCAGCGTGGTGCGTTGTGCCGTGACGAAAGCGTTCTGCATGGCTCGCCCTGCCTCGAGCAGTTCTGAGGCGGCCACCATATCGACCGCGCCGGGAGTCGGCACCAGCGCCAGGACGGGGTGCTTGCCCGCCAGTTCGGCCTGTCGTACCGGAAATATTTCGACGTAATAGGTGGTAGCCCCGGTACGCTGCGATACCCCGGGAATCGATGTACTTTGTACCGGAAAATCCGAGTGCGTAGCCGCATCGACCAGCCAGTCGGCGAGAACACCGCCGCCTTCGCCACCCAATGCCGCGATCAGAATCGTGAATGGCCGCGGCATGTTTGTACTCTTTGTTCCGCTCATGACAGTTCCTTCGCGGTACCTACCAGAGCACCGATCACGCGTCGTCGCAAGCCACTCATGAACCGTTTGCCCCAACCCGGATTCTGAATCACCTCGGTCCGGTAAAACGATGGGCATAGCGCCGCCGCCTGCGCCACCTCGCCGCAAAGTCCGCAACCGACACAGGAGCTGCTGATGGTCGTGACAGGCTCGACGCGCAGGGGGTCAGGATTGTCCTTCAGCGTCAGTGCCGGACAGCCCGACAAGCGGATACACGCACGATCGCCAGTGCACACATCCTCATCGACACCGAAGCGCGTCCGAACCACGCTCTGCCCTGCCGCCAAACGGGCTGCATTGATGGGCCGTATGCGCCGCTGACGTTCAAGCATGCATTCACCGTCGGCGATGATGACCTTGAGACCTTTCTGCGGCGTTTTCATGGCCCGGCGCAGGGCTTCGCTGACCGTGCTGACTGAGTAATTGTCTACCCGCTCGACCCATTGCAGGCCCAAGCTGCGCAAAGTGTTCTCGATGCTGATGCCGCTTCCTTCCTTCTCGGTCAATCCTGGCGAAGACGGAATGTTCTGGGTTCCGGTTGCCGAGGTGTAGCCGTTTTCCATGATCAGCAGGACGCTGTCGTCATTACGGAATATGGCATTGGTGACCCCGGTTGATAGGCCGTTGTGCCAGAAGCCGCCATCGCCCATCACCGTGATCACGCGCTGTCCCATGTTGGGCGCGATACCCGCAGAAGCCGCAAGGGACAGGCCGAACCCAAGCACGGTGTTGCCCAGATTGAACGGCGGCAGCGTGGAAAATGTATGGCAGCCGATATCCGAACTGACATGGATGCCGCCGAGTTCCCTGTCGATCATTTTTATGGCGGAGAAAACCGGCCGCTCGGGACAGCCGATACAGAATCCCGGCGGACGCATGGGAACCCGCTCGCCGAGCAGCTCCGCAGCGCGCTGCTTGACCTGGGCAACTTCCTCGAGCACTTCATGAACTTCAGACTGATCGACACCGCTGGGGGCCGTTAACTTCAAGAAGCGCCCCAATCCGCCCAGCAGTACCTCACCGGTATATTCTCCGGCCATGGGAAGGATGTCTTTGCCCAGAACTTGCGGATCATTGATACCCGCGCGTCGCAAGATCGAATTGATGGCCTCCTCCAGATGCGCCGGCTGACCTTCCTCGACGATCATCACGGCACGCTTGCCGGAACAAAATGCCGTCACCTCCTCTGGCAACAACGGATAGGTCACGTTCAGCACATACAACGGAATCTTGCCGGCACCGAATGCATCCGCCAGTCCAAACTGCTGCATCGCCCGAATCAGGGTGTTGTACATGCCGCCTTGCAGGATGATGCCGATATCCTCGTAAGTCCCAGGAAAGACTTCGTTGAGTCCCTGTTCGCGAATAAATTTCAGGGCCGCCGGCATGCGGATGTCGACCTTCAGTCTCTCTTGCGTGTAGTTGGCAGTCGGCAAGGGAATCCGGTCGAAATTGAATTCAGGTTTGGTGATCGGATTCAGTTTGGAGAATTCCGGCTTGCGGTTATCTTCGCATTCGAAGCTGCCATGCACATGACATGCCCGGATGCGCAATTCCAGCATCACCGGGGTATTGGTCGCTTCGGACAATTCGAAGCCCTTCCCCACCATGTTCACAATACTGGGCAGATTGGGGCGCGGATCGAGCAGCCACATCTGCGACTTCATGGCGAAGGAATGGCTGCGTTCCTGGATGATCGAAGCTCCCTCGCCATAGTCTTCACCGATGATGATCAGCGCACCGCCTTTGACACCGGATGAGGACAGGTTGGATAAGGCGTCCGAAGCGACATTGGTGCCGACCACCGACTTCCACGTCACGGCGCCACGCAGCGGATAATTCACAGAGGCGCCCAGCATCGCCGCGGCACCGGCTTCGTTGCCGCAGGCTTCGAAATGCACGCCCAGTTCATCCAGCACGTCGCGCGCATCGTTCAAGACATCCATGAGATGCGAAACAGGCGCACCCTGATAGCCTCCGACATAGCTGACTCCGGACTGCAGCAGCGCCTTCGTGACAGCAAGAATGCCTTCGCCGACAAAAGTTTGCCCTTTGCCGAGACGAAGCTTTCCTACTTCGGTATTGAATGATCTTTCCATGTTTTCCGGTTGCTCGTTTTTTGCAGGCGCTCAGCCAGAATTGCAGCGGGCGATAGGTATTGCGAACCGCGTCCAGAGCTTGGATTATGCCAGATCGGATTGAGCAACAGTGACTGAAAACAGGCACAATAGAAGGCATGAAACCACACTCATCTTGGGACCTTTCCGCTGTCCTTGAACGCAATCGTCTGGCCTTGGCGCGGGGCATCAGCCTCATCGAAAATAATCGTTCGGGCGCTGCCGAACTTCACTCGCAATTACTGGCGCATTGCGGCCATGCCCATGTAATAGGCATCACGGGCGCACCCGGCGCAGGCAAATCGACCCTGATCAACGTGCTGCTCCAGGAGTTGCTGCGGCGCGGTCGGCGCATTGCCGTGGTAGCCGTCGATCCTTCCAGTCCGATCAGCGGCGGCGCGATTCTCGGTGACCGGGTAAGAATGGCGGACCATGGTGCAAATGATGCCATTTTCATTCGCTCCGTATCGTCGCGCGGCCACCTTGGCGGGCTGTCACGCACCACCGGGAAAATCATCGATCTCTTTGATGCGGCAGGGTACGACACGGTGATTGTCGAGACCGTCGGGACCGGCCAGTCCGAGGTAGAGATCAGCCGGTATGCCGATACGCGCATCGTCGTCTGTCCGCCCGGCCTGGGCGACGAAATTCAGGCGATCAAGGCCGGCATACTCGAAATCGCCGACATCCTGGTAGTCAACAAGGGCGACCTGCCCCTCGCGCAAAGAACCCAGCTCGACCTGCAGGTGATGCGCGAACTGCGGCACCCGGCAGCCAACGGCTGGCAGGTACCCGTAATGCGCACGGTCGCCACCAGCGGCGAAGGCATCGCTGAGTTGCTCGACAAGGTCGACGAGCACGCTCGCTGCAGCGGCATCGGACAACGACTTGCGAAAAGTGACCGGCGTCAAATCAGTTTGACTTCCCGCGACAAGATATCTTTCGGTGAATTCCCCAGCGACACCGCACTGGGCGTGACGCTCGCCCATAGCCTGATGTTGGGCGAGCACAAGCTGAAGAAAGGCCATGTGCTCACGGCAGATGACGTTGAGGAACTGAAGCTTGCCGGCATAGCCAGCGTCACCGGCGCGCGCCTGCAGCCCGATGAGTTATCCGAGGACGACGCAGCCGCCAGCGTAGCGGCATTGCTGGCCGGAAACAATGCAGCGCCACGCAAACCCTATACCGGCCGCTGCAACCTCCATGCTGGCACCCGAGGTGTCGTCGTTGTCGATGCGGACTGCATCGCACGGGTCAATCGGATTGACGAAACCATCACGGTAGGCACCCTGCCCCCCTGGAGCGTGGTGCGCAAGGGGCAAGTCATCACCACGGTAAAAATCATTCCTCTGGGCGTGAACCGCCGGCTTATCGATGCCTGCCGTGCCACCATCAGTACCCCGCCGCTTGTTGTGGCCGAGCTTATGCCGCACCGCGTCGCGCTGATTTTGAGCGATCTGCCCGGCATGAAGGAAAACGCATTCGCACACGTCACGGCTTCAACCCGGCAGAGATTGGAAACTCTCGGCAGCCGGCTTGCCTTTGCAGTGCGCTGCCCGCACCGCGTTGCCCTCCTTGAAGACGCACTGCGCCAGTCCCTGGCCGCAGGCTGCAACCTGATTCTGATGTTCTGCGCGACGATGACCAAGGATAGGGGCGACGTGGCACCGGCCGCGATCGTTGCCGCCGGCGGTCGTATCGAGCGTATGGGCATGCCGGTCGAGCCGGGCAACATGCTGGCACTTGCCCATATTGGCGACGTGCCAGTCATCGTTCTGCCGGGCTGTGCCCGCTCGCAACGACTCAACGGCCTGGACTGGGTTCTACGGCGCTTGCTGGCCAGGCTGCCGCTGAATGCAGACGACATCGCGGCAATGGGCGTGGGCGGGTTGATCCGCAGCGCACCCGAAGAGGGCGAAGCTCAGGAGACCGAGAAATTGCTGCCGCCACTGCCACCACCCGACCCGAACAAGCCCCGCATTGCCGCGCTGGTGCTGGCCGCCGGCCGTTCCAGCCGCATGCCCGACAGGAACAAACTGCTCGAGACGCTCGATGGCATCCCTCTTGTGCTGCGCGCCGTTAATGCGGCGTTGGCTTCACTTTCCACGTCGGTCACCGTTGTTACGGGCCACGCGGCAGATCGGGTGACAGCGACTGTCGCTGCAAGAAACGTCAGGCTGATTCACAACCCGGATTATGCGGACGGGATGGCATCCTCGTTGCGCCACGGCATCGAATCCTTGCCGGCAGATGTCGATGGCGCAGTGATCCTGCTTGCCGACATGCCACTGATCCATGCCGTACATATCGATGCCTTGATCGAAGAATTTTCGGCTCGTCCAGGCATCATCGTACCCACATCGAATGGCAAACGGGGCAATCCGGTACTTTGGCCGCGAAGTTTCTTCAGCGAAATTTGCGCCATCCAGGGAGACCAAGGCGCCCGTCAGTTGCTGGACCGGCATGCCGACCAGATCACCCGCTTGGACTTGGCGTCTGAAGCCATTTTCACAGATGTCGACACCGCGGAAATGCTCGCCACGCTGAAATCCCCAAGCTGAGAAACCCGGTTCAGGCCGATATCAGCCCCTGGCGAATGGCATATTTGGTCAACTCGGCAACACTGTGCAAATCCAGTTTGCGCATGATGTTGCGGCGATGGACCTCGACCGTGCTGGTGGCGATATGCAGCCGATCGGCGATCTCTGCGGAAGTGCTGCCATCAACGAGGAGTTGCAGGACCTCGACTTCCCGGCGTCCCAGCTGAGTTTCCGCCCCGCCTTGCGGTTTGACCAGCATCGATGCAATTTCCTGGCACAAGTAGGGCTTGCCCTCCACCACCGCGTGGATGCCCTGCAGCAATTCATCACGCCCCGCCGCCTTGTTGACGAACCCGCCGGCGCCGGCCTCGAGCATCTGCGTCACGATGCGCCGGTCAAAATAAGTCGATAGCGCCAATACATTGACGCCGGAATACTTGGCCAGAATCTGTCGCGTCGCCTCGATACCGCCCATGCCCGGCATCGCAATATCCATCAGGACCAGCTGGGGCATCAATTCCGCAACCAATTCCAGGGCGGTCTCCCCATCGCCGGCCTGACCTACCACGGCGATGTCCACTTCGCGCTCCAGCACCGAACATAACGCCTCGCGCACAATCTTGTGGTCATCAACCAGAAGCAGTCGTATCATTATCCACTCTCCATTTTTTTCGGCGTTCCAGCGGTAGTGACAGCACCACCACGGTTCCGTCACCCGGGTTGCTGTCGATATGCATTTCCCCGCCGATGTATCCAATTCGCTCGCGCACGCTGAATAGCCCATAGCCGCCAGCCGCGGAGGGAGTCACGGCTTTGGCCACATCGAACCCGACTCCGCGATCACTCACGCTGAGCAACAACCGGTCATCGACGACAGAGATATCCAGGTCCGCCCTGTCAATTCTTGCATGTTTATGTACATTCAGCAGCAATTCTCGGACGGCGCGAAACAAGGTATTGCTGGAGGCATGCCCTAACGGTTTAGGTTGCCCATCGTCGCTGACATGGACTTTCAGATCATAAGCCCGCTGCAGCTCATCAGCCAACCACTCCAGTGCAGGCACCAGCCCAAACTGTTGCAGCACGGGAGGGCTAAGTTGCAGGGACAGGGAACGAACCGAACGATTCGCCTGGTCCACCAATGTTTCCATTTCCTTCAACTGTGTCTGCAGAGTTTCCTGAGAAACTTCAGCGTTAAGCAACTCCAGTGAAGTGAGCTTGAGTTTGACCATGGCAAGAATTTGCCCCAGGTCGTCATGTAAATCCTGTGAAAGATTTCGTCTTTCTTTCTCCTCCGCCATTGCCAGTCTTTTTGACAGGGTGCGTAATTGTGCCGTGCGCTGCCAGACTTGCTGCTCAAGATCGATGTTGAATTGCTGGACCTGGGCCTCCAACTGCTTTCTCTCCGTGATGTCGCGCGCAATCACGGAATAGGAATCGATGCGCCCGGCTGAATCTCTTATCGGAGATATGGTCATCGAGACATCGATTCTCTTGCCCTCCTTGGTCACGCGGGTTGCCTCGAGATTGGCCAAAGGTTGTTCGTTGCGGCATTTCTCCAGCCATTGGCTATATACCTCATTCTGGTCGGCTGGAACAATCAGCGTGCCCGGTTTGCCGATCATTTCCTCGGCGGTATAGCCATACAGACGCTCAGCCCCTGCATTCCAGCTGGTAATCACGCCGTCCATGTTTGCCGTCGTGATTGCATCCTGGGACGACTCCACCACGATGCCAAGAGCCTCGAGTTTTTTTTCGGCCTCGCTCTGGCGGCGTAAAGCAATCGTGATAAAAATACCCGCAAGAATCACCAGCATCGCTCCCAGCACAACCGCATCGCGGTCGTGCCGCCAGCTGACCAGGGCTTCATCCAGGGACAGACCTACCGCCGCATAGACCGGATATTTCTTCAAGCGGCGGAACGCAAACACGCGCTCGATTTTATCGATGGCGGAGGCAATCACGATCAAGCCTTCAGCATCGCCAGCTTGCAGTCGTTCCTTGATCGGGCCGCTGGAAGCAATCTGCTTGCCCAGCATTTGCTCGACTACGGGATAACGCATCAGCAGGCGATCTTCCGGATCGCGCAACGACACTGCACCATTCTTGCCCAGCGAGAGGGTTGAATAGAAGTAGGTAAAGTTCTCATCCAGACCCAGATTGGCGCTGATCATTCCACTAAAACTGCCATCGGCGGAATTGATGCGCCGCCCCAGGATGACGCCCCATTTGTGTGATACGCGCCCCAATATGGCAGGAGAAATCAATGGGCTCGTGCGCGGACTGCGACTCAGGGTCTGAAAATATTGCCGATCGCTCAGATTGGTCCCGGCGGGTACGTCCAGCGCATCGGCGATGACATCGCCATGGGCATTCGCCAAAGGCATTCCCACAATGCCTTCAGTTCGCTGCAACTGGGTCCTCAACAACTTTTCGATGGCCTGGCGGCGGGTTTCCGAAAGCGGTTTGGCAAGCGACAGATCCTGAGGATGCAACTGGTCGGCTACCGCCAGCAAGGCAATGTTGGCACGATCAAAGGTAGCGGAGGCATGCTCGTCAACCAAACGGGCATAGGTCCGCGCCTGATCCCGAACGCGGAGCTCGGCATGTTGGCGCGAACTGACCAGGCTGACAATCAGATAGCCGATGAAAGCTGCGATGACCAGCCAGACAACGAATAGCGCCTGCGTTGTCCTTTCCGAAGAAATAAAAGGAATGGGGCGGGACGGCATTTGCTCATTTTACGCCCGGGCAACTTACTTCCCAGACAATATGCAGCTAATCTCCGAAGCTGGCCAAAGGCTCGGGTTCGCCGAATTCCAGGCCGCACAGGAAATTCAAGCGCAAGCAAGCGAGTCCTGCAAGCAGTCCTCACGCCACAGACATGCCGGCTGATCGCAAGTGCCGCCGGAGGCTCTGGCATAGCAGTCAAAGTTGCCTTCCGCCAGCTGCAGCTTTCTGATCAATTCCAACTTGGACAAACCACTGGCGGAAACCTGAAATTTTCTGGCAAGCTTGAGTAACTCTTTTTGCGCTAGCATGATATTGCTCCTCTCTTGATTGATTCCATATCATCGGCGCGTCGTTATTGCCCCATTTTTTGACGCCGAACGTTTAGCAAAAATACCCCTTGGGCTTTTGACTCCACCAAGGACAGGTTGATTTCGATTGGGAACTCGTGTCCCAGGACATCAATGGCATCGAATTTCCGCCAACCGCCGTCTGTGCATAGATGGGCGAAATATCTGGCGTTGTAGCTTTGTGATGTGTTGTGCAATGAGAAACCGGGAATCAGGGTTGATATCGGCTTGCCCATATGATCGGAAAGATTTCCGCCAAACAGTTTTCCGGCAGCGATGCCGCAACTGAGGATATTTCCCAGTTCATCCAGGATCAGAGTTCCGCAATCGCCTTCCTTGGCTGCCCCATGATCTCCATAAGTGGCCATGCGATCCGTTGTCGGTAGCGAAGCAGAGTTGAGATTTTCACTTGCCATGACATCCACCCAAACCCAAATCGTCACAAGACGATAGAGATGAAAACCGGAGCCACTATATTCGGCGGCGCCAGGCATGGATATACTCAGACTGCCGTATTTTGGAATACCGGTTTACCGGTATTCGGCAGTTTCTGAGCTTGGCGAAAATACGACTGCGACCCTTTAGGCCGCAGTCTATGGCGGAGAGGAGAAGCTTACGTTAGGCGCTGTTAGTCCGGCAACATGGCCGTGACTTCTATTTCGATCTTGGCGCCATGCTCGACGAAACCGGCCACTTGCAAAGCGGTCATGGCGGGAAAATGCTTGCCGATGATGGTACGATAAACTTCACCGATTTCCGCCAGACGCGCGTTGTATTCCTTCTGATCGGCCAGATACCAGTTCATGCGCACGATATCCGCAGGCTTGGCGCCGGCTTGGGCCAGTATCCCGACGATGTTGGTGAGGGATTGACGCACCTGGCCAACCAGGTCGTCGGTCTGGAATTTTTCCTGCTCATCCCAGCCAACCTGGCCCGCAACGAAAACCATGCGCCCCTTGCACACGATGCCATTCGAATAACCCTTGGGACGCGCCCAACCCGGTGGTTGTAGAAATTGCATTTATTGATACTCCTTGGAAAGTAAGGTAAAAAATTGTTGCCCGATGTCGGTCGCCGCGGGTGAAAAACTGCCCAGACCTCAGGATTTTTGCTCGCGCAATCTGAAGCGCTGCAACTTGCCAGTTTCCGTGCGCGGCAAGACTGTCACGAATTCGATGCTGCGCGGATACTTGTAGGGTGCGATGCTGTTCTTGACGAAGTCCTGCAGTTCTTTGACCAGGCCATCCTCAGGAGCATAGCCGGGACGCAAAAGCACGAACGCCTTGACGATCTGGCCACGTTCTTCGTCCGCAACACCGACTACGCCGCACTCGGCCACCGCAGGGTGCTTGAGCAAAGCGTCCTCCACCTCCGGGCCGGCAATGTTGTATCCCGCAGAAATGATCATGTCATCGGTGCGCGCCTGGTAGAAGAAATACCCGTCTGCATCCATTTTGTAGGCATCGCCCGTGATATTCCAGCCATTGCTGACATAATTTTTTTGCCGCTCGTCAGATAAATAACGGCATCCGGTCGGTCCCTTGACCGCCAGATGGCCCACTTCGCCGGGCGGCAACGCCTTGCCGGATTCGTCCACCACGCAGGCCTGATAACCCGGGATGGCATAGCCCGTCGCACCGCGCCGGACCTTCTCGGGGCTATGCGAAATAAAGATATGAATCATCTCTGTGGCGCCGATGCCGTCGATGATCTCGATGCCGGTCGCCTGTTTCCAGAGTTGTCGCGTCGCATCAGGCAGCGCCTCGCCGGCTGACACGCATTTTTTCAGGCTGGAGATATCGTATTTATGCGCCAAAGCGGCCATCTGCCGCCAGAAGGTGGGTGCGGTAAAGCAGATGGTTGCCTTGTGGTCCTGAATGGTTTGCAGCAGAGTATCGGGCATCAGTTTTTCCACGAGCACAGTGGAAGCACCATAGCGCAACGGAAAACAAAGCATGCCGCCCAGACCAAAGGTAAACGCAATCGGCGGCGTGCCGCAAAAAATGTCATTCGCATCAGGCTTGAGTATCGACCGCGGGAAGCAATCGCACATCGCCATCACGTCGCGGTGAAAATGCATGGTACCCTTGGGTTGGCCGGTCGTCCCGGAAGTAAAGGCGATCAGGGCCACATCGTCGATGGCGGTTTCCACGTTTTCAAAATCTGCCGGCTTGTTTTCCAGCAATCCTTCCAGCGAACCGGCTCCTCCCTGATTGAAGCAAAGCACCTGCTTCAAGGTGGGGCAGATTTTTTGCGCAATTTCGAGTTCTTCCATGAGCCGCACATCACAGAGCGCGGCGCCAACCCGGGCTTTGTCGATCACCTGCTGCAACTCTTTGGCACGCAGCAGCGGCATGGTGGCGACAGCAATGCAGCCGGCCTTGATCACGGCCAACCAGCAAGCCGCCATCATCGGGTTGTTGGGGCCGCGCAACAGCACCCGGTTGCCGGGAATGAGCCCCCAATCGTCACGCAGCACATGAGCAATCTGGTTGGCGCGCGTCAGCAACTGGCGATAAGTGCATTTGCCATCGGGGGTGCGCAAAGCAATGCGCTCGCCGTAGCCCTTGTCGACCATCCTGTCGAGTAACTCGACGGCGCAATTGAGCCGCCCGGGATAATTCAGTTCCGGCAGGTCAAAACGCAGTTCCGGCCAAAGTTCGGGGGGCGGCAAGTTGTCATGGGCAAACCGGTCTTCATGTGCTTTAGGATTCTTGATCATGGTCACACTCCTATAACCAGAAATCAGTTGACGTTTGAATCCCCACCCGTGGCAGGAGAATTGCTTGAGGTGGAATTGCGATAGTCCTCAAGACGAGCGGCGATATCCGCAGGAATCGGAATCGACTTGAAGGTCTCCAGGGAAAGCGTAACCAGTACAACCTCGCCGCGTAAAGACGGCGCACCGCGAACCGCTCCGTCGATTCGGATTGCGATCGATGTCCGGCCAATTTTATCCAAACGCACAGTCAAATCGAGCGTGTCGCCAATCCGCGCCGGGCTCAGGAAATCGCAGGCGGCCCGGACCGAGGGCAAGGCCACCTTGCGTTCGCTGATCAAGGTTGCGTAGCGTATGCCGAGCCAATGATCGAACCAGTCTTCGACGACGGTTTGGAACATGTCGAAAAAATTCGGGTAATAGACAATACCCGCCATGTCCGTATGCGAAAACCGGATCGGGTAATGCGATATGAAAAGACCGCGCGGCATGGGAATCATTAAAATCGTTCAAGTATTTGAAGTTGGGCGAACCCGACAGGCATGAAATATACTACATGTAATAGGTGGTTTTACACAACTACCCGCAATATCCTGCATAACAGGACTATTCGATTATCTTACGCCGAGCCTTGCTCCGAAATCATGGAAGCCAGCCTGTTACGCTGCAGTTTTCCTGTTGCCGTGCGCGGCAATTGATCGACAAAGCAGATCCGCCGCGGCCGCTTGAAGCCCGGCAACGCGGCGATTCCGGCAGTCAGCCGCGCATTCGCAGCTTCCTCGCAACCCACCGAAGCGACGACGAAAACCGCGAGTTCCGTCAAACCCTGCTCGTTCTGGATTGCGGCACTGCCAAGGTCCTGCACACTATCGCCGCAGGCGGACAGCAATGCCTGGTCGACGGCGATGGTGCTGACCCACTGGCCTGAAATTTTCAGCATGTCATCGGTACGCCCGGAAAATTCCCAGATGTTTTCGGCATGCGGCAGGAACATGTCGCCGGGCGAGAACCAGCCTTCCGAAAAATCATGCTGTTCTGCCGGACGCTGCCAGTAGCCAATCGCAACGGAAGGATGACGCAACCAGAGTCGCCGCGGCAACCCTGTGTCCGCAGCAGCCGAGCCAATGTCTTCGCGCACTTCAGTCCGCGGCGTGGGGCGCAACAGGCCCGAATCGTCCTGGCAGTACAGCATCAGGCTCATGGTCTCTGATGTGCCATAGCCGCTCAGTGGCGACACCCCGGTGGCCTGTTGCAGTTCCCTGCGCACGGAAAGCGGCAAGGATTCGCCGGCGGAAACAAAATGACGCACGCCGGCAGCGATGAGCCGGCCTGGAGTATCGCCTTGGGCCAGCTTGCGGTAGAGCGTAGGCACACTGAACAAGACCGTCGGGTGATGGCGTTCGCAAATTTCTGCAACACGCTCCGCCGTCGGCCATTCGCCGTCGAGAATGACCGTGGCGCCCAGTCTTAATCCGGCAAACAGGCTGTTGGCCAAGGGATAGGCAAAAAACAGTTTCGATGACGCGTACAAACGATCCGCAGAAGACAAGCCGAGTACCTGCCGTCCCAGCAGAGCACAGTTCTCGGCAACGCGTTGCGCATGGATCACGGCCTTGGGCCTGCCGGTCGTTCCCGAGGTGTAAATCCACAGTGCCATGTCCTCTGCGGTGCGAGGCACCGGCTTCAGAGAAGCGGCCGAGTCGAGCAATAGTTGCCAGGGAGAAGCCTGGTCGCCTCCAACAACGATCTTCGGCGCATTTTGCAAGGTATTGCAGATTCGCGTCAGCAGCGGCAAGGAATCCGCTTCGCACCAGATGAAACGCGCACCGCTTTCATTCAGGATGATGCCGAGTTCTTTTTCGAACAGGCGCGAATTCAATCCGACAGCGACACCGCCTGCGGCGATCGAGCCAAGGTAAGCGACCACCCAATCGATGCCATCCGGAGCGAAAACAAGCACGCGTTCATCGGCCTGCAAGCCCAGTTGCCGCCAGGCACCTGCAGACCGGCACACGGCATTGCGCAATTCACCATAGCTCAACCGCCGCTCGCCGCACTCCAGTGCGATGCTATCCTCGACGCCTATTGCGAGCAGGTCAGCGGCTGCGTTCATGAAAGCCTGCTCCAGGGGAGCTAGGACTCCGGGGTTGCGAAAGCGCCTTGCCTCTGGCCGCGCAATTTGAAGCGCTGGATCTTGCCTGTCGCAGTTTTTGGCAACTCAGGAATGAATTCAATCCAGCGCGGATATTTGTACGGCGCCAGTTTGCTCTTGACATGCACTTGCAGTTCCTCGGCAAGTTGCGGCGAAGAATCCATACCTGTTTTGAGGACAATATAGGCCTTCGGCTTGATCAAGGCATCTTCGTCTGCGGCGCCTACCACGGCGGCTTCCAGCACCGCAGGATGCGTCATCAATGCGGCTTCCACTTCGAAGGGCGAGACATAGATACCCGACACCTTGAGCATGTCATCGGAACGGCCGCAATAAATGAAATAGCCATCTTCATCCTCGACATATTTGTCGCCGCAACGCGTCCATGGTCCATTGAAGGTCGCCAGGCTTTTCTCGCGATTATTCCAATACATGATCGCCGAACTTGGTCCATTGACTTGCAGTTCACCCATGTTGCCGCGGGTGACAAGCTGCCCTGCCTCGTCCACCAGGCGCAGTTCATAGCCCGGTACCGGTTTCCCGGTGCTGCCATAGCGCACGTCGCCGGGACGGTTGGAAAGAAAGATGTGCAGCATTTCGGTGGAACCGATGCCGTCAAGGATATCGATACCGGTATGCTCCTGCCAGCGCCTGCCGATATCTGCCGGCAAGGCTTCGCCTGCCGAGGTGCAACGGCGCAGCCTGGGCAGTTCCTCGCGACGCGGCAGATCGGGACTCGCCAGCATCGCCGCATACAGGGTAGGCACGCCATAAAAAATGGTGGGCTGGTACTGGCGCAATACCTTGCCAACCGACACTGGCGTCGGCCTTTCTGCCATCAGCACCGCGGTCGCGCCGACTGACAGGGGGAAGGTCAAACCGTTGCCCAACCCGTAGGCGAAGAACAGCTTGGCAGCGGAGAACACGGTGTCGTCTGCACAGATTCCCAGTACCGGTTTTGCATACAGTTCGGCAGTCAGAATCAGGCTGCTTTGAATATGCACGGTACCTTTCGGCTTGCCGGTCGAACCGGACGAATACAGCCAGAAGCACGCATCATCGCAACAGGTGGGGGCAGTCTTGTGGTCGGGCGCGGCTTGCGCCATGAGATCGCTGAGATGCTTCATTCCCGCAGGAAGATTCGAGCACTCACCGGAAACGATCACATGCTTGAGATGGGGTGCTTTTGCCAGCAGCGGCTGGAAAACGGGCAACAGTCCTGCCGACACAACGAGCACGGAAGCGCGGCAATCATTCAGCATGAAGTCGTAATCTGCTGCGGTAAGCAGGGTATTGGCGGCGATCGGCACCACGCCGGCCTTGATGCAGCCCAGAAATGCGGCGGGGAAATCGATGCTGTCGTAGAGGGCGATAAAAGCGCGGTTTTCCATATTCACGCCGAGCCCGCCCAGAACATTGGCAAAGCGGTTGATTCTTTCCGCCAATTGGGCGTAGGTGTATTCGCCGCTATCATCGCGGATCGCCACCTTGCTGCCGCGGCCGGCAGTCAGGTTGCGCCCGATCAGGTCATCGGCCGCGTTGTAGTCTCGCGGAATCGTTACGACGGGTGGGCTTGTCCCATGATCCGCCGCGGACATCGTGTAACCCATGATCTTCTCCTTGGCTTATTTGGTATCGGTAAATTCAATCTCGCCGTTCGGCAACAGATACAGAATCAATGCGCGGCCAGCGCTGACGGTTGGGCGGTGGGCGCTGTTCGGGGGATAGACCAGCCAACCCTCGCCGCGTCCGTCGAAACGTGCTGTCGGCGTCAAGGGCATGATCATGTCGATCTCGCCGGTGGGATGCCGATGGTGCGGACCGATGATGTCGGTCAGGTCGACTACGTCGATACTGAAACCATGGGTTGTCGCAGCAGGCTGAACAATTCGGCCGAAGCGCCGCGAACCCTCTCCCTGCTGACACATCCAACCGGCGCGTATCGCTGCTTCGCAGGCTAGGCGCGTCTCCTTGAAAAAATTCCCGCCCGCCGGAAACTCGGCATTGAGCCGGGCCTCCAGGGTGTGATCAAGAGCTTGCCCAGCAATCGCCGCCGTGACTTCGGCAACCCGACGGGTAAAGACCTCGACTGTGGTCATGGGTGCATTCCTTGATGTATGCGAGCCGCCTGCAATTGTAGGGCCAAACCCCGCCCTGCCCAAATCACTATAGTGCAATAGAATCCGAGACAAGGAAGTATAATTCATCCTGTTCCAAAAATGCCCGCAGCAAGGACGACATGCCTAAAAGTGAAAGTCCCGAAAAATTGCAGCGACCGGATCTGAGCGCAGCCGAGAACGATTACCTGCGCATCCTCGGCGAACGCATCCGCGATCTGCGCGCGCGGCACGGTATGACGCGCAAGGCTCTGGCACAGGATTCGGGTGTGTCGGAGCGCTATTTGGCGCAGCTCGAGACCGGTCATGGCAACATTTCGATCATCTTGTTGCGTCAGATCGCCCAAGCCATGGGTAACCAGTTGCCCGACCTGGTGCGGGAAGAACCCGAACAGCCAGTCGAACTCACCCTGCTGACCCAGTTTCTCGCACGCCTGCCGCCGAAAAAGCTGGCGCGGGCGCGCAATCTGCTGATTGCCGAGTTCGATGGTAAAGGCAAACTCACCCGGCGCCGGCGGATTGCTCTGATCGGCTTGCGCGGTGCGGGAAAGACCACACTGGGTACCCTCCTGTCGAAGCGTCTTGGCGTGCCCTTTCTGGAGCTTGCACAGGCCATCGAACGCGACGCCGGCATCATCATCCCGGAAATCTTTGCGCTTTACGGCCAGGCAGCTTATCGCCGCTACGAGCGCCGCAGCCTGGAATCGGTGATCGAGAGCAACGAAGCCTTCGTGCTGGCGCCTGGCGGCGGCATCGTCTCGGAGCCCGCCACCTTCGATCTCCTGCTTTCCTCCTGCCACACCATCTGGATCAAGGCTTCGCCCGAGGAACACATGGCGCGCGTTGCGGCGCAAGGCGATACCCGACCGGTCGGCGACACCGAAGAAGCCATGCTCGACCTGCAGCGCATCCTTGCCGGACGCGCAGCGCTCTACGACGAGGCTGACGCCGTTCTCGACACGGCGGGGAAAACCATCGACCAATCCTTCGGCGAACTTCTCGAACTCCTTGGTAGCAGCTGAGCGAAGCTTATAATTATTCGTTCGCTGTCCATCCCGCTTTTTATTCCGTTTTCCCCTCCTAGCGCATGTCCGACCGTTCGCCCCCGTTGCTGAGGCAGCTTGATGCTTTGGCATTGCCCAAACCGGGCACGCGCCTCGACCTGCCGAGTCTGGCCGGCTCGGCGGACGCCCTTGCAACAGCACAACTGGCGCGCAAACTCGCGGGCGGGCAGATGCTGATGGTGATCACTGCAAGTCCTCTCGCCGCACAGCGCTTGCAGGATGAAATCGCCTGGTTTGCGCCGGACTTGCGCGTGCATCTTCTGCCGGATTGGGAAACCCTGCCCTACGACAGCTTTTCGCCGCACCAGGACCTGATCTCGGAACGCCTGGCGACCCTGTATGCCGTCTCGCAGGCGCAATGCAAGATCCTGCTGACCGCCGCGACCACCGCATTGACACGCCTGGCACCGCCGTCGTTCCTCGCTGCTCACACCTTCTTTCTCAAAAAGGGTGAGCGCCTGGAACTGGACAAGTTGCGCGCGCAACTGACCCTGGGCGGCTATCAGCACGTCACGCAGGTCGTCGCTCCCGGCGAGTTCAGCGTGCGCGGCGGCCTTGTCGATCTGTTCCCGATGGGTGCGGCTCTGCCTTACCGCATCGACCTGCTCGACGAGGAAATCGAAAGCATCCGCACTTTTGACGCCGACAATCAGCGCACGCTGTATCCGGTCGCAGAGATTCGCACCCTGCCCGCGCGCGAGTTTCCGCTCGATGAAGCCGGGCGTACGCAGTTCCGCCTGCGCTGCCGCGAAACTTTCGAAGGCGACGCCTCACGCATCGCGCTCTACAAAGACGTTTCCAACGGCATCGCACCGGCTGGCATCGAATACTACCTGCCCCTGTTTTTCGAGAGCACCGCCACGCTGTTTGATTACCTGCCGAGGGCGGTCGTACTGCTCCAGCATCATGACGTACCCGCCGCCATCGCGGAATTCTGGCGCGACACCCGCGAACGCCACCGGATGATGAGCGGCGATCGATCTCGCCCCTTGCTGCCACCGCAGGACCTGTTCCTCTCGGAAGAACAGTTTTTCCTCGCCGCCGGTGCCTTTCCACGCTTGCAACTGTCGGCTGCAACTCCTGTCGATCATGCCACCGACCTGGCCGTTCCCTTGCCTGCAATCGCCGTCGATCGCCGCGCCGAAGATCCGCTGGCAGCGATAAAGGCTTTTCTCACAGGTTTTTCCGGCCGCGCCCTGCTGCTCGCCGAGTCGGCCGGCCGCCGCGAGACGATCCGCGAATACCTCGCAGAATACGGCATGGTTGCCGCGCCCTGCAGTGATTTCGCCGCCTTTCTCGCCAGCGACGAGAACCTGATGTTGGGCGTGGCGCCGCTCTCGGGCGGATTTCTATTGCCCGGCAATGCCATCGCGCTGATCACTGAAAACGAGTTGTATGCGGCCACTGCGCGACCCCGCAGCGTCCTGGGCAAACGGGATGCCCGCCGCAGCAATCTTGAAGGCTGGCTCCGCGACCTTTCGGAACTCAAGATCGGCGACCCGGTCGTGCATGAATCTCACGGCATCGGCCGCTATCTCGGACTCGCCCATCTCGCCGTCGGCGATGACCAGGAAGTCAGCGAGTTCCTGCATCTCGAATACGCCGGCGGCGACACGCTCTACGTACCCGTAGCGCAATTGCATCTGATCAGCCGCTACAGCGGCGCCGATCCCGAAGCGGTCGAACTGCACCGGCTGGGCAGCGGGCAATGGGAAAAGGCCAAGAAGAAAGCTGCCCAGCAGGTGCGCGACACCGCCGCGGAACTGCTGCACCTGTATGCCCAGCGCGCCATGCGCCAGGGCTATCGGTTCGATTTCCGGCAGCACGACCTGGAAGCTTTCGCCGACGGCTTCGGCTTCGAGGAAACGCCAGACCAACTGGCCGCCATCGACGCGGTTGTGAAAGACATGCGCTCGGGGAAGCCGATGGACCGCCTGGTCTGCGGCGATGTCGGCTTCGGCAAGACGGAGGTGGCGCTGCGCGCCGCATTCATTGCCGTCCAGGGCGGCAAACAGGTCGCGGTGCTGTGTCCGACAACGCTGCTGGCCGAACAGCATTACCGCACCTTCGACGACCGTTTCGCCGACTGGCCCGTGAAAGTCGCGGAAATCTCGCGCTTCCGCAGCGACAAGGAGCAGCAGCAGGCCATCGCGGATCTGGCTGCGGGCAAAATCGACATCCTCATCGGCACTCATCGTTTGCTGCAAAAGGACGTACAGTTCTCACGCCTGGGGCTGGTCATCATCGACGAGGAACATCGCTTTGGCGTGCGCCAAAAGGAAGTTCTGAAGACGCTGCGCGCCGAGGTCGATGTCCTGACGCTGACGGCGACGCCGATTCCGCGCACGCTCGGCCTGTCGCTCGAAGGGCTGCGCGATTTCTCGGTGATCGCCACCGCGCCTTCGCGGCGGCTGGCGATCAAAACTTTTGTCTCGCGCTGGTCGCCGGGTTTGATACGCGAAGCGGTGCTGCGCGAATTCAAGCGCGGCGGCCAGGTCTATTTCCTGCACAACGAAGTCGCCACCATCGCCAACATGCATGAACGACTGGCCAAGCTGCTGCCCGAGGCGCGCATCGTGATCGGCCACGGCCAGTTGCCGGAACGCGAACTGGAGCGCGTGATGCGCGAATTCACCCAGCAGAAGCACAACCTTCTGCTGTGTTCGACGATTATCGAAACCGGCATCGACAACCCCCATGCCAACACCATCATCATCAACCGCGCCGACAAGTTTGGCCTGGCGCAGTTGCATCAGTTGCGCGGCCGTGTCGGCCGTTCCCACCATCAAGCCTATGCCTACCTGCTGACCCACGAGGATGCCAAACCTTCGGCCCAGGCCCAGAAACGCCTGGAGGCAATCCAGATGATGGAGGAACTCGGCTCGGGCTTTTTCCTCGCCATGCACGACCTGGAGATTCGCGGTGCCGGGGAAGTCCTCGGCGAAAACCAGAGTGGAGAGATTCACGAGATCGGCTTTGCCTTGTATACGTCCATGTTGAATGCCGCCGTGAAATCGCTCAAAGAAGGCAAAGAACCCGATTTGTCCCAGCCGCTCGATGTCATTTCAGCCATCGACCTGAATCTGCCGGCGCTCTTGCCGGATGACTACGCGCCCGACGTTCACGAACGGTTGACGCTGTACAAGCGTCTGGCGAATGCCGAGAGCACGGAACACCTGCAGGAACTCCAGGAGGAGTTGATCGACCGTTTCGGCGAATTGCCGCCGCAAGCCCAGGCGCTGCTGGAAACGCATCGCTTGCGGGTAGCTGCAAGAAGTTTGGGCATCATCAAGATCGACGCGGCGGCGCAAGCGATACAATTGCAATTCGTTCCCAATCCACCGATCGACCCGGTATGCATCATCGAACTGATACAAAAGGATCGCAACCTCAAATTCGCCGGCCCGGAAAAACTTGTCTGGCGCCATGCCACCGCCAACCTGCGCGAACGCGCACAGGCCATCCGCGAGTTGCTTAAAAATCTCAAGAACTGACCATGACGCACGCTCAATTAGAAAATCTCAACATCGATGCCTTCGATCTGATGCCCTCGCCGGAGCAGATTCATGCCTTGCTGCCGCTCACCGACACGGCCGCCGCAACGGTGGCCAGCGGCCGCTCGCAAATGCAGCGCATTCTCGACCACGAGGATCCGCGCTTGTTCGTGGTCGTCGGCCCCTGTTCCATCCACGATCCGGTCGCCGGTCTCGATTACGCGGGCCGGCTCAAGCAACTCGCCGACGCAGTGGCGGATACCCTGGTCGTCGTGATGCGCGTCTATTTCGAGAAACCGCGCACTTCCACCGGCTGGAAGGGCTTCATCAACGACCCGCGCATGGATGACTCCTTCCACATCGAGGAAGGCATGCAGAAGGCGCGTGAGTTCCTGCTTCAGGTCAATGAAATCGGGCTGCCGGCGGCCACCGAGGCGCTCGATCCGATCGCGCCGCAGTACCTCGGCGATCTGATCGCCTGGACCGCCATCGGCGCCCGCACCAGCGAATCGCAGACCCACCGCGAAATGTCTTCCGGCCTGTCGACGCCGGTAGGCTTCAAGAATGCCACCGACGGCGATCTGGAAGTGGCCATCAACGCCATCATTTCTGCCGCCAGCCCGCACAGCTTCCTCGGCATCAGCAGCCAGGGCAGCGCCGCGATCGTCCGCACGCGCGGCAACCGCTACGGCCATGTGGTATTGCGCGGCGGCGGCGGACGACCCAACTATGATTCGGTGAGCATCTCGCTGGCCGAGCAAGCCCTGGACAAGGCCGGCTTGGCGAGAAACCTGGTCGTCGACTGCTCGCATTCCAACAGTTACAAGAAACCTGAAATGCAACCGCTGGTCATGGCCGATTGCATTCATCAGATCGTGCAGGGCAACGGTTCCATTGTCGGCATGATGATCGAAAGTTTCATCGAATCCGGCAATCAACCCATTCCGACCGACCTGTCGAAACTCAAATACGGTTGTTCCGTCACGGATGCCTGCGTCGACTGGCCGACCACCGAGAAAATGCTGCGTGATGCACAACGCGCCCTGCAGCCTGTAATCAAACTCCGCAAGGCCACCTGACCTCGCAGCCTAACCCGATTGGAATCCATAATGCCTCTAGTCAAACCTTTCTCCGGACTGCGCCCCACTTCTGGCCAAGCGAATGCTGTTGCGGCGCCGCCCTACGATGTACTCTCGAGCGAAGAAGCCCGTGTTCTGGCGGCAGGCAAACCCTGGAGTTTCCTGCATATTTCCAAGGCCGAGATCGACCTTCCCCCCGGGACCGATCCCTATGCGCCCCAGGTGTACGCCAAGGCCAGGGAGAACCTGGAGCGGATGCTGGCCGCCGGCATCCTGCAGCGCGATGCCTCACCCTGCTATTACGCCTATCGCCTGATCATGCCGACAGCAGCCGGAGAGCATGTGCAGACCGGCCTGGTCGCCGCCGCAGCGGTTGCCGACTACGACAGCAACCGCATCCGCAAGCACGAATTCACGCGTCCCGACAAGGAAGATGACCGCGTCAGGCAGATCGAGGCGTTGAACGCCCAGACCGGGCCGGTGCTGCTGGCCTATCCAGCCTCGCCGGAGGCCGACGCTTTGCTGGCACAAGCCAGTGCCGGCAGCCCCGATGCCGATGTCCTCGCCTCCGGAAATATCCGCCATATCCTCTGGGTGGTGCGAGACGCTGGGCTCATTGCAAAAATTTCTGCCGCCTTCGATGCCATGCCGGCGCTGTACATCGCCGACGGCCACCACCGTTCCGCAGCCGCCTCGCGGGTTGCCGCCGCCAGGAAGAATTCGGGGCAGTCCGGCTATTTTCTCTCGGTGATTTTCCCCCACCATGAAACCCGCATCATGGACTACAACCGGGTGGTGAAGGATTTGAACGGCATGAGCGAAGATGGATTCCTTGATCGCTTGCAGCAAAGTTTTGCCGTAAGCGCCAGTCCGGCTCAAGTCAAACCATCCAAGCAGGGCGAATTCGGCCTTTACCTGCCCGGTCGCTGGCTGCGCCTGAACATCAATAGCAAGCTGATTCCCGTTGTCGACCCGGTCGCTCGTCTTGATGTCAGTCTGCTCACGGAGTATCTGCTGAGTCCGATTCTGGGCATCCACGACTTGCGTCGCGACAAGCGCATCGATTTCGTCGGCGGCATCCGCGGCCTGGCTGAGTTGGAAAAGCGCGTCAACAGCGGCGAAATGGCCGCCGCCTTCGCGCTGTATCCGACGCAGATGCAAGACCTGATGGCGGTCGCCGATGCCGGTGAAGTGATGCCGCCGAAATCGACCTGGTTCGAGCCGAAACTGGCCGACGGCCTGGTGTCACACGTACTCGACTAATACCCTAAACCCTGAGACGGGCACTAGAGCACCACCTGGGTTCCGAGTTCCACCACGCGATTGGCCGGCAAGCCAAAGAAGCCGGCCGCACTGCCGGCGTTGCGGAACATGGCGATGAAAATTTTTTCCCGCCACAAACTCAATTCGGAGCCGAGCTTCGGAATCAGCGTCTCGCGTCCGAGGAAGAAGGACGTATCCATGGGCTCGAGATCAAGTCCGTCTTCGGCGCACCATTCCAAGGCTTGAGGCAGGTTGGGCTGTTCCATGAAGCCATAGAACACCGTGACCTGCCAGAACTGGTTAGGCATCTGTTCTACAATGACGCGGCGCGCATCGTTGCAATAGGGCAAATCCAGGATATTCACGGAAACGAGGACCAGACGCTCATGCAGCGCCTTGTAATGCTTGAGGCTGTGCAACATGGCATGGGGAACATTGTCGATGTTGGCGGTGAGAAACACTGCCGTTCCCGGAACCCGCATGACGCTTTCGTCAATACTTTCCACGAAGGACTTCAAATCCATTGCATCCGCCTCCAGTCGCGACTTGAGCAGATCCCTGCCGCGTTTCCAGGTAGACAGCAGCAGATAGACGGCGAGTCCGAACAGCAGGGGAAACCAGCCGCCATCGGCTATCTTGACTGTGTTGGCGGAAAAGAAGGCGAGATCGATCGCAACGAACGGCAGGGCGCCGAGGAATGAGCGCCAGATTGGCCAGCCCCAGACATAGCGTGTCACCACAAAGGCCAGCAGATCGGTGATCAGCATGGTGCCCGTAACCGCAATGCCGTAAGCCGCCGCGAGATTGGTAGAACTGCCGAAGCCGACCACCAGGGAGATGACTGCCGCCAGCAGGGTCCAGTTCATGCCGGGCAGGTAGATCTGGCCGATCTGTTCCCCTGACGTATGGCTGATTTCCATGCGCGGCGAGAAACCGAGCTGGATGGCTTGCTGCGTAATGGAAAAAGCCCCGGAGATGACCGCCTGCGAGGCGATCACCGTCGCTGCGGTAGATAGCACCACTAAGGGGTAAAGCAGCCAGTCCGGCGCCATCAGATAAAACGGATTTTCGATGGCCTGCGGGTCACGCAGCAAGAGTGCACCCTGGCCAAAGTAATTGAGCAGCAGTGCCGGCAGAACCAGGCAGAACCAGGCCATCTGGATTGGTTTGCGGCCAAAGTGCCCCATGTCGGCATAAAGGGCTTCGGCGCCGGTCAGCACCAGCACGACCGCACCCAGCGCAAAGAATCCCAGCAAGGTATGGGTTTCGAAGAACCTGAGCGCATGGAGGGGATTGATAGCCTGCAGTACACCGGGATTCTCGGCGATGCTGATCACCCCCAGACCCGCCAGAGTGAAAAACCACAGCACCATGATGGGGCCGAAGAAAGTCCCAACGCTGGCCGTACCTCTGCGCTGGACAAGGAAGAGCGCAATCAGGATGACGAGTGAAATCGGCAGCACATAGGGCTTTAGTGCCGGGGTGGCGACTTCCAGCCCTTCCACGGCAGAAAGTACCGAAATTGCCGGGGTGATCACACCATCGCCGTAGAACAGCGCTGCGCCGAACAGGCCCAGAATCAAAATCAATTTTCGCTGCACTGAGTCGGCCGGCATGGGCCGTAGCGCCAATGCCATCAGTGCCATGATGCCGCCCTCGCCTTTGTTGTCGGCGCGCATGATGAACGAGACATACTTCAGGCTGACCACAATCATCAGCGACCATAGGATCAGGGAAAGAATCCCCAGAACATTATCCGGCGTGATCGGCACCGGATGGTGGGTGCTGCCGAACACTTCCTTGATCGCGTACAACGGGCTGGTGCCGATATCGCCATAGACGACGCCAAGCGCGGCGAGCGAGAGTGCGGCCAGTCGGCGGTCCGGGATAAAGTCTGACGCACGGCTTGTCTTTTGGTTCATGGCTGGAAACGGTAACCAATGCCGGTTTCCGTCAAAATGTAATGCGGTTGGGTGGGGTCGGCTTCGAGCTTTTGCCGCAATCGGCCGACATAGACACGAAGATAGTGGCTATCCTGGCTATGTCCGGGTCCCCAGACCTGATTCATCAGATATCTTTGCGTCATGACCCGTCCGGTGTTGGCTACCATTACGGCGAGAAGATGGTATTCACGCTGTGTCAAATGAACTTCCGCTCCGGCGCGGGTGACGATGCGGCGTGACAGGTCCACTGCCACGTCGCCAAAAACGTGCACTGCCCCGGCATCGACGCGTTGTTGCTGTCGCCGCAGCAAGGCTCGCACGCGAGCACGCAGTTCGCCAACGCCGAACGGCTTGGTCAGATAATCGTCGGCGCCGGTATCGAGCGCTTCGATCTTGTCTTGCTCGGCCGAGCGCGCCGACAGAACGAGAATGGGCACCGCCGACCAGTTGCGCAAGTCACGGATGAAGGAAATGCCATCGCGATCAGGCAAACCGAGATCGAGGATCACCAAATGAACTGGTTCACGCGCCACTATCTCCAGGCCACCCGTTGCCGTCCCTGCCTCCAAGGCCTGACATTGATCATCGCGCAGAGCGTTGCAGACGAAACGACGAATCTGGGGTTCGTCTTCGACGACCAGAACCGCAGTCGCAGCGTCGCTCATGTTGCGTCCTCCTCAATCGGCGGCGGCGTGCCGAGCGGCAGGGTGAAACAGACGCAGCAACCGCCGGGGCGGTTTTTCGCACGAATATCGCCGCCATGGGCGGTCACGATGGCCTTGCAGATGGCCAGACCGAGTCCGACGCCAGGCAGGTTGGATTCGTCCCTGCCCCGCACGAACATTTCAAAAATCTGATCCAGGCTATCCGGCGGAAATCCGACGCCGGCATTGCAGACCGAAACGCGCAGGGCGTCAGCTTCGATATGCGCTGCCAGTTCAATCGGCGTGCCATCCGGCGAATACTTGATGGCGTTTTCCAGCAGGTTGACCAGCACCCGCTCCATGAGCACCGCATCGAAATACAGCAACGGCAGATTCATCGGCAGATCCAGCGCAACCGGACGCGATCCCATGGCGGCTGTCATCAGGCGCAGGCTGCTGCCAACGATTTCTTCAAAAGTTTGCCATTCGCAGCGCAGCGGGGTCTTCTCGCCCTTCAGGCGCGCCATGTCCAGCAGGTTGGAGATCAACCGGTACATGGCCCGGGCCTGGTCGCGAATGATAGCGGCTGTTTCGGCAGTATCCGCCGTATGGCCTGGTGGCATCTGCGCCAAAGAGTCCGCCAGTCCGACCAGAGTCGTCAGCGGGGTACGCAGATCGTGCGACAAGGATGACAGTATCGAGGTCCGCAAGCGCTCATCGGCGATCTGCAGGTCGGCCCGGCGGGCGGCCTCGGCGTAGTGCAGACGCTCGATAGCCAGCGCAACGAGGGAGGCGATCGCCTCAATCGCCTGACGCGATGCGCGAAGCATTGTGGTGTCGTCCGTTCGCGGCGTTATTGCAAGTATTCCGCGCACCGAGTTCGGTGCGCGCAAAGGAAAAAAGGCGACGGCAATGCCGGTTCCCGCCAGTGAGTCAGCCTCAACGATTTCGTTGCGCCGATAGGCGGATTGGGCAAACGAATGCTCGATGCTGCCGAGCCTGTGATCGCCATTGACCGGCATGTTCAGCTTGCCATCCCCGGCTGCGATCAAGATGCTGGCATCGATATCGTGACCGGCAAGGAAGCGGCGCGCAGTGTCAGAAACCTGGTCCAAAGACAATGCCCCGGCCATTTCACAGGCAACCTCATACAAATCCTGGGTTTCCCGCGCACTTTGCAGCGCCTGTTCTGTCCGTTCGCCCAGTCGGGATGCCAGATGCGCGGTAAACAACCCGACGGCAAGCATGACGGCGAATGTCACCAGATATTGCACATCGGCCACATCGAAGGAAAGATGGGGCGGAACGAAAAAAAAGTCGAACAATGCAACACTGAGAAAAGCCGCCATTACGGCCGGCCCCCGCCCCAGGCGGGTCGCAACGAGAAAAACCGTGAGCAGAAACAACATCACGATATTGGCAAGGTCGAGCAAAGAACGCAAAGGCAGGGTCGCTGCTGTCGTCAAGACGCAAACTGCCATGGCCAAGGCATAATGTGCGACCGGACGAAAAGATTTTGGCTTCGGCTCGAAAAACATGAGGCTAAGGTTTGAAATAAGGTTGTGGCAAATAGTCTCCTACAGTTGATGTAAAAAAGGTGTAAACAAGGTTTGAAGCTGATTTATTCGATGCACCGTCAATAACCCGGCAGAACGCGTCCCCGGAGGAGTGACCGGGGTCTATTGTTGCCCCTCAAGCAACAATCAATTCCACATACCCCACTATTTCACTGGCATTAGTTCAGTTACAGTGCGTTCCAATCTCTTGAGGGATCCGCATGTCGTTCAAGCAAACCTTACCAAGTCTGTTCGTTCCCCACGGGGCGCCAACCTTCGCGCTGCGTCCGGGCGCAACCGGCGCGGCGCTGGCGCGCGCCGCCGCAGAACTCGCCCGTCCTCGGGCAATCATCGTCATCAGTGCGCATTGGGATACGGAACAAGTCGTCGTCGGCATGGCGGAACGCTTGGAAGCATTATCAAGCCAGACGCTTTCATACCGGCATCGATGACCATGTCCTTGCCATGGATGCCTTCATGTTTCATAACCTCACTGACCGCCATGAATAAATTTTTTCGTTGTTTGTTTGTCTGCCTCGCCTGGATTCCCTGTGCACAAGCCGTGGAATACAACACCATCCTCGCCGAAAAAAGCACCCTGGCCTTCGTCTATAAGCAAATGGGCGTCTCCATGGAAGGACGTTTCAAGAAATTCGAAATTCAGTTCAGTTTTAACCCAACCAAGCCGGCCGCGGCCAAAGCCACTGTTGATCTTGATTTGGCCAGCATTGACACCGGTTCGACCGAAGCCAATGAGGAAGTGGCAGGAAAGGCCTGGTTCAACACCAAGGCCTTTCCCCATGCCAGGTTTGCCGCGACTGCGATCAAATCCATTGGCGGAAATCGCTACGAGGTAAGCGGCAAGTTGAGCCTCAAGGGACATACCCAGGAGGTCAATGCACCCTTCACTTTCACTACTCAAGGAAACGCTTCAGTGTTTGAGGGAAGCTTCACGCTCAAACGCGCCGATTTCGCGATCGGCGAAGGCGCGTGGGCCGACTTCGGTACCGTCGCCAACGAAGTTCAGGTCAAGTTCCGCTTTCTGGCCAGTGCCAGCAAGTAACGCAACAAATTTTTCCCAATCTCACCCAAGGAGTCACACCATGAAGAAACTCGCTTTGATTGCCACCATTACCACCATTGCCACGCTTTCCGCTCCGACCTGGGCAGCACCGGAAACTTTCGTCCTAGACGCCAAACACACCTTCCCGAGTTTCTCGTACAGCCATTTCGGCTACAGCATTCAAACCAGCCGCTTCAACAAGACCAGCGGCAAGGTGACCATGGACAAGGCCGCCAAGACAGGTAGCGTCGATGTCACCATCGACATGAAGTCGGTCGACACTGGCTCCGAATTGTTCAATGAACACATTCAGGATGAGGATTACCTGGACACCGAGAAATATCCAACCGCCACCTTCCAGTCCACCAAGGTTATTTTTGAGGGTGACAAGCCGGCGACGATCGAGGGCAACCTGACCATCAAGGGTATCACCAAACGCGTCATGCTGAAGGTCTCGGCCTTCCAGGCCATGCCGCATCCGATGATGAAAAAAGACGCCATTGGCGCTAATGCCAGCACCATCATCAAACGCAGCGAATTCAATGCCGGGAAATACGTGCCTTATGTCGGGGACGACGTCACTATCAACATCGCCATGGAAGCCATCAAGGAATAATACCAACCGTCTTTACAGTACCGGCAGGACTTTGACCCCAGCCTCGAAGGCCTTTTCCGAAGAACCCCAGTGCCTGACGAGAAATTCAAACGCGGATTCCAAGCCGCCAAGATGTTGGGTAATTCCCTTGTAGCTGACCCTGAAAGCCATATTGAGCTCCTGAAACACGAGTAAATAGTATTACGACAGCCGACACAACAAACTTGAGTCGGCTGTTTTCATCTGGTAGGGATCGAATTCGAGTATCCTGCGCACTCCTCTCAGGACATGCAGCGAAAGCCATTTCGGTAGCCGAACGACGATGAAGGACGCAATGCCAGAGCTCAAACCGGGGCAATCGATTGAGTTGCTCAAGGAACTGCATATCCTCACGCGCGACGGCAAGATGAACCAGGACAGCCGCCGCAAACTCAAGCAGATTTATCATCTCCAGCAATTCATTGCGCCGCTGCTGCAGGAAATTCTGGATTCTCAGCCCGAGATCCAGATGGTCGATCATGGCGCTGGGAAATCCTACCTCGGCTTCATCGTGTACGACCTGTTTTTCAAGCAATTGTCCGCCGAACATCATATTTACGGGGTCGAAACGCGCGACGAACTGGTCGCCAAGTCGCGCAGCCTCGCTCAAAAACTGGGGTTTGCGGGGATGAGTTTCCTCAACCTGGCCGTCGCCGAGGCGGTGGATTGCGCGCAACTGCCGAACCGGATCGATCTCGTGACCGCCCTGCATGCTTGCGACACAGCCACCGACGATGCGATCCGGTTTGCCCTAACAAGGCAAGTCCGCTTCATCGTGCTGGCGCCCTGCTGCCAGGCCGAAGTGGCAGCCGTTCTCAGAAAGAACAAGCACAAGCCGATTGCCAGCACTTATCTGACCGAGCTGTGGCGGCATCCCCTGCATACGCGCGAGTTTGGCAGCCTGCTCACCAATGTCATGCGCTGCCTGCAGCTGGAAGCGCACGGCTACAAAGTCAATGTGACCGAACTGGTCGGCTGGGAGCACTCGCTGAAGAATGAGCTCATCATCGCCCGTCGCGATGGCATATCCCGGCCGCGTTCAGCCGATCGCCTGCGCGAGATGTTGCAGTCGATGGGGCTGGAAGAACTGCGTGAGCGTTTTTATTGTTAGGATTGAAATCATTTCGAGGAACACCTGCCATGTCCGACTGCACCGATCACCTGCCTATTTCCCCCAACGGCATCGGCATTCCCCGCGAGCATGCTTTCGATCCAGAGGCTTTCGAGCGGGCTGTGGGCGACTTGCTGCGTGCCTGCGGCATTGCCCCAGATACCCAGCACATGGGCAGAACCACGGGGCGGGTGCGGGAGTTGTGGCAGAAGCGCCTGCTCGGCGGTTATGACATGGATCCCGCCGAAGTCCTCGGCGAAGGCTTTGACGATCCGCGCAGCGACATGGTCGTGATCCGGGGCATCGCCGTGCATGGCGTCTGTCCGCACCATCTGGTGCCATTTCGCGGACTGGCCCACGTCGCCTATGTGCCGGGTGGGCGTTTGCACGGCTTCGGCCGCATCGCCCGCCTGGTCGATGCCATCGGCCACCGCTTCACCTATCAGGAATGGATGACACGCGACGTCGCCGAGGCGCTCACGAAACATGGCAGGGCGCAGGGCGTTGCCTGCGTGATCGATGCCGAACAGCTCTGCCTGCTGCTAGGAGAGGACCGGCGCGGCGATGAACGGGTCATGACCCAGGCTTATACCGGCGTGTTCGAACATTCCGCGCAACTGCGCAACGAATTCTTAAGGGCGATTGGCAACGCTGCTCCTTAAGGCGCCAACGCAAATTTTCTGCAATTCCACTTGATGACTGAGGACCTCGATGCCCATTTACTCCCTGGGTGACCGCCACCCGCAATGCGCCCCCGATAGCTGGGTGGCAGAGACCGCGACAGTGATCGGCTCGGTCGTCCTGGAATCCTGCGCCAGCGTGTTTTTTGGCGCGGTGCTGCGCGGCGACAACGACCTGATCACCATCGGCGCCGACAGCAACATCCAGGACAATGCCGTGCTGCATACCGACGCCGGCTTCCACCTGAACCTGGGCCGCAACGTCACCGTGGGGCATCAGGTCATGCTGCATGGCTGCAGCATCGGCGAGGGTTCCTTAATCGGGATCGGCGCCATCATCCTCAATAATGCAAAGATTGGCAAACACTGCCTGGTCGCAGCCGGCGCGATGATACCCGAAGGCAAGAGCTATCCGGATCGCACGCTGATACTCGGCTCGCCAGCCAAGGTGGTGCGCGATTTAACCGACAGCGAAGTGGCAGGGTTGCTGCAAGCCGCGCAGCAATACGTCCTGCGCTGGCAGTCCTATCTGGGAAAGCTGAAGCAAGTCGGCTAAGCGCAATCAGGGCTGCTTCTGCGGAACCTGCACAAAGACTTCGTCCTGCTTGATCAAGCCGAGTTCGAAGCGCGCGCGCTCTTCAATCGCATCGTAGCCGCTCTTGAGGTCGCGGACCTCCGCATCGAGACCGGCATTGCGCTGTTCCAGCTTCTGATTGACTTCCCTCTGCGCCTGCAACTGCCGGTCGACATCCCACACGCGGAGCCAGCCGCCCTTGCCCAGCCACAGCGGATACTGCAACAGGGCGATCAGGGCAGCCAGCACCAGGACATGCCAACGCATGCCACTGACTTATTTGCGCAAGTTGTAGAAGGCTTGAAGACCGGGATAGTTCACCGTATCGCCGAGATCTTCTTCTATGCGCAGCAACTGGTTGTACTTGGCGATGCGGTCGGAGCGCGACAAGGAGCCGGTCTTGATCTGCATCGCATTGAGCCCAACGGCGATGTCGGCAATGGTGGCATCCTCGGTTTCCCCTGAACGGTGGGAAATCACCGAGGTATAGCTGGCGCGCTTGGCCATTTCGACCGCGGCAAAGGTCTCGGACAGCGTGCCGATCTGATTGACCTTGATCAGGATCGAGTTGGCGATGCCTTTGGCGATCCCTTCGCGCAAAATCTTGGTGTTAGTAACGAACAAGTCGTCGCCGACGATCTGCACCGACTTGCCCAGTCGCTCGGTGAGAATTTTCCAGCCGTCCCAATCGTTTTCGGCCATGCCGTCCTCGATGCTGATGATCGGATATTTGTCGGCCAGATTGGCGAGATAGTCGGCAAAGGCCTGCGAAGTCAGCTCCAGTTTTTCCGAAGCCAGCTGATACTTGCCGTCCTTGTAAAATTCCGAGGCGGCGCAGTCCAGGCCGAGCATCACGTCCTGACCGGGGGTGTAGCCCGCCGACTCGATCGCCTTGAGGATCAGTTCGATGGCTTCGTCGTTGCCGGCGACGTTCGGGGCGAATCCGCCCTCGTCGCCGACTGTGGTGGGATAGCCTTTCTTGTCGACGAGTTTCTTGAGATGGTGAAACACTTCGGCGCCGCAACGCAGAGCCTCGCGAAAACTTTTCGCGCCGACCGGCAGGATCATGAATTCCTGGATGTCGAGGTTGTTGTTGGCATGCGCCCCGCCATTGACCACGTTCATCATCGGCACCGGCATCTGCATCGGGCCGGAGCCGCCAAAATATCGGTACAACGGCAGGCCGGCTTCCTCCGCCGCGGCCTTGGCGACTGCAATCGAAACCGCCAGCATGGCGTTGGCGCCGAGGCGCGACTTGTTTTCGGTGGCGTCGAGATCGATCAGGACCTTGTCGATAAAGGCCTGCTCCTCGGCATCGAGGCCGATGATGGCTTCGGAAATTTCCGTGTTGACGTTCTCAACGGCTTGCAGCACGCCCTTGCCGAGATAACGTCCGGCGTCGCCATCGCGCAGCTCGATGGCTTCGCGCGAACCGGTCGACGCACCGGAGGGCACCGCGGCACGGCCCATGAGACCGGACTCGAGCAGAACGTCGGCTTCGACGGTGGGATTGCCGCGCGAGTCGAGAATCTCGCGGGCGACGACATCAACGATGGCACTCATAACTTTTCCTTCAATAAAGAGAAATCAGATTGTTTCTGCTGCCGTTCCCTGCCGCTTGACCAGTGCGTCGAGATCGCGCAGGGTTTCCAGCAATGCCTTGATCTGGCCCAAGGGCCAGGCATTCGGTCCATCGGAGAAAGCCTGCTCCGGATTGGGATGGGTTTCCATGAACAGCCCGGCCACGCCCACCGCTACCGCAGCACGCGCCAGTACCGGCACGAACTCGCGCTGCCCGCCGGAAGTCGCCCCCTGCCCGCCCGGTAATTGCACCGAGTGGGTGGCGTCGAACACCACCGGGCAGCCGGTGCCGCGCATGATGGCCAGGCTGCGCATATCGGCCACCAGATTGTTGTAGCCGAAGCTGACGCCGCGTTCGCACACCATGATGCTGTCCGCACCGCCATTGGCCTCCTTGGCCTTGGCGACGACATGCAGCATGTCCCCCGGCGCAAGGAATTGGCCCTTCTTGATGTTGACCGGCTTGCCGCAACAGGCGACGGCCTCGATGAAATCGGTTTGCCGGCAGAGGAAGGCCGGCGTTTGCAGTACGTCCACCACCGCTGCAACTTCGCTGACCTGGCCTTCATGATGCACATCGGTCAATACCGGCACGCCAATCTGTCGCCGGACCTCTTCCAGAATCGCCAAGCCCTGGTCCATACCCGGACCGCGCGGCGACTTGCCCGAGCTGCGATTGGCCTTGTCGAAGGATGACTTGTAGATGAACGGAATGCCCAGGGATGCCGTGATCTCCTTGAGCTGCCCGGCGGTATCGAGCGCCAGTTGGCGCGACTCGATCACACAGGGTCCGGCGATCAGGAACAGCGGCCGCGTCAGTCCGACCTCAAACTCACAAAGTTTCATGCCACACCTTTCTTCGCCAGCACTGCCTGCAGATAGGAAATGAACAAGGGATGGCCGGTGCGCGGATTGCTCGTGAACTCCGGGTGGAACTGGACGCCGACAAACCAGGGATGCAAGTCGGCCGACAATTCCATGATCTCCGGCAGATCCTCGGTCGGTGTGCGTGCGCTGATGACCATGCCGACGGCTTCCAGCTTGGGAACATACAGGTTGTTGACTTCGTAGCGGTGGCGATGCCGTTCGTTCACTTCAGCGCCGTAGATACGCGCCGCCAGTGTGCCGGTTTTGATCGGGCAGCGTTGTGCACCCAGGCGCATGGTGCCGCCGAGATTCGATTGATCATCGCGCCGCTCGACCTTGCCTTCACGATCCATCCACTCTGTGATCAGGGCAACCACCGGATGCGGCGTGGCGGGATCAAACTCGGTGCTGTTGGCGTCTTTCAGTCCCGCGACGTTACGAGCGAACTCGATGGTGGCGAGCTGCATGCCCAGGCAAATTCCCAGATACGGTACTTTGTTCTCGCGGGCATAACGGATTGCGGCGATTTTGCCCTCGGTGCCGCGCTTGCCAAAGCCGCCCGGAACGAGGATGGCGTCCATGCCGGCCAGGCTGGCGGTACCCTGCTGCTCGATCTCCTCGGAGTCAAGGTAGTGAATCGTGACCTTGCTGCGCGTATGGATGCCGGCATGGATCAGCGCCTCGGTCAGCGACTTGTAGGATTCCGTAAGGTCAACGTATTTGCCGACGAAGGCAATATTGACCGTGTGCGCGGGATGCTCCAGGGCATCGACCAGCTTCTTCCAGACCGCCAGATTGGCTGCCTTCGCAAGTATGCCGAGCTTGTGGCAGACGATCTCGTCGAGCATCTGGTCGTGCAGCATGGCCGGGATCTTGTAGATACTGTCGGCGTCGAGGGCAGCGATCACGGCCTCGGGCTGGACGTTGGTGAACAGCGCGATCTTGCGTCGTTCCTCGTCGGGAATCGGCCGGTCGGCACGGCATAACAGAATGTCGGGCTGGATGCCGATCTCGCGCAGTTCCTTGACCGAGTGCTGGGTCGGCTTAGTCTTCAGCTCGCCGGCAGTCGGAATATAGGGCAACAGCGTCAGGTGGATGTAGCAGGCGTTGTTCCTGCCTTCCTCGATACCCATCTGGCGGATGGCTTCGAGAAACGGCAGCGATTCGATGTCGCCGACCGTGCCGCCGACCTCGACGATGGCCACGTCGCCACCTTCGGCGCCGCGCTTGATGTAGAGCTTGATTTCGTCGGTGATATGCGGAATCACCTGCACCGTCTTGCCCAGATACTCCCCGCGCCGCTCCTTCTTGATCACCGACTCGTAAATCTGGCCGGTGGTGAAGTTGTTGCGCTTGCCCATCTTGGCACTGGTGAAGCGCTCGTAGTGACCCAGGTCGAGATCGGTTTCCGCGCCGTCTTCGGTCACAAAAACTTCGCCGTGCTGAAACGGCGACATCGTGCCGGGATCGACGTTGATGTAGGGGTCAAGCTTGAGGTGGGTAATCTTGATGCCGCGGGATTCGAGTATCGCACCCAACGACGCCGCGGCGATGCCCTTGCCCAAAGAGGAAACGACACCACCCGTAACGAAGACAAATTTAGTCATGGAAAATGCGGGGGCTGGAAAGCCAAATCATAGCCGAATTCAGCGCGCTGCTCAATTCGCCGAACACATTCGCCAAACACATCCGGCTGCACACAAGGAACTACGCTTGCTTGGGTTTCGGCTGCACCAGCATGGTCGCCTCGCCTTCGAGCACCACTGTGTCACCAACCTTGCAAACGGTATCCAAAACAACGCGCTTTTTCTCGCGCACGATCTCCTTCACCGTGCAAATTGTCACTACTTTGTCGCCGGGACGAACCGGGGCGCGGAACTTGAGCGATTGCGCCATGTAGATGGCACCGGGCCCGGGCAGCTGCGTGCCGAGCACGGCGGAGATATATGCCGCCGAAAGCATGCCATGGGCGATCGTGGTCTTGAACATGGTGCCCGCGGCAAAGGCTGGATCGACATGCACCGGGTTGTGGTCGCCGGAGGCATCGGCAAAACTGTTGATCACTTCCTGGGTGACCGCTCGTTCAAGCGTGGCGGACTGGCCGACGACGATTTCATCGATATACATGATGCATCTCCTAAAAAATCCCAAAAACTTCAGCGCAGGAATTGCGTGCTGATTTCCTTGAACAGCGGCGTGCCGGCCTGCTTCAACCATTCGAAAGCCACCATTTCCCGCGACACGACGTCGATACCGTGGCGGCGCATGCGCTCCAGCGCCAGCGCCCTGTTCTCCGGATCGCGCGAGCCGATGGCATCCGCCACCACAAACACTCGCTTGCCCTGCTCCTGCAACTCCAGCACCGTTTGCAGCACGCAGACATGCGCCTCGGTGCCGCAGACGACGACTTGCGCACGCCCGGCCGCGGGCAAGGTATCCAGGCATTGCGCTGCGACGCAGGAGAAGTGCAGCTTGCTGACGATGTCGCCTGGCGCCAGGAGTCTTGCCAATTCGACGTGAGTACCGCCAAGACCTTGAGGATATTGCTCGCTCGCCACAACCGGCACCTCCAGTTTCCGGGCGACCTGCACCAGCCACCGGACATTGTCGAGCAGGCGCTGCCAGTCATGGATTGCCGGCAATAAGCGCTGCTGGACATCCACGACCAGCAGCACGGATTGATCCTTGTTCATCAGCATGGGCTCAGTCCTTCAGTTCGGAACGGTTGCGGAAATGATCCAGCGCCTCGGGATTGGCCAGGGCCTCGATATTCTTCACCGCTTCGCCATGCACCACGTTGCGCACCGCGAGTTCGACGATCTTGCCGCTCTTGGTGCGCGGAATGTCGGCGACCTGGAGGATTTTTGCCGGGACGTGGCGTGGCGTCGTATTGTCGCGAATGACTTCCTTGACGCGCTTGACCAGGGCTTCGTCGAGCGTCAATTCCTCGCGCAACTTGACGAACAGCACCACGCGCACATCATTGGGATCCTGCGGCGGCCAGTTCTGCCCCACCACCAGGGACTCAACCACTTCGTCGAGCTTCTCCACCTGACGGTAGATTTCCGCAGTGCCGATGCGCACGCCGCCGGGATTCAGGGTCGCATCGGAACGGCCATAGATGACAAAACCGCCATGCGCGGTGGCTTCGGCGAAATCGCCGTGGCACCAAATATTCTCGAAACGATTGAAATACGCCGCATGGTACTTGCGGCCATCGGCGTCGTTCCAGAAACCGATCGGCATGACCGGGAAGGGCCGCGTGCAAACCAGTTCGCCCTTCTCGCCGACGACCGGCCTGCCCTGCTCGTCGAACACGGCGACGGCCATGCCCAGTCCGGCGCACTGGATCTCGCCGCGCCACACCGGCGCTGTCGGATTGCCGAGCACGAAGCAGGAAATGATGTCGGTGCCGCCGGAAATCGAAGCCAGCTGGAGATCCTGCTTGATGCTCCGATAGACATACTCGAAGCTCTCCGCCACCAGCGGGCTGCCCGTCGAGAACATCGCGCGCAAGGCGGTGAGTTTATGGCTGCGCGCCGGCTCCAGCCCGATCTTGGCGATCGCGTCGATGAATTTTGCCGAAGTGCCGAAATGCGTCATGCCTTCGGCGTCGGCATAGTCGAACAGCACCTTGCCGCGCCCGACGAAGGGCGAGCCGTCATACAGCAGCAGCGTGGCGCCGGACGCCAGGCCCGAGGCCAGCCAGTTCCACATCATCCAGCCGCAGGTCGTGAAATAGAACAGACGGTCGTCGGGCTGGACATCGCCATGCAGCTGATGCTCCTTGAGGTGCTGCAACAAGACGCCGCCGGCGCAATGCACGATGCATTTGGGCACGCCCGTGGTGCCTGATGAATACATGATGTAGAGCGGGTGAGCGAACGGCAACGGAGTGAATTCGATCTTGTCTGCGGAACGGAAAGGCTCGGTGAAATCCGCATAGGACAAGGCATTGCGGATCTGCGACAAATCGCTTTGCTGGCGCACATAGGGAACGATGACGACGCGCTCGAGACTGGGCAGTTGCGCGGCAACCGCGGTGACTTTGTCGAGGATATCGATGGTTTTGCCGTTGTAGTAATAGGCGTCGGCGGCAATCAGGATTTTTGGCTCGACCTGACCGAAGCGATCCAGCACACCCTGTATGCCAAAGTCGGGGGAAGCCGAAGTGAATATCGCACCGATCGAAGCGGCGGCGAGCATGGCGAACAGCGTTTCGGGAAGATTCGGCAGATAGGCGGCAACCCGGTCGCCGCTGACGACACCCTGCGCCCGCATGGCAGCGGCGAGTCGCGCGACCTGTCGATAGACTTCGTCATGGGTATAACGCTGCTTGAATTTGTCCTCGCCCCAGAAGACGACGGCATCATTGTCCGTTCTGGCACGCAGCACGTTTTCCGCATAATTCAGGCGTGCATCGGGAAACCACTGTGCGCCAGGCATCCTTTCGCCGTTGATCAGAACACGCGAGCCCCGCTCACCCTTGACCTGGCCAAAATCCCACACGCTGGTCCAGAATTGTTCAGGCTGATTGACCGACCAGGCATGCAGCGCCGGATAGTCCGCCAGAACCAGTCCCCATCGCCGGCTGGCCATGCTCTTGAAAGCGCTGAGTTTGGCGCTTTGGATGCGTTGCGCGGAAGGCTGCCAGAGCAGAGCGTCACTCACTTTTGTCTCCTGTCTTAGCTCTCAAGTGCCTGCCGCCAGCTGGCGCATGACGTCAGGCAGTGGAATCGATTTTCCCGTCTGCGGGTTGGTCCAGATCATCTTGGCCGCACCTTCGGCGTAGATCTTTTCCTCGCCCACGAGACGAATTTCAAAATAAGTCAGCAAGCTGCTGCGGCCCGGATGCCCGATGTACATGCGCAATTCGATCGTGCCCGGATAGACCAGCGGCAGCAGAAAAGTGCAACTGGCATTGACGATCACCGGCGACTGATGGCAATCCTGGCCGGGCGGAAACCCCAACGATTCTAGCCAATCGATCCTGACCTGTTCGGCATAACGAAAATACACGGTGTTATTGACATGTCCCATCGCGTCCATGTCGCCCCAGCGAATCGGGATTTGTGAGGTATGCACCAGATTGCGGGAATGTTCCATGTGCATGAAAGCCAAGGCCGGAATGTGTTCGCCAGGGGTCGGCGCGCTGCTCGAATTGAGACCACACCTTGGATTGGAATTATAATGCGCGTTTAGGGAATATCCGGCTAGCGGCGAATTATCGTGCAAGGCAACAATTGGGGGAAAAAGATGGAACGCGAATCGATGGAATTTGATGTGCTGATCGTTGGCGGCGGCCCCGCCGGCCTGGCGGCAGCCATCCGACTAAAGCAGTTGAATGCGGAAACGAATGTCTGCCTGATTGAGAAAGGCGGCGAAATCGGCGCCCACATCCTCTCCGGCGCCATCATGGATCCGCGCGCCATGAATGAACTGTTCCCCGACTGGAAAGAACGGAACGCACCGCTCGAAACGCTGGTCACCGAAGACCGCTTCGTGATGCTGAGTGAAACCGGCGGTACCCAGGTTTCTAATGCGCTGCTGCCCAACTGTTTCGTCAATCACGGCAACTACATCATCAGCCTGGGCAACCTCTGCCGCTGGCTCGGGCAGCAGGCCGAAGCGCTCGGCGTGGAAATCTATCCGGGCTTTGCCGGTGCCGAGCTGCTCTACAACGATGACGGCAGCGTCAAGGGTGTGGCTACCGGCGACATGGGTGTCGGCCATGATGGCAAGCCCACGCCCGCCTACCAGCCCGGCATGGAGCTGCTGGCTAAATACACCCTGTTTGCCGAGGGATGCCGCGGTCATCTCGGCAAGCAACTGGAAGAAAAATTCAACCTGCGCAAAGGCGTCGATCCGCAAGTCTATGCCATCGGGATCAAGGAGTTGTGGGAAATCAAACCCGAACAACACGTCAAGGGCCTGGTCATGCACACTGCCGGCTGGCCGCTGGCAAGCGACACCTATGGCGGGTCCTTCTGCTACCACTACGGCGACAACCTGGTGGCGATCGGCTATGTGGTCGGTCTGAGCTATTCCAATCCCTATCTCTCGCCGTTCGAGGAATTCCAGCGCTACAAGACGCATCCCAAGGTACGGCCGATGCTCGAAGGCGGCAAGCGCATTTCCTATGGCGCCCGCGCCATCGCCGCTGGCGGCCTGCAGGCCATGCCCAAGCTGGTCTTCCCCGGCGGGGCCCTGCTCGGCGACGACGCCGGCATGTTCATTGGCTCACGCATCAAGGGCAGCCATACCGCCATCAAGAGCGGCATGCTGGCTGCGGAAGCTGTCATCGAAGCCCTCGGCAGCGGTCGCAGCAGCGATGAACTCGTCAGCTACCCGCAAAAATTCCGCGACAGCTGGATCTTCGAAGAACTCCACAAGGCCCGCAATTTCAAACCGTGGATGAGCAAAGGCCTGTACCTCGGCTCGTTGATGTTCGGCATGGATCAGGTCCTGTTCCGCGGCAAGGCCCCCTGGACCCTGCACCTCAGCGCCGACCACCTGAAGCTGAAGAAAGCCGCCAACTGCACCCCGATCAACTATCCCAAGCCGGACGGCGTCATCAGCTTCGACCGCCTGTCCTCGGTGTTTCTGTCGAACACCAACCACGAAGAAAATCAGCCTTGCCACCTGACCCTCAAGGATCCCGATGTTCCGATCAAGGTCAATCTCGCGCTTTACGATGCGCCTGAGCAGCGCTACTGCCCGGCCGGCGTGTATGAGATTCTGCGCGACGATGCCGGGAACAATCCTCGTTTGCAGATCAATGCCCAGAACTGCGTGCATTGCAAGACCTGCGACATCAAGGACCCCACCCAGAACATCAACTGGGTCGTGCCCCAGGGCGGCGAGGGACCGGTGTATCCGGGGATGTAGCACCTCTGTATTCGATCTCACCACGCTTCCCTTCATTGCCATGAAGGGAAGCGCATAACCACATTTTAGAATATGTTATTATTCGAATAATATAGGGTTCAAGAAATAATCTTGCCCGCATAGGACAAATAGTTCGTCAGCAACAGCCGGGGCGAGTGCGGCCATGTACGCCAACGTTACTTTTTGAGATCAGCGGTATCAGTTGTGTAGCCCTGCTCTGGCAATCTCACTGCGCATTATGTTAACTGACACAACTAAGCTCAAACAAGCTGAGGAAGCATTACTGGCAAGTGAAGCACGGCTGAACGCCATTTTTGATGCCAGCCCGGACCCCCTGCTCATCACTGATGCGCAGGGAATTATTGCCATGGTTAACCAGCAAGTTGAGCGCCTGCTGGGTTTTTCGGTTGATGAACTGATCGGGCAGCCGGTCGATAGCCTGCTACCGGATCGTTTCCGTCCGGCCCATCCGGAACTGCGCGCAAGGTACGCTGCCTCGCCGCATAGTCGGCGTATGGGACGCGGTCTGGCAGTCAAGGCGCAGCGAAAGGACGGTACTGAATGCGAGGTGGAAGTCAGCCTAAGCCGGATTGAAACGGAACAAGGCCTGTTTTTCGCCAGCGCCTTGCGCGACATCACCGAACAGAAACGTATCGAGTCGGCGTTGCGCGAGTCGGAGAGCCGTTATCGCCGATTCACTGAAGAACTTCCCCTGGGCGTCGTCATTACTCAGGAAGGTCTGATCAAGTACGTCAACCCGGCAACGGTTGAAATGATCGGCTATAACGAGGACGAGCTCCTGAACAAACCTTTCCTCCCTCTTGTTTGCGAAGCGGATCGATCCTGGTTGATGGATTTGCATCGGCGCCGCATGCTAGGAGAAGAGGTCGAATCGTCCTATGTGGTCGGTATCGAACGCAAAGATGGCCAAGTAAGACAATGGCAAGCCCACACCAACACGATCGAGTGGGGCGGCAAACCTGCGAGCTTTGGAAGTTTTCTGGACATCACCGAGCGCAAGCAAGTCGAAGCCGATCTTCGCATCGCCGCTGCTGCCTTTGAAGCGCAAGAAGCGATTATGGTCACCGACGCAAATACTGTAATCCTGAGGGTCAATCGGGCATTCACCGAGAGCACTGGCTATACGGTGGAGGAGATCGTGGGTCAGACACCTCGTCTGCTCAAGTCAGACCGGCACAGCGAGGACTTTTATCGGGAAATGTGGGAGAGCATCAACCGAACGGGCAGCTGGAAAGGAGAAATCTGGGACAGGCGCAAGAATGGCGAGGATTACCCGAAATGGCTAACCATCTCGGCAGTAAAGGGCGAGGATGGTGCTGTGACCCATTACATCGGAACGCATTTCGATATCACCGAGCGCAAGAAGGCAGAACAACGCATCAATGACTTGGCCTTTTTTGATCAACTGACGGGGCTGCCCAACCGCACGCTCCTGCTCGATCGCCTGAAGCAAACCATGGCTGCCAGTTCGCGCAGCGGCAATTATGGTGCGCTGCTGTTCATTGATCTAGACAACTTCAAGACCCTCAACGACACGCTCGGACATGACATGGGCGACCAGCTTCTGCAACAAGTCGCAATGCGCCTGAAGCTTTGTGTGCGTGAGGGAGATACCGTTGCCCGATTTGGCGGCGATGAGTTTGTGGTGGTACTGTCAAGTTTGAGTTCAAGCATGAAAGATGCGGCCAGCAGCACCGAGGTGGTCGCTGAAAAAATCCTGGCCAAATTGAACCAGCCTTACCAACTTGGCAACGTTCCTCACAACAGTTCGGCAAGCATTGGCGCGACATCGTTCTTGGGGCATACCGCTCCCATCGATGAACTGATGAAGCAAGCCGATCTCGCCATGTACAAATCCAAGGCAGCCGGCCGCAATCTGGTCCGTTTCTTCGACCCCACCTTGGAAATCGCCGTGAAGGAGCGCGTGGCTCTTGAGGAAGATCTGCGGCGAGCACTGGACGAAAAGCAGTTTCTGCTTCACTACCAAGCGCAAATCGTGGATGAGAGCCGAGTCACGGGAGCAGAAGTCTTGGTACGGTGGCAGCATCCCAGGCGCGGGATGGTATCGCCTGCGGACTTCATTCCTCTCGCAGAGGACACGGGCCTGATCCTGCCCTTGGGCCAGTGGGTTCTGGAAACCGCCTGTAACCAATTGGCCGCATGGTCTTGCCAGCCTGAAATGACCCATCTTACTGTCGCAGTGAACGTCAGTGCGCACCAATTCCGCCAACCCGATTTCGTTGATCAAGTTCTGGCGTTAATCGAACGTACCGGAGTTAAACCACAGCAACTGAAACTGGAGCTAACTGAAAGCATGCTGGTTCATAACGTGGAAGAGATCATCGCGAAAATGATCTTGCTCAAGACCAAAGGCGTGGGCTTCTCGCTGGATGACTTCGGTACTGGTTATTCCTCATTGTCTTACCTGAAGCGCCTGCCCCTCGATCAATTGAAAATTGACAAGTCTTTTGTGCGCGATGTGCTCATCGATACTAACGATGCTGCCATTGCCAGGACCGTCGTGGCCCTAGCCCAGAATCTTGGTCTGGGTGTGATTGCCGAAGGCGTTGAAACGGCGCCGCAAAGAGACTTTCTGGCGAGTTCCGGCTGTCATGCCTATCAAGGGTATTTTTTCAGCCGACCATTGCCAGTAGAAAGTTTTGAGGCGTTTGTGCGGCGGGACTGATTTATTCGGCCAGCACCAGCCGGTTGCGCCCGCCTTCCTTGGCGCGGTACATCGCAGCATCGGCGCTCTTCAGCAGCAACTTCTCGTCGCTGCCGTGCTCGGGGAACAGGGCAATGCCGATGCTCGCGGAAATATGGATGTCGTGCCCGGCGATGTCAAAAGGCTGGTTGAGCGTATGCAGGATCTTGTCCGCAACATTCAGCGCATCCTTGGCGGCTTCGATCTCCGGCAGGATCACCACGAATTCATCGCCGCCAAGACGCCCCACGGTGTCTGATTCGCGGCGCAGACATTCCTGCAGGCGGTTCGCCACTTCCTTGAGCAACAAATCGCCGATGTGATGGCCCAGGCCGTCATTCACCGGCTTGAATTCATCGAGGTCGATGAACATCAATGCCAGGTTGTTCTTGTCACGACGAGCTTTGGCGACCGCCTGCTGCAGACGGTCGGTAAACAAGGTGCGGTTGGCCAAGCCCGTAAGCAGGTCGAAATGCGCCAGATGCTGCATGCGTTCTTCCGCCGCCTTGCGCTCGGTAATATCGGAAAATACCGCAACGTAGTGCGTAGACACACCGAGACGGTTGCTGACTTTTTTGATCGACAGCCATTCAACATAAAGCTTGCCGTTCTTGTGGCGATTGCTGATTTCGCCATGCCAGGCGCCGGTTGAAGTCAGTTGTTGCCACATGTCGCGGTAGAACTCCGCGGAGTGCATGCCCGAACCCAGCAGCTTGGGATCCTTGCCGATCACTTCACCGGGCTGATAGCCGGTGATGGTTGTGAATGCCGGATTGACCGAAACGATCCGGTTTTCCATGTCGGTGATAACCACGGCCTCATCGACGGTGTCGAACACCGTGGCGGCCAGCCGCAATTCCTCTTCTCGCTTGTGCCGCTCCGAAATGTCGCTGTGCGTACCGATCATGCGCGCGGGATTGCCCTGCGCATCCCGCGCCACCACCATGCCGCGCGAGAGCACCCACTTCCAGCTGCCGTCCTTGCATTGCATGCGCCGCTCATTGGCATAGCTGCGTGTCTGTCCAGTCAAATAGGCTTGCCGCTCCGCCAGGACATTTTTCAGATCATCGGGATGAACACGGCTGTCCCAGTCCTCCTTGAGAAGATCCACGTCCTCATCGGAAAAACCGTACATTTCCCGGTAGCGCTTCGAATACACCACCTCGCCGGTTTGCATGTTGCGATCCCAGACCCCGTCGCCTGCGCCCTCCAGGGCGAATTTCCAGCGCTCCTCGCTCTCGCTCAGCGCCTGCTGCGAACGCTCGCGTTCCAGGTTCTGCCGGTTAATCAGGTTCTGCGCCCGCTGGACGATGATGAACAAGACCATATAGAGCAGCGCCAGCAAGCCCACGACGGTGGTAACGATGAACAACTGCCGCTCGCCGATATACGCCACGCTTTGCGTCGCATCACCATAAATTTCGAACACCCCGATGAGCTTGCCCGAAAATGGGTCGTACAGAGGAACATAGCTTTCCACCAGGTCGCGATTCTGGACCTCGCCCTCGAAAGTGCTGAAGCTGTTGCGGTGGGTCAGCTCCGACGCGGACCGTCCGCGCAAGGCCCCTATGACACCTGGATTGCTGCTTTTATCTATGCCAATCTGCTTGGGATCGCTGGAGAAGACCGTCATGCCCTGACGGTTGTACAACTTGACCTTGAATATCGAGGTCCCTTTCAGCAGCAGCACCATTTCCCTATTAATCAGGGGAATTTGCGGCATTTGCTTGATCTCGTTCGCGGTCTTGGCTTCGGTATCAAGAATGAACGTATCGAATTGATGTTCCCAGATTTCATTGGCCAGAAACCTGGCCATATTGGTGTGTTGGCCCTCATACTCGCCGAGCATGGCGTTAATGGAGAGTGTCCGAAAGACGTAACCCAGCAAACCGGCGACAACGACGAAAGCGACCAGGCTAGTGGTCGTGAAATATCGCAGCAGCTTGAAATCAGTCTGATCTTTGGCGCCAAGCATGACGGCCTCGGTTGGAATTTCTAGCGAAGGACTGTACTCTCCAATACCTGCAAGCCATCATGGCCACAGCGGCGTTCAGAACATGGCGACATCCAGCGCCATACCGCCTGCGCCGCCATGCACCACGGCATGTGCCAGCCCTGCAGCGGTGGAAAGAACATGATCGGCATAGAAACGCGTTGTGGCAATCTTGGCCGGATAGAAGGGATCCTTGTCATTGGCGGCGATTTTCGCCTGCGCCACCAGCGCCGCCCGCGCCATCTGCCAGCCGCCGGCAACGATGCCCAGCAGTTTCAGGAAAGGCACGGCGCCAACCGATACCGCGCGGATGTCGTTACCGTAATTGGCGACAATGTAGTCGGCGGCCTCGGACACGGCAGTGATCCCCTTGCCCAGGGCGGTTTTAATGACGGCGAATTCGGCGCCCGGCTGCTGCGCCAGTTCGGCTTCGGTCTGCCGCATCAAGCCGATCACCGCCTTGATCGTGGCGCCGCCTTCACGGGCGATCTTGCGGCCGATCAGGTCGTTGGCCTGAATGCCGGTGGTACCTTCGTAGATGGTGGTGATACGCGCGTCGCGCTGATGCTGAGCCGCACCTGTTTCTTCAACGAAGCCCATGCCGCCATGAATCTGCACGCCCAGATAGGTGAGTTCATTGCTGGTTTCGGTGAGCCAGCCCTTGACCACCGGGATCATCAGGTCGACATAGGCCTGGTTGCGCTTGCGCTCGGCTTCGTCGGGATGACGCGCTGCGGCGTCATGCGCCGCAGCGACGGTGTAGGCCAGGGCGCGCATGGCTTCGTTGAGGGACTTCATCTGCATCAGCATGCGCCGTATGTCGGGATGATGGACGATGGCGACACTTGCAGCGCTGCCGGCGATATCACGTCCCTGGATGCGCTCCTTGGCGTAGGCCAGGGCATGCTGATAGGCACGCTCGCTCAAGGCCACGCCTTCCAGGCCGACGGCAAACCGCGCGGCGTTCATCATGATGAACATGTACTTGAGGCCGGCGTTTTCCTGGCCGACCATGGTTCCTATTGCACCGCCATTGTCGCCAAAAGCCATGACGCAGGTCGGGCTGGCGTGAATGCCGAGCTTGTGTTCGATGGAGACACAGTAGGCGTCGTTCCTGGCGCCCAGGCTGCCATCCGCATTGACAAGGAATTTCGGCACGACGAAGAGCGAGATGCCCTTGACGCCTTCCGGTGCATTCGGCGTTCTGGCCAGGACAAGGTGCACGATGTTCTCGGCCATGTCGTGATCGCCGTAGGTGATGAAGATCTTCTGGCCGAAGATCTTGTAGGTGCCGTCGCCCTGCGGCACGGCACGGCTGCGGATGGCGGCGAGATCGGAGCCGGCCTGGGGCTCGGTGAGGTTCATGGTGCCGGTCCATTTGCCCGCGATCATGTTGGGCAAATAGGTACTCTTCTGCTGGTCAGAGCCGCTCAGGTGCAGAGCCTCGATGGCCCCCAGTGTAAGCAGAGGGCACAGCGAGAACGCCATGTTGGAAGCTTTCCACATCTCCTGCACAGCGGCAGAGACCAGCTTGGGCAGGCCCTGGCCGCCATAGGCGGCATCGCAGGACAGACCATTCCAGCCGGCTTCGGCGAACTGGGTATACGCCGCCTTGAAACCGGCCGGCATGGTCACGGCCTTGTCCTTCCATGATGCGCCTTCCTGGTCGCCGCTCCAGTTCAGCGGCGCCAGCACCCCACCGGCAAACTTGCCCGCTTCTTCCAGGATCGAGTCGACCAGATCCGGAGAGGCATCTTCGTAGCCGGGCAATTGCGCGACCTTGTCGATGCCGGCCAGTTCGCGCAGCACGAATTGCATGTCTTTCAGCGGAGGGGTGTAGGCGCTCATGGTTCGTTCTCAAAAGACTGCTTCAGCCCAACTCGGCGATGAGCTCCGGCACCGCCTGGAACAGGTCGGCAACCAGCCCGTAATCCGCGACCTGGAAGATGGGTGCGTCTTCATCCTTGTTGATCGCGACGATCACCTTGCTGTCCTTCATGCCGGCGAGATGCTGGATCGCGCCCGAGATGCCGATCGCGAAATACAGCTGCGGCGCGACGATCTTCCCGGTCTGGCCGACCTGGTAGTCGTTCGGCACGAAGCCTGCGTCGACGGCTGCGCGCGAGGCGCCCAACGCGGCATTCAGCTTGTCTGCCAAAGGCTCGAGCAATTTATGGTAGTTCTCGCCGGAGCCCATGCCGCGTCCGCCGGAGACGATGACCTTGGCCGCACCCAACTCGGGACGCGCGCTCTTGGTGATTTCGCGACCGGTCATCTTGGCCAGCCCCAGATCGGCCGCCGCTGCGACTGCTTCCACGGCGGCACTGCCGCCTTCCGCGGCGACCGGATCGAAGCCGGTGCTGCGCACGGTGATGACTTTCACGGCGTCGGCGGATTTCACCGTGGCCATGGCATTGCCGGCATAGGTCGGACGCACGAAAGTATCCGGGCTTTCCACCGCGGTGATTTCCGAGATCTGTGCCACATCGAGCAGGGCCGCGACGCGCGGCAGCAGATTTTTGCCACCGCCAGTGGCGGCAGCAAGAATATGGCTGTAGCCGGCGGCATTTGCCTGCACCAGGGCGGCGAGGTTTTCCGCGGTCTGATCGGCATAGTGGGCGGCATCGGCCAGCTTGACCTTGCTCACGCCGGCAATTTTCGCTGCGGCGGCAGCGACCGCGGCGCAACCGCTGCCGGCGACCAGCACATGGATCTCTCCGCCGATCTTCTGCGCGGCGGCAACGGTGTTGAGGGTGACCGCCTTCAGTGCGGCATTGTCGTGTTCTGCAATAACAAGTAGGCTCATCAGATCACCTTGGCTTCATTCTTGAGTTTGGCAACGAGGTCCTTGACATCGGCCACCTTGATGCCGGCACCGCGCTTGGGCGGCTCGGAAACTTTCAAGGTCGTCAGGCGCGGCGTCACATCCACGCCGAGATCGGCCGGCTTGAGGACATCCAACTGTTTCTTCTTGGCCTTCATGATGTTGGGCAGGGTCGCGTAGCGCGGCTCGTTGAGGCGCAGGTCGGTGGTGATGACCATGGGCAACTTGAACTCGAGGGTTTCCGCACCGCCGTCGATTTCTCGCGTCACGCTCGCCGTGTCGCCGGACACCACGACTTTGGAGGCGAAAGTCGCCTGCGGCCAGCCCATCAGGGCGGCAAACATCTGTCCGGTCTGATTGGCATCGTCGTCGATGGCCTGCTTGCCAAAGATCACGATCTGCGGCTGTTCCTTTGCGGCGACGGCCTTGATCAGCTTGGCGACAGCGAGGGGCTGCAGGTCGACATCGGACTCGACCAGAATGGAACGGTCGGCGCCAATCGCCATGGCCGTGCGCAGGGTTTCCTGGCAAGCGGCAACACCGCAACTGACCGCGATGACTTCCTTGGCGATACCGGCCTCTCTGAGCCGTACCGCTTCCTCGATGGCGATTTCGTCGAAAGGGTTCATCGACATTTTCACGTTGGCCAGATCGACGCCTGTGCCGTCGGCTTTGACGCGCACTTTGACGTTGTAATCCACCACGCGCTTGACTGGTACCAGAATCTTCAAGACAGGGCTCCTTTAGCACGATAAATCAAGCGCTAATTATGCACTGAATTGAGCTTGCCGGGTTTGCCCGGAAGCCGACTTTTTACAGCGGGGAACGCCGTAGAGTGTTGCCTGCTTTGATGAAAGCGTAATAGAAAGCGCGAGTGCCGGTCAGATTTTCCGCTTCAGCAACCCCGCCATTCCGGCTTGCGCTTTTGCATGAAGGCATCGATGCCCTCGCCGGCGTCTGCCGCCATCATGTTGCAAGCCATTGTTTCAGCGGCCAGCTGATAGGCGCCTTCGACGCCCATCTCGAGTTGCTTGTAGAACAACTGCTTGCCCATGCTGATGGCAACCGCCGACTTGGCACAGATCGAATCGGTCAGCTTTTTGATTTCGGCATCGAGTTGGTCGAGCGGCACCACGCGGTTCACCATGCCGCGTCGCTGCGCCTCGGCGGCGTCGATGAAATCTCCGGTGACGAGCATTTCCATGGCCTGCTTGCGGCCCATGTTGCGTGAAAGCGCCACTGCGGGTGTGGAACAGAACAGTCCGACGTTGATGCCGGAGACGGCAAAGCGCGCCACATCGGAAGCCACCGCCAGATCACAGGCGGCCACCAACTGGCATCCGGCCGCGGTGGCGATGCCATGCACGCGCGCAATCACCGGTTGCGGCAGCGAACCCACGCTCATCATCACCTTGCCGCACTGACGAAACAGCTTCTGCATGTATTCCTTGCTGTGATTGGCGCGCATCTGCTTCAGATCGTGGCCGGAGCAGAAGGCCTTGCCGGCGCCGGCGATCACCACGGCGCGGATCTGCGGTTCCTTGGCGACGGCATCGAGCGCCGCCTGCAGCTCGCTCAGCAGTTCCTCCGAGAGCGAGTTGAACTGGGCGGGACGGTTCAGGGTCAGCGTGGTCACGCCGGCCTCGTCCTGACGCAACAACAGGGGTTGGCTGGCTTCGGCTTGCGGAACGGCGCTCATGGCGAACTCCTTACTGAAACAACGAAATTAGTTGGACAGCAAAACCGGCACGGTCATGTGCCGCAGAATATAACGTGTGCCAGCGCCGCGACTGACAAACGGGAAGCCGATCTGGCCATGCGCACCCATCACCAGCAGGTCGGCGTCGCGGTCGGTCACCCGATTCAGCAGCATGTCCATGATGCCGATATCGTCGACCACCAGGATATCCGTCTTGATCTTCACGCCATGGCAGGCAAAGTGGCTGGTCAGTTCGGCGCAGCAGGCCTGGGCATGCTCATGCTGGGTATCGAGAGACACGATCGTCGCTTCGCCGCAACCTTCGATCAACGGCAATGCATCATTGAACGCGTGTGCCGCTTCGCGGGACTTGTTCCAGGCCATCAGGGGACGCTGGAAGTCCGCACTGAAACTGCCCGCGTAGGGCACCATCAATACCGGCCGTCCCGAATTGACGATCACTTCCTCGGGCAGGTCCGCCGGCACCAGATCGCCCTTGGCTTCGTCGTGCTGCCCCATGATGATCATGTCGAAATAGCGTGCGATATCGGTGATCTGCCGCAACAATTCGTGGTCGCTGCCCCGATTGATGTCGTGCCAATGCGCCTGCTCCAGGCCGGCACAAGCATTCTCGAACAGCGCCTTGGTCTGCGCAGCGGCAGCAAGGTAAGCGGGACTCGGCCAACTGGCGACGATGCCCACCTGCAGCGCCTGAGCCCTTTGACCAAATACGCCAACCAATCTGGCCCGATGTTTTTTTGCCAGCGCGACGGCCAGTTCGAGTCGGACTGGAGAACGCTCACCTTGATCCAGATGCACCATCAAATTTTTCAGGGACATGGTTCCCTCACTTTACAATTCGGCCAGGATGCATATGCCTCCCCGAGCCGGAGACTTCAACTTCAGATCTATTCTATCGCAGCAGCAGACTTCGCCCTCTGGCGCAGAACGTACTTCTGGATCTTTCCGGTCGAAGTCTTGGGCAAAGCTTCGAAGATGAATCTCTTGGGCACTTTGAAGTGCGCCATACGCTCCCGGCAGAAGGCCGTGAGTTCTTCCGCGGTGGCGTTCACGCCCTCCTTGGTTTCGACGAAGGCGCAGGGCACCTCGCCCCATTTCGGATCCGGCGTCGCGACCACGGCCACCGACATCACGGCCGGATGCCGATAAAGCGTGTCTTCGATTTCCACCGAAGAAATATTTTCGCCCCCCGAGATGATCACATCCTTGGAACGGTCCTTGATCTTGACGTAGCCGTCAGGTTGCATCACCGCCAGGTCGCCGGTGTGGTACCAGCCTCCGGAGAAGGACTCCTCGCTGGCTTTGGGATTCTTGAGATAGCCCTTCATCACGATGTTGCCGCGAAACATGATCTCGCCCATGGTCTCGCCATCCCAGGGCACCGGCTGCATGGTCAGCGGATCCATCACGGTCACTCCTTCCTGCATGTGGTACCGCACACCCTGGCGGCCGTTGCGTTCGGTGCGCTGGTCAATGCTGAGCGCATCCCACTCGACGTGCTTGGCGCAAACGGCCGCCGGGCCGTAGGTTTCCGTGAGTCCATAAACATGGGTGATATTGAAGCCGATGGTCTCCATGCCCTCGATCACGGCAGCCGGCGGCGGCGCGGCCGCCACCAGGGCGCTGACCTTGTGGTTGATGCCGGCACGCCACTCTGCTGGCGCATTGATGAGCATGGAATGCACGATCGGTGCCCCGCAATAATGGGTCACCTGGTGTTCACGGATGGCATCGAGCACCAGCTTGGCATCGACGCGACGCAAGCAGACATTGGTGCCGGAATTGGCCGCAATGGTCCAGGGGAAGCACCAACCGTTGCAGTGGAACATCGGCAGCGTCCACAAATACACGGCCTGCGGCGGCATGCCCCAGGAAACGATGTTGGATACCGCGTTGAGATAGGCGCCGCGATGGTGATAGACCACGCCCTTGGGGTTGCCCGTGGTGCCCGAGGTGTAGTTGAGCGATATGGCATTCCATTCGTCGGCAGGATTCTGCCAGGCATAGTTGGGATCGCCGCCGGCGAGGAAAGCCTCGTAATCAAGATCGCCGAGGCGATCGCCAGGCCCGGTGTACTCGGTGTCATCCACCTCCACCAGCATGATCGAACGCTCCAGCAATTCCAGCGCCCGTTTCACCATGGGCGAATATTCGCGATCGGCAATCAGCATCTTGGCTTCACCATGGTTCAGCATGAAGGCAATGCTCTCCGGATCGAGGCGGGTATTCAAGGTGTTGAGGACCGCCCCGGTCATGGGCACGCCAAAATGGCATTCGAGCATTTCCGGCGTGTTGTTGAGCATCACCGCAACGGTGTCGCCCTCGACGATGCCCCGCTGTGTCAGCGCCGACGCCAGCCGGCGGCTGCGCGTATAGGCTTCGGCCCAGGTATAGCGGCGGTGTCCATGGATCATTGCTACGCGTTTGGGATAGACATAGGCCGAACGCTCAAGGAATGTGAGCGGCGTAAGTTGCACATGATTCGCGGCATTCTTGTCGAGGCCGCTCGCGTAGGGATTTGACATCATTTTCTCCGTAATCAATGTTGCTTGTATTTTTCGCGCTTCAAGCGCAATTCCATATCCAATCCAGCCCATTGCCTGGCTTCTTCCTCAAGCGCCGCGGCGGTCAAGGGTGATGCACCAAGCCAGGCATCATCGACCGTCAACTTGAAGCCGCGCTCCGTGGCAGCCGCCAGCACGCCGGGCATGGGCGCATCGTCGCGGGCGCGGTGGAACAAGGCGGCCAGGCGCATGCAGAAAATCAGCATCGAATCGCGCGGTTCGCTCAAGCTGGCCTGGACCCGTTCCAGTTTACCGCGATGCGCGAGAACAATGCGCGACAAACGTTCCTGGTCCCGCTTCGAAAAGCCCGGCATATCGGCATTGGCCAATATATAGGCGCTGTGTTTGTGATAACTCGAGTGCGCCACCGAAATGCCGATCTCGTGCAGGCGTGCCGCCCAGAGAAGAAACTGCGTATCGCCCTGATCCTGTCCGGTCGCATCCGGGCAGAGCTGCTGCAACAGGGCCAGCGCCGTTTGACTGACGCGGGCTGCCTGATGCCGGTCGACCGCATAACGCTGCATGAACTGGCTGACCGTTTCCTCGCGCTGGTCGTCGTGGTGATAGCGGCCAAGCAGGTCGTACAGCACGCCAAGGCGCAAGGCGCCTTCGGAGAAGGTCATCTGCTCCAGTGCGAATTCCTTGAACACGGCCGACATGATGCTCAAGCCGCCCGGCAGCACCGGCACACGTTCCGGGCGCAAGCCTTCCAGCCGCAGATTGCTGACGCTTCCGGCATGCCAAAGTTGCGACTTCAAATGGTCGATACCTTCCCGGGTAATACCGTGAAACCCGGGATCATTCAAGCCGTTGAGTTCCAGCAGGTCAACGATGGCTTTGGCGGTGCCGGAAGAACCCACGGCTTCCTCCCACCCGGTGCTGCGATAGGCGGCGACTATCGTCTGCAATTCCTTGCGCGCGGCCAACTCGGCCTCCTTGAAGGCATGCTTGGTCACCTGGCCTTGCGGAAAATACTTGAGGCTGTAGCTGACACACCCCATGTAGAGCGACTCGAGCTGCAGCGGATCAAAATTATGGCCGATGATGAGTTCCGTCGAGCCGCCGCCGATGTCCACCACCAGCTGTTGATTGCCCGGGTTGGACAGGGTATGCGCAACTCCTAGGTATATCAGTCGCGCTTCTTCGCGTCCGGCAATGACTTCGATCGGGAAGCCAAGAGCGGCTTCCGCCTGGGCCAGAAACTGCGGCGCATTCTTGGCGACACGCAGGGTATTGGTCGCCACCGCACGCACCGCCCCGGGCACGAAGCCGCGCAGCCGCTCGCCGAAACGCGCAAGGCACTCCAGTGCGCGCAGTTGCGAGGCTCCGTCGAGAGTCCTTTGTGCCGTCAGCCCGGCCGCCAGGCGCACCGATTCCTTTAGAGCATCGAGCGGATAAATCTGGTTCCCGACGATGCGCCCGACCTGCAGGCGAAAACTGTTGGAACCGAGGTCTACCGCGGCAATCAGTTCGTAATTCAAGCAACCTCCCGAGCAAGGCTTCATTCTACTCTGCCCGTGCGCAGGTCCCGCTTGACGCTCATGGGATTCACCTATAATGCAGCAGACAACGTCAAGCGAGTACTCCTCGGTTCATGACCTCCCCGCGCCGCTACCCTGCCGATCATTTCCTCAATCGCGAACTGTCGCTGCTCGCCTTCAACCGGCGCGTCCTGGCGCAAGCCGCCGACAGCAGCGTGCCGCTGCTGGAGCGGTTGCGCTTTCTGTGCATCGTCTCGTCCAACCTGGACGAATTCTTTGAAATCCGTGTCGCCGGACTCAAGGAACAAATCAAGCTCGGCAGCCACACTCCCGGTACCGACAATCTGCCGCCGCAGGAAGTGTTTCGTCGCGTCGGACTCCAGGCGCACGCGCTGATCGCCGAGCAATATGCGCTGCTCAACGATGAAATATTGCCGTCCCTGGCGGCCGAAGGCATCGTCTTCCTGCGCCGCAGCCTGTGGAAGGAAGCGCAAAGCAAGTGGATCCACGACTACTTCCGCCGCGAAGTGATGCCGGTGCTGACCCCGATCGGTCTCGACCCCGCGCACCCCTTCCCCCGGGTGCTCAACAAGAGCCTGAATTTCGCCATCGAACTCGACGGCACGGATGCCTTCGGCCGCAGCTCGGGTGCCGCCATCGTCCAGGCGCCGCGCGCCTTGCCGCGCGTGATCCAGTTGCCCAGGAAACTCACCGGACTCGATTACGGCTTTGTGTTTCTTTCCTCGGTACTGCACCAGCACGTCGGTGAGTTGTTTGCCGGCATGGATGTGCTGGGCTGCTACCAGTTTCGCGTCACGCGCAACTCGGACCTGTTCGTCGACGACGAGGAAGTCAAGAACCTGCGCACCGCCCTGCAGGGCGAACTGCCGCAACGTCACTTCGGCGATGCCGTTCGCCTCGAGGTTGCCGACAACTGCTCCGAGGTCATGGCCGATTTTCTGCTGCAGCAATTCGGCCTGGATCGCACCGACATGTTCCGCGTACCAGGCATCGTCAATCTGGTGCGTCTGATGTCGGTGCCCGACAGCGTCGACCGTCCCGACCTCAAATATGCCCCCTTCCAGCCCGGCCTGCCGAAATCGCTGACCAAGCGCTACGACATTTTCGCCAGCATCCGCAAACAGGACATCCTGCTGCATCACCCCTACCAGTCCTTCACCCCGGTGATCCAGTTCCTGCAGCAGGCCGCCGACGATCCCCAGGTGGTCGCGATCCGCATGACCGTGTATCGCACCGGCACCGAATCGGTGCTCATGGAGCACCTCCTGCGCGCGGCCCAGCAGGGCAAGGAAGTCACGGTGGTGGTGGAACTCATGGCGCGCTTCGATGAGGAAGCCAACCTGAATATCGCCGCGCGCCTTGAGGAGGTCGGCGTGCATGTGGTGTATGGCGTGTTCGGCTACAAGACCCACGCCAAGATGCTGCAGGTGCTGCGCCGCGAGGATACCGCCAAGGGCAGCGGCTATCGGCGCTACTGCCACCTTGGCACCGGCAATTACCATCCGCGCACTACGCGCTTCTACACGGACTTCGGCCTGCTCACCTGCCACGAGGAAATCAATGCCGACGTCAACGAGATCTTCAAGCAGCTCACCGGCCTGGGCAAGGCGAATATCCTGACACACCTGTGGCAGGCGCCCTTCACGCTGCACGCCAAGGTGCTCGCGGCGATCCAGGCGGAAACCGAGGCCGCGCGCGCCGGCCGCAAGGGACAGATCATCGCCAAGATGAATTCGCTGGTGGAACCGGAAATCATCGAGGCGCTCTACCAGGCCTCGCAGACTGGCGTCGAAATCGACCTGATCGTGCGCGGCAGCTGCATCCTGCGCCCCGGCGTCAAGGGACTCTCGGAAAATATCCGGGTGCGCTCGGTGATCGGCCGCTTCCTCGAGCACTCGCGCATTTTCTATTTCCATGCCGATGGCGAAGAGCAAGTCTATCTCGCCAGTGCCGACTGGATGGAGCGCAACTTCTTTCGTCGCATCGAATCCTGCTTTCCGGTGCTCGACCCGAAGCTCAAGCGCCGCGTCATCAAGGAAGGCTTGCGTCCCTATCTGGCAGACAACAGCCAGGCCTGGGTCATGGACGCGAATGGCGGCTTCGCCATCCATGCCACCCGCCGCGGCCGCAGTTGCGCCCAGGAAGCGCTGCTCGCCGAACTGGTGGCGAGCGCTTGAGTGCCGCAGAATCGCGGAAAACCAACTCCAGGCACGGACACATTATGACCACCTTGCCTTCCTTCCAAGCCATCACGGCGCGCTGCAACCGTCTCGAGCAAATCATTCGGCTGCAGGGTTTGATCGCCGGAGAACGAAACAATCCGCAGCTTTCGTCGCTGGTCATGAAGGAAGTCGCCCGGGTGATGGATGCCGACCGCGTCACACTGTTCCTCTACGACACCGAGAGCAACGAGCTGCGCGCCGACTATGGGGATGGACTGGAAAGCGGCGCCATTGTGGTTCCCCTCAAAATGGGAGTGATCGGCGCAGCACTCTCCCGCCGTCGCAGCATCAATATCGTCAATGCCCAGGAACATGCTTTCTTCAACAACATCACGGACAAGGGTTCGGGCTACCGGACCGACACCATGCTCGCGCTGCCGATTATTGCGAGCAACGGCAGCGTCCTGGGCGGATTACAACTCATCAACAAGTTCGGCGGCCGCTTCACGCAGCAAGATGAGAACACGCTTGCCGCTGCCGCACGCACTATCGCCGAACAAAGCAAGAACGGACAAATTGACGCAGAAATCGCGCGCCGGGAAATATCCACCCTGCAAGAAAATATCGGCTGCGATCGCAGCGCCGTGTTCCGGCTGGACGAGAAATCCGGCCACCTGGTTTCAGTGTTTGCGAGCGGCACGACCGACACCATCAGTGTCAAGATCAAGCTGGGCATCGCCGGCTACGTGGCACTGACGGGAGAGGCGCTGCTGGTGGCCGATCCATACAGCGATGCGCGTTTTGATGCATCGTTTGACCGCAGCACGGGTTATCGCACGCAGAACATTCTCGCAATTCCGCTCAAGACCGCTGCCAACGAGATTCTCGGCGTCGTCCAGGTGCTCAACAAGTACGGCGGGTGCTTTGCCGCAGACGATGTCAAACTGCTGGAAACGATCGCAGGCGCCATCGGCACGGCTCTGGAGAACCGCAATCTGATTCGCGAGCTCGATCGGCAGTTCCACAGTTTGCTTGAGGTCATGGCGGCCTCCCTGGATTCGCGCGACAAGCTCACTGCCGGCCACTCCCTGCGTGTCGCGCAGCTGGCCGTGGCGATTGCTGCGGCGCTGGGCTTCACCGCGGAGGATACCGATATTCTCAAGGTCGCCGCAACCCTCCATGACTACGGAAAAGTCGGCGTCGACGACGCCGTGCTGCGCAAGAACGGCACTCTCAGCGCCAGCGAATACCAGCACATCAAGACCCATGCGGAAACCACTTTCGACATACTCGCGAAGGTGCACTTTGCCCACAAGTATCGCAGCGTGCCGCTGATTGCATCCTCGCACCACGAAGCCCTGGATGGCTCAGGTTATCCGCACGGCCTGCGTGAGCACGAAATCCCGCTGATGTCCAAGATACTCAGCGTCGCCGACGTGTTTGAAGCGCTCACGGCGGACCGGCACTACCGCAAGGGAATGACGGAGGCAGCTGCACTCGCGATCCTCGACGCCGGAAGCGGAACCAAGTTCGATGGCAGGATTGTGCAGGCGCTAAAGCAGTCGCTTGCCCAGCGCGATCAGGCAACCACCTGAAAGTCGCTGAAAGCCAACTCCGGGAAACTGGCAACGCCAATCACCGCAATCTGCACCGGCGCGCCGGACTTGCTGCCATCGGCATCGTAATACAGTGTCCCGGTGCTCGTGTTGTAGACAATCCGGTCGTCCGCAGCGTGCCCCTTGACCACATCCGAGCCGGACCAGAACTGCGCCTCGCCGAGATCTCCCGCGGATCCGAGCGCCTTGAACAGCTTCAGGCTGAGCAGGATCTTGTCGCTGCCCGGCTCGAAGTCGGTGATGACGTCCTTGTTGGTCGATCCGGCGGTTGTATCAAAGAGAAAACAATCCGCGCCATCGCCGCCGGTCAGTGTGTCATTGCCCAAGCCGGCGGAAATCGTGTCGTCCCCAGTTCCGCCGGAAACCACGTCTTTGCCGTTGCCGGCCAGGATCAGATCGCCGTATGCCGTGCCGGTCAGCCGATTGGCGCCGTAATTGCCCTGGATGGTCAGGGCGTTGGGCGCTGCGGAGGCATCCAGGTTGAGCGCAGTTGTGCCCGAGATGTCGGCAGCAGTGCCCTTGCCCGTTCCTATGACGGCGCGCTCCAGTCCGGAGTCGTCGGCAAAAAGCTTCAGCGTGCTGTCCTTGGTGCTGCTGGAGAAGCGGATTTCGTCAATGCCATTCTTCCCGCTGTCCTGGATTTCAGCAACCGGGTGATCAGCCACAATAGGGATCAGGTAGATGTCCGATCCTTCTCCACCGTCCATGGTGTCGATGCCGTCCTTGCCGGATAACAGATTGTTGCTGCCATTGCCGTAAATGGTGTTGGCAAGAGCGTTGCCCGTGCCGGAGAGGTTGTCCGTCCCGGTCAGTTCGAGATTTTCAAGATTGTTGCCCAGGGTCCAATTAACCGATGACCGCACCAGGTCTATCCCTGCATTGGCGTCTTCGATCACTTTATCGCCGGTATTGTTGACAACATACGTATCATCGCCGGCACCGCCGGTCAGTTTATCCACGCCAGCACCGCCATCCAGCGTGTCGTTGCCGGCGCTGCCGCTGAGGGTGTCGTTGCCGCCATTGCCTTGCAGGTTGTCGTTGGCCGTGGAGCCGGCTAGAGTGTCGACTTTTTCGGTGCCGCTCAACTGCAACCCCGCCGACGGATCTTCGGCCAGCTCGGCCACGGATTTGGAGATGTCGGCGAAGGTGAAAAATTCCACATCCCGCACCAGGTTGACATTGCCGGAGTTCAGGTGGGTAACACTGATGCCCAGGTTGTCGAACTGGAACCGGTAATCCGCCAGCGCACCTGGAAGCACGGCCGTGTCATTGCCGTTGCCGCCCTCGAGCGTATCGTTGCCCGTGCCGGCCACCAGAGTATCGTTGCCAGCGCCGCCGTCGAGAAAGTTATCCAGGACATTGCCCTTGAGTGTGTCATTGCCGCCACCGGTGATCGCCTTTTCGATGTTGCAGGAAAAGGCGATGGCGATGTTGTTAGTCATGCGGTTGCAGGAGGAGAAAGCGCCCGGGCTGAGGTCGACGCTGCTCGGCGTATTCCAACCAGTCAGGTTGAGAGTATCTTCACCGCCGGCATCGTAAATCGTCAGGATGGGATTGAGGTTAGCGGCAAAGTTGTAGAGGGCGGCAAGACTTCCCGGGATATTGCAGCCAAACCCATACACCGTGTCGCCCAGGCGCGTCCCCGTGTCCGCGCCGTAGATGGCCTGCATTGCCATGATATCGTTGAGCATCGGGGTTTGCGGCTCGTAACGTCTGCCATTGGCCGCGACCCAGTCGGCCCAGGCCACCTGCCCTTCCCCGTTGGTCGCGCCGGAACCCCAGTTGGGACCGTAATAGGACATCACCGAATAGACATTGCTGTCCTGGAAACAGGACGCTGTCCGGGCGCCGCCACCGTTGTAGTTACCCATGTGCTCCAAGCCCATGGCATGGCCGATCTCATGGATATAGGCGGCAAACCCGTGCTCACCGATCACCGGGTTGGTGAGACTGGAATACGTGCGATTGATCCAGACGCTGCCGGTACCAGGCATATAGGCATGCGCATAGTTGCCCGATGTGATCATGGTCCCGAACTCGATATCGGAGCCACTCGCCGCAACCTTCTGCAAACTCGGTGCAATCAGGTCGTCCCAGGTTTCCAGCGCCAGCTCGGCAGATTTCTGTTCAGTCGCGTTAAAGCCCTGAAAACCGGACAGCTCCTGGCGACCGTAAATACCGTTCGAGGTATTCGGAAAAGCATAGGTGATGACATCGGCCGACCAGTGGCTGCCCGAATCGAGCTGGTTGAGAACCTGTTTCTGAGTCCAAACTGCCAGGGCCATTGCCGCAATCCTTCATATTTGTTCCCGCGATGGCAAGAATTATCGACTGAGGTTGGCGCGGCCGCTGTGAAGCGGCTCACTTATTCGGGAATTTTTTGGGGTTTTTAGCACCCCAGAAACAAGGGCGGGCACCAGTGCCCATAGTTGGGTCTGGGGTGCTAGCCGCGCCAGGCGCTGACTACGCCCGATACTTCGCGCACCAGCGTCAGCATGCGCTGCAGTTGCGGCAAGCCATTCAGTTCGACAGTGAAGGACATGCGCGCCGATCCGGAGCGCGACAGGGTGTTGACCGCCGTGACATTGATTTTTTCGCGCGACAGGACTTCCGAGATATCGCGCAGCAAACCCTGGCGATCGTTTGCATCGACCATCATGTCGACCGAATACAAGGTGGATTTTTGCGTCGCCTCGCCTTGGGTTCCCCACTCGGCGCCGATCACCCGCTCGGGGCTGCGTGCCGCCATGCTCTTGAAATGTTTGCACTCGAGGCGATGGATCGAGACGCCCTTGCCGCGCGTGACAAAGCCTGAAATGGCATCTGGCGGCACCGGCTTGCAGCAGCGTCCAAGCTGGGTCAGGATCTTGCCGACGCCCACCACCAGAATCCCGCTGCCGCTGTCTTCGACCTTGCTGCGCTTGGTATGGATTTCCGGCTCGGGCATTGCTTCGACCCTGCTCCCGCGCAAGGCCACCTGAATCTGGCGCGTGCCCAGTTCGCCGCGTCCGCCCGCCAGGAACATTTCCTCGCTGCTTTTGAAACCGAGCTTCTGCGCCAGTTCTTCAAGATTGGCCTGCGTCTGCCCTTCGCGCTGCAACTCGCGCATGATCAGGCTGCGTCCCTGCGCCAGGGTTTCCGCTTCCTCCTGCGCGCTGAACCACTGCTTGCATTTTTGCCTGGCCCGGCTCGTCACCAGATAACCCTGCGCCGGATTGAGCCAATCACGCGAAGGTCCGCCCTGCTTGGCGGAGATGATTTCAACACGCTGCCCGTTGGCCAGCGGCGTATTCAACGGCACCATCTGGCCATCGATGCGCGCACCGCGGCAGCGATGGCCGAGATCGGTATGCAGGCGGTAGGCAAAGTCGAGCGGCGTGGCGCCGCGCGCCAGATCGATCACCCGGCCCTGTGGCGTCAGCACATAAATGGTGTCGTCCAGCGCTGCCCGCTTGTATTGCTCCACCCAATCGGCGTTGTCGGCGATTTCGTCGCGCCACGAGAGCAGCTGGCGCAGCCAGGCGATCTTGTCGTCGTAGGCCGAGTCGGCCCGCGTCGCAGACTTCGATTGGCTGCCGGACTCCTTGTAGCGCCAGTGCGCGGCAATCCCCAGCTCGGCATGGCGATGCATCTCATGGGTACGGATTTGCACTTCGAACGGTCGCCCGTCATCGGCCATGACGGCGGTATGGAGCGAGCGGTAATAATTGCCCTTGGGGTGCGAGATGTAATCGTCAAACTGGCCGCGCACCGGCTGCCAGAGATGGTGCACCAGGCCGAGCGCGTTATAGCAGTCCTTCACCTCGGCCACCAGGATGCGCAAGGCACGCACGTCATACAGGCTGTCGAAATCGAGATCCTTGCCGTGCATCTTGTTGCGAATGCTGTAAATGTGCTTGGGGCGTCCATACACTTCGGCGACGATGCCGGCTGCCGCCAGTTCGGCCTTGAGGCGCGCAATCGCGCTGCTGATGAACTGTTCGCGTTCGACACGCTTTTCGTCGAGCATGCGGGCTATGCGCTTGTAGGTTTCCGGCTCGAGAAAACGGAACGATAAATCCTCAAGTTCCCACTTGAGTTGCCAGACGCCCAGGCGGTTGGCCAGAGGCGCATAAATCTCCAGGCTCTCGTGTGCGATCTCCTCGCGCTCCGAACCGGGATGGTCGGTCAAGTAGCGCAAGGTCTGGGTGCGGCTCGCCAGTCGCAGCAGCACCACGCGGATGTCCTCGACCATGGCCAGCAGCATTTTGCGCAGGGTCTCGGTCTGCGTCTTGACACCAGCCGCGGCGCCGCTTTGTGGACGCAGCAGCAGGCGCAAGCCGTTCAGTCGCTCCAGCCCATCGACCAGGCGCGTCACGGTTTCGCCGAATTGGGCGGTAAGCGTTTCGCGCCAGGCATCCGCCGCACCGAAATGACCCGCGGCGGCGAACAGCACAGCGGCAAGACGCGTGTCGATGTCAAGATTCAGCGCAGCGGTAATCGATGCCATGCCCATGGCATGGCGGTAGGTGGCTTCGCCGGTACCCAGCAGACTAGCGCCATAAGCTTCTGTGACGAGTGCCAGCGCCCTGACGATACGTTCCCTGCCTTCGGCCGGCAAGCCGGCAGCAAGCTGACCGGTGATGCCGCCGGAATCAGTTGCTGGATTACCGGAAAGCGTCGGATTTTGGACTAGTGAAACCATGGCCGCATTATCCCAGATTAGGGATACCCCTATAAGACAAGGCCTATCCGTTATAATCGACTCCGTGCTTTTACTCGCGGAGGAACAATGGGCTTTCTAGCCGGCAAGCGCATCCTGATCACGGGCATGATTTCCAACCGCTCGATTGCCTACGGCATCGCCAAGGCGATGCGTCGCGAGAGTGCCGAACTGGCCTTCACCTACCAGAATGAGCGCGTCCTGGATCGTGTCGCCAAACTCGCCACTGAGTTTGACAGCAAACTGATCCTCCCCTGTGACGTGGCAGAAGACGCGCAAATCGATGCGCTCTTCACCAGCCTGGGCAACTCCTGGGATGGCCTGGACGGCCTGGTGCACTCGATCGCCTACGCCCCGAATGAAGCCCTCGAGGGCGACTTCCTCAGCGGCCTGTCGCGCGAGGCCTTCCGTGTCGCCCACGAAGTGTCAGCCTACAGCTTTCCCGCCCTGGCCAAGGGCGCCCGCGCGCTGATGCAGGGGCGCAACGGCGCGCTGCTGGCCATGTCCTACCTCGGTGCGATACGCGCGGTGCCCTACTACAACGTCATGGGGCCGGCCAAAGCCAGCCTGGAAGCCTCGGTGCGCTACCTCGCCGCCTGCCTCGGTCCGGAGGGCACGCGGGTCAATGCCATCTCCGCCGGACCGATCAAGACGCTGGCGGCCGCCGGCATCGCCAATTTCGGCAAGCTACTGTCGTTCAATGCCCATAATGCGCCGCTGCGCCGCAATGTCACCACCGAGGAAGTCGGCAATGCTGCCGCCTTCCTTTGCTCCGACCTGGCCAGCGGCATGACCGGCGAGATCATGTATGTCGACGGCGGCTTCAACACCACCACGCTGGCCCACGCACCTAGCCACAGTTGAAAAATGCCAACCCTTTAGAGTCTATCCGTGAATAATCCAGCCCTGGATTATTTGCGGATAGGCTCTTATACGGTATAGGCCACTAAAGACTTTCACTGACCTCGTTCATCAATCCATTGCTCAACATTTCAGAAGGCAAAGCATGAGTTACCATTCCATCGTAATGGTTAAGCAAGTCCCGGATACGGCCAATATTTCCGGTCAGGTGATGCGGCCGGACGGTACCGTCAACCGCAGCAAACTACCCACCATCTTCAATCCCGAGGACAAGGTGGCACTGGAATTAGCACTGCAATTCCGCGATCGCTATGACGGAACCGTGCGGGTACTCACCATGGGGCCGCTGAAGGCCTCAGACCTCTTGCGCGACTGCCTGTATATGGGCGTCGACGAGGCCATCCTGGTCACCGACCGCAAATTCGCCGGTGCCGACACCCTGGCGACCTCCTACGTGTTGTCCGCGGCCCTGCGCAAACTGGCCCCCTACGACATTATCTTTGCCGGCCGCCAGGCGATCGACGGGGACACCGCCCAGGTAGGCCCGCAGACCGCTCAGAAACTGGGCTTGCCGCAGATCACCTATGCCGAGGCAATTCTCCAGGCAGAGGGTTCGACCATCACCGTGAAACGCAAGGTAGACAACGGTTTCGAGATATTGGAAGCGAACCTGCCGTTGCTGATCACCGTGATCAAGGACGCCGCGACGCCCCGTCCCTTCCGCGCCAAACGGGTGATGGCCTATAAGAACGCCCTGAGCCTGCTCGAATTGGAAAAGATGACCGAGACCAATTCCCTGCTGTATATCGATCAGTTGAAAGAGGAATACCTTGCCAAAGGTTTGTTCATTCCGACCCTCACGGCCGATGACCTGGATATCGATCCCGACCGCTGTGGCCTGAAAGGTTCACCGACCAAGGTGCACAAGATCGACTCGGTGGTGCTCGGCGGCAGTGAACACGAAACCCTGCCCGCCACCCAGGACGGCATGTATGCGCTGATCGATAAACTGATGGAAGACCACATCTTTGGATAGCCCCTATGAGCGAGAATAAACAAGTCTGGGTGTTCATTGAACAGCGCGAGGGCAAGCCGGCCGATGTGAGCCTCGAGCTGCTCTCCAAGGGCAGAAAGCTGGCGGAGAGCCTGCAGGGCGAATTGAAGGCAGTGGTCATCGGCAATGAGATGCAAAGCCTGGCCCAGGAGACCTTCCGCTACGGCGCCACCGAGGTTCTGCTCGCCGATCACCCCGAGCTGGAACACTACAATACGCTGCCTTACAGCCGCATCCTGGGCGAACTGGTGAACCGGCACCAGCCGCGCATCGTGCTGTTCGGCGGCACCTTCATCGGTCGCGACCTGGCGCCCCGGGTCGCCTCCCATACCAAGAGCGGTCTTACTGCGGACTGTACCGACCTGCAGATCGCCGACGTGACCTATCTGCGCCAGGACTATCCCCAGCTCCTGCTGCAGATCCGCCCGGCCTTCGGCGGCAACATCATCGCCACCATCATCTGTCCCGATTCGCCGGTGCAGATGGCCACGGTGCGGGAGGGGGTCATGGAGAAGGCGCCCCTGGCGCAGCCGGTCGCTGGCCGCATCACGCCGGTTCCCTATACCCCCGACGCCGCCGACCAGTTGGTGCGCATCATCGAGCGGCATCACGAGGAGAGCAAGGTCAACCTCAAGGCTGCGCCGATCATCGTCTCCGGCGGCTACGGCATGGGGAACTTCCAGAACTTCCAGATCCTCCACGAATTGGCCCATGTCATCGGCGGCGAGGTCGCGGGCACCCGGGCGGCGGTGGACGCCGGTTTTATCGACCATGCCCGCCAGGTGGGCCAGACGGGCGTCACGGTGCGACCCAAGCTCTACATTGCCTGCGGCATCTCCGGGGCGATCCAGCACCGCGCCGGGATGCAGGACGCCAACAAGATCATCGCCATCAATAGCGACCCCGAGGCGCCGATCTTCGGCGTCTGCCACTACGGCATCGTTGGCGATGTGATGGAGGTGATTCCGCTGCTCATCAACGCTTACAAACACAAGTTAAAGTAATCGAGCCATGGCCAATTTCTTCACTGACAATACCGACCTGCTGTTCCATTTCAATCGCCTGCAACTCCAGGAGGCGGTCGAGATACTCGAACACGGCTATACCGAGGCGGCTCAGTACAACTACGCCCCGACCGACTATCAGGATGCCCTGGACAATTACCGCAAGGTGCTGGAGATCGTCGGCGACATCATGGCCAACACGGTGGCCCCGCAGGCTGCCGAGATCGACGCGGAGGGGAGCCATTTCGCCGATGGCAAGGTGACCTATGCCAAGGGCACCCAGCAGGCCCTCGATCAACTCACCCAGGCGGAGCTGATGGGATTCATCCTGCCGCGGCGCTATGGGGGCATCAACCTGCCCATGACCATCTATGTGATGGCGATCGAGATGACCTCGCGCGCCGAGGCCTCGTTGATGAACCTGTTTGGCCTTCAGGACATCTCCGAGACCATCTACAAGTACGGTGACGACGCGCAGCGCCAGGAATTCCTCCCGCAATTCGCTCGCGGTTCTTCCGGCGCGATGGCTCTGACCGAACCGGACGCGGGTTCCGACCTGCAGGCAGTCAATATGCTGGCCTATCAGGACGAAACCGGGCAGTGGCGGCTGAAGGGCGTCAAGCGCTTCATCACCAACGGCAATGCCGACATCCTGCTGGTGCTGGCCCGCTCCGAGCCGGGCACCAAGGACGGGCGGGGCCTCTCCATGTTCGTCTGTTACGGCAAGGACGGCGTCGTGGTGCGGCGCATCGAGAACAAGCTCGGCATCCACGGCTCGCCCACCTGCGAGCTGCAGTTCAACGATACCCCGGCGCAGCTCGTCGGCAAACGCAAGTTCGGCCTGATCAAGTATGTCATGGACATGATGAACGGCGCACGCCTCGGCGTCGGCGCCCAGGCTCTGGGCATCTCCCAGGCCGCCTATGACGAGGCCCTGCGCTATGCCAAGTCGCGCGAGCAGTTCGGCAAGTCCATCTACAACATCCCGGTGGTCGCCAATCTGCTGATCGACATGCGGGTCACCCTGGAGAGCGACCGCTCCCTGCTGTATGCCGCCTGCCACTGGGTAGATCTGCGTGCCAAGCTGGAGGAGCGGGTTGAGCAACTGAAGGCGGAAGGAAAGGATGCCTCGGCGGAAAACGCCAAGCTCAAGGAGGCGACCCGCAACGCCGCCCTGTTGACTCCCATGGCCAAGTATGTGCTCAGCGAGAACGCCAACAAGATCACCTATGATGCCCTGCAGATACACGGCGGCACGGGTTACATGAAGGAGTTCAGTGTCGAACGCCTGTGCCGCGATGCCCGCATCACCAACATCTACGAGGGCACCTCGCAGCTGCAGATCATTGCGGCCATCGGCGGTGTCATCAACGACATTTTCGCGGACTGGTTCGGCGCGCACGAGCAGCAGGACATCCCCGGCAATCTGGAGAGCCTGGCGGATGAGCTGAAAGCGATGCGGATCCTATTCCTCGACGCCGTGAAGTTCGTCACGGAGAATACCGACAAGCAGTTCCAGAGTGTGGCCGCCAGGGAACTGGTGGAGATCTACAGCTATCTATACACCGGCTGGCTGCTCATGGACGAGGCGCAAGAGAACAGCCGCAAGCTCTTCATCGCCCGCCGCTACATCCTCGGGGCGGCCGCCAAGGCCCGCCGCAACGCGGAAGTGATCAGGAAGGAACTCTACGCCGACCTGCTCCACGCCGACGAAATCCTGATCTGATACCGGAATAGAGGCATAGAGGAAAGAGCCGGTTTCGCCATTTTGTGGAGCTCCACATAACGCCATCAAGTCGACGTAACCCCCGGATTGTGAGGGACTGCTTCAGCCCCGACTGCGGTCATCGACAATCCCACGTTGCGGCGAGTCACCGACCCCGATTCAAATTTGAATGGCTGCCCCCCGAAAACCTCTCGGGCGAGCGCGTGGCCGACTCAGCAACTTACACGGAGTACAATTGAACACACAGAATCAACGAGGAGACCAAGAAATGCCTAAGACTCTATTCATCCGAGCAGAATGGGACGATGACGCCAACGTCTGGGTCGCCACGTCAGATGATGTCCCAGGATTGGCGACCGAAGCGGAAACCATCGAGGCGCTGTCTGCCAAGTTACAAACTATGGTTCCGGATTTGCTAGATGCCAATGGCTATCCAGATGGTCCTGATGTTCCGTTTGAACTGTTGGCAAGAAAATTCGCCGTCGCTCATCGCGAAGCCGCCTGATGGGTGAAAGTTTCACTCCGGATCTTAAGAAGCTGCTCAAGGCCGCGGGTTGTCGTTTTGTCCGTCCGGGAAAAGGAGACCATGACATCTGGTTCTCTCCAAATACTGGGATCTATTTTCCGGTCGATTTCAAGATCAAGTCTCGTCACACGGCAAATGCCGTCTTGAAGCAGGCTGGGCTCAAGAAGCACTTCTGAATACCCAACACCTCCACCGCCGCATTTCTTCCACCGCCGCCTACACTGCGATTTGTACGTTTGGAACGTTGGGTTGGCCCCTTTCTTTGCTGAAATTAACGCCCCTGGCTCTCCCAAACGTTTGCTATGATGCTTACGAGCGAAGAGGAGGAGCGTCAAACATGTCCGATTTGGAAGTTGCCGAGTTGCCTGTCGCGGAAAAACTGCGCCTGATGGAATTCCTCTGGGATTCACTGAGCCACGACGCGGCAGGGGAAGCCATGGTCCCCGAGTGGCACCAGACCGTTTTGGCGGAGCGTGCCAGTCGGATCGACAACGGACACGAACCCGCGTCTCCCTGGATCGAAGCAAAACAGCGCCTGCAGCAACGAACCAACTGATGCGCTTGCGCATCACCCGTGCCGCCGAACAGGATTTACTGGACGGCTACGCCTTTTACGAAATACAGCAAGCGGGGATCGGTGCCTACTTTCTCGACAGTCTGGTCGCCGACATCGATTCGCTCGCGCTGTTTGCGGGTATTCACGTTAAGCCGCACGGACGCTTCCATCGAGCCCTGGCGAAGCGGTTCCCGTTCGCTATCTATTACGAGATCAACGGAGACGAGGCCACTGTTGTCGCCGTGCTCGATTGTCGTCACAATCCCGCCTCAATCACCCGGCGGCTAGGCGTCGGATAGAATATCCGAGCCTGGCCCCTTTAACGGAGCACTGGTTATTTCATTGATCGGAGACATTGTGCCTAAGACGCGCAATACCAATTGAGGCTATCAAGAGCACTACTCACACATATGAAAACGACAATTCAGTGTCTGCTCATTGCAATTGCATGCTTACTGCCAGCAACGCAAGTAATCTCTGCCGATATTTATATAGGTGAAAAAGGTCGCTTTACGATTTCGGGAGACATCGTGAGAGGTGATTACACTAAGCTGCTACAGTTTCTTGATAAGAGCCCTTCAAATAGGAAAGCGTTTTTCAATAGTATTTATCTTGATTCTAAAGGTGGAGATGTCGTTGAAGCAATGAAAATGGCAAGTCTCTTAGACAAGAGTTACTCAAATACATTTGTTCTAACTGATGCGGTTTGCCTTAGTTCTTGCGTCTTGCTATGGGCTAGCGGTGTCAGTCGCACTTTACAAGGGAGACTTGGCGTACATCGACTTACTCTGGCTAGAGATGAAATGAGCGTAAGCAAGACAGAAAAAATTGTTGGCCCTGCCTCACAGAGTGTTGAATCGTATTTAGTTCGAATGGGCATACCTCGAAGAATAATTGACAAGATGAACGAAACATCTGCCAAAGATTTGTTCATTATCGACCTCCCTTGGTTAGTGAGAGAAGACCTGAGTAACGCTATACATTATCGTCCCACATTTATTGATGTTGCTGAGAAGAAATGCGGCCCAAGCCCTGTTGTGGTTTCAATGAAGAACCAGACACCCCCTAACAGAGACTCATTTATGAAATGGATGTTGTGCGTAGATGACGTTAGAGAAGAAAATCAGGTTATTGAACTGCCGAATATTTTCGCTTTAGTCCAGGATGGCCTCAGAAAAGAAAAGGGAAACTGAGACTGCGTCATGAAGGTTTCTGGTGACTGTTACTCTCAACACTGGCGGAGGGCAATATGAAACTCACCAAGGCATGTCTGCTCTTAGCAATACTCTCTCCGGCACTTTCTCTTGCCTGTTCTTTCGATACGTCAAGCGCTGCATCACCAACGGGGGGTCATCAACGACATTTTCGCTGACTGGTTCGACGAGAGAGAGAGAGGGGCTACTGCCGCTCCTTGCTCTCCAGGGCGGCCTTGTTGATTTCTACCGGGTATGCCAGTCGTACCGCAGCCAGCCAGGCCGAAAAATCCTCGTCGGCCTGGATGCGCTCATATTGCTCGCGCAACGACTTGGTGCGCGGATTGTCCTGGGCAGCGACTGCAAATGGTTTGATGCGGGTGGTGCGATACAGCGCATAACCGCCTTCCGGCAATTTGACCCCGGCATAAACCGGCAGCTTGGCCGGATTGCCGCCGAAGACGGCACGCAGGGCATCCACCGCCATACCCGGTGCACTGATTTGCGAAATGCTGCGCGCCGCACCCCAGGCAAGATCGACCGGTTCACCCTTGTTCAGCTTCTCCAGATAGGCCTCCCCGGCTTTCTGCGCGAGTTTCAGCGCTTCTTCCCGAACCAGGTGTTTTTCGATGTCAGACTTGACGGCCTCGAGAGGCTGCAGGACCGCCGGCTTGTGTTCCAGGATCCGCGCCGCAACCAGGGTTTTCGGGTTCACTTCGATCGCTTCGGTGTTGCGCTTGTTCTTGGTTGCGTCGTCGGAGAACAATGCCGCATTCAGTTTCGCATTGCCAAATACGCCGGCCGCCGTGCCGCCTTTGGTGATCCAGGGGCCCTGTTGCAAGGCCAGCTTGAACTTTTCCGCCGCCGGCTTAAGGCTGTCGGATTGCTCATACACGGTATTACTGAACGACTCGGCGAGCTCGGCGTATTTCTTCGCCGCGCCCTGCCGCTTCAAATCCTCGGCGATTTCCGCGCGAACTTCCTGCAGCGGTTTTGCCCGCTCGGCCTTGATGCCCGTCAGCTTGATGATGTGAAAACCAAAATCGGAACGCACCACCTCGCTGATCTGATTTTCCTTGAGCGCAAAGACGGCATCCTCAAACGGCTTGACCATCATGCCATGACCGAACCAATCCAGATCGCCGCCCTTCTCGGCTGATCCCGGATCCTGTGAATACTGCTTGGCCAGCTTGGCGAAATCATTCGGCGCTTTTTTCAACTGTTTATGGATCTCCTCGGCCTTGGCTTGTGCCGCCTTGATTTGCTCCGCCGTCATATCCTTGCCTGCCAACAGCAGGATATGGCTGGCACGCCGTTCCTCCTTCTGCTGGAAGCGCTCGGCCTGGCTTCGATAGGCGCCGTTGATTTCTTCATCGCTCACCGGAATCTGCTCCTGCAGGGCATCCTGGCTCAGGACCAGGTATTCGGCCCGCAATTGCTCCGGAGTTTCAAAGCTCTTCTGATTGGCATCGTAATACGCCTTGATCGCCTCGGCAGAAATTTTCACCTGGCCGGCAAATTGTTCCGGTTTCACCAGCAACTCGCTCACTTCGCGCTCTTCCTGCAGTGCGGCCAGCCAGCGATCACTGGCGGCGCGCGGCACCACGGCGGCCTCACGCACTGCGGCCAGAGTCCGCTGCAGTGAAATATCCTGGCGCAAGCGCTGTTCGAATTCGGCCTGGTTCATGTTCTGCGAAGCCACGTAGGCGTCGTAGCGCTGCCGGGAAAACTTTCCATCTTCCTGAAATGCCGCAATCGATTGAATGGTTGCACCGAGTTGCGCATCGCTGACAAACAGGCGCGTCTTGGCCGCATGCATGGACAGCACGCGCTGATTCACCAGATTGTCAAGAACCGCACGGCGCACTTCGGGATTGTCGAGCATGCCTGCGGGAAGGTCCTTGCCCAATTGCTGTCGCATGCGATCCTGCTGCTCGCGCAAAGCCTGCTGCAATTCGGCCTGGGTAATCCGGGCGCTGCCGACGCTGGCGACATCGACGCCCGGGCCACCGTTGCGGATGTAGGATTCGACGCCCCAAAAGGCAAACGGCAGCGTAATCAATGCCAGAAAAATCTGGACTATCCTGCGATTGTTGCGAACGTAATCGAACATGCTGATCTAGACGAGGTGAGTGAAAAAGTTGAGCATCAGTGCCGGAAACGGCATACACAGCCGCATACAAAAAAGGCGAACCTACTGTTGCGGTTCGCCTTTCCTGCTGGCGGCGCGCGTAGTCTACAGCAAACCTGCCGCAGTGCAAAATTCACACGCCGGTCCTCGCTTTATTTGCCTGACCCCAATCCCGAGCAAAAGCGCCCCGGCCAAAGCTGGCAGAGAAAACTGACCCGCTCCTCGACATTTTTTCTGGCGGCCTCTTGTGCGGCACGCTTCTCTGCGGCCTCAGCCTCGCGTCTTTTCAGGTCCGCGTCGCGTTGCCTGGTGCGTTCCTCAATCTTGGCGGCATGTTCAGCAATTTCCTTTTCCCTTTGCCGCTGCGCCTGAATCCGTAGTGGCCGGGAAAGCTCAAGTTCAGCCTCCTTGCGTGCCCTCTCCTCGTGTTGCCTGAGCCGGGCTGCCTCTTCCGCCTGGTTTTTCGCGCGGCGTCGCGCGACTTCCGCCGCTTCCTCCTCTCGTTTGACTGCACGGTCGGCATCGTGACGCTGCTTTTCCTGGTGCAGTTGTTCGATGCGGGTGGCGTTTTCCGCTTCTACACGCGGAGCATCCGCGATGCGCTGGGATTCTCGGGTTTCGCGCTCAATACGACGAATCTGGCGTTCTCCCTCTTTTCCGCGCTGGTCCAGCTTGTTCGCCTCTGCCACGCTGGCACGCTTGTTGGCTCTTGCGGATTCAACGCAATTGCTGACCAGGATTTTCTTGCCGCATTCGACCTTGTCAAGCTCGAATTGGCGCTCGGCTTCTGCCTTCATATCCTTCGCACGCTCCTGCAGCTTGCGGGCCTCCTCGATTGTGACATGCGTCTGACTCGCCGCCGCCATGCCCTGCGCATTGCCGTCGTGACTGACGATGATGCACAAGGCAAGCAACCAGTGCTTGCAGGTCGTTGCTCTCATCCCGGAATCATGGTTCAGGTGCATGGAAAGCGCAAGTTATGGCAAACTCCAACATGCGAGCCTCACGAAGGGAAACGTATGGCAACAAAACCTCGGCAGTTCAATGAATTGCATCGCAAGAACATGGAATCGGCGGTTCATCTGGCTCAGACCTCGATCGAGAACCTGCAAGCCATCGTGGCGATCCAGATGAAGGTGGCGAATATGCTGTTTCAAGCCAATGTGGACAACGCCAACGCGATTGCTTCTGCCGAGGACCCTCAGCAGGCGGTGACTTTGCGCACGCAATTCACCAAGAAAACCATGCAGACAATGATCGACGCCGCCCGCGAAATTGCGGAAATCGGCAATGATTCTCGCATGGAATTCAGCCGCCTGCTGGTCGAGCAGTTGGCTGGCGGCAGCAACGAGATGATGGCATCCTTCAAAACCTTCTTCGGCACCCTGCCCAGCCAGAACAGCGGTTTCGTCGAGGCCATGCAGCAGGCGATGAATCAAACGAACATGGCGCTGAATCAACTCACCGATCCCGCGACGCGCTCGAACCAGGCCTAGATCGGCCGCCCCACGGTCAGGCCGATCAACAATCATTCCGGATTTTTCGAGTCGATGACGACTGTCACCGGTCCATCGTTGGTCAGGCTCACCTGCATGTCGGCGCCAAAAGTCCCGGTTTGCACGGGGCGTCCCAGCGTCTTGCCGAGCAGATCGACAAAGCGGGAAAACAGGGGCTGCGAAATTTCTCCGCGCGCCGCGCGTCCCCACGAAGGCCGGTTGCCTTTTTTCAGGGAAGCAAACAAAGTGAATTGGGATACTGCCAGAATCTGCCCTGAAATATCGACAACACTGCGATTCATCACGCCCCTGTCATCCGGGAAAATGCGTAGCCCGACCAATTTGCGCGCCATCCATTCAAGATCAGCCTCCGTGTCTTCGTCCTCGAACCCGGCCAGAACCAGCAGCCCCGGTCCAGGGCTGACCTGGCCGACGACCCGTCCATCGACCCTGACCGCAGCATCAGTGACACGCTGAACCACAGTTTTCATACTCGAACTCCAACAAACCAGGCCAAATCTTACGCGAATCGGATGCACACCGGCATGCCCAGAAAGTCGAACTTGCTATTCATGCCGATGTTCGGCACGATCAATATTTTTCATCCCCGTTAATGAGAACCCCAGACTCAGGGAGCGCCCTATATATGACAGAGAATTCCACGAACTTTCCGGCTGGCGCTTTGCTGCGTTCTTTCGCCCTCGCTTACGGCGTAGCCGCCTACGTGGCATTCAATGTCGTCGTGATTTATTGTGTCGGTTTCCTCTGCAACTTTCTGGTCCCGCTCAGCATCGACCGAGGACCCGCCGCGGAACCTCTATGGGCGACGACCGTCGACATCCTGCTGCTCGCCCTCTTTGGCCTGCAGCATAGCGTCATGGCCCGCCCCGGATTCAAGGCCCGCTTGCAGCAGATCATTCCCCAACCGCTCGAACGCACCACCTATGTTGCCGTCTCCAGCCTTCTGCTGGCTCTGGTGATGTGGCAGTGGCGTCCCATTCCCGCCCTGATCTGGGATATTGAAGCCGAATGGGCGCGGATTTCCGTGTGGATCCTGTTCGCTGCGGGATGGTTCATCGCGGTCTCGGCAACCTTCATGACCAACCATTTCGAGCTGGTGGGTCTGAAGCAGAGCATTGCCTACTTTCGCCGCAGGCTGTGCCTGCCCTCGGAATTTCGCGAGCGTGTCTACTACCGCTGGGTGCGGCATCCCATCATGCTGGGACAGATCATCGGATTCTGGGCGACCCCGACCATGACCGCAGGCCATCTGCTGTTCGCCGCGGTCATGCTGATCTATGTACTGATTGGACTGTACTTCGAAGAACGCGATCTGTTGGAATCCCACGGCGAAGCCTATCGCAAATACCAGAAGCGCACACCGAAACTCATTCCCCGCCTGCACAAGAACTCGACCGATGCATCCTGATATGTCGTGACAACGCCAACTCAAGGAATCTCGCCATGAGCCTCAATTCCGCCAGCATCTCGGATACGATAGATGTAGACCTTCACCAAGTGATCTACGCGTTGTCGGATGCGCTGGACCTGGTCGGCATCGATGATGTCGGGCACGGCAAGCGAGTCGGCATCATGGCGGCGGCTTGCGCCCAGGCGCTAGGCAAGAGTCAGGCTGAAACCTCATTCTTGTTCGACCTTGGCATGCTGCACGATATCGGCGTCTCGTCGACGAGTACCCATAACCAGTTGGTGACCCAGTTCGACTGGAGCGGCTCCCAGGTGCACTGCGAAATCGGCTACCAGCTTCTTCAGGATTTCGTCCCTTTGGCACGGCTGGCCGACCCGGTGCATTTTCATCATACGCGCTGGGACAAGCTGTCCACCATGAACGAAGTAACCAGAGCGGTGGCAGAACAGGCCAACCTGATTTATATGGTGGATCGGGTCGATGCCTTGGCGGCGGCGCACTACGCGAACGGCTCGCTACTTATGCATACCGCGGAGATCCAAACAAAGATCAGCGACAACGCCGGCACCTACTTCTCGCCGCTACTGGTGGAAAGCTTTCTGGCCGTGTCGGCCTCCGAAGCCTTCTGGTTGCAACTGGAACCCAGAAGCATTCAAGCATTGCTGCAGGATATGCAGCTTCGCGCGGAACCCTGTCGTGCCTCCGTGTCTGAACTCAAGCAGCTTGCCCGCATTTTCTCCCGCATCGTGGATGCCAAGAGTCAGTTTACAGCCGAGCATTCCCTGGGCGTCGCACAACTCTCCCGCTTATTGGCCGAACGCATGAATGTGAGTCCGCTGAATTGCGACAAGATCGAGATCGCCGGTTTGTTGCACGATCTTGGCAAACTCCGGGTACCTGACGAAGTGCTCGATAAACCGAGCGCGCTGGACGAACGCGAACGCAAGATCATTAACACGCACAGCTTCGAGACCTATCAGATTCTGAGACATATCAAGGGGTTTGAAGATATTGCCCAATGGGCGGCCCACCACCATGAAGAGCCCGACGGGAAAGGCTACCCGTTTCATCTGGCGGGTGATACCTTGCCTCTCGAGGCACGCATTCTGCGAGTCGCCGATATCTTTCAGGCCATGGCGCAGAATCGCCCCTATCGTGCCGGTTTGAGCGCTGCGGCAGTGCTCGACTTCCTGAAGCAGCTGGTCGCCAAAGGACGCATCGATGCCGAGATCGTTGACGCAGCGGCCAGCGATATGCCGGCCTCAATGGCGGCGGCCCTGCCGCTGAGCCGTCAGCTTGCTTGACTGCTCGCTTTGACCATCTGCGCCAGCTTTGCGTTTTCCATATCAATCCGCCGCCGCGCGAGGGCAAGGGCAATGCACGCCTTTAGATCGTAATCCGTCCAGGGCTTGTCTATGAAGGCGAAGATGCGGGGGGAATCGATCGCATAGATCAGATCGTCCTTGGTAATTTGTCCACTAAGCAGAATGCGGGCACAGCCCGGTTGAAGATCGTAGAACTTTTGCAATAGATCAATGCCGCTCATCTCAGGCATCTTGAAGTCGGCAATGATGCAGGAAAACTGAATCTTCTCCGCCATTTCTATGGCGCGAATAGGCGACTGGGTCAGATGGATGCTGAGTCGGTCCTTATTCAACGTTGGTCCGCTGTAATGGGTGAGCGCGCGAGAAATGCTATTCAGGATGCCTGGATCGTCATCGACGATCAACAACTGATCCATTTCTCCCCCCTCAATGGGAAGCGGAGTCTGCTCTCTGAGAATTTTGGAGAGCCTGCGATTCTCGCTCAATGCAGCGCCATAATCGATCGCCTGATAGAGGGAGCCTTTCAGGTAGTAGTCGTGCCAGGGCTTCGGAATAAAGCGGTAGATATGGATTTCGTTGATCATGTGAATCAGTGCCTCCCTGTCCGTCTGTCCGCTCAGGACCAGGCATATGCAGTCGGGCTGAATAAGCGCCAGGGCTCTTAAGAACTCAAGCCCGTCCATGCCTGGCATGCGGTAGTCGCAGATGACTGCATCAAACGTTTGTTCCCTGGCCAGTTCCAAGGCGCGTTGCGGGTCGGTGAAGCCTTCGACCTGATACCGGTAGCGCACAAACGGCGGCGAATTTAGTTCGCGCGCAACGGCTTTAACCACATTGGATTCGTCGTCCACAACCAAAATCCTGCGTAGAGGATTGGCATCCATCTTGATTATCCTTTTGTATTATTTGCTGACGATGCAACAATGCAACAATGCAACGATACAACGATGCGACAAAAAGAACTCGCGAGCGGATCATTAGATATCAAGTGGTTGGCGGAGTGGACGGGACTCGAACCCGCGACCCCCGGCGTGACAGGCCGGTATTCTAACCAACTGAACTACCACTCCAGATGCGCGCTGCACCGGCAAGACGTGTTTGCCTTTGATCGCGCTGACGTACCGGCGCATTATACGAGAAGACCGGAAATCGGGGAAACCGGGCGCGAACTCACCCCCCCTTGCGCGCAGAAGGGGGCGCCACCTTGATGACCTCTTCGATGGTGGTGAGGCCGGCGGCAACTTTCATCGCGCCCGAAATACGCAACGGTTTCATGCCTTCGCGCGTCGCCTGTTCGCGAATTTTCGCGAGATCGGCAGCTTCGCCGATGAGTTGCTTCACTTCATGCGATAACGTCAGGATCTCGTAGATGCCGACCCGCCCCAGGTAGCCGGTCATGCGGCACTCGAGACAACCCACCGGACGATAAAGCTGGGTCGGCTTGGCCGCTTTCCATGGGCTCACCAGATCCTTCCACAGCTTCTCGTCGTCGGCATCGAGAGGGCTGCTCTTCTTGCAATGCGGGCAGAGCGTGCGTACCAGGCGCTGTGCCATGACGCAGAGGATGGTGGAATTGAGCAGATAAGCTGGTACGCCCAGGTCGAGCAGGCGCGTGATCGCTGAAGGCGCATCGTTGGTGTGCAGCGAGGAAAGCACCAGATGCCCGGTGAGCGCGGCCTGGATCGCCATGTCGGCGGTGGCGACATCGCGGATCTCGCCCACCATGATGATGTCCGGATCCTGCCGCATCAGCGCCCGTATACCCTCGGCAAAGCCCATCTCGACGGCAAGCTGGACCTGCACCTGGTTGAAGGCCGGTTCGACCATCTCGATCGGATCCTCGATGGTGCAGACATTGACATCGGGAGTAGCCAACGTCTTGAGCGTGGTGTACAGCGTCGTGGTCTTGCCTGAACCGGTCGGGCCGGTGACGAGAATGATGCCATTGGTCTGGGCTGTCATCTGCCGCCAGCGCTCGCTGTCTTCTTCGGAAAAGCCCAGATCGCGCGTGGCGCGGACCAGCACGCCGGGATCAAAAATGCGCATCACCAGCTTCTCGCCGAACGCGGTCGGCAGGGTGGACAAGCGCAACTCGACTTCCTGCCCTTCCGGCGTGCGGGTCTTGATGCGGCCATCCTGCGGACGACGCTTCTCCACCACATCCATGCGGCCGAGGATCTTGATGCGGCTGGTCATGGCGTTGAGCACCTGCATCGGGATCTGGTACACCTGATGCAGCACGCCATCTATACGAAAGCGCACGATGCCCAGATCGCGCCGCGGCTCGATGTGGATATCGCTGGCGCGCTGCTCGAAGGCGTACTGCCAGAGCCAGTCGACGATATGCACGATATGCTGGTCGTTGGCATCGAGGGTGCGATTGCCTTTGCCCAGTTCGACCAGCTGCTCGAAATTCGAGAGGCTCGATGGCGCACCTGCGTCTCCGGTGCCGAGCGCCCTCTTCACCGATTTGGCGAGGTTGTAAAACTCCACCTGGTAGCGCGCGATGTCGAGCGGATTGCTGATGACCCGGCTGATTTTCTTGCGCAGGATCGGCCTTAGCTCATCTTCCCAGGCCCGTTCGAAAGGCTCGGCCGTGGCGATGATCACCTCGTTCGCCTTGACCTCCACCGGCAAGACGCGAAAGCGCGTCGCGTACGCGCTCGACAACAAGTCGGTGACTGCGGAAAAATCCACCTTGAGCGGGTCGATATGAAAGTAGTCGAGCCCCGCCCAGCGCGCCAGCCACTGCGTCAAGGTGTCGAGATCGAGAATACCGGCGCCGCCGTTGGGTAGATTGGCCTTCCACTTCTGCTCGGCAATGGCGATGAGGGGATGGGTGTCGCCGCGGAAATAGCGGCGTTCCTGTTTGAATTGCTCAGCCGTCGCAGCGGACACGAGGCCATCGGCAACCAGGGCATCGATCGTCTCCGCCAGGCTCAGGCGGTGTTCCTTGACCGATGCTTCTGGCGCGACAGTTTTCATGCGAAAACCCCGGGCAGGTGGGCAACTACAGCCGGCTGATCAGGCTGCAACTCGTACCCGCAGTTGGGGCTGGGGTACTAGGCGCCGCAGCCGAACGCATCAACGCTTGACATAATGGAAGTATTCGATCAGCTCATGCAGCTTCACTGCCGTCGCATCCAGATTCTCGGCACTGGCGCGCGCCTCGGCGAGAATCGCCAGATTGGATTCGATCGCGGCGGCGATCTGGCTGGTATTCTGGGTCACATTCTCGCTCGCCTTCGATTGTTCATCCGAGGCGCTGGCAATATGCCGCGCCATGTCGCTGATGCGTTCCCCCTGCTCGGCGGTCTTGAGCAGGCCGGCTTCAGTAGCGTCCATCTGCGTATCGGTTTTCTTCACCTGCTCACCGGCTGCATCCATGCTCCCGACCGCTTCCTGGGTCGCCATTTGAATGGCCTGCACGGTCTTGCCGATCTCGTCGGTCTGTACACGCGATCGCTCCGCCAGCTTGCGAACTTCATCGGCCACCACCGCGAAGCCTCGCCCCATTTCGCCGGCACGGGCCGCCTCGATCGCGGCATTGAGCGCCAGCAGGTTGGTCTGTTCGGCGATTTCGTGGATGCCCTGGGTGATCGTGCCAATCTGCTGGATCGACTGAAACAGGTTCAGCATGGTGGCGCTCGCATCGGATACCGTGGTCACCACGGCCTGGGAAGCTTCCCGGCTTTGCTGCATCTGAGAGGTGACCTGGCGCAAGCTGACGCTCGATTCGCTCACAGCGTCAGCGGCGGTCTGGGCGGAATCGGCCACCTGTCGCACCGAGGCACTGACTTCCTCCATGGTGCTAGCGATATTCATCACCGAACTCGACTGCTGTTCCGACTGCTGATACACCCCGTCCATCTCCTGGCTCAGCGTCTTGGCGTTGTCACCTACTGCCGCTGCCATCCCGGCGATTTCGGCCATCATCACCTTGAGATGCGTCTGCATGGTGAGCAATCCGTCATTGAGTTTGCCCAGCTCATCCAGACGATGAATGGGAATTTCATCCGTGAGGTCGCCCTGGCTGATGTGATCGAGGCGCTCCGTGATCTTGCCGAGAATATCCAGCGTCTGGCGCTGCAGCATGACCAGCGCTACGCCGGCAGCGATGCCCAGAACGCCAATTAGCTGCAGCAACCCGTCAATCAAGCCGGAAGACGCGCCGAGATGATGGCCGAACAGTCCGACCAATCCGCCCAGGCATTGCAGCAACACCATGCCAACGGCCAGACCCACGAGTTTGCTGCGCAGGGAGACCCTTTGCCAGGCGGAGGGTTCGGGGATGCTCGCGCCGCTCTCCTTGAGGGATTTGTAGAGCGGCTCCGCAGCCGCAATCTGTTCGCGGGTGGGTTCGGTGCGAACCGACATGTAGCCTATGGTCTGATCGTTCTTGCGCACCGGCACGACCAGGGCGTTGACCCAGTAGAAATCGCCATTCTTGGCGCGGTTCTTGACCGTCCCGCGCCACGGCCGGCCGTCCTGGATGGTATTCCAGAGCCAGGTGAACGCCGACGGCGGCATGTCGGGATGGCGCACGATATTGTGGTTCTTGCCGATCAGTTCCTCGGGCGAAAAACCGCTGATCTGGAAAAAAGTATCATTGCCGTAGGTCGTGATTCCCTTCAGATCGGTCTTGGAAACGATGTATTTGCCCTTGGGAAACGGCTGCTCGGTTTGGGTGACGGGTAAATTGATCTTCACTGGAATGACCTTTGACAGTTAGGATGCGAAATCGCTCCGGGAAATTACGAGGGACTTCCAATCATGCGAACAGTGCTAATGATACATTGCTCTCCCGCCATTCGACATACCCCTATGCCGCCCTGCGTGTCCCATGAAAAGAATCTTTGCTGACGACGCGCTCCGGGCAGGCGTTTTGTGCCTGAGTCTCGTCGTACCCGCCACAGCCGGCGCAGCGCTGGCGAATTCCGGGAATCCGCTGACCGGCGCCAACCAGCGCCCGAACCTGGTTGTCGCGGATTGCGCGGCAGCACGTGACCCGGCGCGCTGTCTGGCGCTCCAGCAAGCGCATGCAGCCTGCCGCAGCAAGCGCGGCAGCGTCAAGCGCCAGTGCCTGAAGGAAAAGCTGCCGCTTCCGGATTGCAGCCGGGCGCCAGATGCTCAGCGCTGCCTGGCGCAGCAACAGGTGCAGACGGCCTGCCAGGGACAGTCAGGCAAGGCTTTGCGCGCTTGCCTGAAAAATTCCCCGGTCAGGCAGCGGAAGCAGCAGACGCTACGCCCATCTCCAGCATCAGCTGGTTGATGCGCCGCACGAAGCCGGCCGGGTCGTCAAGCTGGCCGCCTTCGGCCAGCATGGCCTGGTCGAACAGCACCGCGGCCCAATCGTCGAACTTGCTCTCCTCGTTCCTGATCCGGGTCACCACCGGATGCGTCGGATTGATTTCGAGGATCGGCTTGGACTGCGGCGCAGGCTGGCCAGCCGCCTTGAGCATGCGTGCCAGGTTGGCGCCGATGTCGTGCTCATCGGCCACCAGGCAGGCCGGGCTTTCGGTCAGTCGATGCGTGACGCGAACTTCCTTGACCCGCTCGCCGAGCGACTTGGCAATCTTGTCGGTAAACTCCTTGAAGTCGCCAGCCTGTTTTTCCTGTTCCTTCTTTTCGTCCTCGTCCTCGAGCTTGCCCAGATCGAGCCCGCCCTTGGCCACGGAGGCCAGCGCCTTGCCATCAAACTCCTGCAGGTTGCTGATCACCCATTCGTCGACGCGCTCCGAAAGCAGCAGCACTTCAATGCCCTTCTTGCGGAAAATTTCCAGATGCGGGCTGTTCCTGGCGGCATTGAAGCTCTCGGCGGTGACGAAGTAAATCTTGTCCTGGCCTTCCTTCATGCGCCCGATGTATTCGGCCAGCGACACGTTTTCCTCGGCGGTATCCGCATGGGTCGAGGCAAAGCGCAGCAGGCCGGCGATTTTTTCCTTGTTGGCGAAGTCCTCGCCGACGCCTTCCTTGAGGACACGGCCGAACTCGCTCCAGAACTTGCCATATTTCTCCTTGTCGCCGGCTTCATCGCTGCGGGCCAGATCCTCTAGCAGCCCAAGCACCTTTTTCGTGCAGCCGGCGCGGATCGCCTCGATATCCTTGCTCTCCTGCAGAATCTCGCGCGAAACGTTGAGCGGCAGGTCGTTGCTGTCGACCACCCCGCGCACGAAGCGCAGGTAGTGCGGCATCAACTGCTCGGCGTCATCCATGATGAAAACGCGCCGCACATACAGCTTGATGCCGTGGCGCACGTTGCGGTCCCACAGATCGAAGGGTGCATGCGCCGGAATATAGAGCAGCTGGGTGTATTCCTGACGACCCTCGACCCGGGCATGGGTCCACACCAGCGGATCCTGGAAATCGTGGCCGACATGCTTGTAGAACTCGCGGTACTCCTCCTCCTTGATATCGCTCTTGGGACGGGCCCAGAGCGCGCTCGCCTGGTTGACCGTCTCGTCCTCGTCGGTGATCTTCTGCGCGCTGGTCTCCTTGTCCCACTCCTCCTTCTTCATCACGATCGGCTGGAGGATGTGGTCAGAATACTTGCGGATGATCGAGCGGATGCGGTAGCCGGTCAGCAGGTTGTCCGTTCCCTCGGTGGATTCCTTGCGCAGATGCAGAATGATTTCGGTGCCGTGGCCGGGCCGTTCGGCCATCTCGACGCTGAACACGCCGCTGCCCTCGCCGGCCATGTCGCATTCCCAGCGCACGCCCTGCTCCGGCAGCTCGCCGGCGCGGCGCGTCAGCACCGTCACCTTGTCGGCAACGATGAAGGAGGAATAGAAACCGACGCCGAACTGGCCGATCAGGTTGGCATCCTTCTGCTGGTCGCCGGAGAGCCTGGAGAAGAATTCGCGCGTGCCCGACTTGGCGATGGTGCCGAGGTTCGTGATGACTTCTTCGCGGTTCATCCCGATGCCATTGTCGGCCACTGTCAGGGTGTGGGCCTCGGCATCGTAGGCGATGCGGATCTTGAGGTCGGAATCGCCTTCGTACAGCGCAGCATTGTGCAAGGCCTCGAAGCGCAGCTTGTCGCAGGCGTCGGAAGCATTCGAAATCAGCTCGCGCAGGAAAATCTCGCGATTGCTGTAGAGCGAATGGATCATCAACTGCAGCAGTTGTTTGACTTCGGCTTGGAAGCCGAGCGTTTCGCGCTCGGCAGTGGCATTCGTGGTCATGACTTGGCTCCTGGAAGAAAACGTGCTCCCCGAGATGGGGGCGATCTGCGGGATTTCAAGCGCGGCAGTTTGAACCGGCCGTCTCCCGCCAATGTTCAAATGTATTCGATTTCGACAATCTCGATCGCGCGCAGCCCGGCCGGGCTGTGGAAACGCACCTGATCGCCGAGCCTGGCCTTGAGCAGGGCGCGCGCCAGGGGAGAAATCCAGCTGATGAGGCCGGCGCCGGCATCGGCTTCATCCACGCCGACGATCTGATAGCTCGATTCATTGCCTTCGGCATCGACGATCATGACCCGGGCGCCGAAGAACACCTGCTCGGTGTTTTCCTGCAGCCGCGGATCGACCACCTCGGCGCTCTCCAGCCGCTTGGTGAGATAGCGCAGGCGCCGGTCGATTTCGCGCAGGCGCTTCTTGCCGTAGATATAGTCGCCGTTTTCGGAACGGTCGCCGTTGCCGGCCGCCCACGACACCACCTGCACCAGGGCGGGTCGCTCGACCTTGAGCAGTTGTTCGAATTCGGCGCGCATCCGCGCATGCCCGGCCACGGTCATGTAGTTCTTGCTGCCGAGCGGCAGAGCGGCGGCCGCCTCGGATGGCGCCGCGTCGTCTTCCTGTTCGTTCTCGCGGACGAAGGATTTGTTCATGGCAGGGGTCGCCAAGTCGTCGATAATCAGGCTGTCATTGTATGATGCCGCCTCCTATGGCAACACCCCCTTCATCGACGCCACCTCCTGGGCCGCTCCCGCCGCGACAGGCAATGTGGGCAGGTATCCTGGCCAGCTTGCCGCTGATGATGGGCGTGATACCTTTCAGCGTGATCTGCGGGGCCAGCGCCAGCGGTATCGGCCTGACCTTCTCCCAGGCCTGGGGTTTGTCCTGGATTGTCTTCGCCGGATCGTCGCAGATCGTTTTCACCCATCTCCTGGGCAGCGGCGCAGCGGCCTGGGTCATCGTGCTGACCGGCTGGGTGGTTAACCTGCGTTTCATGATGTACAGCGCCGCTCTGGCACCGCATTTCCGCAAAACCCCGCGCTTAGCGCGCTGGCTGGGCGCCTATCTGTTGGTTGACCAATCCTTCGCCGCCACCCTGGGACGCATCGCCGAGGGCCGCAGCGAGCGTGAAAATGTCTGGTTCTATGCGGGTATTTCGCTGGCGCTGTGGCTGTCCTGGCAAGCCGGCAGCATCGCCGGAATCCTGCTCGGCAGTTTCATACCGGCACATTGGTCGATGGATTTTCTCGTTGCCTTGAATTTCATCGCCCTGCTGATACCCCTGCTCAGCAACCGCCTCATGTGGGTTGCCGCAGCGGTCGGCGCGCTCGTATCGCTGGGACCGCAATTGCCGCTCAAGCTCAACCTGCTGGTCGCAGCCCTGGCAGGCGCAGTCATCGCAACGATTCTGGAGAAACTATGGAAGCCAGCTTCGTCTGGGCCGTCATCCTAGCCCTGGCCGCCGTCACCTACTTCAATCGGATTTCCTTCATCGGATTGCTGGCGCATGTCGAGTTGCCGCGGCTGATGCAGCGCATGCTGGCCTACGTGCCGGCAGCGATCCTGGCCGCGATCATTGCGCCGCTGGTGTTTCCTGCCGGCGTCGACCACCTGCCCACGCTCGACTGGCCGCGCCTGATCGCGGCACTGATCGCCGTCACCATCGCGTTGCGCACGCGCGGCACGCTGGCCACCATCTGCATCGGCATGCTGGCGCTGTGGGGCATGCAGGCATTACTGGCTTAGCGCGAGGGGAACATGAGCACTGGGTGACATCGAGCGTAGCGAGCACCCCCTGCCCCCGCCCCGGGGCGGGGGCAGGGGCAGGGGGGCCGTGGGAGTACCGCGAATTTCATGATCGGGGGCGCAGCCAACGCATCATCAAAGTTACGCGGCCTGCTTGATCGCCAGCAGCGCCTGGTTGCGCAGCGTCTTGAGCAACGACAGCTCCTTGGCCGGGATGACGATCTCGCCGGCCTTGTCCTTGTCGCAATAGATCAGCCCGACCGGCGCCCCCTTGAGCATCAGCGGAAACAGCACGAAGGTTTCCGCCGGCACGCTCTTCCTGTACCAGGCCGGGATGCGGTCCTTGATTTTTTCGTCGTTGATGTTCTCAATGATGATATCTACGCCCTTGGTGGTGGCGACGCGAAACACGTCCGGCGCAATGCCGAGCGGGAAGCGGAAGTGCGGCACGATCTCGCTGGCGGAGGGGCCGAAGCCGAAACGCCCCGTCATCTGGCCGGCGCGCGGATCGCGCAGGCAGAACAGGACGCGCTTGAAACCCACCGCCCGGTACATGGTTTCAAGCGTGATGCGCAAGACATCGTTAAGCGAGAAATTTTCCACCAGGGAGTTGCTGATATCCTGAATCCCGGCGGCCAGGATCGCGTGCGCGTCCTCCGGCGTACCCGCGGCAACTGCTTCCTCCCCGGTGCCACGATCGCCGCCGATCAGGTTGTCGGAGAGGACGGTGCTGGCGATATCCGAATCGAAATCCTCCGCAGCGCTGGCCGCGTCGCTCTCCGCTGTGCCCTTCTCGCCGGACACGGCCTGGAGCTGGCGCGCGAAGGCACTCTGTTTGAGATTGACATGCAGAATCGCCGCGACCTGGGAGAGTTCCTTGAAGGCATTCTGCATGGTCTCCTGCAGTTGTTCGCCGCCGATGGGCAGGCTGCGCAAATAGCGGTCGGTGATTTTCTTCATCGACTTGGCGCGCTCCTCGGGCGCCGCGTCTGCGATCACCCCGCACAATTCGTTGGACATGCCGGCCACCACGCGCAAAGATTCCTCCCGGGTGTTTGGTTTCGCCACCGTGCCCGGCGGAATGCGCCGCATGCTGTTGACGATGGTGGCGGGGAAACCCCAGGTGCGCGCGATGCCGATGCCCAGCTCCTCGAACGAAATGCCGAGCACCTGCCTCACCGCGGCCTCCTCGACCGCATTGCCCTGCTGCACGAGCTTGCGCACTTCCTCGATCTCGTCGGGGAAATAGTATTGCGCCAGCAGGCGTCCGAGGCCCTGGAACAGGGCGCAGATGAAGGCCTCCTCGGCGTCGCGCGGCAGCAGGTTCTTGCTGATGTCGCGCGCCAGCAGGCCGGACAGGTTGGCGCGCAGGAAGGCTTCCTTGAGCAGGTTGGCGTTGGCCTTGTTCTGCAGGTGCTCGAACAGCAGCACCGTCACGGCGATGTTGCGGATCGCATCGAAGCCCAGCACGATCACGGCGCGCGACACCGTGCTGATGCTGCCGCCGCCGGCCTGGCGGTAAAAGGCCGAATTGACCAGGCGCAGGATCTTGTTGGTCAGCGAAAAATCCTTGAGGATGGTGTCGGAGAGCTTGGTGATGCTTTCCTTGTCGGAATCCGTGAGCTTGTTGATCGAGGATACCGAATCGGACAAGGCCGGGAAATCCGACTTGTGGCGCATGCGCCGCAACAAAAAATCCAGCGTGCTTTGCTGATTGACATCGCTGCCCTCGCCGCTTTCCGTCTGGCCCGAATCTAGGTAAGCCGTCAGCGCCTGTTTCATGAGCTGGGCATTTTCGAAACGCAACTGCGGGTCATGCGCCACCGCCTTGAGGATGATGGCGGCGAGGCGCTCGTCGATTTGCAGGTCGGCCGGCAATTGCACGGGTTCGCGCACGATTCTCGCAAGCAGGGGCAGCAGTGCCTCGGACTGCCGCAGACGCTTGCCGGTCAGCATTTCCAGCAGGATCAGGCCGACGGCATAGAGGTCGGTCCTGGCGTTGACTGTGCGCCGGTCTACATATTCCGGCGACATGTAGGCGGGCGAACCCATCAGGCCCTGTTCCTGTTCCGCTGCCTGGTCGGCGACGCGCACCGCGATGCCGAAGTCCATCACGCGCGGCGTTCCCTTGGCATCGATGAGGATGTTCGACGGCTTCAGGTCGCGATGAATGATGCCCTGGCCATGCGCTTCGGCCAGCGCGTCGAGCACTCCCAGCGTGATCTCGGCGGCACGCACCGGGGTCAGGGGTTGGCTGCGCAGCAATTGCGACAGATTGCCGCCCTCGACATATTCAAACACCAGGTAGGGATCGTTGTCCTGCTCGCCCGCCTCGAAGATCGGCACGATATTCGGGTGGCGCAGCTTGCTGACGGTGCGCGCCTCGGCCAGCAGGGATTGTTTGTCGCGTTGTTCCGGCGCGCTGAAATGCAGTGTCTTGATCGCCACTTCGCGCTGCAGGTGCGGATCGCTGCACAAATAGACCACGCTCTGGGCGCCGCGGCCCAGTTCGCGCAGGACTTCAAAGCGGCCTATGGTCTGGGGTGCGAACTGGGGCGTAGTGTGGGGCATGCGGAATAGGGCCGATTCAGGCGCTGGCAGGGTGGTAACCCTAGCAGATAAGCTAGAATTTGTTAAGTCGGTAATTGTTTAGTAAGATTAAGCCGGGTTCTCATTCAAGCAATGCGTGCGAACAAAGAAAATCACCTCAGGTAAAACACCCTAGCCTATGCTAACCACAAACAACCCTGAAGAACTCCACGCCATGTTGTTGGAATTGACCACCGAGCATCACGATCTCGATGTGGCCATTGCCAACATGATGGACGCTCCCGCCACCGACGACCTGCTCTTGCGGCGCCTGAAGAAGCGAAAATTGCATCTCAAGGATCGCATCGCCCTGATCGAGCGCCAGCTCGATCCGGACGTTCCGGCCTGAACTCTTCCCGGTCTTCCCATGGCTGAGCCCAAGTCATACAGCTTTGACACGCTCAGCCTGCACGCCGGCCAGGTGCCCGACACCCAGTACGGGGCGCGGGCCACGCCGATCTATTTGACAACTTCGTTTGTCTTCAAGACTCCGGACCAGGCCGCCGAGCTATTCAACATGGAGCGCGGCGGGCATCTCTACTCGCGCATCTCCAACCCGACCAACGCCGTGCTCGAAGAGCGCATCGCCGCCCTCGAAGGCGGCGTCGGCGCGATCGCGACGGCGTCCGGGCAGGCCGCGCTGCATCTGGCCGTCGTCACCCTGATGGACGGCGGCAGCCATATCGTCGCTTCCCGAGCGCTCTACGGCGGCAGCCACAATCTGCTCGAATACACGCTGCCGCGCTTCGGCATCACCACCACCTTCGTCGACCCGCGCGATCTTGCCGCCTGGCGCGCCGCGATCCGTCCCGAAACGCGCCTGCTGTTCGGCGAAGCCTTGGGCAACCCGGGACTCGACGTGCTGGACATCCCGGCCGTGGCCGAAATCGCCCACGCACACAAGGTACCGCTGCTGGTCGACGCAACCTTCACCACGCCTTACCTGCAGCGTCCGCTCGATCTGGGCGCCGACCTGGTGTATCACTCGGCCACCAAGTTTCTCGGCGGCCATGGCATCGCCATCGGCGGGCTGCTCGTCGATGGCGGCGCTTTCGACTGGGATGCCTCGGGCAAGTTTCCGACCCTGACCGAACCCTACGCGGGTTTTCACGGCATGGACTTCACCGAGGAAACCCCGATCGCCGCCTTCCAGTTCCGCGCCCGCCGCGAAGGCTTGCGCGATTTTGGCGCCTGCATGAGTCCGATGACGGCGTTCCAGATTCTCCAGGGCATAGAAACCCTCCCGCTGCGCATGGCGCGCCACGTGGAGAACGCCCGCAAGGTTGTCACCCATCTCGCGGCGCATGCCGCGGTCGCCAGCGTCGCCTACCCCGAACTGCCCGGGCATCCGGATCACGCACTGGCGCAAAAGCTGCTGCCCAAGGGCTGCGGATCGGTGTTCAGCTTCACCCTTAAAGGTGGCCGTCAGGCGGGGAAAAAATTCATCGAGGTCCTGCGCGTCTTCTCGCATCTGGCCAATGTCGGCGATGCCAAGTCACTGGTGATCCATCCCGCCTCCACCACCCATTTCCGCATGCCCGACGAAGCCATGGTGGCCGCAGGCATCCATCCCGGCACGATCCGCCTGTCGGTGGGCCTAGAAGACGCCGACGACCTCGTCGAAGACCTCAACCGCGGCCTGGCAGCGGCGCTCAAGGCATAGGCAGAACCCGTGGAACTCAGCGTCAGCGGCCACAGCACTTTGGTCTATACCGGCGGCAAGCCTTTCTCCGCCAGCGTGCCAACGGTGGTGTTCATCCACGGCGCGCAGCAGGACCACTCCTGCTGGCTGCTGCAAAGCCGCTGGTTTGCCCACCACGGCTACGGCGTGCTGGCCCCCGACCTGCCCGGACACGGGCGCAGCGCGGGCGCTCCGCTTGCCTCGGTGGAAACCCTGGCCGACTGGATCATCGCCCTGCTCGACAGCCTCGGCATCGCCCAGGCCGGCCTGATCGGCCACAGCATGGGCTCGATGATCGCCCTGGATGCCGCATCGCGCCACGCTGAACGCGTCGCGGCGATCGCCCTGATCGCCACCTCGGTGCCGATGCCGGTCTCCCCGGCGCTGCTCGGTGCGGCACGCGACGACGAACCGCGCGCCATGAACATGGTCAACGTCTGGTCGCACTCGCCGCATGGCCATGTCGGCCTCTGTGCCGTGCCCGGCATCTGGATGTACGCAGCCAACCTGCGCCTCATGCAGCGGCAAAAACCCGGCGTGATGCATATCGATCTTGCCGCCTGCAACGCCTATGCCCGCGGTGCGGAAGCCACCGCCCAGGTGCGCTGCCCGACCCTGGTCTTGGCCGGTGCCCGCGACCAGATGACCTCGCCCAAGGTGGCACGCGGCCTGGCCGGCAGCATCGCCGGTGCAAAACTGGTGATGCTCGAGGGCGCGGGTCACGCCATGATGACCGAGCAGCCCGATGCGGTGCTTGACACCCTGCGCGATTTTTTCGCCGCGAATCGCCCCGTTTTCCCCTGACATCCCTGCCCAGATTAGTCTGGCCTCCTACCGGTAAACCGGTAGTCGAAAATACTCGAAGCACGGTATGTACCCGACATGGCATTGTCTTGATAATCCTATCTGGTGCTGTAGGGACCATGTTGATATGATGCGGCGGGAAAACAAGTAAACAACAAGACAACATGAAACACACTAACGTTCCCCTTATCTCCGAGGCACGCTCATGAAAACTATTCTCCTGGTCGACGATTCCGCGACCATCCTGCTCTCCATATCCAATATTCTGACCAAGGCCGGCTATGCGGTGGAAAAGGCCAACTGCGCCGCGGAAGGATTGAAGAAATTCAGCGCCGGCCTGAAGATCGACCTGCTCATCACCGACCTCAACATGCCCGGCATGAATGGCATCGAGTTCATC
>JACRAR010000063.1 GCA_016234745.1 Betaproteobacteria bacterium | reverse complement strand
TTGCGCCCAAGGCGCCCAAATGACATCTGATCAGCGGTACACTTTGACATCGGCGGAACTCCGTTAATATAGGCTTCGACACCAGTATTAACGCGCTTTACTCCAGTTCCGCCGACCTTCCCTATGAAATATTTGGGCTAGTAGCCGACCCCAGAAAAGACAAAGCCCCCGTCCAGGGGCGCCCAGTCGGCAAAGCAAACAACTCAGACGCTGCATTCTCCGACAATTACGCTGGCACTTTCAAGGCAATCGACAACGCGGCCTTGATGCTCGACTTTGCAAGGAGCGCACTGACACCGACGCATGCGCAGTATTTTGCACGCATGGCCATCAAGTTATTATCTCCTGCAAGTCTCGGAAGACACGATAACGAAAGCGATCAACGCATCACAGGCATTCGCCGACAGTGGTTCGTCTTCGAGCTTTCGGAAGGACTCTGATCGTGCGCGAATACGCCAAGATGTTTCCACAGTTCTGGATTGGGGAAACCGGCAAAAAGCTCCATGGAGATCCAGAAGCCCAAGTGCTCGCCTGTTACCTGATTTCAAACCCTCATGCCAATATGATCGGTCTGTTTTATCTGCCGATGATCTATCTTTGCCACGAAACCGGCCTGACTCAAGAAGGGGCTTCAAAGGCCCTTCAAAGGGTGTGCGAGCTGGGTTTCTGTGAGTATGACGAAGAAACGGAGACGGTTTGGTTAGTCGAAGCTGCCAGGTTTCAGATCGCTGACCGCTTGAGGCCAAATGACAAACAGACAAAGGGTATTGCCAACGAACTGTCAAAGTTCTCGAAAACCAGATTGGCAGCGGCTTTCGCAGAAAAATACAAGGAGGCATTTCACCTTCCCGATGATCTGGTTCGCGCTCTTTCAAGCAAGCCCCTTGCAAGAACCTCCGAAGCCTCTTTTAAGACCCTCAGAAGCCAGGAGCAGGAGCAGGAGCAGGAGCAGGCACAGGCATTACCGGCTTCGCCGGGTGTATCTGTTCCATCCTCCAAGAAGAAAAGGAAACCGGTTGAGACTCCACTACCTGAAGACTTCAGCCTCAGCGAAGCGACAATAGCATGGGCAACACGGAAGGGAATTAATCGGCTTGATGAGCGCCTTGAGCATTTTATCGGTGTGGCCAAGGCAAAAGGTTACATCTATGCTGACTGGCAGCAGGCGTTCCAGAACGCAGCTAGAGACGACTGGGCAAATCTCAACGGGAAGAGTAAGCCCGATGGTACGCCTGCCGACCGGTCGATTTTTGCGGGGGCGATATGACTCCCCGCGGCGCTGCTCCTTTGATCGAAATGAGACTGGCAGGTCAGTGCCCAGCCGGTGAAGTCTGGATCACTGTAGGCGAAGGCCGCGATCCGGACTGGTGGAAATGGTCGAACACCTTGGCTATGCCGGAGTTGTTGGTCCGTCCTGAAGACCCGATTGACCACTTGGACTTTCGTTGTGTGCACGGCCTAAACGTGATTCTGTTCAGCGAAACCTGGGATGACCGCGCGGCCCGGGCCCATGATCGGCTTGTCGAGTACGTCCATGAGCTTTGCGTGATGTGTCCTGAGTTCGGTTTCGACATTGGCTGGCGTTGGATCAAGGGAATCGGCAGAGTCGAATTCGGTGAGGCGCATTTCATCGAGGAATTGAAGAACGCTCAGGCAGAAGCAACACACTTCGCAGTCAAAGGCGATAAGGTTGCCTACAAAGCTGCGCAGTCAAACGAGCGTCGAATCAGGGAGGCTGCGCCATGGCTGCGATAATCAATGACAGCATTGATTTCCGCGCCTACATGGCAGACACCGACGCCGAACACAAAGTGCGGCCGGCATCGGCTTATGCCGATGATGTTGTGTCCTACTTCCATTCACCGACAGGTCCGATTGGTGCGCGCATGCCCTGGCCAAAGACGCACGCGCAAATCCGCTTTCGCCCGGGTGAGGTAACGCTGTGGGGCGGTATGAATGGCCACGGCAAGAGCCTGGTGCTCGGCCAGGTCTGCCTCGGCTTGGTCGCACAGCAGCAGCGGGTATGTATCGCCAGCATGGAGATGAGGCCTGCCATGACCTTGGCGCGCATCTGCCGGCAGGCTTTCGCCGGAAGTTCGCCGGATCCCGACTTCATCCGCAGATTCTACGTAGGAACCAACAAGCGGCTATGGCTGTATGACCAGCAAGGCACCGTCCGCGCGGCGAAGCTTCTGGCGGTGATTCGGTACTGCGCCGACAAGCTGAAGATGCAGCATTTCGTGATCGACAGCCTGATGAAGTGCGGCATAGGTGAGGACGACTACAACGGCCAGAAGTTCTTCCTCGATGCCCTGTGCGCGATCGCCCGGGACAACGACTTGCACATTCACCTGGTGGCGCACAGCCGCAAAGGACAGGACGAATACGCATCGCCCGGCAAGATGGATGTGAAAGGCACCGGGGCAATCACCGACCAGGTCGATAACGTACTGACCGTTTGGCGCAACAAGCTGAAGGAACGCGACATCCAGGACGGGAAGCATGACCGCAGCCGAGACCCGGACGCCCTGCTTATCTGCGACAAGCAGCGCAATGGCGATTGGGAGGGCAAGGTAGCGCTGTGGTTCCATGCCGCATCAACCCAGTTCTTGGAGAACGGCACCACCGGGCCGATGGACATGACAGAAGCGTCGAAGGCGGGAATTCGATGAATAAGCCACAGGCTGGAGTCAAACTTGTCACCGTGAATAAGGAGTTTCCGGAGCCAATACGACATCAATGCAACTGCTTACCAGATAGGTAATGAATGATGGCACGCAAGAAGCCAACGATTCCCAAACCTTTAGAGTGCTCACTTTGCGGCACGCGAGATGGAACTATTCACCCCTGCTCGGGCGGCTATGTTTGTCTACCCTGTCTCGAATATGGCCGTAAGGGGCGCGACAAGACAACCAAGGCCGCACGGGCGATGACCTACTCAATGGGGCAACGCTCGGTGGCAGCGCAACTCCGAGAATGGGGTGACGATGCCAGCGCCGATACTCACGAAGCCTATGCGGATGATCATGCGGGGACGGCGGCCGAGCTCCTAGACTTGAAGGACGTTCCACTTGTGGCATTGGGCGAGGTCGTTCAGCCAAAGCGCTCAAGGCTGACCGATACCCTCAAGTTGCCTGATGTCGCCGCTCTCGATGCTTCCGCGCACCGGCTGGTTCTGCTCGATCGCATGGGTAATGATTGCGCCGCCATGGCGATCGATGCCGCCGCCAGCATTAAGGCCGAGAACAGCCTGGAAAAGATGCTGGCCCATCAGCTTGCCGTCGCCCACAAGACAGCATTGGAGATCACCGACAAGGCAACTTTCATGCAGGACACGGTCGAAAAGACGCGAATGCTGAATCTTGCCTGCCGAATGATGGAAACCTATCAGCGGGGATTATTGACGCTGCAACGCCTTCGCAGCAACGGGGAACAGCGAATCACCGTCCAGTACGTCACCGTGACAGACGGCGGGCAGGCAATTATCGGCAACGTTGATCATAGGGGAGGTGCCAAAGAATGAATAACAAGGCCATGCAGCAAGCCAGAGCGGCATTGGTACTTCACCCCCGGTGTGGTGCGCACTGCCGACGGACCGGCCAGCCCTGTCGGAACCCGGCAATGGCAAATGGGCGTTGCCGGATGCATGGGGGTAAATCTACCGGCCGGCCGACGATCCATGGGCGTTACACGAAGGCGGCGCTGGCGCAGCGGGCGGGCTGGCTTGCCGTTGAGCGCAGCCTGAGAGCTCTGATTGACAAGTCCGAATGACGGCCTAAGAAGTGGCAGGCCGTCACAGGGTGCTTTCGACCCGACGCGATCATTGTATGGCTCCGAAAGTTGCTGCTTGAAGCTCGTCAGAATCGACCGCGGCTGGGCGCCGTTGCGGGATGCCCGCTGACATCCCTTAAGCCGTTGGGTTCACCGCGCCGTTAAGGCGATTCCGCAAAGTAGCGCCGGCTCATATAAGAGTGCCATCCAACGACTGGTTCCTCAGACTCGCTGATACCTTTGAAAATCTCCTGATAAGTCGCAGACCTGATAACAACTGAATCGCCAGCAACTTCACCTTTAAACCGCTCGACTTCCTTGCGGTGTGCGTTGGCATCTGCACTTCCTGTGTCAAACCAGAGGTAAACCAGCGTAGCGGGTTTGCTTGGGTCGCTCGCAAGCCCCAAGAGGTGTTTGAGCAACTGTGGGACATCAAGATGAATCCATTCAGGTCGGAGTCGGTCGGCAATTCTTTGCGCTGCCGGGAGACGAGCTTGGCTCCACAGGCATTCACCTGATGGAAAGTACCGGGCCGAAAGCGCACCAAAACCCTCGCTGGAGCGGTAAGGTTCGGCGAATTTCGACTCCACAGCAACGCGCTGCCCATCGGCAAGGTACAACATAAGATCGAGGTTTGGTGAGCGTGGTCCCACGGGATAGCCGTCAGTCTTAAATTCAAAAGAGAGTCGCGAAATTGCTGATTCGATACCAAACACTCGCGCGAGGGCAGCTTTGTCGGCAAAACGCCAGGAATCAAAGAAATTCACCACCAGCGCCGAGGACGAGATCAGAGCCCGCATCTTAGCAGGGCGTGTACGTGCATCGCGGAGTTCCGAGCCATCGCCCGTTCGGAACTCCGTTTCCGTATCCGGATTTAGGTGCCCGAGAAACAGATTGTCGCGTAGCGAGGTGAGATACGACTGCCACTTCGGATCGCGGGCTTGCTCTGCACCCCATTGATCCTGGCGTTCCTCAATGATTTTGGATGAGTTGGCCATACCCTACCTTTAGTGCTGTAGCTAAGATTGAATCTATAGGCTTAGACAGCTTTTTGCCCAAGACCCGTGAAATAATGCGATTGGCGTCTAGTTGCTATTGAGTCCATGTGCACGGGTGCCAAGCTTTTCTTTGTGCCGCACCTCATATGCAATCACTTCGCGCGCAGTCAGTGAAGGAGACAGCGTCTGAAGGACGGAAAAGTGTAGGTCGCTGCGAGCATTTGGGCGCTCAGTTAGTAGCGCCTTGAGTTTTGCATTTCCCCCATGGCCTGTGCGAGCATACTGCGACCAACGAGCAATTATGCCTCCGTCACCGTAGGCGGAACCTATATATTGACGCCCGGTCACGCTGTCTAGGATGAGGTAAACACCCGAGACAGAGCCTAGCATGCGGTGCCATTCTCGATTTGCCGTCGGGTTATCAATCATGGCTTTGAGTTCGTCAAATCGGAGCACAAAGTCAAGGAACCCACTGAACTCTTTCACGTATCCTCTTGGAAGGACCTCGACAACTTCTTTTGCGCCATGCCTGAACTTTTGAACCCAGCTTCGTGTGCCACTTCCCCAATCTATGATTAGTCGATCAATGAGGACATCGAACCTCTTGTCACGGTTCAGCTGGTATACGTAAACACTCGAAAGATTCAGCTGTGGATATTGGAAGTCTGGTGGCAGGGTCAAGGCTTTGGGGCCACTTACTCCGAGCACCTGGTACACGCCAACAAAGACTGCTTGAGTTCCGGCACTTCCGATAAAGGAAACTATCTGCTCACAGTTCTCAAAAACCGCACGGCCTTGGAATGACTGGTAGAACTCAAACTGTCCGGCCCGATGCAATGCAGCAAGGTCGACTCCTTGCTCTTGATGACGCACAAGCTTCGTTCGCCGTGTCGAATCGAAGCCGAACGGTTCCAGGAGGTGTTCGAGAGAAAGTGTTGTGGGCATATTTTCAATTGCAAGTTTAGATTCTGATTTCATGGATGGCCAATAGAAGCTTGTCAATCTGACGTGGGCTAAGGGCAATACCGAATTCTCTGATAACAAAAGTCTGCAATTGGACGCACTTTTGTGCGAACTTTCGATACTCGTTGTCACCCATATCTCCCCCGCCCCTTGTGCGGCCGATTATGGGCGACAAGTCGCGCATGGCATTGACCGCGCGGGAGTCGTAAATGTAGAAGTGGCTCGGTCTATGAAAATGGAGATATTTTGACGCAAGAGATCGCTTATCGAGACCACTAATCTTCTTGAACAGGCCGGTTACTCTTGAGTGCGCAACGACCGTCAGGCCGAGCGATTCTCCGTCTGGCAGTTCCTGCTGCGAAACACTACCAATCCAAGCATCGATTTCCGACCTGATGATTTCCGGCGCCACCGTCTCAATGTAAAAGTCATCATTCTTAGCCGGATTCGCCCGTCGGCGCTCGATAGCGGCTGCATATGAGCGGCCGATTAGCCACACCTTGGCAATAACGACTGGAATCTCCCGGTGGAGCGGATGTTTGTCACATAGCTCGTACAAGACAGCATTTCCAAAATCCCATGGCGATGGAGACGTCGCAGTGGCTATGTGTTCTGGAGAGATTAATTGCATGGTGCGGCTAACGCTCACATTGAGCCGTCGAGATTGCACGATGAGTCTTGGTTAGATCAAGGCAGTTGGTTGCAACGTTGTATATTCCAAGGAGGTTGATATTCTGAGATAAGGGATTTCTCAACCGTCACAATCTGTTCCAGTTCGAGTTCGCAAAACCAAAGGCGTACTGCTTCTTGTTCAGCAGTGATAAGAGTGTTGAGGTGACAATTCGTAGCTTGGCCATCTAGGTAACAATTTTTTGGGTGAATTTTCCCGTAGCCCTGATTCACTCGCTTCCTCATTGAGTCTTGGCAACGGCCAATATACCTAAGCTCTTCCTTGAACGTATATGCGTAGATTCCTCGCTTAGGTAAAACTTGCTTGTCATTGATCTGAAAAACCGAGTAGTTGGCATCGCCATATCTATTAAGAAATCGCCGATAGGAGTCGTCTCCATCACGTTTCAATTGCAGAAGAAAGCTACCGAGCGGTTCTTGAAGGCGATTCGCGTAGGTTTCCTCAACTAGACGTCTCAGCTTCACATACCGTCGATGTGCGAGCGTTTCCAACACGGTCTTGTTGTTCTTTTGGCTGAACACATCTGAATACTTGCCATCTTTGAAAAACAATTTCACAGAGTCAAATTGGTATTGAGTACCCGTGGATTGAGATCGAAGGATCATTTGAATAGCAAAAGCTTTGACAGTGAGTCGTGCCTCTGGCTGAACGTCAAATTTTGTTGAATCGAGGTTTTAGTTGCGCACGAAGTTCCCGCTCTCTGGACTTCCGTTCTCCTTCGTCATCAACGCGAATGTAATTCCACCTATTGAAGACCTTATCGGAGTCCTTTCTAGTGTGTTCTGCTACTCGGAGCAAGCAGTTCCAGCCTTGGCCAACGTAGACCAACTCATCATCGTGGAACAGAAAATATACGCCAGAACAAGCGCCGACGAGGGGTATGCTTCCTTGGCTAAGCTCATTTATGTTGGCCATTTGATTTCCTATACAACTAATTCATTAGCAAATGTCATACCGGAGTATAGGGGTAGCAGTTGAGCGGCGACATTGTTATCTTTTAAAAGCTCTGAAGATAATCCAGAGGAAGAACATGCTGAAGGTAATCAGCAGTTTGATGGAAATGGAGATAACGTTGATGCCAATTTGAGCCCAAACAGCTAGTAGAGGCGCGCGATTTTTCGGCATAATAGGCCGCTTCTTAAGTATGTCACCAGTATTTTCGTGGGTCAATGGCTCATCTGGTGAGCCTATGGACAAGGCAGAATGACTTTTTTGACTCCCCCACCAGAAAAGTTGATGCCTAAGTGCGGCAGATGAACAGAGAATAGAAGTGCGTATAGAAGAACTCAAACCGAACATAACCGTGCATGGCCCGCTATTTCCGGAGCCGGTACAGGTCATTGTCACGATCCCGATGGGCTCGGCGGTCAAGCTGGTCGGGAAGGGTATTCAATCCAATTCCGTATTCGAACCGATCCTTAGCGCGGAGCAGGTCGCGTTGCTCACGGCCTCTCCGGCGCTCGAACCCTTCGACGGCGATGCCCGCAAGTTCCGTCTCGGCATCGAGGCGATGCGGCTGGGCCTGGCTTACGAGTACGACCCCTACTTCTCGCTGTCCATCGCCCGCGTCGATCCGCTGCCACACCAGTTGGAAGCGGTCTACGAGTATTTCATGAAACTGCCGCGCATACGGTTCCTCCTCGCCGACGATCCCGGCGCCGGCAAAACCATCATGGCCGGGCTATTGATCAAGGAGTTGAAGATTCGCGGACTCGTCAAGCGCGTCCTCATCATCACCCCCGCCAGTCTGACCTTTCAATGGCAGCGCGAACTAAAAGATAAATTTCGGGAGAATTTCGAGATCATCCGCAGCGATGTGCTGCGCGCCAACTATGGCTCGAATCCCTGGCAGGAGAAGGATCAGGTCATCACTTCGGTGTCCTGGGTATCGCGGGTCGAGGACGCCAAGGAGTCCTTGCTGCGCAGCCGTTGGGATCTGATCATCGTCGATGAAGCGCACAAAATGAGCGCCTACAGCAGCGAAAAAAAACCCTCGCCTATCAGCTTGGTGAGTCGCTGGCCGAGATGACCGACCACTACCTGCTTATGACCGCCACACCGCACAAGGGCGATCCGAAAAACTTCTGCCTGTTTCTCAATCTTCTGGATCGAGATGTCTACGGAGACATCAGCAGTCTGGAAGACGCAATGGACCGTCACGAAGCGCCGTTCTATCTGCGCCGCGTCAAAGAGGCGCTCGTGACCTTTCCTGAACCGGAAACCGGGCACGTCAAGGCGCTCTTCACTCGACGTAACGTCACCACGACCGAATTCCAGATTTCCGAGGAAGAGCTGGATTTTTACGACCGCCTCACCCGCTACGTCGAAGATCAATCGATCAAGGCCGCTGCGGATGATTCAGCTCGCGGTCGGGCACTTGCATTCACCATGGCGATGCTGCAACGCCGCTTCGCCTCCAGTTTGTATGCGGTTCGTCGTAGTCTTGAACGCATGCGCGACAAACGTGAGCGGATTTTGAAGGACCCGGAAGGGTATCGGAAGGAGCAAGTCAACAAACGTCTGCCCGAAGATTTCGACGACCTGACCGACGAGGAGCAGCAGGACATTATTTCCGAGCTTGAGGATGTAGTCGCCGACGTTGATCCCATCGCGCTAGGCGAAGAAATTGGCGAACTGTCCAAACTCATCAGCCACGCTCGCGAACTGGAGACGCGCGAAGTCGAAACCAAGCTCATCGCCTTAAAGGAGCTGCTGACTTCGCAGGGGGTCTTTGCCGATCCGAAAATGAAGCTCCTCGTATTCACCGAGCACAAGGACACTCTGGATTACCTCGCGGGCGATGGTCGCGACGGGCGGCCCATGGGCAAGCTGCGCGAATGGGGACTCAGCCTCACACAAATTCACGGCGGCATGAAGATCGGTGACCGCGACATCCCCGGCACCCGCATATTCGCCGAGCGTGATTTTCGCGAATCTGCCCAGGTTCTCGTTGCCACCGAGGCCGCTGGCGAAGGTATCAACCTGCAATTCTGCTGGTTGATGATCAACTACGATATTCCATGGAACCCCGTCCGCCTGGAGCAGCGCATGGGCCGCATCCATCGCTATGGCCAGGAAAAGGATTGCCTGATTTTCAATTTTGTTTCGACCAACACGCGCGAAGGCCGCGTGCTGCACAAACTCTTTGAGCGCATCGAGGCGATCCAGGACGATCTGGACCCGAAACGCACCGGCAAAATCTTCAACGTACTCGGCGACGTTTTCCCGGCCAACCAACTGGAAAAAATGCTTCGCGACATGTATGCGCACAACCAAATGACCGAGGAACTGATCAAACAGCGCATCGTCGAGCAGGTCGATCTAGGTCGCTTCGAAGGCATCACCAAGTCTACCCTCGAAGGTCTGGCCAAAAAGGAGTTGAATCTCTCCGCGATTGTCGGCAAATCAGCCGAGGCCAAGGAACGCCGGCTGGTTCCCGAAGTCATTGAAGATTTCTTCCTGAACTCCGCGCCGATGACCAGCCTCTCCCCCAAGCCGGTTAAGACTAATGCCAAGTACTACAAGCTGGGCCGCGTACCCCGCAATCTTTGGCCGACGGGCGAGCGCCTGGAGCCTCGCTTCGGCAAGCTGGGGCGAGAGTACGGAAATATTGTCTTCGACAAGGAGTTGCTCAAGCAGGACGCCACCCTGGAATGGGTCACGCCCGGTCACCCGCTGTTTGAAGTCGTGCGCGAAGACGTGTTGGGTCAGGTGCAGGAACACCTCAAGCGCGGTGCGGTGTTCTTCGATCTGCAAAGCCAAATCCCATTCCGCCTGGATGTATTCGGCGCATCCATCCGCGATGGCCGTGGCAATGTACTCAGCAAGCGGCTGTTCGTGGTTCAAACCGGCATGGATGGTCAACTGGCCATCAAGCAGCCGACGATCTTCCTCGACCTCACACCCGCCGAAACGCCGCTACCGGTTCCGGACGATGCGGCGCTCCCGGATCGAAATCAGGTCGAGGTGGTCCTGCTTGAACGGGCGCTGAATCCGCTGTTGGAGGAATCCCGCCGCGAACGCGGACGAGAAGTTTCCATCATCTCGCGCCACATCGAGTTAAGCCTCAACGCCATCATCAACCGGGAAAACCTGCTGCTCGCCGATCTCATTTCGCAAAAAGAGGCAGGGTCCAGCGAACAGGGCATCGAGGGCCGCATCAAGATTTCGGAAGACAAGCTACTGGAGCTCGATCACCGATTGCAAGGCCGCCGCCAAGAACTGGCTCAGGAAAGCCAATGTTCCGTGAGCGACATCCAGCACATCGGCCGCACTTGGGTGCTGCCGCATCCTGAGCGCGAGACACCTGGAATCGCGCCCATGGTGAGCGACCCCGAGATCGAGCGCATTGCCGTTCAGGCCGTGATCGCCCACGAGGAAGCCGAAGGGCGCATGGTCGAGAGTGTGGAGAGCGACAACCGTGGCTTCGACCTGATCTCGCGCCGGCTGCACCCTGAAGACCCCCAGACTGCCATCGACGTTCGCTTCATCGAGGTCAAGGGGCGATCCCACATTGGCGAGATTGCCCTGACGTCGAACGAATACCGCACTGCACAGCGCATGAAAAACGACTACTGGCTCTACGTCGTGTTCCACTGTGCATCGGCCAGTCCATCGATTAACATCCTGCGTAATCCGGTAACCCTGGACTGGCAGCCTATTGTCAAGGTCGAGCATTACCGGCTGAAGGCGAACTCAATCCGGCACCCCGTTGAGCTTCAAGAGGAACGCGCCAAATACGGAGCACAAGATGAAACTGAATGACAACGAACTGGAAGCGCTGCTGAACGATCTCGAATCGGACCGGGCAGAGCGCAAGGAGACATTCAACGGTGACGCGCCGGAAAAGGTCCGGCAGGCGATCTGCGCCTTCGCCAACGACTTGCCGAATTACGCCGCGCCCGGTGTCGTATTTGTCGGCGCGCGGGATGACGGTTCTCCCAAGAACCTTGCCGTAAGCGATGACTTGCTGCTGACCTTGGCCAGTATCCGCTCCGAAGGAAGTATTCTTCCAATCCCGACAATGACCGTTGAAAAGCGGCAGCTCAAGGGTGCGGAAATGGCTGTTATCACGGTTCTGCCGGCGGACTCGCCACCGGTGAGATACAAGGGCCGTGTCTGGATACGCACCGGCCCGCGCCGCGACATCGCGAGCGCGCAGGACGAACGCATCCTGAACGAGAAAAGGCGCCATCGGGATTTGCCGTTTGATCTTCAACCGGTTTCGTTTGCGAACCTGGCTGACCTCAACCGTGCGACCTTTGAAAGCGAATACCTCCCGGCCGCCGTGGCGGCGGACGTGCTGGCTGTCAACCAAAGAACCTACGAAGAGCGATTGGCGGCCAGCCGCATGATCGAGTCCGTCGACAACGCCACACCCACGGTTCTGGGGTGCATCGTTTTGAGCCCGCGGGCGCGTGATTTGGTTTCGTGCGACTACATTCAGTTCCTGCGTATCGACGGAACCAACCTCTTTGATCCGATCAAAGATGAAGAGGTCATCGATGGCCCGCTGGCGCAGATGCTTCGCCGCCTTGACGACAAACTCGAAGCGCATATCCAGACGGCGGTGGATATCAAGACCGGTTCGGTGGAACAGCGCTCTCCCGACTACCCTTTGGCGGCCCTGCAGCAGCTTGCGCGCAATGCCTTGATGCATCGTACCTATGAGGCCACCAACGCGCCGGTACGTGTTACCTGGTTCAATGACCGAATAGAGATCACCAACCCGGGAGGCCCTTACGGAATCGTCACCCGTCAAAATTTCGGCAAACCTGGCTACACCGACTATCGCAACCCAAACCTCGCCGAGGCCATGCGTGTTCTGGGATTTGTGCAGCGATTCGGGGTCGGCATTCAAACCGCGCAGCGGGAGCTGATAGCCAACGGCAATCCGCCCGCTGTGTTCGAACCTGAGGACACCCTCGTATTTGTCACGGTGCGGAGAAAGACATGAGCATTCCGGTACTGACCTTCTTCAATAACAAGGGCGGAGTTGGCAAGACCTCGCTCGCCTATCATTTGACCTGGATGTTTGGCGAGATGGGGAAGCGGGTTCTTGCCATAGACCTTGATCCGCAAGCGAATCTGACCGCAGCGTTTCTCGACGAAGACCGGCTTGAGGACCTATGGGAAAACACTCCCGATCAGCCCAACACGATCTTTCGCTGCATCCAGCCCTTGCTTGAAGTCGGCGACATCCGGATCGCCGAACGCATCAAGATTACGCGGGAGATTTCATTGATTGCCGGCGATCTGGCGCTCTCCGGATTCGAGGATGAGTTGTCCGCGCAATGGCCGTTAGCCATGAGTGACCAGAATCTGGTGCGCCCCTTCAAAGTGCTAACTGCTTTTTGGCAGGTCATGCAACAGGCAGCGCAGGCGCACGATGCGGACATGATACTGGTAGACGTTGGGCCGAATCTCGGCGCGATAAACCGGGCGGCACTTATCGCATCGGATTTTGTAATGATTCCATTGGGAGTCGACCTGTTCTCGTTGCAGGGGCTGCGTAACCTTGGCCCGACGCTACGTAGCTGGCGCTCGCTGTGGAACAAGCGGGTCGACAACTGGACGACGCCAACTATCGCCTTGCCCAAAGGCCTGATGACGCCGATTGGCTATCTGGCCCAGCAACATGGCGTACGTCTGTCAAGGCCGGTTAAAGCCTATGACCGCTGGCTCAATCGGATGCCCCTGGAGTACCGCCAAAGCGTCTTGGGCAAGAAAGTCTTGAAGGCACCCGCAGTCGCAGCAGACCCGGAATGCCTTGCCTTGTTGAAGCATTACCATAGCCTTGCGCCAATGGCGATGGAGGCAAGAAAGCCCCTGTTCCTGCTGCGCTCGGCGGACGGCGCCATCGGCGCCCACTCCTATGCGGTCCAGGATGCTTACAAGGATTTCCAGGTACTGGCGAAAAAGGTGCTGGAGCGTATAGGCATGGCAAAGTCAGCATGACGGCTTATCCCAAGCGCCTCATCGAAGTCGACCTGCCGATCAAACGCATCTCAGCCCATTCGCGGCGCGAGAAAAGCATCCGCCACGGACATATCTCCACCCTGCACATCTGGTGGGCGCGGCGGCCCCTGGCGGCGTGCCGCGCGGTAATCTGTGCGGCGCTTTGGCCCGATCCGGTCGATCCGCTTTGCCCCGAACTCTTCCGAAAGACGGCGCGTGCAGCAATGCTGGAGTGGACTTCCCACGAACGACAGATTCTCCTGTCCGAGGACAGCCGGCCGCGCTTCGAAGACGCACGCAAGAAACCGGCGCATTTCGATGACACGCTGGAATTGCGGGGGGCTCTGCTGGACTTCATCGCGGACTTCGCTAACTGGGACAACTCGAAGGTTAAGGAATATCTTGCCACCAGCCGTGCGCTTACTCAGGCCTCGCATGAAGCGCTGGGCGGCGCGCCCGACACCCGTCCGCTCGTCGTGGACCCGTTTTGCGGTGGCGGCTCCATTCCGCTGGAAGCCTTGCGCGTGGGCGCGGACGCCTTTGCCAGTGACCTGAATCCCATCCCCGTCTTGCTCAACAAAGTTGTCCTCGAATACATCCCAAAATACGGCCAGCGTCTCGCCGATGAAGTCCGCAAATGGGGCGAGTGGATCAAGCGCGAAGCCGAAAAGGAACTGGCCGAGTTCTACCCCAAGGACGCTGATGGCGCGACGCCAATCGCCTATCTCTGGGCACGGACGATTCAATGCGAAGGCCCAGGCTGCGGTGCGGAGGTGCCGCTCATCCGCTCCCTCTGGCTCTCCAAGAAAGCCAATCGCTCCGTCGCCCTGCAACTCGTGCCGAACCCGAAGGCCAAGCGAGTTGATTTTCAGATCATGGTGAAGGAAAGCGGCAAGTGGGTTGACCAGACAAATCGTAAAGCGGAAATCGTAAATCCAAAATTTGATGGCACAGTGAAACGTGGATCAGGGACGTGTCCCTGCTGCGGCTATACCACACCGGTCACGAGCGTGCGACGGCAATTCAAAGTTCGTTGTGGTGGCGCAAATGATGCGCGACTCATGTGTGTTGTCCAAACTTACCCCAATGAGCAAGGTCGTTCTTACCGATTGCCGGCGAATCGAGACCATGATGCGATCAGGAGTGCAAGTGTTGAACTCGACCGCCGCAAAAAAACTCATAACGGACCATTCTCTCTGGTGCCGGAAGAGCCGATTTCGCTTAACGAGATACGTCGCATCAGCGCTCCAATTTATGGCATGTCCAAGTGGGGTGATTTGTTCAGCACACGTCAAAGTCTCGCGTTGGCTACTATCGCGGACAGAATCAGGACGATCTCGGAAAAGCAGGATGTTGATGACATTGCGGCACCTGTTCAGACTCTTCTTGCATTCGCCCTCGACAGGCAAGCTGACTACAATTCGTCTATTTGCCGTTGGGTAGCGGCGGGTGAATTTATTGGCAACACGTTCGGCAGGCAAGCAATTCCGATGGTCTGGGATTTTTGCGAGGTTTCTCCCTTGTCGCTTTCAACTGGCGGCTTTTCTGGTGCGTGCGATTGGATTGTGAATGTCCTGGAGCGCGAAACTGTCAGCAGAAGCGTTGGGGGCCACGTTGAGAACGCATCTGCCGCTGCACATCCAATGCCTTCTGACTCTGCTGATGCGTTCATTACGGACCCGCCTTACTACGACGCAGTTCCCTATTCTCATTTAGCTGACTTTTTTTATGTTTGGCTTCGGCGGTCACTAGGAACTACCCACACCGAATTATTCAAAGACGATGCCACTCCTAAATCGGCTGAAATCGTAGTGGATAGACCGCACGAGTTGAGCACATCCACAAAAGCAATTGCATTTTATGAGAGAGAGTTGACGAAAGCATTCGCGGAAGGCCGGCGCGTACTTCGACCTGACGGCATTGGCACAATCGTTTTCGCAAGCAAGACGACTGCGAGTTGGGAAGCCATTCTGAAAGCCGTCGTTGACGCCGGGTGGATTATTACAGGCTCATGGCCGATTGACACGGAAATGGAAGCGCGGATTGCCGCTGCGGGACAAGCGCGGCTCGCTTCCTCCGTACATCTTGTATGCCGCCCTCGCGAGAATCCAAATGGCTCGGTGCGCACGGACGAAGTCGGCGATTGGCGTGACGTTTTGCAGGAATTACCCCGCCGCATCCACGAATGGATGCCGCGCTTAGTCGACGAAGGCGTAGTCGGCGCGGATGCGATCTTCGCCTGCCTCGGCCCAGCTCTCGAAATATTCTCTCGCTATTCCCATGTCGAGAAGGCCAGCGGCGAAACCGTCATGCTCAAAGAATATCTTGAACACATATGGGCGGCCGTCGCCAAGGAGGCGCTGGCCCAGGTGTTCAAGGACGCCGATACAGCCGCTTTTGAACCCGATGCGCGGCTGACCGCGATGTGGTTATGGACCCTCAATGCGGGGGCGGCCGGTGGCGTAGAAAGTGCGGCAGAGGAAGAAGACTCCGACGATGATGAAGATACTAAGGGCAGGAGCGGAAAATCGAAGGGTGGCTTCGTTCTCGAATACGATGCGGCGCGCAAAATTTCACAAGGCTTGGGCGCCAACCTCGAAGACTTGAAGCATGTCATCGAAGTCTCTGGCGAGACGGCGCGCCTATTGCCCGTCACCGAGCGCACCCAATACCTCTTCGGCAAGGATCAAGCGCAGGCACTCAGCGGTGGACGCAAGAAAAAAGCGCCTCAGATGGATCTGTTCGGTGAGCTTGCGCAGGCCGGCGACAATGAAACCGCATGGGGCGAGAAAGCCGTGAAGCGTGTTGGCGAAACTACGCTTGACCGCATTCACCAGAGCATGATTCTTTTCGCCACCGGCCGTGGTGAGGCCTTGAAGCGATTCCTGGTAGATGATGGCGCCGGCAATGACCAGCGCTTCTGGCGGCTGGCGCAAGCACTGTCGGCACTTTATCCCGTCAGCGCCAATGAAAAGCGTTGGGTGGATGGGGTACTGGCGCGAAAGAAGGGTTTGGGGCTGTGAGATGGAATATGCGCTGGTCACCCGATTCCGGGAATCTTTTTTCGCTGTGGTGCAGGCCGACGAACTGGCGTCAGAACTAAAGCAGGCCGCCGCGACGGCGAACCTCGGCGCTTGGACACGGGCGTTAACCGAAGCAGCGGTACTCAGCTGTCGCACGATTGGATTGATCGCATCGGCGAAAGGGCACAAGTTGGAGTTGCTGCCGATCCACCGCAGCGAGTATCTGGCGCTGGATGTGATGGCATTTGCCGAGGGCGAGAAGCGCTGGCGCTTTCCTGTGGCGGTGATGGAACTGGAGAACAGCCCCCGTGAAGACCAGATCGCCTATTCGCTCTGGAAAGTGCTGTCGGTGCGGGCGGATTTGCGGATCATGTTCTGCTACCGTAAGCACGGTGAACAGATTCCGGCACTGCTCCAGCATCTGCACGAAGAAGTGGTCGAGGCGATGGGTTTGACGGGCCGTGTGAAACTGGAAGGGGAGACACTGATCGTGGTGGGCTCCCGTAGCGAAGCCGAGACCTTTCCATACGGCTACTTCGGCTGGTGGTCGCTGGATACGAATACCGGCAAATTTGAACGGCTATAGAGACGCATAGGGAACAATGATGAAACTGAAACCCTGGTACGACGTGGTGAAACCCCGAGAAGACTTGCGCGAGGGCAAGCCGCTCGACGCTTCTGAATTCGCGGTCCATCTCGACAAGGTGCGGCTCGGCAATGCACCGGATGACTACAAGATTCCACAGCGCTTTTTTGACCGAACCTATCTCACCGGGCACCTGACCGGAATGGCGGCCGAGGTTGTGCGTCGGCTCTCGGGTGTCACCACCGAAACCAGTGCGGTGTTCAACATGACCACCCAGTTCGGTGGCGGCAAGACCCACGCGCTGACCATGCTCTATCACCTAGCCAAGCATGGGTCGGCGGCCAACGGCTGGCGCGGCGTGTCGAAGATACTGGAGCGTGCGGGCGTCAAAACCGTGCCTGACAACTGCGCCATCGCGATCTTCGTCGGCACGGAATTCGATTCGGTAACCGGACGGGGTGGGGACGACGGCACACCGCGCCGCCAGACGCCCTGGGGCGAAATTGCCTGGCAGCTCGGTGGGGCGGAGGCTTTTGCGCATGTGGCGAAACACGATGCGGATTTTCAGGAGCCCAAGGGCGATGTCATCGACAAAATGTTGCCGCACGATAGACCCTGCCTGATATTGATGGATGAGGTTCTGAGTTTCTTTAGTTCCTATCGCAAGTCGGGCTATGGGACCGCGCTGTATAACTTCATGCAATCGCTTTCGGAAACGGTGCGCGGGCGCGAGAACGTGGTGTTTGTCGCCTCGGTGCCCAAGTCCGACTATTCCTATACCCAAGACGATACGGCGGATGAACAGCGGCTGAAGCACCTGCTGAACCGCGTCAGCAAGTCGGTCATCCTGTCCAGCGAATCCGATGCGTCGGAAATCATCCGGCGCCGATTGTTTGAATGGGATGCGAGTGCCTTCACGCCGGATGGCCGCGTGATCCTGAACAAGGATGCGGAGGACGCCTGCGGCGCCTACGCGGATTGGGTGCAGGAGCATCGCCAGCAATTGCCCAGCCTGATCAATCCAGATTTGGCGCGGGAAGAATTCAAGGCCACCTATCCATTTCACCCGATGGTGATTTCCGTGTTCGAGCGCAAGTGGCGCAGCCTGCCGCGTTTCCAGCAGACGCGCGGCATCCTGCGCCTGCTGGCGTTGTGGGTGTCGAGCGCCTACCAGGCCGGATACAAAGGGGCGCAACGCGACCCCATGATTACGCTGGGCACCGCGCCGCTGGACGATCCCATGTTCCGCGCCGCGATGTTCGAGCAACTCGGGCAGACCTTGCTCGAAGCGGCTGTGACCACGGACATCGCCGGCAAGAAGGATGCGCATGCGGTTCGACTGGATGCCGAGGCCATCAATGGCATCAAGAAGGCGCGACTCCATCGCAAGGTCGCCACCACGATCTTCTTTGAATCCAATGGCGGGCAAATTGGCTCTGAGGCGCAAGAGGCCAGCATTCCGGAAATTCGGCTGGCAGTTGGCGAGCCGGAAAGCGACATCGGCAACATCGAGACTGTGCTGGAGGCGCTGACGGATAGCTGCTATTACCTCAACGTCGAGAAGACGCGCTACAAGTTCAGCTTGAAGGAGAACTTGAACAAGCGTTTCTCCGATCGTCGGGCAACGGTGCAAGGCGGCCAGATTGACGAAGAGGTCAAGCGGGAAATCCAGAAAATATTTCCGCCGAAGGAAAATATCGAGCGGGTTTTCTTTCCTGAAAACAGCATTCAAGTTTCCGACCGCCCGGTAGTTACCATCCTTGTCGCTGGTCTCAATCAGACTATGGAAGACGGCAAGTCGACGCGCGCGTTCGCCGAGAAAATAGTGCGGGAAAGTGGCACATCGGCGAGAACGTTCAAGAGTGCCTTGATCTGGGTGGTTGCGGAATCTGCCCAGCCCATGAGGGACGAAGCACGCAAGATACTGGCGTGGCAAGCGATCAGCGATGAGTCTGCCGACCTCAAGCTGGACGAGGCGCAGAAGAAGCAGCTTGTCGAAAATGTCCAGAAAGCCAGGCGCGATTTGAAAGAGTCCATCTGGCGCGGCTACAAGCATCTATTGCTGCTCGGTAAAGACAACGCGTTGAAATCCGTGGATCTGGGCCTTGTTCATTCAAGCGCGGCGGACTCGCCAATCTCCAATATCCTCAATCGTCTTTCTACCGATGGAGATGTCGAAACGAAGGGCGTTAGTCCGAATTTCCTGGTCAGAAACTGGCCCCCTGCGTTCAAGGAGTGGGCGACAAAATCGCTACGCGATGCGTTTTATTCCTCACCCACCTACCCGCGCGTGCCGAATTCGGAATTTATCAAAGGAACCATTGCTCGTGGCGTGGAGAGCGGAATGCTGGCGTATGTGGGCAAGACTGCTGCCGGCAAATATTTGCCATTTGCGTTCGGCCAAAGCATCACTCCCTACGACATTGAGTTCTCGGATGACATGTTCGTCATTACAGCCGAAACTGCAACTGCCTATGTCGAACAGGAAAAGAAGAATGCGACTGTTACGTCAACAGGGCCAGATTCGTCAGGTACAACATCAGCAACTCCGAATGTCCCCGACCAGTCGCAACCAGTGCCAACATCGCCGGACCCGACGCCCACCAAGGTTGCAGGCATCAAGTGGGCTGGCGATGTACCGCCGCAGAAGTGGATGAACTTCTACACCAAAATCCTTTCACGCTTTGCAGGCACATCGGGTTTGAAGCTTACGATCCATATCGACGTTAATCCACCCGACGGGCTCTCGAAACAAACCCTGGAAGAAACCAAGGGTGCTTTGCGAGAACTTGGACTGAAGGATGAACTCGACGAGATTTAAATAGACTGGCTGACGAAGATACAAACACATACGGCAGTGAATGAATGTGAGTACGCCATATTCCGGGAGGGACCGCGCCAATTCCTGGTCATGCTCCGTGAGCTTCTCGGATCGGAGTTCTAGGTATTGGATGAGTCTGGGATCATGGAGTCCCTGGACGAGTTGAGCCGACGCCAAACGGAAGCCGGCGATGGTCGAAACAGCGGCAAACATGAGTCAGGCGAAGTTTGAACAATACGAGATTTCACCGCTGAAGCCATCTGAATCATTGGCTGGAGGCCGCGCTGCGAATGATGCTGATGCTTGCCGCGAATCAGGGCTTTGCGGGCATTGCCTGGTTGCCGGGAACGCTACACGCCGAGCGTTTCCCATGGGCCAATGCTGAAGGGCTGAAGACGTTCTGCGACCGCATCGTTCCTGCGGCGGTGGAGAAGCTCGCCAAGTCATGGGGCGCACAATTGCGCGCCGCGCTGAGAACGGTAGTTCACTCAAGGAAGTAGCTGATGTATTACAGCACCGTTCGCTGAATACGACGCTGATCTACGCCAAGCTCGACACGCCGAAACTATCCTCCGTGCCGTTACCATGGCCGGGGTGTTCATGGAATCACTGTCCAGGTCCTCGTGGAATCGGTGTCCAAGTGGACGTGGAATACGCAGCCGGGGAACGGATCATGAGCCGGTGCATCAACCTGCAGGCAAGGATCGACGACTTTCTTGTCGAGCGCTACACTTCAAAAGCCGCTATCTTTCCGTCTCTCGTCCAAGCATTTCAGGGAATCATCCCACAGCCAAGATTCTCCAGGTAGCATTCGCTTCAGCAACCTGAACAGTTACCTTTTGAGTATCAAAGTCAGAGATGCTAAATTGCCTCTACCAACCAGTTGGTGAGTAGCCAGATAAGTAGTTACTAAAATTTAACAATATTGAAATATACAATATAACAATACGATAAGTATTAATAACAACCTTCAGACCAACAAGATCGACTTCAAGTTGGTGGAGTCTCCAGCCGTTTCAAGTGACAAGAAGAAATCAAGAAAATCAAAATAAGTTCGTTCACTCCGCTTCAGGCATCGCTCCGTCGCCCATGGCGGTCGTGAGTTCGAGGGAAATACAAAATGCTCATCAATTGCGTTGCCTATCAGGAAGGCAGCAAGCTCGCCGACATACCGGTCGAGGACATCAGCGAATACGTCAGCCGGCCGGATTGTTTCGTCTGGGTCGCGCTCAAGGATGCCGATCATGAGGAACTCGCAAAAATGCAGGAAGAATTCGGCCTGCACCCCCTGGCCGTCGAGGATGCGCACCACGGCCACCAGCGGCCGAAGATCGAGGAATACGGGGACTCGGTTTTCGCCGTCATGCATCAGCTCGAAATGGTGGACGGCGAGTTGAGCGTCGGCGAAGTCAATGTCTTTGTCGGGACGAACTACGTCCTGTCGGTCCGCAACCGGAGTCAACAGGGTTTCCTGGGTGTTCGCAAGCGCTGCGAACATGAACCCCATCTGCTCAAGCACGGTTCGGGCTTTGTCTTTTATGCCCTGATGGATTCTGTGGTTGACCGATATTTTCCGGTTGTCGATATACTCGAAACCGAGCTCGAAACCATCGAAGAACTCATCTTTGTCAAAGGCTCGGCGCGCTCCAACATCGAGCGCCTCTACAGCCTGAAGAGCAAGGTGATGGTGCTCAAGCACGCCGTGGCACCGCTCATGGAAGCGGCGGGAAAGCTCCATGGCGGCAGGGTGCCCAGTGTTTGCGCGGATAACCAGGAGTATTTCCGGGATGTGTACGACCATCTCACTCGCATCAATACCTCCATCGACAACATGCGCGACACGGTGGGTACGGCGATCCAGGTCAATCTGGCGATGGTCACCATCGAGGAAAGCGAAGTGAACAAGCAGCTTGCTGCCTGGGCCGGGATCTTTGCGGTAGCCACGGCTTTTGCCGGGATCTGGGGCATGAATTTCAAATTCATGCCCGAACTGCAATGGGAGTTCGGTTATCCCCTTGCCTTGATTGTCATCGCCACGACCTGCGGCATCCTCTATGCCCGCTTCAAGCGATCAGGATGGCTTTAGGTCTTCGCCAACCGGGCGTCGCAGCCATGCTCAAATCAGCCGGGCGGTCTGGCCGGCACCCTGGTCCATCCCGATGGGCACTGAGTCACATAGGGATAATAGCCGGCGGGCTGTGCGCAGTGATACCACCATTGGGTCGCATCGGTGGAATATGCCGATGAAGCGGGTACAGGCTGCAGAAAGATAGTGGGTTGACTCGAGTACACGACGGCGGGCGGGGATGAAATCACGGGTCTGGGTTCGGTGGCGGCCAGGAGAATGGCCGTACCGGCAAGAAGCCCAAGTCCGACGGCCCAGCCATTGCCGCCATGGCCATGATGACCGCCCGGATGAAATCGCTGCGCTGGATGGCCGCGCTGAAAATGCCCGAATCCGCGATCGGCCCAGGCAGGTGCCGCGACAACGGTGCTGGTTGCGAATGCAACGGCGACCAAGGTTGTGGAAAGTTTTGACATATTCCTGTCCTCCTCTGCTGTTCGAGCACACAAAATCTTTGACTTGACTGAATAACGCCCTTGAATAGCAGTTGATGACCGATTTGATGTAATAAATTGTTATGGGAATAACCCTGCTGACGCGCGGTCCCTGGCATCCCCGGCATCAGCATGCTGGTCCGCCAATCGACCTGATCTGCCTGGACGCAGCAACCCACATTGGTCCCGATGGCTGCGCGCTTGCAGAGTCGCGGCCCTTCGATGAGCAGGGATTGATCGGCCGGGCGACCCGGAGCGTCATGATCCGCAAGATGGACTGATTCGGATGGAGCGCAGCTGCGATTCGGCAGCGGCTGCAAAACCCAATCAATTCAGCGCTACGATTTGTTTTAGTCGGGAAACAACCCCTTGCAGTCTATGGCTTAGTTCGCTACTGTCTCCCACGATGCTACCTATCCTGTCAGCGGACCCACGAGTCAATCTGGATAAGGTCTCCTCCTGCTTCTGGTTCAAATCGAGGTAGATAAATGACTTCTCCAACTCCTGAACAAATTGATCGATGGCGGACAACAGGTTTAGCCTGATTGTGTTCTGCTGTTTTTCGGCAACTTCAAGAATGGCCGACAGGTCCACGAAGGCATCGGCTATTGCTTTAGCCTGAGTCCTGCGCATTACGTCGCTGGCCAGCGAGCTTACCCTGGCGTTTGCGCCTTCAGCCAGACTTGCCAAATGATCACGCAGGCGTCCCAGATAGTCGGCATTTTCCAAAGGCAGCTTCGATGTTACCAAAGTTATTGCGGGGTAATTGATTACCATACGGTCATGAAACTGGAAGATTCGTCCCATCTCCTTGGCGTGGCCGAGAATGGATAACTCCAGAGGTGTGCAAGCCCCCTGTGAAGAGGCAAAAGAACTGTGCCCAGCGATCCGCACTTCTACCAGTCCCTCCAGATCGTATTGTTGCAGAACGTTCAAGAGCGCAGAGGTCAGCTGTTCTCCGGTTTCGCAAGAGAAGGAAGCTCTAAAGAACCCCAGTACGCCGCCGAGTTCTCCCATCGATGACATCGCGGTGAACGCCGTTTGCGTTGCCAATTGAACCTGCTCTTCCAAACCTTGCCTTTTCGCCAGTATCTCTTCGGCAACGGCTACTTTCTGGGAGAGCTCTGCTGGATTGAACGGCTTGACGATATAGTCCTGCCCGCCGGCGTCATAAGCCCGCAGGCGGGTTTCCAGATCGCCATGGGCGGAAACGAAGATGACGTGCCCTTTCCATTGGCAGTCGTTACGTAGTTTGCGGCAGGTTTCAATCCCGTTGAGTCCAGGCATATCCACGTCAAGCAAAATAATATCCGGCGCTTGGGTGATGTTGTTTATGCATTCATCACCGCTATCAAATTCGATGACTTGATAGCGAGGGTTGTCGAGTGGAAAGGAGGCCACAAGCCTGGCCGTTGGCTCGTCATCGACAATGAAAATCTTTCGGGTTGGCGTATTCATGTTGTATGTGCCTTAAAAAATCGTATCTGGATCATTCAGCCTAAACGGGTGCGGAGGCGGTCCATCAATTCGCCGGTCTGAACCGCAAGTTGCTCAGCCAGTGCTGCATAGTCATCTGCTTTCTGAGACGCACTTTGTTCGGTCCGGCTGGCCAATTCATTCAGGCCAAGAGCCAAAAGGTTACCCGCAATGCTTTTTAGGGCATGGGCGAGTGAGCGGACTGTCTCATGATCACCCAAACCGGCAGCATCGCGCAACTTCTGCGGAGTGCCGCCATGGGTTTCCAGGGAAGAAAGGAAAAGTCTGTTAATGAAGTCCTGGCGATTGCTATACCTTTGTGACAATGCTTCCCAGTCAATCAATGGCGATTCGGATGGCGCGGCTTCTGGACGAGAAGTTGGATCAGCAATCCGGGCGGTCTCCATGCCTTCCGGCCTGCCAGAAGATCGACCTACATGATGCAGAATCGCTGAAATCAGGATTTCATCCTGAATTGGCTTGGAGACGTGCGCTACCATTCCAGATGCCAGGCATCTTTCACGTTCTTCATTCATGGCGTGAGCGGTAAGTCCGATCACCGGCAACTCCGGCCGCAATGAATGTATTTGCCGCGTCGCTTGATATCCATCCATGATGGGCATTTGGATATCCATCAGAACGATGTCAAAGGATTTTCCTGTAGCATTCTTCACGGCATCAATTGCCTGCTGCCCGTCAAAGGCAAAGCTTATCGTGGCGCCCTGCCTGGCAAGCAGATCTTCCAGGATAATGCGATTGGGGTAGACGTCCTCCGCAGCCAGTATTCTCAAGCCGGTCAAAAGCGGGCCAGTAGATATTGACGGGCGTGTTGGTTCATCGGCAATCGGAGTTCCCTCTGGCAAGGGCAAGCTTAAAGTGAATTTGCTGCCCAGATTAATCTTGCTTTCAACCGAAATATCGCCCCCCATCAAGCCTGCCAGGCTGCGGCTGATGGCCAAACCCAAACCGGAACCTCCGTACTTGCGCGTGATCGAATTGTCAGCTTGCTCAAATGGGTGAAAAAGTCTTGAAAGATCGTCAGCACCAATGCCAGGACCGGTGTCGGCGATGTGAAACAGAGTTAGATCGCCTTCGCGCGCGATGGTCAGGCGCACCTCACCAACATCGGTAAACTTGATTGCGTTGGAGATCAGGTTGATCAGCACCTGCCTCAAGCGGAGTGGATCACCAACGACAAAATCCGGCAAATTATCCAATTCTGTGGGGTCGGACACTAGGGCAATTTTCTTGGTCTGTGCTCGATCTGCCAGCATGTCGAGTACTTTTTCGACAACCCGGCGAACTCGGAAAGGTTGAATTTCAATAGCCATTTTCCCGGCCTCGACCTTGGAGAAGTCGATAATGTCGTTGATTACATCCAGCAAGTGGCTGCCTGACTCCCATATGTGCTGATAAGTGTCGGCTGTTTTTCGGCCATCATTTTCGCGCATGCCTATCCTGGAAAAGCCAAGCACTGCATTCAGCGGAGTACGGATTTCGTGACTCATGTTGGCGAGAAAGATTGACTTCGCTTTGCTGGATTGCAGGGCTTCGGCACGTGCCTTCTCCAGGGCATCAAGCAGGTCATGAATTCTTGTGATGTCTCGTGACACGCCGAGGACGCCAAGAATCTTGCCATCCCTGCTGCGCACGCAGGTTCTAACAGTTTCCAGGAGAGAACGATGACCGTCACTAAAGAAGGTAACCCATTCCTCCCGGATCAATGGCACCGGGCTTGCAATCGCGACTTTGTCATCTTCCCGGAAGGCCTTTGCCAGTTCCGCCGGGAAGAATGCCGCGTCGGTTTTCCCGATAATTTGGGATGAGTCCGTTCCTATCAGTTTTTCAAAGGCTTGGTTACAGGAAAGAAAAATACCATCGGTGTCCTTCATCCAAACCAGGTCCGGAATGGCATTCAAGAGCGAATGCAACTGTCCCCGCTGAGATTCGGATCGTTCCAACTCCTTGTTGAGTGCCTCCGAAAGCTGCAGTATGCGTTGCTCGCTGCGGTGTTGCTCAGTGATGTCAAGAAAACTCCAGACCCTTCCGACGATTTCACGATTCAGCAGATGCGGATGGGAGAACCGTTCAATAACACGCCCGTCCCGGAATAGCAGGGTGTCGCGCGATGCAGTATCGGGCTTGCCGTAAAGAACCTGGATTTTCTCTACAAACTGGGGTGGGTCTTGAAGTTGATCTAAAACGTGTTTCATCAATGCTGCGTCGTTGTGGCGCGTCAAGAACTCATCTGGAATGTTCCACATTTGCGTGAAACGACGATTGGCAGAAACAATATTTCCCTCCAAATCGACAACCAGTATTCCATTGTCTGTCGCTTCCAGCGTTGCTTCCATGAGAGACAGGGCCTTTTCTCGGCGCAGGGAAGCGTCCGCGATTTCCCTCACCGCCAGTTCTGCGGCTACCCGGGCATCTTCAAGCGTTGTTCGGGCAAGATAATTTCTCCGTAATAGAAACTCGCGCCACCAGCCTATGACTGCGGCAATGAACGCGATGGTCACAACGTGGTAGGTCGAGTAAAGGACTTTGTGCCACTGGTTTTCGAAGCTGGAAACCATGGCGAATTCGAACGCTAAAAGTATCGCGAGGCCTGCAATTACGGCGTGCTTGAAGCGCACAGCAAGGATTACAAAACAATACAGCTCAAGGAAGGTGAAGTTGAGGATTCCCACCCAGGAACTCAGCCCGTGCCCGCCTTGTTTATCGATTTCGAGCAGGATCGGGAACAGCGTCAGCGAAAGCGCAACGATCAGCCACGACATCGCTGTTTCCCAAGATTTCCTTGCATGGCTCAGGAAGGAATACGCCAGCCCCAGAGCCAGAAGCGGAATGCAAACGGTTACCCGATACAGGTTGGCGGTGACATGGGGATGCGCGATCGAGTCTAAAAGGTAATCGCTAAATAGAAGTATCAGGCCAAGCACAAGGCTCGTTTGTGCGTACCCGTGATAAAAGTCCGAATAGAAGGCGACAAAACGTTTTTCGTACTCCTGATCGGTGAAGTGGAGCAGCAAGCGAAGCGGCAGCAGGTTGGTAGCCAAACTTGTATCGACCTTCACGGCATCGGTAGCTAGCGAGGCATCGGCTTCGGACGGCATTGAATGGAAATCACGTGGCAAGACTGGCGTGAGGAGTTTAGCGCAAACGCACGAACACGGCTATTGCCGATAACCCTTATGCCGATAGCTCTTACAAGTGAAGGAGCGCGCAAGATTGACTCGCATTGGCGCTTTGTCGTAGCATCTTGGAAGGAGGTGATAGAGCATGAACGTTTCTGGCGTGGCGACTTCGGTGACTCAGATGCCACAAGCAAGAATGACTGATGCTGCTCAGGTGGCAGCGCCAAAGCAGACCGTCTATGTCCCAGCTCATGGCGTGATGCATCTGGTTCAGTCTGCTTCGATGACCTTGACCAGCAACCCGCCCCACTTGGGAAACAAGGTGGATACCTTCGCTTGAACATGAATTCTGGCAGGCTGATACGACCCCGCCCTGCGCGGGGTTTGTCTTTTCTGGCGAGGCAAGGAGACAACAGGAATTGAGTGGAGAGCTTCACACGCCAGCGCGGACCTGCAGGAACTGCGTTCACTTCTTCATCACGCATGACCCCGGGTTCCCTTATGGTTGCCGCTGCATGGGTTTCAAGAGTCGGCGCTATCCGTACCTGGAGGTGGAGGCGGCTACGGGAGCGCCGTGTGTATCCTGGGAGGGCAAACTTGGTTATCCTCCAAACCGAACAGCCAGCGAAGTTCCAGACTAAGTGCTGGCCTCGGGGATGGAATATGAAATGCAACAGAAAGCATGACAGGAAAGGCAGGTGCTGTGAGTAATTCGAGCGAATCACGCTTTATCTATGGCTTCCACGCCGTCATTGCAAAGCTGCGCCACAGCCCCGATGATGTGCGCGAGATCTTTCTCGACCGCACGCGCCAGGATGCGCGTGCACGGGATCTGGCGAAACTGGCCGAGACGCACGCTGTGCGCCTGATTCCCTCCGATGCGGCGCGCCTCGACGGCATGTGCGGCAACGATGCGCGACACCAGGGCGTCGTGGCACGGGTGAACGCTTTGCAGCGTGTGCTCAAGATCGACGACGTGCTCGACACGCTGGCCGAGCCGGCGCTGCTGCTGGTGCTTGACGGCGTGCAGGATCCGCACAACCTCGGCGCCTGCCTGCGCGTTGCCGACGCGGCCGGTGCCCATGCCGTGATCGCGCCCAAGGACCGGGCCTGCGGTCTCAATGCAACTGTCATCAAGGTCGCCAGCGGCGCCGCCGAAAGCGTGCCGTATATCGCCGTCACCAACCTGGCGCGGACCCTGCGCGAACTGCGCGAGCGGGACATTTTTACTATCGGTGCGGCAGCGGAAGCGGAGCAGGATCTTTACCGGGTGGACCAGACCGGTTCAGTGGCCTGGGTACTGGGAGCGGAAGGCGACGGGCTGCGCCGCCTGACGCGCGAGACCTGCGATCGGCTGGCGCGCATTCCGATGCTCGGCAGCGTCGACAGCCTCAATGTTTCGGTGGCCAGCGGCATTTGCCTGTTCGAGGCCAGGCGGCAGCGTGCGGCCAAGGCGCGGAGCTGATACCGGCTGTCAAGCGGTTGCTCAGGTGGGTAATCAGGTAGTTACGGTGCGCCTTGATTCGAGGCTGCTTTCGTCCACCGGCAGATTGAGCAGCGCCGCAACCACGCCCAGGGCAATGCAGATCAACCAGACGATGTCATACGAGCCGGTGCTGTCGAACAGGCGTCCGCCGAGCCAGACACCGAGGAAGCTGCCGATCTGGTGGCTGAAGAACACCAGGCCGGAGAGCATGCCGAGGTAGCGCACGCCGAACACCTGGGCGACGATGGCATTGGTCAGCGGCACGGTAGACAGCCAGAGGAAACCGATCGCTGCGGCGAAGACATATACAGATAACGGCGTCAGCGGCAGCAGCAGGAACAAGCTGATCACCGCGCTGCGCGTCAGATAGATGCCGGCGAGCAGGTAGCGCTTGGGCCAGCGTCCGCCAAGTATTCCCGCACTGTATGTGCCGAGGATGTTGAACAGGCCGATCAGCGCCAGTGCAGTCATGCCGACATTGCCGTTGAGCCCCTTGTCGAGCAGGTAGGTCGGCAGGTGCACGCCGATGAACACCACCTGGAAGCCGCAGACGAAATAGCCCAGCGTCAGCAGCACGAAGCCACGTTCACCCATGGCTTCGCGAAACGCCTCGCGTGCGCTTTGTCCGCCGCCGCTGGCAGCAACCTGCAGACCTCGCGTCAGCGCGGTACCGAGCGGGGCGATCAGGAACGACGCAGCGGCGAAGATCAGCAGCGTACCCAGCCAGCCCATGCCGTCGATCAGGCTGGCCGCGACTGGCACCATCAGGAACTGGCCGAAGGAACCCGCCGCGGCGACGATGCCCATGGCCCAGCTGCGCCTTGCGGGCGGCAGCAGCTTGCCCATCGCCGAGAACACCACGCTGTAGGTCGTCGTGGCATGGGCGATGCCGATCATGATGCCGGCAGTGGCGGCAAAGCCGGTGCCGGTGGTGGTCCAGGCCATGCCGAGCAGTCCCAGGATGTACATCAGGCTGCCGCCCCACAGCACGCGCTTTGCCCCATAGCGGTCGGCGAGCAGTCCAGCGAAGGGTTGAATCGCACCCCATACCAGGTTCTGCAAGGCCATGGCGAAGGAGAAGACCTCGCGACTCCAGCCGTGCTCGGTGCTCAAGGGGACGAGGAACAGCCCGAAGCTGTGGCGAATGCCCATGGATACGCCGACGATCAATGCGGCGAACAGCAGGACGCTGGCCAGCGGGCGGGACGTGAAGGAGGTTGTCATGGCAGGCGGAATGGGTGTATATGCAGTCTTTCCCAATGATAATGGAGATTCAAGTGAGCAGCGAAGCGATACGCGCGCAATGGCTGGCCGAGGAAGCCGAAATCCGTGCCCGGCTGGGTGCGCCTGGGGTAGTGACATTGGAGCAGTTGCGCGCTCTGACCGGACTGGAATTCTTTGAGCGCATCGGCAACGGTGAATTGCCCTCGGTGCCGATCGGCGTGGCGCTCGACTTCATTCCGGTCGAATGGAAGAAAGGGCGGGTGGTGTTCCAGGGTACGCCCAAGAAGGCCTACTACAATCCGCTCGGCAGTGTGCATGGGGGTTATGCCGCGACGCTGCTGGATTCCTGCCTTGGCTGCGCGGTGCATTCGACGCTGCCGAAGGGGGCCGGCTACACCACGGTCGAGCTCAAGGTGAATTACATCCGGCCGCTCATGGCGGACACCGGACCGGTTCGGGCGGAAGGCAAGGTGGTCAGTGCCGGCAGGAAAATCGGCATTGCCGAGGGGCGTATCCATGATACTGCCGGGAAGCTTTACGCATTCGCCACCACCACCTGCCTGATTTTTCCGCTTTGAGGGGAGAGATCAAGCCCAGCCGCGTTCTGCGAACTCGCCTTTGAGGAAGGCGTAGTAGATCGGCGCCATGACGAGACCGGCAATGCCGAAGGTGGCCTCCATCACGAGCATCGCCAGCAGCAACTCCCAGGTTCGCGCCTTGATGAGATTGCCGACGATACGCGCGTTGAGGAAATACTCGAGCTTGTGGATGACCACCAGAAACGCCAGCGACAACAGCGCCAGTTCGGGTGAATGCGACAGACTCAGCACGACGATCACTGTATTCGACAGCAGGTTGCCGAGGACCGGCAGCAGGCCGACGACGAAGGTAAACACCACCATGGTTTTCGCCAGCGGCAAATGAATGCCGAACAATCCCAGTCCAACCACCAGATAGAGACCTGTCAGCGTGGCGTTGATTGCCGCAATCTTCACCTGAGCAAACACCACCCGACGGAAGGCGGCCGCAAAACTGGCCGCGTGGCGGTTGAGTTCCCTGGCCAGGGATCCGTAGCTGCGCGTAGCGTCAATTTCACGCAATGCCACCAGGGCGCCGATCGCCATGCCGATCAGGGCGTGCGCCAGGGCACGCAGGGTTTCCTTGCCGATGCTCTGCAATTCGCTGGCGTGTTCGCGCAACCAGGTGGCGGCACGACTTTGCAATTCGATGCTGTCGGCAGGCAGGTGGGCAATGGCCCAATCCGGCAGCCAGGCGCGGGTTGACTCGAGCACGTCGGCCATTTTCTGCATCAGCGCCGGCAGGCTGCCGACGTCGCTGTGAATGAAGGCGAGCGTCGCCATGGTCAGTGCGCCGGAGAACGCAATCACGAACAATGCCAGTATCGCAACCACCGCAACGCGTGCGCCGTGACTCGAAAGATGGCGTTCGAGACGCGGCGCAAATGTGCTTACGAGGGAGTGGATCAGCAGGCCGGCAAGCAGCGCTGGCACAAGCTTGAGCAGGATCGCCGCGAGCGGCGCGAGCAGGGCGATCACCAGGGCGCTGCGCTTTATGGTGAGGTCATTGTTTGCAGTGGGGATTTGCATGCGGCTGATTGTAAGGCATGAACCCGATACGGAAGACAGGCTTCAGGACTTGCTCTTCAGCAAGTCCTTGAGATTGGCGAAAGGGTTGTGGGTTGCTGGGCCCCCGGCGAGTTGGGGGGCGGTGGAGCCGCTGGGACTGGAAGAAGAGCCCGCCGCCGCAGCTTCGAGATGACGCGAGTGCTCGTTGTCATGGCAATACACGCACATCAGCTCCCAATTGCTGCCGTCGGTCGGGTTGTTGTCGTGGTTGTGGTCGCGGTGGTGGACGGTCAGCTGCTGCAGGTTGGTGCGGGTGAACTCGCGTGCGCAACGGCCGCAGATCCAGGGGTAGATCTTGAGCGCCCGTTCCCGGTAATCCTGTTCGCGCAGCTCGCGGTTCTTGCGGGCTGCGGCGACCACCTGGTCCAGTCTGTCCGTTGGCATCGGCTGGTTCCTCGCTGTCTTCGCTGATTGGCGGGGAACAAGCCTAGCATGCAATCAGCCCACGCTGCAAAGGCGTGGGCCAGCCGTAACTAGCGGTCGCTAAACTGCGGGCGCGATGCATTGTAGGGCGCCTTGAAGCCGCCCTTGCGCGGCGCATTGGGGCGCGAGAAATCGCGCTTGGGCGCCCCCGGCTTGGCGTTGCGACTGAATCTTGCCGGCTTGCGCGGGCTGGTCGAGGCGGTTTTCTTCGGCTCGTGACCGACAACGATCTCGACCGGGATCTGCTGCTTGGTGAAGCGCTCGATGTTGCGCACGTTGAAGTTCTCGGCATGGTTCACCAGCGAGATCGCCTGGCCGTTGCGACCGGCGCGACCGGTGCGGCCAATGCGGTGTACATAATCCTCGGGCGATTTGGGCAGGTCAAAATTGATCACGTGCGAGATGGTCGGCACGTCGATGCCGCGCGCGGCCACGTCGGTCGCCACCAGTACCCGCACCTGGCCGCGACGCACGGCGGTCAGGGTGCGGTTGCGCGCGCTCTGCTGCATGTCGCCATGCAACGCGGCCGCCGAAAAACCGGCAATCAGCAGCCGGTCTGCAATGACATCCGCATCGCGCTTGGTGGCGGTGAATACCAGGCACTGATCCATGCTGACGTCGCGCAGCAGATGATCGAGCAGGCGATTCTTGTGCGACAGGTCGTCGACAAAATGCAGGCGTTGCTGGATGTTTTCATGTTTTGCGGTGGCGCCGACAATCCGGACGACCTGGGCGTTGCGCGTGATCTTCTGCGCCATCTGGCCGACCATGCCGTCCAGCGTGGCCGAGAACAGCATGGTTTGCCGGGAGCTCGGCGTGGCCGCGATAATTTTCTCGATGTCCTCGATGAAGCCCATGTCGAGCATGCGATCGGCTTCGTCGAGCACCAGCAGTTCGAGCTGGGAGAAATCGATCTTGCCCGATTGCAGGTGGTCGATCAGGCGGCCGGGCGTGGCGACCAGGATTTGCGGATTCCGCGACAGCAGTTGCATCTGCTTGGGGTAGGGCATGCCGCCGAGAATCGCGACGGCCCTGATGTGCTTGAGCTGGTGACCGTATTTTTCTGTGGCTGCGGTGACCTGCAGGGCGAGTTCGCGCGTCGGCGCCAGCACCAGCATTTTCGGTTGCGCCGCCTGGAAGCGCGGGCGCTGCCCGTGGGCCTGTGCCGATTGGCGGGCCTGGTTGGGGGTCTTGCCGGAGGGCTGGCTGGCCGCACTGGCAAAGCGATGCAGTGCCGGCAGCATGAAAGCGGCCGTCTTGCCTGAGCCGGTCTGCGACGAGACCAGCAGGTCGCGGCCTGCCAGAGCGAACGGGATGGCTTGCGCCTGCACCGGTGTGGCCTGGGTGTAGCCCGAATCGGCAAGCGCCTTGAGGATGGCCGGATTGAGGCCGAGCAGTTCAAAATTCATAGTCTTCTTTCGTCAATAAGTCCGCCTGCCCGGGGCACGGTGGCACGAGGGCAAGTCATGAAGCAACGCCAACCAACGAAATATCGAAAACTGCGACTTTTCGGCACAAAAGCTTTGCGCCGGAGCGGTGCTCAATTACGGCACCAGAAGGCGGGAGGGCTTAAGAACTGCTGCTGAGGGTTTGCGAAGCGCGTTTGCGGTTGCATGTTGCAACGCACAAGATGCATTCTACAGGCTTAAACGATCGACTGTCGAGAAAAATCTTGGTTCGCAGCATGATTCGGGTCGCGGCGGAGTGCCCGAGACAGCATAATTTTGAGCGAATGATGCCCGAGGGATATGCACATGTCGGACTATGACCGGATTGCCCAGGCGATCAACTTCATCACCAGCCACGTCACCCACCAGCCGGATATGAAGGAGATCGCTGCGCACTTGCACTTGAGCCCTTCCCATTTCCAGCGCGTGTTTTGCCGCTGGGCCGGCGTCACGCCCAAACGATTCCTGCAAGCGCTCACGGTGGAAAGAGCCAAGCAGTTGCTGGTCGAATCCAGGCCGCTGCTGGAAGTTTCGGACAGGGTCGGATTAAGCAGTGCTTCGCGACTGTACGACCATTTCATTCAACTGGAGGCAGTGACGCCGGGCGAATTCAAACAGGGGGGCGCCGGCTTGACCATCCTGCATGCCGTGCATGACACACCTTTTGGCAAGGCGTTTATCGCCGTCACTGTGCGCGGCGTCTGCAATTTCGCCTTCCTGGACGACAACAAAGATGACGACCACCTGTCCGTGCTGGCCGGGAGCTGGCCTCATGCGGATCTGCAGGCGGATCAAGAACGAACCGGCGCCCTGGTCCGGGCCATGTTTGGCATGGGCACAAAACCGGATCGTCCGCTGTCGCTGTATGTGAGCGGCACGAACTTTCAGGTCAATGTCTGGAAGGCACTTTTGAAAATACCTCCGGCAAGCGTGGCAAGCTATTCCCAAATCGCCGATGCCATCGGCCATCCGGGCGCAGCCAGGGCTGTTGGATCGGCGGCCGCGGCGAACCCTGTGGCATTCCTCATCCCATGCCACCGCGTCCTGCAGCAGGGCGGCAAGCTCGGCGGATACCACTGGGGTACGACAAGGAAGCACGCCATCCATGCCTGGGAGTCGGCACGGTTTGGATAACCGCCTGGTGCCTGTTTTCCCTTGATCTAATCGACGGCTTGCTCGACGACAAATCCGGCACCGGCATCCTGACCCAGCGCCTGTACCAGATAAGGCATGACTTGCTGCAGCGTTTCCGCCAGTGTCCAGGGCGGGTTGATGATGAACATGCCGCTGCCATACATGCCGAATGCATCGGCGGCGGGAGTGCCTACGGTCAGCCTGACATGCAGCCAGTTCTTGACTGCGAGCGTCTTGAGTTTTTCCGGCAACTGTTTTGATTCATTGCGTTGCACGGTCGTGCGTCCGTGTTTCTCGGGCAGCTGCGGATACCAGATGGCGTAGATGCCGGTGGCGAAGCGCTTGAGACCCTCAGCCAGGGTCTGGGGCACGCGACGGTAATCCTGCTTGTCCTCGTAGGCGGGATCGATCAGCACCAGCGCACGGCGTGGCGGCGGCGGCAGCAGTGCCTTGAGTCCGGCAAAGCCGTCACTGGCGTGGACCGTGACGCGTCGTCCGGCGGCACGGAAATTCTCCTGCAGCAACTGGCTGTCGCGGCTGTGCAACTCGAACAGGCTCAGGCGATCCTGGTCGCGCAGCAATTGGTTGGCGATCCAGGGGGAGCCGGGATAGTTGCGCAGCTTGCCGTCCGGATTGAGTGTGCGGACCAGGCCGACGTATTCCGCCAGCGGCGCCGGCAGGTCGCTGTGCGACCAGAGCCGGTCGATGCCATCCACATGCTCGGCGAGCTTCGCCGCGTAGCCCGTGTCCAGGGCGTAGAGGCCGGCACCGGCATGACTGTCGATGTACCAGAAGGGATTGTCCTTTTGCTGCAGATGACGGATCAGCTGGACCAAAATGAAATGCTTCAGCACGTCGGCATGGTTGCCGGCATGAAAGGCATGGCGGTAGCTCAGCATAATGGCGCCGGCATGGGATCAAAAGGGAGCGGAATCGGATGCGGACAGGTCATGCGAGTGCCCGAAGTTGGGTTTGGGGTGATAGAGTCCGATTATCCAATATCCGAGCGGGTGCGTGTCCATGATGCAGCAGAAGATCGTATTGATTACCGGTTGTTCGAGCGGCATCGGCGCCGCGCTTGCCGAGGAGTTTCACCGGCTCGGGCATATCGTCTATGCCAGCGCCAGGACCTCCACCGCGCTGAGCGCACTCACTGTGCTGGGCGTGCGCGGCTTGTCGCTCGATGTCACCGATGCGCAAAGCATTGTCGCGGCGATGGCCAGGATCAAGGCCGAGCAGGGGCGCCTGGATGTGCTCGTCAACAACGCCGGGTTTGGCCTGTTCGGTGCCGTTGCCGACTTGTCCGCGGAGGACTTGCGGCGCCAGCTGGATACCAATGTGGTGGGGCCGGTACAGGTGCTGCGCGCGGCCTTGCCGCTGATGCTGCCGCAACGGCGTGCTTGCGTGGTGAACATCGGCAGCGTGGCCGGCATCACGCCCACGCCTTTCTCCGGAGGCTACAGCGCCAGCAAGGCCGCTTTGCATATTCTCTCCGATGCCATGCGCATGGAACTGGCGCCCTTTGGTATTCATGTCCTGACGGTGCAGCCCGGCTCGATTCTTTCGCGCTTCGGCTCCAACAGCATGGCCAACGTCGCCTTGCCGGCCGACTCGATTTACGGCGTTCTGGCCAAGCGGATTCGTGCACGCGCGGGGGCTTCGCAGAAAGGCGGCATGTCGGCCGAGGTGATGGCGCAAATGGTGGCCGCCGCGGCCTTGCAGGATCATCCTCCGGCCATCCTGCGCATCGGTCCCAACAGCTTCCGCATGCCGGCACTCAAGCGCTGGTGGCCCGTCGCCTGGCTGGATCGCAAATACAGCAGGATGTTCGCGCTCGAAAGGTTGGCCGGGGGCAGTCGGCAGGATACGCCCCAGCCGCCGAGATAATCGCTTTTGCCGATGTCCATGCCGGCGCGCGCCGCGCCCTTGGCGTTGTCACTGGTGATCTGGACCTGCTTGTCGGGCATCAACGTTTCTTGGCGGGCTTCTTCTTGGCGGTCCTCGTGCTTTTCACCGGTGGCTTTGGCTTGCCGCTTTTGGCAACGGTCTTCTTGCTGCCCTTGCCCGTCGCTTTGCCGGCGGATTTCTGGGGCTTTGTCTTGGGCAACTCGGGTTCATTCGGAGGCAGATTGACCTCCTGCAGGTTGGCGCTGGCTTGGCCATCCTTGCGTGGAACCAGCAGAGTGGTGCCCGCAGGCAGGCGGGTGCGGCGGGTAATGCCATTGATCTGCTTGAGATAGGCTGCGGACAGGCGGTGGCGTGCCGCTACCGTCTCGATCTTTTCACCCTTCTTGAGCCGGTAGGTGTGCCAGTTGGAGAGCGGTTTTTCCTGGTTCTCGTGGTGCTGCAGATTGGCGAGGAAGGTTTGCACCTTGCCGGTCGGCAGCACCAGCGGGCTGTCCTTGCCGGCAGGCATGACCGGGCGGTTATAGGCCGGGTTGAGCGCAATGAATTCGTCCAGGGGCATTTCCGCGAGCTTGGCGGCTATCGACAAATCCATGTTGGCCGGTTTGCCGACCATGTCGAAATAGGGCCGGTTGGGAATCGGGTTGATGCTGATGCCAAATAACTTTGGCTGGGCGATGATGTTTTTCAGGGCTTGCAGTTTCGGCACGTAGTAGCGCGTTTCGACGGGCATGGTCAGATTCGCATAGTCGGTCGGCAAATTCCGCGCCTGGTTCTTCGCCACGGCGCGTGCCACGGCATGCTCGCCCCAGTTGTAGGAAGCCAGGGCCAGGTGCCAGTCGCCGTGCATCTCGTAGATGGTCTGCAGGTAGTCCAGCGCGGCGCCGGTGGAAGCGATGACGTCGCGGCGCTGGTCGAGCCACCAGTTTTGTTCGAGGCGGTAGCTCCTGCCGGTCGAGGGTATGAATTGCCAGATGCCCGAAGCACGCGCACGCGAATAGGCCATCGGGTTGTATGAGCTTTCGACGATCGGCAGCAGTGCGAGTTCGGTCGGCATGCCGCGCTTTTCCAGTTCGCCGACGATGTAGTAGAGGTAGCGCCGGCTGCGGTCCAGCACCTGCTTGAGCATTTCCGGGCGGTTCAGATACCAGGCTTGGCGGTCGGCAACCAGGGGGCTGGCGAGGTTGGGCATGGAGAAGCCGTTGCGCACGCGCTGCCACAGATCGTCCGGTTCGGTGGTCAGGTCGATGGTGGGCAGCGGCGGAGCTTCATCCTGGATCGTCAGGGGCAGTTCCTTGGCCAGCCCTGACGAGGGTGCGAGATGCAGCGAGGACTCGATCCCGCCGGGCGGCGTGGTCCAGTTCAACTGCGATTCCGTCAACACTTCGGCGGCAGCCGTCAGCGACAGGCAGGTGCAGAGACAGAGGAACAGGCTACGGAACATCAATGGCGAAAGCGCAGTGGTCTGGGCTGGTCTCATTTGAAATTGTTTTTCCACTCGCGGATCGCGGCGAACACGTCGTCTGCTTGCGTGACAGGGGTGCCGCGGTAGCGCTGCGCGGCGGCGATGACATCCGGCGCATCCCAGCGCAGGAAAGGATTCACCGCGAGTTCCTGGGCGATCGTCGCAGGGAGGGTAGGTTGCTGTGCTGCGCGCAGTTGCGCCACTTCTTCGGCGCGCGCCTGCAGGGCGGAATTTGCCGGTTCGACCGCCAGGGCAAAGCGGACATTGGCCTGAGTATATTCATGAGCGCAATAGATGCGCGTTGCTCCGGGCAGCGCCGCGAGGCGCGCCAGCGAATGTCGCATCTGGCTTGGCGTACCTTCGAAAACACGGCCGCAACCGCAGGAGAAGAGGGCGTCGCCGCAGAACAGGGCGCCACAGCCGGAGTGGTTGCTGTCATAATAGGCAATGTGCGCACGCGTATGACCGGGTACTGCGATCACCTCGAAACCGGCGGCAATTTGCGGCAGTACGAAGGTGTCGGCGTCGACCAGTTGATCGCTCACCGCATCGATCGGTTCGCCTTTCGGCCCGATGACGGGGACATGGTAGCGCTGCAGCAGCGACTCGACGCCGCCGATGTGATCGCCGTGGTGATGGGTGACCAGGATGGCGCAAAGATCGAGCTGCTCCTGCTCGAGATAAGCCAACACCGGCGCGGCATCGCCCGGATCGATCACCGCGGCCTGGTCGCCGTGGCGCAGAATCCAGATGTAATTGTCGCTGAAAGCGCAAACAGGAACGATTTGATATTCGGCAGCTGCATTCATAGCGGCCTATTTTACCCGGCGGCAGACAATGTCTAACGGTTTTGACGAATGGCTCGAAACACCACAAGGACAATACGTCCTTGAGTGGGAGCAGTCCCAGTACGATCTGCTGGTCGCCGATATCTTCGGCTTCAAGGCGGTGCAACTCGGGCTGACCCAGCATGACTTCCTGCGCGCCAATCGCATGCCTTTCCGCTTTCATTGCGACGACAAGTCTTCCGCGCGCGCCGGACTGATCGCCAAACCGCATTTCCTGCCGTTCGCCAATGCCAGCGTCGACCTGGTGGTTTTGCCGCACGTCCTGGAATTTGCCGCGACACCGCACCAGATTCTGCGCGAAGTGGAACGCGTGCTGGTGCCGGAAGGTCAAGTCGTCGTGACCGGTTTCAATCCTTTTAGCCTGTGGGGCATCCGCCGCAAATTTTCCCGCAGAAAATCGCTGCCCAGAGCCCCGGGCGATATTCCCTGGAGCGGCCAATATTTGAGTGTCATGCGCCTGAAGGACTGGTTTGCACTGCTCGGTTTCGAAACGCACACCGGCAGCTTCGGCTGCTATGCCCCGCCGGCGAGCCAGGGTCTGCAGCGCTGGCGCTTCATGGAACTGGCGGGCAATCGCTGGTGGCCCTATGCAGGGGCGACCTACATCATCCAGGCCATCAAGCGCGTGCATGGCATGCGCCTGATCATCCCGGTGCGGCACGAACTCAAGGCGCGCGCCAAATCTCTTGCGACGGTGACGCAAAATACTTCCAGGACGAACAACAATGAAAGAAACGCCTGAAGAGGTCGTGGACATCTTTACCGACGGCGCCTGCAGCGGCAATCCCGGTCCCGGCGGCTGGGGCGCCATCCTGCGCAGCCAGGGGCGCGAAAAGGAAATGTACGGCGGTGGCGCCGAGACCACCAACAACCGCATGGAACTCATGGCCGTGATCGAGGCGCTGAAAGCCCTCAAGCGTCCGGTCCGGGCCCGGGTGCATACCGATTCGCAATATGTGCAGAAGGGCATCAGTGAATGGATCCACGCCTGGAAAAAGCGCAACTGGCTCACCGCAGGCAAGCAGCCGGTGAAGAATGCCGATCTCTGGCGTGCCCTCGATCATGAAGCCGCACGGCATCACGTCGAGTGGCTGTGGGTCCGAGGGCATGCCGGCCACGCCGAGAACGAGCGGGCGGATGCCTTGGCGCAGCGCGGCGTAGACAATTACAGGGGATAGCCTAGTGATACGACAAATCGTTCTGGATACGGAAACGACGGGGCTGGAATACAAGCTGGGCCATCGCGTCATCGAAATTGGCTGTGTCGAGCTGGCCGGACGCAAACTCACGGGGCGGCGCTTTCATCGCTATCTCAATCCGGAGCGTCAGATCGAAGCCGGTGCCCAGGTCGTGCATGGCCTGACCAACGAGTTCCTGCAGGACAAACCCAAGTTTTCCGAGATTGCCGCCGAGTTTCAGGACTTCATCCGCGGCGCGGAACTGATCATCCACAATGCCGCCTTCGACCTCGGTTTCCTCAACAACGAACTGGAATTGCTCGGATTGGATTCGATCGGCTCGATTTGCGGCGAGGTCATCGACACTTTGCTGCTGGCGCGCGAGATGCGTCCGGGACGCAAGAACTCGCTCGATGCGTTGTGCGCCGAATATGCCATCGACAATTCCGGGCGTCAGTTGCACGGCGCCCTGCTGGATGCCGAATTGCTCGCCGAAGTGTATCTGGCCATGACGCGCGGCCAGGAAACCCTCCTCATGGAACTCGATATCGCACCGCCGTCCGCGGCACAGTCGCAGCTGAACAGGGAAAGAATGCCGTTGCTGGTGCTGCACGCCAATGCGGAGGAACTCGCCGAACACCAGCGCGTGCTGGCAGAGATCGACAAAGAGAGCAAGGGCAAGTGCGTCTGGCTGGGCGCAACGCAGCGAGCCTGAGATCTCAGGGCGCGGCGCGGCGCTGTTGCCGCCAGTTGAATACGGAGAGCAGCGTCAATCCCGTGCCGATCAGCAGCATTCCCGCGAGTTCTATGCCCGAGCTGGTTTCGCCCAGTTGCAGGCGCGAGGCGATCGTGGCGACGACGGGAACCCCCAGCACCGACAGGCTCGCTTCCCAGGCCGGCAGTCTTTCCAGGATATAAAACCAGAGAAACCACCCGAGGCCGGTGCTGATCAATGAAGTGAACAGCAGCAGGCCGAGATACTCGCCGGACCAGCGTGTCGCAGGTTCGGGTACGCCGGCCGAGACAGCAATCAGCAGCACCGCACCGAGGGTCATCTGCCAGGCGTTGAAGTTCATCATGTCCAGTCCGTGCCGGCTGACGCGCTTGACGATGATGGTGCTGGCGGCCCAGGTCATTGCCGTCAAGACCCCCAGGATTTTCGCCAGCGGGCTGGCCTCAAGCTGCCACGGGGCGATGATCAGGACCAGTCCGATCAGCGTCGTCGCCGCCGCCAGCCACTGACTGCCCCGAATCCGTTCGCCGAGCAGCGGCCAGGCCAGAAACAGGGTCCAGATCGGGGCGGTGAAGATGAGCACCGATGTCTTGCCGGCGCCACCCTCGACCAGGGACCAGCTTTGCAAGCACAGGAACAGCGTCGTCTGCAGCATGCCATTGAGAGCGACCAGCCAGGGCAGGCGCGGCCGCAACGGACGGCGCATGATGACCAGGGCTGCGAGCAGGGCCGTTGCGCCGATCATGGCGCGTTGCGCCGAAAAGGCGAATGGCGCCACATACTGCAGTGCCAGCTTGGCGGTGACCCAGCTATAGCCCCAGATCAGGGTCAGAACGACAAGCGCGAGCGTGGCGCGTAGATTTTGTGACATTGCAGGTTAGCCCGGAACGATGCGGGCATACTATCATCACGATTTGCCCGTGACGGTCAGTTTTCTGAATGCTTATTTCGCTGATGTACCGAACAATCTCCAACCGAATGCTGGCGCAGCGCTGGTACAGCATCGGCATCTGCTCGCTCGTCGCCATGCTCTTGAGTACGGCTACGGCCTTCGGCCAGGTCGAGCGCAATCCGGTGCATAGTCCGCGGCAGCTCGAGTCCGACGCCATGGCGCGCGTGATTGTCAAGTTCAAGCCGGACGCCGCACTGCCGCGCAAGCATGCGTTTGCGGCGAGTGCCGATGCGCGCGAGACGCGCAGCGCACTGGCAGCGCGCGCCAACGCACTGGGAGCGCGGCTGGGCATGAATCTGCGCACCGGCCGTGCGCTCAATCAGCATACCCAGGTGGTTATCGCAGAACACATGAGCAGCAAGGCGCTGGCGGAGCGGCTCAACAGGGAAAGCGATGTCGAGCGTGCCGTTGTCGACCGGCGCCGCACGCATCACCTGGTTCCCAACGATCCTCTGTATGCCAGGGGACCCCAGATCAGCGGCACCACCGGCGGTCCCGAGGTCGGTCAATGGTATCTGCGCGCCCCCGGCGGGGAAGTGACATCGAGCATCAACGCAACCGGCGCCTGGGATCTGACGACAGGCAGCGCCAGCATCGTGGTTGCCGTCATTGATTCCGGAGTGCGCGCGGAACACCCGGATCTGGCCGGTCGCCTGTTGCCCGGCTACAACATGATTGACGATATCCCGACCTCGAATGATGGCGGAGCGCGCGATGCCGATCCGTCCGATCCGGGTGACTGGATCACGGAGTTCGAATCGACCGATTCTGGCGCTTTTAACGGCTGCGTCGTCCAGGACAGTTCCTGGCACGGTACCCTGACCAGCAGCCTGATCGGCGCTGCTTCCAACAACGCCAGTGGCATGACGGGAATGGCCTGGAACGTGAAGCTGCTGCCGGTGCGGGTGCTCGGCAAATGCGGTGGCTACGATTCCGATATTGTTGCGGGAATGCTCTGGTCTGCCGGCTTGTCGGTGCCGGGCGTGCCGGACAATCCGCATCCGGCGCATGTCTTCAACATGAGCCTGGGCGGCGGCGGTGTCTGCACTTTGGACTACATCGAGGCGCTCGCGGCGCTCTCGACCTTGGCGCATCCCCCGGTGATCGTGGCGTCGGCCGGCAACAGTTCCGGTCAGGCGGTCAGTTCTCCGGCTGACTGCCCCGGCGTGATTGCCGTGGCAGGCCTGCGCCATATCGGGACCAAGGTCGGTTTTTCCGATCTCGGACCGGAAATCACCATCAGCGCCCCCGGCGGCAATTGTGTCAATACCGGCGACAATGAGCCCTGCCTGTATCCCATCCTCGGGGCAAGCAATACAGGCAAGACTGGGCCGGAGACTTCCACCTACACCGACAGCTTCAATTCGAGCGTCGGTACGAGCTTTTCGGCGCCGCTCGTGGCGGGTACCGCCGCCCTGATGCTGTCGCTGCGGCCGACGCTGACGGCGGAGCAGATCGTGACGCTGCTGAAAAAAACTGCACGCGCTTTTCCGACCACCGGCGCCGCGGCGACCGTGCAGACATGCCATGTGTCGGATGGCAGCGAACAGTTGGAGTGCTACTGCACCACCGGCACCTGCGGTGCCGGCATGCTCGATGTTGCCGCCGCAGTTGCCGAAGTGAGTTCAAGCAATATCAGTTTCACTGCGGGCTGGAATCTTGCCGGCAACAGTGTTCAGTCACCGTTGAGCGTCGCCGGCAATTTCGGCGATCCGGCCAAGGTCGCCTCGGTCTGGAAATGGGTCGCGAGCGGAACCACATCCGGCGTCGCTTATCCCAACTGGGCGTTTTACACACCAACGCAGAGTGACGGCGGTCTTGCCCACGCGAAAAAATCGGGCTATGAGTTTCTGACGGCCATCAACGCCGGTGAAGGTTTCTGGGTGAACGCCAAGTCCGATTTCACAGCGCAATTGCCGATTGCTGACGCTGTGACGGCCGCATCCTTCCGGAATTTATCCTCCGGATGGCATCTGCTTGCCATTGGCGGCGCCAGTACTCCCGCCAGCATCAATTCCGACTTGACTACATCGACGACCGGCGCGAAAAGCCTGAATTCGATCTGGGCCTGGGACAACGTGCGGTCCAAATGGTATTTCTACGCGCCCAGCCTGGCGGCGCAGGGGGATCCTGTTCTGACCCACTACATTGCCGAGAAAGGTTATCTCGACTTCAACGCATCGAACAAGACGCTTGGTTCCGGTGTTGGCTTCTGGGTGAACAAGCCCTGATGCGATTCAAGCAGGTCGCGTTTGACAGTCGGGTCAGGCCAGAAGAATCGCGCGCCTAGACTCCCATGGCAATACCGGCCAGAATGCTGAGGAGCAATCCCAGGATGGGCAGGATGCTCATGGCGAAACCCGCGGAGCGAGTGGCCGGGTCGCGCAAATAGGCACGCAGATAGAGCATGCGGCCGATCATATACACCACCCCGACCACGGCAATCCAGTGCGGCGCCCAATACTTGGCGGCCAGCCACATGGCGGGAATCAGCACCACCAGCAATTCCAGCGTATTCATCTGCACCCGGAACAAGCGCTCGAAGGTTTCGTTGCCGGAAGTGGCCGGAGCCTTGATGCCGTATCGGATGCGGGCCCGTCCCACCAGCACGCTGAATGCGACCAATTGGATCAAGCAAAGCGTCATCACCAGATCAAGCCAAGCCATAGTCTTCTCCTTGTCAAAACGATTTTCTGTAGTATTTGAAAGTGAATGATACCGAATAGATTCATGATCCGAATCGGCGGAGGTCATTGAAATGCCGTCATTGATGGACGAATTATTCAAATTCAGGAATTGATCATGGCACATCAGGAGATGTTGAGGTTGCGCACATCGCGCCGCGGAATGATGGAAATCACCCCGCAGGTGATGGAGATCGTCAAGCGCAGCCAAATCAAAACCGGCCTCGCGCATATTTTCGTGCGCCACACCAGTTGTTCGCTGCTGGTCACCGAAAATGCAGACCCGGACGTTCTCCGGGATCTGGAAACCCTGGCGTGCAGATGGGCACCCGATGGCGACCCGGCCTACGCCCATGATCTGGAGGGCGATGACGACATGGCGGCGCACGGGCGCAGTGTCCTTACGGATACGTCCGTGACAATCCCGTTCGGCGATGGACGCCTGCTGCTTGGTTCATGGCAAGGGATTTTTCTTTGGGAGCATCGCACCCAAGGCCATTCGCGCGAGGTGATTGTCACGCTGATGGGATAAGCGGCTTGCAGAAAAGAAACCTCGCCGGAACGAGGCTTTCATGACGACTTGGAGGATGATGCCGGAAGATTTTTGGTGGGCGATAGTGGGATCGAACCACTGACTTCTACCGTGTGAAGGTAACACTCTACCGCTGAGTTAATCGCCCGGAATGCAGACGGATTATAGCGCGGCAGTCATGCCTGACACAATAGCACACCCCTTTCTGCTAGAATTCGCGCCTCACGCGGAGAGGTGGATGAGCGGTTTAAGTCGCACGCCTGGAAAGCGTGTGTAGATGAAAGTCTACCGCGGGTTCGAATCCCGCCCTCTCCGCCAAATATCAAGCAAACACGGCCTTCTCGGGCCGTTTTGTTTTTCTACCCATGTTCTAACCCATGCTCATGAAATTGCGTGGTGGCAGCGAAGCGCTGGTCAGCTGGAATCGATGGTGAGAATGTGGTGGAAATGTGCATCGAAAACCACTCCGTAACAGAACGGCGAACATGGCGTTATGGTCGAGCGAAAGGAGCATGGAGATGGAACTCGTTGTGCAGCTCCGGAGATAGATCGATTTCTTGCGCAGGTCGTGTGCTCTATACGACGGCGGTCACAAGGACGAGGCGCTGCGCCTCGCGGTCGTGATTCGAACCTTGCTCATGGGTAAATGCGATTGCCTTGGTTCTCTGATGAACAATGGGGCAGCTTCGGGCAAATTCGTATAAAATCCGGACTGTACAGATTCGATTCCCGGCGGCCATGCCAAGACATCATTGGTTTTGGCTTTGTCCTCTCGGGATAGATTTCACATGTAGTAGCAACATCTGTGGTGGCCGTAGCTCAGTTGGTAGAGTCCTGGATTGTGATTCCAGTCGTCGTGGGTTCGAGTCCCATCGGCCACCCCATCAAACCTGTATCTTCGCGAGAGTCCTCACTAACATCCTTTCCCTGTGTGGGGGAAATTGTGAGGGACACGTTTTCGACATAGCCGGCAACGTAGCTTGGCGATAGATGTGCGTAGCGAAGGACCATAGTCATGTCGGCCCATCCTCCAAGTTGCCTCAACACTTCCAGCGGGGTGCCGCCCATGACATGCCAACTTGCCCATGTATGGCGCAAATCGTGAAAAGTGAATCCAGGTTCTATGCCTGCTCTCTGCAAAGCATTAACCCACGCTTTTGTTGTGGTGTGCAAGATTCTGTGCTTGCGGTAGGTGAAAACATAGCGGGCATCTATTCCCTTGCGTGCTTTTAACACGGCAAGGGCATCATCATTGAGTGGCACACCGATAGGCTTTCCGGCCTTGGCATCGTCTGGCCATATCCAGGCGATACGGCGATCGGTATCCAGGCTGTCCCAGGTCATGCCGGTTACATTGGCACGACGCAATCCAGTGGTCAGGGCGAAACGAGCCATTGCGGCAAGATGTTTCGGCAGCTCGGCGATCAGTGCCCGGGCTTGGTCTTTGGTCAGCCAGCGGAAGCGCTCTTTCGGTTCAGGCAAGTAGGGTATTTTCGGTACCGATGCCAGCCAGTTTTTTGCGTGGGCATAATGCAGAACTGCGGATGCCGTGGCCATGTGTCGATTTGCCGTTGCCGCCGCATTGCCATTTCCAACGATCTTGCCCCGTAGCCTGAGTAGTTCGTCCGTTGTGATTTCAGTGATCGGCGTGTAGGTGAGATTGTTCGTCAGCCAAATCAGACGGAGGCGGTCCGTTTCATAACTCTTCTTGTGGATAGCGTGTTCCGTTGCCCAGGCCAGGGCAGCCTCGTCCCAAGTGACTACCCGATGGTCCCCTAGTCTAGTTCCGCGCCAAATTTCTGCACGGCGGCGGTCGTGGTATTCCTGCGCGGCTTTGCGGTTGGACGTGCCAGTAGTCTCCCTAACTCTCTTGCCGCTGATCTCCCATTCGCACCAATAGATATTGCCTCGCCTGTAGAGCGACATTCACCTTCTCCCTCGTTCCTGTTCCGGTATTGTGTCCTTAACCACTCGACCAGATCAATGTCGACGAAAACCCAGCACTTCCCAGGCTTAGCGCCAGGGGCTTCTCCGGCACGTGCTTTGGCTTCCAGCGTGTGCGGGTGCAGGTGGACAAAGGCGGCGGCCTCATTGAGGTTGAGGGTTCTCATTCTTTGTTATGCGATACGGCAACTATCCACTTCGCGGTTCTCTGCAGACGTTTCGCTTTTGTATTGGCGTTCGAGGCGCGAGGGCTATCTGATGGCCGAGCGATGCTCAACAATTTGTTCATGCGGTTAGCCTATTACATTCACTTTACTTGCTGTAGCGGAAAAGCGTTGTTCTGGAGGCTTTATTTCGAGCGCGCCTGCCATGATGCCTGCCAAACAAACCTAACTGGCTTTGGTTGGCGAAAGTACGTGTCTTGACAACCACAGAAGCTCAACTGTGGGAAAGCTTTGCCCAGGACGATCCCTAGGGTATGTATCCGTGGGTGCACCTAACCAAAATATTGAACAATCTCTTTGTTCTTCTCATGTCACCGCTAAAAATGGCCAGAACGGCGCGCCGTTCGATTTCTGTCTGGTATAGCAAGCACTCTGGGGCAACACATTTTCGTGCTGGCGCGCGAACGGGAATTACTTGAGGAAACGGCAATGCGCTCGCTGTGCAAGCGACAAGACCAGAATATGAGTCCGCATTCTTGGGTTTGGTCTCGCGGGGTTTGAAAAGAATTATTCTCATGGCGTATCCCGGTGAGTGAGAGAAATCTCATCGTACACTTTGACATCTCATGCCGCGTCAAAACTTGTGCCCCACTACCTAAATGGTCGGTTGAATCAGCACTCAAATGAAGCTTGTGGTCGTGGAGTCGCGCAGTCTTGAACAAAGAAATTCCAGTACAGCCAAGCCCACACCTGTAGGATTGGCGCCGGGTGAAAGCCAACTGGCAATTCCTTCCTTATCTTGCATGAGACTTGAATGCACACAATCTTCGACGGCCATAACTGGCTACTCTGGGTATGAGAATCCGCAATTGGTTTATCGGCCGGTCCGAGCAGAACAGCAGTTCCTACGGCGAGGCGCTTGACCGCGAGGATTATGGCGCCGCAGTTCCTTTGCTGACTGAGGCAATTCGCCAGGATGATAGGCGCGCCATGTTTGTTTTCGGCATGATGCTGGTTCTAGGCCGCGGTGTTGAACGCTGCCTGGAAGATGGTGTTGCGTGGATTCGGCAAGCCGCAGTGCGAGGAGTACCGTATGCACAGCATATTCTGGGCTGTTTCCTGGTGGGAGGATGCGGCGTGCCGCAAAACCAATCGGAGGCGGCTTACTGGCTTTATCGCGCCGAGCGTGCTGGCCTAGCCGAGGCAATCAAGGCACTTTCCGAGCTGAACTTGCGAAATCCAAAGGTTGTGCGTCAGTTTTATAGCGAGGAAGAAGTGATCGCGATGGCTCGCAATATCCATCGAATCGGTAACCAGACAAAGCATTGATTCCTGCCTGATTCTTTGGCCGCGTACCAACTATGAGCGAACGGTGCCCTTCGATGTGGCATGTACTGGGGTGAGCAACCGAAATACCGGCACATGGAGCGCCTTGGCAATCTTCTCGATGTTGTCGAGCGAAATATTGCGTGTTTCCCGCTCAACGTGCGCGATAAATGTGCGATGAAGATCGCACTCCAGAGCCAGATCCTCTTGGGACAGCCCTTGCTCAGCGCGTAGCGACTTAATGTTTGTCGCAAGAATCTGCCTTGCAGTAACTTGGGGAGCACCTTTTATCGCGACCATGGTCACGATATTGGGATTTCCGCGCTTTTAAGTCAGCCGCGTTTACGTCACAATTGCAATTATGATTCGAAATCGCAGGGCTGCCTCCTGGCAGGAACAGCGGTGGACTGTTCGGGGAAAAAGTTTTTCAGGAAAGACAAATAGCGCCTGTGTATCATCAAGTCATATCTCATAAATTGAACACGAAAACCAATGCATCAGGGAAATTGCTCAAACGGGAAAGCAGGGGATTGCGCCATGGACATGCCAACACTCAATCGATTTAAGCACAAGACAGGTACGGTCACTGCCGAGAAGGTTCTCACCCAAGACGTGGTTTCAGGGAATATTGGCAACGGATCAGGATCAATATCTACGGTTACTACGGAAACACAAGAGTTCTTTCTGCAATACGATGGCGAGACCAAGAAGAATCTCTTCCGCACCGAAGGTCAATTCCGCGTCTCAGTTGGGGACCATGTTCGTGTCTATTTTTATGAATTCAGAAATCAACAAGCAGCAGTTGGCTTTCTCAATCTCAACACGCGCCATATGCATCCAGACGGTAGTGTCCTTCAAAAGTGGATGATGGAGGTTAGCCGATCCATCCGTGGTCTGATATCTTTTGTTGCAATCGCTTTGGTAATCGCCATCGGGCTCCTGTACTCATGGAAATACGCCGCCGTATTGCTGGGACTTTCCGTCCTTATCCTTTGGATGGTTGGAAGGGCAAGAAGAGATGGGACGCAACAGGCACACCAAACGGATGTGCGCCAACTTGCCCACGTGCTGATCAAGCTTGACGAGCATCTGAAAGCTGTCGAGAAAGGGATATATGGAGGTATAGATGTTGACCTTTGCACTGTCACAGCTTATCAGTTTGTCAGCCCTGTGCTAGAGCGACTCATTCTAAGATCGTACAAACCGGAGTGAATTTCGTGAACAACCGAATAATCTACCTTGGGCTAGCGTTCTCCGTCGGGCTTGTCGCTCTTATGGTAGTCAAGTATGTTCTGAAACGCAGGGAACGCGAAGAAGCATCGCGAGCGGCTTGGAACTACCTAGCAAATCCTCCATTCATTACGTGCCTCCATCAACGGAAGGCCGATAGAGAAGGAATCCTGATCCCTCCGTGTACAAACGATACTGAAATCAGCAGGAATTCAGGTTAGGATTTGTATCCTGAGATTCTGAGCGGAGAAATACTATAGCTGACTTTCTAAAAGGCTTCATTAAGGGAGTCATGGAAACGCCACGTGGTTTCCTTGCACCAGTCGTCGCCATCTGGAGGCTGCTTGTTGATACAACGGACTCATTGCTCAAGAACCGCTGAAGACGATGCCGGATCCCAAAGTTGCACGACAATCCCTTGCCTCGCAAGGGCATTTGATTGGGCACCCGAGCGGTGCCCATTCTTCTTCTGGCCGCACCTCGGCCAATGCCGACGCAGAGAATTTAGGAAGCGGTCATTCAACCCAATTCGCTGAATTGGAAAAGCTGCCATTCGAAGTGCCTTGAAATATTCTGCTCACGTCGCAAATGCCAACGGCAAGTCCCAGCAAGAAGCCGTCATTAACTACGCTGCCGGGAACGGCGGCAAACTTGTGAACACCGGCCGTTCGAAGAGGTTTTGAATGGACTCTTTTTTTCAGCCTCCGTCGATTCCGGAATGCTATGGAAAGCTATGTGAACAAAAGCTATAGTGATCCATTGACTAATGGAAACTATTTCTATAGTGTACCGACATGACGACGAAGCAGCGATTTCGCAATAACAAGTACCGCTTGGAAGTTCGCGAACGTGATCACGGGCCAGCGCATGTTCATCTGACTGGCGGCGGCTTTGACGTCATTATTGATCTGACTACCTTGGTTACACATGGCGAGTGGCCACGCGGCCTTCGTGAGGAGGTGTTAGCTTGGGTGTCCGCACACCACAACACGTTGATGGAGGAATGGCAAAAATGGCATCCATGAAACGACCCCGCCTTAGCGCGGTAAAGGCGTTGGCAAAATTCCGCCTGAAGCTGACCTTTACTGACGGCAGTGTCTTCACTGTTGATTTCAAGCCACTCTTCGAAGAGTCGCCTGGACTGGCTCCACTACGCAATGCCAAGGATTTTGCCGGTGTCACATTGACCGATGGGGAAGGTTGGGCGGTGGAGTGGCCTGCCCTCGACATCCAGATCGGCGCCGATACGCTCTGGCTCGATGCCCAAGCGCAAAATGCTCCTGATGAAAACACGCGCATCTTTGCCCAGTGGCGTGCACGCTATGGACTAACGCTGAATCAGGCGGCTGAAGCCCTAGGCATGACGATCCGAACCATGAGTGCCTATGGTACCGGCGCACGACCGGTGCCGCGCTACATTGCTCTTGCCTGTAAAGGATGGGAAGCCGAGCACGGGCGCGCGTCATAGGTTTGCTGCTGGTATCGCATCAGTCGGGTAGCGGTTTGGTTGAGATGTCCGGGGAGTTAGTCTGGTCCGGCGGCTTTGGCTTCCTTTTAACAGCCGTTGGCAACTGGTGAAATCAGCAACAGTCCATGCTAAATGGATGCATTTCTCGCTGCCTCCTCGCAGCAATGAGCCGACCGCGCCGAAATAGGCACATTTGTCCGCAACCTGGATTGCAGCGGTCATTGACAAATTCATCATAAGCTTCGTGCGATCAGGTCGCGCATTACCTCGTTAGCGCCGCCATAGATTCTCTGCACGCGGGCATCGGCGTAGAGACGGGCGATCGGGTATTCCACCATGTAGCCGTAGCCGCCAAAGATCTGCAGGCACTCGTCGACAACCTTTCCCTGTTGCTCGGTGCACCACAGCTTGGCCATATAGGAGGCTTCCTTATCCAAGTTGCCATCAATCAGGCGCTGAATGCAGTCGTTGACAAAGGTTCTCGCGATATGCGCGATGGTAGCAACTTCGGCCAGCTTGAACCTAGTGTTTTGGAGGTTGAAGAGAGTCTGGCCGAACATCTTGCGCTCCTTGGCATATTCGGTCGTCAGCTTTAGCGCAAGTTCCATCACCGCCGCGGCAGGCACGCACAGCAGCATCCGCTCGTAGGCCAACTGGCTCATCAACTGAACGAAGCCCCTGCCTTCGATGTCGCCAATCAGATTGGCCGCTGGCACACGCATGTTGTCAAAGAACAGCTCGGCGGTGTTCGACGCATGCTGGCCTATCTTCTCCAACACCCGACCGACCTTGAATCCATCAAGCCCCAGCGTCTCCAGAACGATCAGCGAAAGGCCCTTGCTGCCTGCCTCCCCAGTACGACAGGCCAACACCAGCAGCGTGCCGGTGTAGCCATTGGTGATGAAGGTTTTGCTGCCGTCGATGACGTAATAGTTGCCGTCGCGACGCGCGTGCGTGCGAATTGCCTTCAGGTCTGAGCCGCAGCCTGGCTCGGTCATGGCGATGCCGGCCAGGTGTTCGCCGCTGGCGAGTTTGGGCAGCCAGCGCTGCTTCTGTTCCTCGGTGCCATAGTCGAGAATGTAGTGCGCTGCGATGGTATGCACACCGACGTCCGCCGACGGCACCTCGCAGCGCGCCAGTTCGTCCTGTACCACCATCTGATAGGCAAGGCTGACCCCGGAACCACCATATTCCTCGGGTAGCTCCGGCAGCAAAAAACCCAACTCGCCGAAAGCATGCCAGGTTTCGCGTGGGATGTATCCTTGTTTGCGCCAGCCATCGAGATGCGGCACCATTTCGTTCTCGATGTAGCGACGCAACTGGTCGCGAAAGACCTCGGTATCCGAGTCCATCCAAAGGTGTTTGTGGAGGCGAGGCATCATGGTGTTTACTGTCCTTTCTTGGGAATTCATACTTGGGGCTAGGAGGGGATCACATCACGGTCAGGGCACCAGAGGAACGTCTGGCCGCTGACATAGTCTGATTCGGGTAAGCAGAACATATAGGCGGCACCCGCAGATTTTTCGAAGTAACGCAGACAGCCACGCTCCATAGCCATCTCGAAGGGTTCCAACTCATGTCTTATCCATTTATTGTCGATCATGTCTGGCATCCACAAACACGCGCAAGGGGAACCTCCGGTCCGGTTCTGAGCGGCAGCTTGTCAATAAAACTGGCGCAGCCAACCCAACACTAACCGATTCGTAGCGGTTAGTGTTATCTGTAGCTGCTGCCATAGAACGACGTTTGGTAAACTTCTTTAGGGCAACCCACATTGAGTGCTTCTATCCTCGATTACGGAGCTCTCGGCGCAATAGCTTGCCAACCGTAGACTTCGGAATCTCCAAGATGAATTCAATGTGCTTCGGCACTTTGTATGCTGCCAAGTTTGCCCTGCACACCTCGATAACCTTTTCCTCGGTGACATTGGCGCTACGAGACACAACAAACGCCTTCACGGCCTCGCCAGTAACTTCGTCTGGAATTCCAACAACTGCACTCTCAAAAACATCCGGAATCTGCGAAATCACAGCCTCCACCTCATTTGGATAGACGTTAAAACCTGACACAATCACCATGTCTTTTATTCGATCGGCGATCGTTAAATATCCTCTGTCGTCTAAAAATCCCCCGTCACCTGTACGGAAGAAGCCATCGGGTGTCATCACGTCTGCGGTTTCTGCCAGCCTACGCCAGTACCCTCTCATTACCTGGGGACCACGTACGTATATCTCGCCCACCTCACCATTCTTTACTTGCATGCCATTGCTGTCACGAATAGAAACCTCGGTTGATGGAACCGGAATCCCTACTGCACCGGAAAACTGAAGTCCAGTTGGGAGATTCATGGTTAAAACAGGAGATGTTTCGCTGAGTCCATATCCTTCGACGATGTGCCGTCCGGTGCGGGAATACCATTTATCAGAGACAACACGCTGCACTGCCGAACCACCTCCAAGAGCAAGCTTGATTGTAGAAAGGTCTAACGACTTCAATGATGGGATTGAAAGTAGGCCATTGAAAAGTGTGTTCACTCCGGTGAACACTGTGACATGATTATTTCGAAACGCTGCGTCAAGTTGCGCCGTATCCCGAGGATTCGTTACTAGAACATTCTTTCCTCCGACAACTAAGAACGTTAGGAGGTTAACTGTCAATGCGAAGATGTGATACAACGGAATCGCCGTTACGATGGTTTCTTCTTGGTCTCTCACGGTAGTCCGTAGAAAAGCAAGGGTCTGTAGCAAATTCGAGGTCAGGTTACCGTGCGTAAGCTCGGCGCCTTTTGATACACCCGTGGTGCCTCCCGTATATTGAAGGAGCGCGAGGTCAGTACGGCTTAATAAACGCTCAGGCAATTCGTTTGCGCTTTTGCCAATTTCGATGGCTTCGTCGAATGAGATGCAAGCAAGAGTATGCTTTTTCTGAAAATCAGCTATGTCTGCGTTTCCAACGAAAATGACTTTGACAACTTCGGTTCCTTCAATTGCGGCTTCCACAACGGGAATAACCGAAGCGTCCACAATCAGTATAGTTGAGCCGGAATCTACGAGTTGATGCCGAAGCTCTCTGGCTGTGTACAGCGGATTAATGTTAACTTGAACTCCACCAGCGCGTAACACACCTGTCAGTGTGACCGGAAATGCCAAATTGTTCGGCAACATGACAGCAACCCGATTCCCTACGTCTAGGGCACATTCCTGCATAAGGAATCGCGCTAATGCCTTCGAACGTTCGGCGAAATGGGCGAATGTTAAAGTTTCGTCCCCACACACGAAGGCAATTCGTTCTGCAAAGCGGCCAACTGCCGCATCAATTGGTTCAAGTAGTGACGAATACATAGTCGGATTGATTTCTGCAGGTACGTTTTCTGGATAAGTAGCCAACCAGGGACGACCAATAACGTTCATTTGAGTTTCCTTATCATTTGTGGGTATAACGTGAGTGCTCGTTTTGTGAGTCAAACCTTGATGCCAAGTTATTTCTGCAGCAGGAATTACATGTTTCCTGGGGAATTTCGGTTGCGTGAAGAACGAAGCGCCGTGAGCAACATTGCAATTGATTGCCCGAAACGATTATTGGTGTTACTACAATTGGTCGGTAAAAGCAGCTTCGCTGCTTAGATCCAAGGGGGACCAGAGCCAAGACCGCGCCTTTTGATCGGCAAGCTGGTAGCATTGAATGCGTTCGACAAATTGGGCAGTTCGAGAGATATCATCCTCTCCTGACATCAATTGCTGGCGTACCGCTTCGTCGAGTTCGAATGTCACAGTTTGGTACCCATCAAGGGGCGGAACAATGGTCAAAGTCTCAAGAGAGATCTTAAATAGTGATGTTCCAACGACCTCGTCAGCGCATGCAATTAGGTTGTCGAGTTCATCCTTAGCTACTACGAGGGGGACTATTCCGTTTTTTACACAGTTGCTACGAAAAATATCACCGAAAGATGGGGCTACCACAACACGTATCCCGAATTCTCGCAAGGCAATTGCAGCTGCTTCCCGCGAACTTCCGCAACCGAAATTGCGGCCCGTAAATAGTATTTTGGCGTTTTTATACGCGGCTTGATTTAGAACGAAGTCCGTCACTTCACTTCCATCAGATTTGTAACGAAGGGGAGCAAATGCCCAATGTCCCAGTTCAGCGCGAGGATTAGTCAATATTCTGTTCATTGGAATGATTACGTCTGTATCGACGTTGTCACGATTTAATGACGCTGCCACGCCGATGCAGGAACTAATCCCGAATTGCGTTACAAAGTCACTACTGGATTTCTCATTCATCTTCTCTCCTCAATATGAAACATATTGCTGATCTCATACTGCACGTCTGATAAAAAACAACATGTCTCGGGTAAAGGCTCGACTCTGATCTGGAATGTAGTCAGACAGAAGTGGCCACGAGAGGTGCAGAATGAAATCTGACTTGCATGATGTTTCGTGCTTAAACGCCTGCTATCTACTCAAGCGGGGCGGTTGTGCGCCACATCTATAATCCGACTAGCACAATCCGACCAGTATCAGACTGTGCAACTTCTGGGTGATCAGTTTCTAGACTTCATGATCTCTCTTTGGTTCCTCATTAGATACATCTGACCGTCGCGCATATGGACGCACAGGGAAGAGTCGTGATTCATCCGTATCGATAACTCACTTTGTACCCAATCTACGAAGCGCATCCGGCTCAAAATCAACTGATCGTCCCTTCACGCCAAACTCCCAACCGCCTTGAAGTTCGTTATCAAGTCCTGTCACGACATATGCGCCGTTCGTCAGGTCATGCCAGATTTCAAAACGATACCAAGGGACTTGTGCGTCGTAGCACTGCATCAGACTGTGAATTCCCACGCGCCATATTTGACCCTTACTGTCGAACGCTTCATCCAACAGCACGGACCAACTATCCTCGTCAAGGTAGAACACTCTCTTTGAGTAAATGTGTGATTGCCCTGGTCGCAAAGTTGCCTCAACAACATGTACACGATGGAGTTCATACCGTACATAGATTGGGTTTAGTGTGCTCTTCTGAATAATTTTGTCGTAACGAACCTTCTTGCTACCGGTTTTGTAGCTGTTGTAAGATACAAGTAGTTCCTTCGATCCAAGGAGCTTCCAATCGTAACGATCCGGTGATCCGTTGAAGCCATCATACTGATCGATTACAGCCAGACCATCTGACCCATCTTGCGCGTTGTCGTAGGCAAGGTCGGGAGCTCGCCGTACTCGCCGCTGCCCAGAGTTGTAAACCCATGCCCTACGCCCCTCAATCGCTGGATCCACTGGTTCGTGCACAAGATAGAACGTGCCCACCAAATCAGCTGGACTCACAAAGTCTCCTATGTAAGAAAACAGTCTGTTCTCAATTCTTTGATCAAAATTTTGGGCATACAAACGGCGTTCATGAAAACCTATCTTCGAATAATCACCGTTTGGTCGAACGGCAAATGCGTGGTAAGTTCGTTCGCTACCTCCTCCGAGGTAGCGCACCAAATGATTCCAGATCGCCTCAATCCCTCGTTCTGGTATTGGAAATGGAATCGTCGAGGCGCCGAGATTCACCACAGAAATGCCTCTCAAGGAAACCGACTTTGCCTGGCGTCTTGCGGTATCAGTGACAGCATTAGGGTAATTGGCTGTCCGATGTGTCGGATACACCAGCATCCTGAAATCTGGATATCGTTCCAGCAATGCCATCATTCCCGGCGAAAGCTTAGATAAATACTTTGCGGCATTCTCTGGCGTGATAGTGAATAGGGGCGATTCATCGGCGAACGGATCTAGATAGCCCTGAATTCGATTCCACCCATTCGGTGGGCTGGCTAACCCCCCAGTCCACCTGGGTATCGTGCCCTCTGTATTCCCGGAACGTAACGCCCCTACTGGGGTCCGATCCCCATCCAATTCGCCTAAATTACGGTCGGCGGCTCCTACCCTTGTCGCAATTAGAAAAGCAAGGGCAAACCACGCTATCACGACTATGCGTACAGCGGTTCCTTTCAGAATCTCAATCTGATTGCAGCCTGTTGACAAGATAAATCACTGTCTCAAGGCATTGATAATGGAACCATTGATTCAGTCACGCACACGACGAAAAATGATTCCTCAAACAATACTTAGGGAAGAATACTTGCCCGCTCAGTTTCTTCATAACAGTCCGCCTTAACTCCGGTCAGTCTATCACCCACAATATATGCGGCCAAGGCAGGCATTAGAAAGATTGCCCCAAACACGTTAACCAAGAACATGAAGGCTAGCAGGATTCCCATATCTGCCTGGAACTTCAGGGGTGAAAGAACCCATGTGAGCACAGATATTGTCATTGTCACTGCAGTAAAAAGCGACGCGGTCCCACGTTGCTTCAGCGCCTCAACGAATCCTTGCTTGAGTGTAAGGTGGCGCTCTTGAATACCGTGCCGCATTCTTTCAAATATGTAGATTCCGTAGTCAACACCCACCCCAACGCTAATCGCTATCACAGGGAGAGTGTTAACCTTAACTCCAATACCTAATAAGGCCATCGTTGCATTGCACAGCAGCGTGACTAACCCAAGTGGCAATATGATGCATAGAGTTATTCTTAATGAGCGGAACGTCACAAAGCATAGCAGTGACACCGCTCCGAAGAGCGTAAAGTTCACCCACTTTTCAGATTGCTTTACCACCTCATTCGTTGCAGCAGTTACGCCCACATTACCAGAAGCAAGTCGGAATACCTTCCTTTGGAACCAGCGCTCCGAAGAACGATCCCTCGTATGGCGAGGGGCTTTGTCGCCAACTAATGCCCTGATCTTCGGACCATGCCACAGTCCCCGATTCCCCTACCAACAGGAGGCTATCACCCACCTCGACTACTTTAGAGATGTGTCTATCGAACTCCTTGTTTATGATTTGGCCGCGTGTCCAAGTCTTCCCTTCGTCATTTGAGCTCATATAGAGTCCAAACGCTCCGTACGCCAGCACAACCCCGCTTTTTAGGAGCGTCACGCCTAATATGGCATCCTTGCCTACGTCAGCCACATCGACCTTGGTCCAGGTGCGACCGCGGTCTTCAGTTCGTAATATTGTGCCGCCATGCCCGGCGGCAATAGCGGAGGCTTCACCCAACGAGATGATTGAAGTCAAAGTACGGGTTGTGGGAGTTTTTTGGGGTTGCCAATTCTTTCCACCGTCATCTGAACGCATTACCACACCACGCTCACCAACCGCAACTAGGGTCTCGCCGCAATAGGTCATGTCAAACAGCGCAGTTCTTGCAAACTTTGCGCTCGACACTACTCGGCTTTCAGTAGCGCCTACATGCAGGGTCGCTCCAAGTGCTCCGGCAAGTAATAGCGCGGCGAGCTCAAATCTCATAGATTCACAATTCCAAAACGATCGTCGAATGCCCATACGTGGCCTCATGTGGGTTGTCTTCTGCCGAAATGCTTGGGAATTGAGGTACATGTTTCCTGACCCTATCAGGAAACATGCACTGAGAATCCCGCTATCGGGTTCCCTTGCGGCGAATCGCTTCAATTGTGAAATCCGCCCACTTTCCCTTATTGTTGAATGTCACGGAAGGCTGCTTGCGCTCGTTCTGAATGTTCAATACGATATAGCTTCCGTTGACGAGATCGTGGGAGATATAGGGAATCTGGTACATCGTTGGCGTATCGTAAGCTTCGATGAGGGGCAGAATCATCGTGCGCCACAGGCTTCCTCTACTGTCGTAAAGCTCATTCAGTGTCACTAGGTAGCTATCTTCATCCAGATAGAGCACACGCTTAGACACTTGATGAGACATATTCTTCTTTAACGTTCCCTCAACTACGTACACCCGATGCAGTTCGTATCTAAATAGATCAGATTTAAGGTGTCCCTTCTGGACCATGTCGGCGTATTTCAGCTTTGGATCGTTGAGCTTGTATGCATTGTAGGGAATGTACATTTCCCTCTTCCCTACAAGTTTCCAGTCGTAACGATCTGTTGCTCCATTGAAGCCAAAGTAGGCATCGTTGTGCAACATACCTTCGGTTCCGTCACTGTAGTTATCGTAGGTAAAATCTGGAGCACGACGTACACGACGTTGCCCCGCGTTGTAGAACCACGCCTGTCGAGCATCGTTTGGATTAATTGGATCGTAAGAGAGATAGATTGTTCCCACGAGTGACGAAGGGGCGTCGTACCACGCATAGAATCCGAACAGAAGATCTTTGGGCGGACTATCAAAGTTTGCGGCCTGAATGATCTCTTCACAAAATCCGACTTTGTAGTATTCGCCGCTCGCCCTTACGGGCAAAAAATCGGCGCATCTATTGAGGCCGCCATACCACCTTCCAACATGATTGAACACCGCTTCCAGTCCTGTCTTTGGATTGGGAAATGGAATGTAAGCAACTGGCGAAGTCATGTTGACCTCGCTAGTTGAAATGAAGTTGGAACTCAGAGGACGGCAGAGTTCTGCCAGAGATGCGGCAGCAAATCTTCGATCCGACTCGCCGGCTGGGTCGGCAAACGGGTCAGAACATCC
>JACRAR010000066.1 GCA_016234745.1 Betaproteobacteria bacterium | reverse complement strand
TTCAGGGCGCGGTCCACGCCGGCGCCACGATCGACGAAATCATGGAAGTGATCTTCCTCACCGCCTATCAGCACGGCAAGGTGCAGGTCGCCTCTTTGGGACAGAGCGTCGAGGAAGGTTTGCGGCGCGCTGCCAAAATGAGTTCTGCAGGTTAATCGATCATGGGCATTCCCGGTTTCGGCACGCTCGATCAGATCGCCCGGCGCAATGCGCTGCGCTTTCCCGACAAGCCCGCCCTGATCATGGGCGAGCGCAGTTTGACCTGGAAGGAACTCGACCAGCGTGTCGACCGGGTTGCTGCCGCCCTGCTCGCGCGCGGCCTGAAACGGGGAGACATGGTGGCGGTGCTGCTGGCCAACTGTCCCGAATTCGTCGAGCTGTATTTCGGCATTGCGCGCGCCGGCATGGTGGCGACGCCGGTCAATTACCGGTTGACGGCCAATGAACTGACGCAGATCCTCAGCCATGCCCAGCCGTCGCTGTTCATCGTCGGCGCAGCCTTCGCTGATCGGGCACGCGAACTCGAAGCCACCTTGCCCGGGTTGAAGAAGCGCTGGCTGATCGGCAGCGGCAGTCTCTCCGGGGCGGAAGATTACGAGCAAGTGCTGGCGCAGGCCTCCGCCGCAGCGCAGGTCTCTCCGGCTGACGAGAACGACACCTTCGCCATCTTTTTCACGAGCGGCACGACCGGTTTGCCGAAGGGCGCGATGGTGTCGCATCTGAACCTGGAAACCAACGCCTACAACCAGTTTGTCGCCGACGGCAGCCTGCGCGAAGATGTCAATCTGGTCGGCACGCCGCTCTACCACATGGGTGCAGTGTTCATGGCGGTCACCTACATGATGCTCGGCTGTACCCAGGTGATTCTCGAATACTTCGATCCCGCAGCCTGGCTCGACGCGCTGCAGAAGCGCAAGGCCAGCGTGGCGCTGCTGGTGCCGACCATGATCAACGCAGTGCTCAATCATCCCAAGCTGGCCGACTACGATCTGTCCAGCCTGCGCCTGATCTTCTATGGCGGCGGACCGATGCCGCCCGCCGTGCTGCGGCGCGCGCTGGAACGCATGCGCTGCGGCTTCACCCAAGGCTACGGCCTCACCGAAACCCTCGAGGCGACTTTCCTGGTGACAGCCGATCACGTGCTCGACGGCAGCCCGCAGCAGGAAAAGCGCCTGGCCTCGGCCGGGCGCGAGGCGGTCAGCGCGGAGGTGCGCATTGTCGATGCGGCCGGGAAAGACCTGGGACCGAACGAAGTGGGCGAGATCCTGGTGCGCAGCCGCTCGGTGATTTCGGGCTACTGGAACATGCCCGAGGAAACCACCGCGACCATCCGCAACGGCTGGTTCCACACCGGCGATCTCGGTTATCTCGACGAAGAGCGCTACCTGTTCCTGGTCGATCGACTCAAGGACATGGTGGTCAGCGGCGGCGTGAACATCTACACCAAGGAAGTCGAGGCCACTCTCTACAACCATCCGGCCGTGCAGGAAGCTGCCGTGATCGGTCTGCCCGACGAGGAATGGGGCGAGGCGGTGGTCGCGACGGTGGTGTTGCGTCCCGGCATGCAGGCCAGTGCCGAGGAATTGATCGAGCATTGCCGCGTCTCCCTGGCGAGTTACAAGAAGCCGCGCCAGGTATTTTTCCTGGCCGAGCTGCCGAAGAATCCCAGTGGCAAGATACTCAAGCGCGAATTGCGCAAGAGCCTGGCCAGCACCGCCTGATCCACCCGCATTCAACTGCTGCAAGAGGAGTGACGAGTTTCTCATGAGCGATTCTTATACGCCGCCGCTGGACGATCTGCGTTTTGTCCTTAACAAGGTGCTGGACTACGGCCGGTTGTTCTCCCTGCCTGCCTACAGCCATGCCGACAGCGAACTGGCCGATGCCGTGCTGAATGAAGCGGCGCGTTTTACCTCCGGCGTGCTGGGGCCGATCAATGCCGTGGGCGACGAGCACGGCAGCCGCCTGGAAAACGGCCGCGTGATCACGCCGCCGGGTTTCCGCGAAGCCTACCGGCGCTTTGTCGAAGGCGGCTGGCCCGGTCTCGATCTGCCCGTGGTGCACGGCGGGCAGAGCCTGCCGCTGACGTTGCAGGCGTCTTGCGCCGAGATGGTGAATGGCGCCTGTGTTTCTTTCGGCATGCTGCCGCTGATGGAGCGCGGCGCAACGCGCCTCTTGATCGCCCATGCGCCACAGGCGATTGTCGCTGCCTATGCGCCGCGCCTGGTATCGGGCGAGTGGGGTGCCACCATTTGCATCTCCGAAGCCCAGGCCGGTTCCGACGTGGGGCGCATCACCACGCGCGCCGCACCACGCCCGGACGGCAGCTATGCCCTGAGCGGCAGCAAGATTTTCATCACCTACGGCGACCAGGATTTCACCGAGCAGATTGCCCACATGGTGCTGGCACGCATTCCCGGAGCGCCGCCCGGAACGCGCGGCCTGAGTCTGTTCCTGGTGCCCAGCCGACTGCTGGGCGCCGATGGCTCTTTGGGTGCGGTCAACAGCGTCAGCGTGACGCGGGTCGAGCACAAGATGGGGCTCAAGGCTTCGCCCACCTGCGTGCTGAATTTTGACGGTGCGACCGGCTTTTTGATCGGGAAAGAAAACGCCGGCCTGAAGGCGATGTTCACCATGGTCAATACCATGCGCCTGGAAGTCGCGGTGCAGGGCGTCGCGGTAGCCTCGGCGGCGACGGCCAAGGCATTGCGTTACGCTGCTGAGAGGCCGCAAGGCGGCCCTCCCGAAGGCAAGGCGGCGATGCTCATCGAGCACGCCGATATCCGGCGCATGCTCTACACCATGCGTGCGCGCACCGAAGCGATGCGCGCCCTGGTTCTGGAAACGGCCTTCAATCTCGATCTGGCCCAGGCCGGACCAAACGAGCAACGCGCCGCCGCGCTGGCGCTGGCGGAGTGGCTGCTGCCGGTGTGCAAGGCCTGCTGCTCGGAAGCCGGATTCGAAGTGGCGAATTTGGCGGTGCAGGTGTTCGGCGGCCACGGCTATGTCGCCGATGCCGGCGTTGAACAATATGTGCGCGACAGCCGGGTGATGTCGATCTACGAAGGCGCCAACGGCATCCAGGCGCTCGACCTGGTGACGCGCAAGCTCACGCCGGATGGCGGGCAGCGCTATGAATTGTTCGTCGCGCGGATTCGTGCCGACCTGGACCGCTGCAGCGGCCAGGCCGGGCTCCTGGCGATATGGAATGCCTTGAGCGAAGCCTTGGCGAAGCTGGATGCCGCGACCAAGACCATGCTGGCGCGTCTGGGTGGCCAGGCGGGAACCGTGCGCGATGCGGAAGCCGGCGCGAGCGCCTATCTGGCCCTGGTCGGGCTGGTGGGCGGTGGCTGGATGTGGCTGCGCATGGCGTCGGTCGCAGCCGACACACCAGAGAAAACGGAAAAACAGGCAGTAGCCAGGTTCTATGCCGAATACCTGCTGCCCGAAGCGCAAGTGCTGGCGGCGCGTGCCGTGATTGGAGCAGCCTGTCTCGACACGCTCGACAACGATCTGCTGGCAACCCCATAACGAAAATCAAACAGAGGAGATGAACATGAAATACCCGAAACTTTTCACGCCCGGCAAGATCGGCACGCTAACCATTCCCAACCGCGTGCTCAAGGCGCCGACCTCGACCGCCATGAGCAACATGGACGGCACGGTTTCGGAACGCCTGATCCGCCACTACCGCGATGTGGCGAAGGGCGGTACCGGGTTGATCATTGCCGAATACGCTTTCGTCGACAACATCGCCAGCAAGTCGGCACATTGCCAGCTTGGCATCAGCAGCGACGAGCATATCCCCGGCCTGGCCGTGCTCGCCGCCACCATCAAGGAACAGGGCGCCCGCGCCGGCATCCAGATCGAGCATTGCGGCCGGCAGAAATTCCTCGGCACGCCGCCGATCAAGTCGGCCTCTGCCGTACCCTGGCTGGCGCTGAAGGCGCGCGCCGGCGACGCGGCGATTCCTGAAGTGATGAGTGAGGCCGAGATCGAAGGCGTCATCGATGCCTTTGGCACAGCCGTGCGGCGCGCCACGATGGCCGATTTCGACCTGGTCGAAATCCACGGCGCGCATGGCTATCTGATCACCAATTTCCTCTCGCCGCACACCAACAAGCGCACCGATAAATGGGGCGGCTCGCTCGAGAACCGCATGCGTCTCCTCAAGGAGATCATCGCCAATGCGCGCGCCAAGGTCGGCCGGGATTTTCCGCTGACGGTGCGCCTGTCGGGTTCCGACTACGAGCCGGACGGCTTCAGCGTCGATGAGACCGCCCAGGTGGCGCAGATGTGCGAGCAGATGGGTCTCGATGCCATCCATGTCTCGGGTGGCGACCACCACCAGATGATCCACCAGGTCAGCCCGATGTCGGTGCCTCGCATGCACAACGTCTGGGCCGCCGAGGCGATCAAGAAGGCGGTCAAGATTCCGGTGATCGCTTCCGGCTCGATCACCTTGCCGGAAATGGCCGAGCAAATCCTGGCGGAAGGCAAGGGTGACTTCATCTCCCTGGGGCGGCCGCTGTGGGCCGATCCGGAGTGGACCAACAAGGCGCGCGAAGGCCGCCAGGAGGATATCCGCCCCTGCATCCGTTGCAACGATGGCTGTCTCGACCGCACTTTCTTCCGCTTCCAGGCGGTCGGCTGCTCGGTTAACCCCGAGATCGGGCGCGAGGGGGACATCCAGATCACGCCGGCACTGCAGAAGAAGCGCATCGCCATCATCGGCGGCGGAGCGGCCGGCATGGAAGCGGCGCGCGTGGCAACACTGCGCGGACACAAAGCGACCATCTTCGAGAAGCGCAAGCTGGGCGGCGTGCTGTTCGAGGGCTCGGTCGCCGAGTTCAAGTCCGACCTCGGTTTCTACAATGACTACCTGATCACACAGATGCGCAAGCTGGGCATCGAGATCATCAGCAAGGAAGCCGGTCCGGACGACATCGATGCGAAGAAGTTTGATGCCGTCGTTGTTGCCACCGGCGGCAAGTCGGCAGTACCGGGCATTCCCGGCCTGAACGGGCCGGGTGTCATCGATGCCATCGACGTGTTCAATGGGACTGCCCAGGCGGGCAAGCGAGTCGTCGTTCTCGGCGGCGGCGAAACCGCAGTCGAGGTTGCCCTCCACCTCGAGCAGAAGGGGCACGACGTCACGCTGCTGCATCGGCGCGAACTGATGGTCAAGGACTGCACCATCACAGACAGGATTTCCTACAGCGAGATGCTGGCGAGTTCCAAGGTGAAAGTGGTGACCCATCTGCAGGTCACGGAGGTCAAGGGCGGCGTGGTCATGGCCACGGACAAGGACGGCAAGGTCGCGCGTTTCGAGGCCGATTCGGTGGTCACGGGCCTGGGCTATGTGCCGGTCAAGGACGGCCTGGCGGACAAGCTGCGCGCCAAGTGCGGCACGGGCGGCCCGCGCGTGTTCGAGATCGGCGACTGCGTGCGCACCGCCAAGGTTTACGATGCCGTGCATGCCGGCTACAAGACCGCTTGCCAGATATAACGACGGTTTTGTAGTTTTGGGATAGCGATTGCACCAAATAGATAGAGCTTTGTCCGCGTGAGTAGTAGGCTTACGGGCTGCATCAAGAGATGCCCGGTTTGCATCGATGAGCGCCGGTTGCGCAGACTGCCCGCACGAACATTTGGAGAACGGCAGATATGACTGAATTTCCCCACGTATACCCGACGGTGGTACACATGCTTGCAGAAGCGGCGCAGATCGCACCGCAGCGCGAGGCCTTGGTGTGCGAAGGCGAGCGCCTGAACTATGGTGAGTACCTGCGCTGCGTGGCCGGGTTCGCTCACGAACTGATCGGACTCGGCGCCGGCGGCGGGCGCGTCGGCATCGTGCTGGGCAATTCCATCGACATCTGCGTGGCGATGTTCGCCATCCATGCCGCGCGGGCGCAGGCTGTTCCCATCAATCCGGCCTATACCGAACGGGAATTGCGCCATATCCTGCAGGACGCAGCCGTGCAGGTGGTGATCTACTCCGACGACAAGCGCGACCTGGTCGAGATGCTGGCCGATGACCTGCGCATTCCCCATCGCATTCGCATCGCTGCCGATAGCCGGCGCCTGACCGAATGGCGCACCGCAGCGGACCGGGCGCTGCCGCAACCCCTGCCGCAACCAGGGGACCTCGCAACCTTGCAATATACCGGCGGCACCACCGGCCGCGCCAAGGGTGTCAACCTTACGCATGGCACCGTGGCCGCCAACATCAGCCAGCGCGAGGCACTGCTGCCGGCGCGCAAGGACATGGAACGACTGCTGTGCATCATGCCGCTGTTCCATATCTACGCCGTTGCCATGTGCCTGCACAACATGGCCTATGCGCGCGGCACCCTGGTGATTTTGCCGCGCTACACGCCGGAGGCGGTGTTCGAGATCGTGCCGCGCGAACACATCACGGTGTTTGCCGGCAGCCCGACGCTGTTCATCGGTTTGCTGGCGCACCCGGGTTTCCCCCAGGCCGATTTTTCCAGCCTGCATCTTTCCTATTCCGGAGCCGCCGCACTGCCAGAAGAGCTGCTCAAGCGCTGGCAGACGGCAACCGGAGCACCGGTATTGGAAGGCTATGGCCAATCGGAGTCGGGCCCGGTGCTGAGCTTCAATCCGTTGCAGGGCGAACGCAAAGTTGGTTCGGTCGGCTTGCCTTTGCCAAAAACCAAGCTCGAAATTGTCGACCTGGAGGAAGGCACCCGCGTGCTGCCCGTCGGCGAGAAAGGCGAGATTCGCGTGCAAGGACCGCAGGTCATGTCGGGCTATCGCAACCTGCCCAAGGAAACCGCGGAGACCTTGCGCAATGGCTGGTTATATACCGGCGATATCGGAGAATTCGACGCGGATGGCTATCTCTATATTCGCGATCGCAAAAAGGAAATGGCCAAAGTTTCGGGCTTCAACGTGTTCCCGCGCGAGATCGAGGAAGTCTTGTTCCAGCACCCGGCTGTGCGCGAGGCGGCCGTGGTGGCGGTTCCCGACGCTTACCGCGGCGAAGTGGTGAAGGCCTATGTGGTCCCGCATCAAGCGGACAGCGTGTCTGTGGCACAATTGGCGGCGCATTGCCAAGCCAATCTGGCCAAGTACAAGTGGCCGGCATCAATCGACCTGGTCACCGAGTTGCCCAAGACCGGGGTGGGCAAGATCGACAAGAACCGTTTGCGTGACACGTCAAAAGCAGGCCCGGATCAATCGCAGGGTAGTGGCAGCGCTCGCTGAAGCAGAATGAGGAAAACAACTTTATGACAAGCAATTCAAACCGGCCGAACTCTCCAGCTCAGGCCGGAACAGGTAATTCCAGTGGCAAGCTGATCAAGCTGGGCTTGTCCGCCATTCCCTGGCTGATCATCGCCGGGCTGCTCTGGGTCGGGCTGTTCATCAAGCCCCAGCCGGTGGGTACCACCGTCCAGCCGCCTTCGATCGAGCGCACCGATTCCTTCTATGGCATAGCCTCGCCGGCCAAGGGTGTGCTGTGGATTGTCGGCAACAAGGGCAAGGTGGTACGCAGCAACGATGACGGCACGACCTGGGTGTTGCAGAAGACGCCGACGCTGGAGCACCTGCAGGATGTCGCCAGTTGGGACGACAAGCGTGCCGTAGCCGTTGGCAACAAGGGCGTCGTGATCATCACCGAGGATGGCGGGAACACCTGGACCGAGGTGACGGTTCCGCTTTCCAAGGTTTCCAACAAATTGCTGCGGGTCAAGGCGATGGCCGACGGCCGCGCCTGGGCAGTCGGTGAAATGGGCGCCCTGCTGGAAACCACCGATTACGGAAAGACCTGGCAGCGGCGGCGCGATGAGGAAGATGCGGCCTGGAACGACGTGCTGTTCCTTGACGCGGATAACGGCTGGCTGATGGGCGAGGCCGGCCGCATGATGAGAACTGTGGACGGCGGCAAGACCTGGCAGCCTGTGGCAAGCCAGGTCAAGATCAGCCTGATGGCGGTTGCCTTCCGCGATGCCGCCAACGGCGTTGCGGTGGGACTCGAAGGCTCCCTGCTGGCGACGCATGACGGCGGCAAGACCTGGACCCTGCTGCCGCGCGCCAAAAGACCCACTGGCGGCTTGGCGACCGACAAGCCGGAAACAGCGCTGGCCAAACAACATGTGCTTGAAGAAGCCGGGGAACACCTGTTCGACGTGACCTGGGACGAAGCGCAGCAAATCTGGTTTGCCATCGGCAACCAGGGCGTCTGGGTACGCGGCAACAAGGATGCCGACAGTTGGGATGCCGGTCGCATCGATGCGCGTGACATGGCTTGGCACACGCGGGTCATCGTGGCCAATGGACATACCTATCTTGCCGGGGGAAGAGTCGGCGAATGGAACGGCCAAAAAAATGCCTGGCGGGCATTTACCAGCAAATAAAGGGATAGCGCAATGATAGAAACGGGTTGGGTCAACAGGTTTGCCCTATTTTGCATCCGGCAAAGGGTCTGGGTCGTCAGCTTGCTCGCGGCCTCCACGCTGCTGCTGACTTTTTTCGCGGTGAATATCGAGGTCAAGACGGTCTTCGCCGACATGCTGCCGTCATCGCATCCATACGTCAAGACGCACGAGCGTTTCAAGGATACTTTCGGCGGCTCGAACATCGTCACCATCATGGTGGAAGTGGAGCAGGGCGATATTTTCCAGCCGGCTGTGCTGGAAAAAGTGCGCACATTGACCCTGGAGTTGCGCAAGGTTTCCGCGGTGAATCCCTTCCAGATCATTTCCCTGGCATCGAAGAAACTCAAGGAGATCAAGTCCTCCACCGAGGGCATCGAGACCAAGCCGCTGATGTGGCCGGACCTGCCGAAGACCGAGCAGGAGATTTCGGCCTTGCGCGATGCCGTGCTGAGAAACCCCCTGGTCTACGGCAGCTATGTCTCCACCGATCTCAAGGCGGCCGTGATCACCGTCGACTTCATCGACCGCCTCGTCGATTACGGCACGGTATTCAATGAAATCAACCAGCTCGTCGATCAGGTGCGCGACGACAAGGTCAGGGTGCGCGTGGTCGGCGATCCGATACTGTACGGCTGGGTGAACTACTATCTGCCGGAAACCATGCATCTGGTGCTGGCGACGGTGCTGCTGGTGGTGGGGCTGCTGTTTCTGTTCAACCGCACCTGGCGTAATACCATCCTGCCGCTGATCGCCGGCCTGGTCAGCGCAATCTGGGCGCTGGGCGTGACCAAACTGTTCGGCATTCATTTCGAACCGCTGGTGATTGTGGTGGCGGTGCTCATCAGCGCCCGGGCGGTGTCGCACTCGGTGCAGATCGTCAATCGTTTCGACGAGGAAGTGGAGGCGATCGAGTCGGGGCGCGAAAGCAGCGAAACTGCAGCGAAAATGGCGCTCTCGGACATGTTCCGGCCGGGCATGCTGGGAGTGATTGCCGATGCGGGTTGCATGGCGGTGGTGGCACTGAGTCCGATCCCCTTGCTGCAGAAACTCACGGTGCTCTCCGTGGTCTGGGTGTTCACGCTTTCCGTCAGCGCCGTGGTGCTGACGCCGGTGCTGCTGTCCTGGGGCCGGCATCCGAAGGGATTTGCGCATGGCTTGAATCTCGCCCCGCTGCTGCACTTATTCTTGGGCTTTTGCGCACGCATCGTCACCAGCCGGGCGCGCTATGGCGTCATTGCCGTTGCCATCCTCATTTTCGTGAGTTCCGGCATCTACGCCTTCAAGCTCAAGATCGGCGATGCCAATCCGGGCTCGCCGATTCTGTGGCCCGACTCCACCTACAACCTGGATTCAGGCGCCATCAACAACAAATTCCAGGGTGTCGACCGCATGTTCATCGTGGTCGGAGAGGAAGGCAGCCGCGGCCTGCTGAAAAAAGTCGAAGTGATGGACAACATGAACCTGTTCCAGCGCTTCATGAGTTCGCAACCGGAGATCGGCGCGACGCTCTCGGTTGCCGATGTGGTGCCTGCGGTCAACCGCATCATGCACGAAGGCAATCCGCGCTACCAGGAACTCGGCGCCAACCAGACCGTGAATGGATCGCTGATGTTCCTGTTCGAGTCGGTGTCGGAACCGGGCGACCTCGACCGCTTCGTCGACAACCAGTACGAGAATGGTGCGGTGACCTTGTTTTTCCGTGACCGCCAAGGCGAAACCATCCGCACCGCGGTTGCGCGCATCAAGGAATTTATCGCCAAGCACCCGCTCACGGAAGGAACCTATCAGCTTGCCGGCGGCGTGATCGGTGTGATGGCGGCGGTCAATGAGATCATCCTCTCCGGGCAGATCGAAGCCATCGCCCTGGCCCTGGTTGTGCTGGTGATCCTGTGCACCATGACCTATCGCTCCTCGGTCGCGGGCATGGTCTTCATGGTGCCGGTGATCATTTCCAATACCATCACCTTCAGCGTGATGGCCTGGATGGGCATTGGCATGAACATCAATACGGTGCCGGTGGCCGCGCTCGGGATTGGGTTGGGGGTCGATTATTCGTTCTATATTGCCGACCGCATCAAGGAAGAGCTGGCGCTCGGCAAGGATGCCGCGACCGCTATCACCATCGCCTTGCACAGCACCGGTTCGGGCGTGCTGGTGACGGCGCTGGTGCTGATCATCAGCGTCATGCTCTGGTCGGTGTCCTCATTGCGCTTCCAGGCCGAGATGGCGATGCTCATGAGCATCTGGCTGGGCGTCTCGACGCTTTCGGCACTCTTGCTGATGCCGTCGATCATTTATATCTTCAAGCCGGAATTCATCTACGGCAAGGAACCGGGGGTTGTTGCACAGACGCAACAGACCGCAATGAAATCAGGTGCCTGAAGCCAGGATAGGTATACTCGACAATACTTACGGGTATTTTTTGTAGGGCAGGAGGGTTGTGCAACATGACCCATCACAACATGTAGGAAAAGGAGGCATTATGAAAAGAAGCAAGCGAGTTTTCCCGACCGGGACGGCGGCGAGCATCACGGTATTGCTGGCCGCAATTGCCTGTGTCTCGAACGCCCAGGCCGTCGACTTCAAGTTCTCCGGCGATGTCTCGGAAGCCGTTTCTGTCAATATGCAGAACCCGCCAGAGACACCCCAGGATGACAAGAACAAATTGTCCATGGCGCGCAGTACAGTGCATCTCAACATGGATGCGAATGTGAACGAGAACGTCACTTTCGTCACCAAACTGCGCGGGGTGAAGGAAGCCAACCTGGACTACCTCAAGAATTTGCAGAAGGTTGGCGCCAATGCGGCGGATGGCATCAAGCTGAAGGACACCTACGGCAGATCCAGCATCCGCGAAGCTTTCCTCGATTTCAAGTATGACCGCGTGATGCTGCGTTTCGGCAAGCAACAGGTGGCTTGGGGCGAAACCGACTTCTTCCAGTCCATGGACATGGTGCATGGCTACGATTTCACTTGGCGCAGCTTCCTCGAGCCCGCCAATGAAGAGCTGCGCAAGCCGCTCGTGATGGCCAACCTGACCGTGAAGGTTCCCGAGGTGGATGGCAAGATGCAGCTGCTGTATCGGCCGGGCAAATGGAACCGCGACGATGCCGTCGGCAACACCTATGACGTCTTCGGCGGCCGCTGGGCCAACCAGCCCAACAAAGGCGTAGATTTCCGCACGATCACGCCCTACAACTACCGGCAAGAAGGCGCCGATGCGCAGGACGACACCTGGGGCATCCGCTGGAGCGGCTCGTTCAAGGAAATCAACTACTCCTTGTCTTACATGTCGACCTTCAATTCCAACCCGGTCATCAACCCGGCCGGCAACCGCAATTTCCTGAATGCGATTGGCGTTCCCGCCTTTGTCGGCACCAACAGCACGCCGTTTGCGGGAACCACGCCGATCGGTTTTGCGGGTGAGATCATTTATCCGAAGATCGAACTTTACGGTTTCACCGCCAGTGGCTATTCGGCTGCTGCAGACGCCGTGTTCAGCACCGAAATTTCCTACATCAAGGATTACTCGTACAACTACGGTTATGGATCAGGGCTGTCGATCATCCTCGGACCCGGCTTTGACGGCATCAAACAGAAGAACCTGGTCAAGTCGATGGTGCGCATGGACAAGAACCTGGCTTTCGTCAAGGATCTGCTAGGTGCCGAAAAGCCGGCGTTCTTCTCGGTACAGTTGTTTGACACCTGGATCAAGGACTTCCATAAGTCGGAGAACCTGGTGCAACTGGTTGGTTTCGGCCAGCCGAGCAAGGAGCATTCGGCGCTGCTCACGATGATATTCGGACTGAGCTATGCGAATGGCACCATCGTGCCCGAACTGGTGGCCGGCCATGACGTGTCTTACGGCGGTGGTTTCGTTGTGCCGAGCGTGAGCTTCCAGTATGGCAAAGACTGGCGCTTCAAGGTCGAGTACGACTACTTCTACAACGATGGCGCACGCAACAAGACGAATGCGGCTACGGAGCGTGACACCGCCTTGTTTGGCTACTTTTCGCACAACAACCAGCTTTACCTCAAGGCGACGTATCAATTCTAACCAAGGAGCGACAAACAATGACTGCAAAACGCAATACTCTGACGGCGCTGCTCGGCGTGATGCTGGGCTTGGCCCTGTCAACCGCCTTTGCGGCCGAAGTGCCTGAAGGCACGGTCATCTCGGCTGCCAACATCGACAAGATCAAGAACGACACTTTCGAAGGCAAGACCATCGGCAGCATGCTGACCGAGAAGATGGAATGGCGCATCCGCAACAATGGCTGGAAACTGCCGGTTTACCATTCCAAGGAAATCGTCCTCGATGCCAAGTGGCTTAAGGAATCCCAGGCCAATGTCACCCGCGGCGCGAAGATTAATCCATCAACACGTCAGGTTGAAGGCTGGGAAGCCGGACAACCTTTCCCGAACATCGACATGAAAGATCCGCAAGCGGCGGAAAAGGTGATCTGGAACTGGCACCTCGGCCAGCTCAAGGGCGACGTGGCGATGGCGCCGTCTTGGACGCAGTTGGCCGTTGACGGCAAGAAAGGCATTCATGCCGAACCCCTTGCCGAATTTACCCGCTACGCCACCAAGGGACGCCTCACCGGCAACAAAACGACTGAAGGCGACGGCAAGGAAATGGGACGGCAAATCCTGTTCTTTACCGCACCGACCGACATGAAGGGGCTCGGAACTTTCACCATCATGTATGACTCGGCTCAAGTGAACGATGCCTGGGTTTACATTCCCGCCGTGCGCCGCGTCCGCCGCCTCTCTGGCGGTGCCTGGATGGATCCGGTGGGCAGTTCCGACCAGTTGCAGGACGACCTGGAAATCTTCAACGCCCGTCCCTCCTGGTATCAGAGCTACAAGATGCTGGGCAAACGCTGGGTGCTGGCGGTGGCCAACAGCAAGCACCCGTTGTGGAATCCCAACGGCAAGACATTTGAAGAGCGCAACCCAGTCCTGGAAAACGCCCCACCCTACTGGAACATGAACAACGACCGCTTCGAGCCGCGCGAAGTCTATGTCATCGAGGCCATCCCGCCCAACGAGCATCCGTACAGCAAGAAGGTGGTCTATGTCGATGTCAAGTATCCGCGCATCTATTACGGCGAGGCGTACAACCGCAAGGGTGAATTCTGGAAGTTCATGGAGTTCCATTCCTTCCAGGCCAAGGCTGACGACGGTTTCATGGATGTCCGCAGCGCCGGCGGTGCCATCATCGACTTCCCGCGCAACCATGGGACGGTGTTCCTGGTCGAAACTGGAAAATGGAAAACCAATCCTGCCGGACTCAAGGCCAGTGACGTTTCTCTGACCACGCTTGAGGCGGCTGGGCGTTAATCCGCCATGAAGCCACCTGCAGTGCGGGTGGCTACAGCATGATCTGGGCGCCCGATCGGGCGCCCTTTTTTCTTTGCCAAGGCTTGAACGGAGACGAAGCGAATGAGTTCGACCAAGCAAAAATTCCTTGTGGCCACCGATGTCGGCGGCACCTGCACCGACACCATCGTGTTCTCCGCCGGGGAACCGGTGCATCTGGGCAAGGCGCTATCGACGCCGCCGAATTTCGCTGCGGGCGTACTCGATTCGATCCGCTCCGCCGCCGGCCCGATGGGGCTCACCCTGGAAAGCCTGCTGGCGCAAACCGAATTGTTCGTGCATGGCTCCACCGTGGTCGACAACGCCATTTTTACCCGCGAAGGCGCCAAGGTCGGCCTGGTCACCACGGCCGGTTTTGAAGATACCCTGCTGGTTACGCGCGGCGCTTACGGCCGCTGGGGCGGACTCACCGAAGACCGCATGAAGCATCCGGTCAAGACGGAACGTGCCAGCCCCCTGGTCGATGCGGATTGCATCGTCGGCGTGGCAGAACGCACCGACTACAAGGGCGCCATCTTGCGCGAACTGGACCTTGCGGAGACCGAGCGTTGTCTGAAGCGGTTGATTTCCGGGCAGGGCGTGGAAGCGGTTGCGGTTTCCTTCCTGTGGTCGTTTCTCAATCCGACCAATGAGCACAAGGTGCGGGATATTCTGGCGCGCATCGCACCCGATATCTACTGCACGCTGTCGAGCGACATTGCGCCGACGCCCGGCGAATACGAGCGCACTTCGACCACGGTCATCAATGCCTATGCTGGTTGTATCAGCAAGGCCTATATTCAGAACCTCGAACAACTCCTGCGTCAATCCGGCTATGGCGGCGCGGTGATGATCATGCAGGGCTATGGCGGCCTGCTGCCGGCGCAGGAAGCCGCGGAACGCGCCATCGGCATGCTTGAATGCGGGCCGGCGGCGGGCGTGATCGGCAGCCGCGCCCTCGGCGAATTGCTCAAGCAGCCCGATGTGATCGCCACCGACATGGGCGGCACGACCTTCAAGGTCAGCGTGATCCAGAACGGCGAGATCGAGTATGCACGCGAACCGATGGTGGACCGGTTTCACTATGCCCAGCCGAAAATCGAGGTGGTCTCGATCGGCGCAGCCGGTGGTTCGATCGTCTGGCTTGAACCGGGCAGCAATGTGCCGCACGTCGGGCCGCGTTCGGCGGGCTCGCGGCCCGGCCCGGTGTGCTATGGCCTGGGCGGCGAGGAGCCGACCCTGACTGACGTGTTCATGCTGATCGGCTATATGGATCCGGAAATTTTCCTCGGCGGAACGATGAAACTGGACAAGGAGTGCGCATACCGCGTCTTCGCCGAGAAGATCGCCAAGCCTCTGGGACTTTCTGTTGAGGAAGCGGCTTTCGGCATCTACCGCGTTGCGGCCGCGCAGATCACCGACCTGATCCACGAGATCACGGTGGAGCGCGGCCTCGATCCGCGCGATTTCGTGCTGCACGCCTTCGGCGGCAGCTGCGGCATGGTCTGCGGCATGTTCGGCGCGGAACTTAACGTCAGGCGCATCGTCGTGCCTTACACGGCCTCGGTCAACTGCGCCTTCGGCCTGGTCTCGGCGGACATCGTGCACGAATACTCGACCACCACGGTGCTGCCGGTGCCATCGCCGGCGGCGGTGGTCAACCGGATTTTCGCGCCGATGGTGCAGAAGGCTTTGAAGGAACTGCAACGTGAAGGTTTTGCCGGCGACCGGGTGCGGCTCGATTGGGCCGTCGATTTTCGCTATTCGCGCCAGGTGCATGAAGTCACCACGCCGGTGCGTGCTGCAACGCCGCTGGACGAGAGCGGGTTGCGCCAGCTGGCCGACGACTTCGAGTCCATCTATGAAAGAAAATACGGCAAGGGTTCCGCCTATCGCGAAGCCGGGATGGAGATGACCCAATTCCGCCTCACCGCGCGCGGCCTGATGGAAAAGCCTGAACTGGAACCGCTGCCGCTCGGAAGTGCCGATGCTTCTGCGGCAAGGGTTGCACGTCGGCCGATCTTCGTCGAGGCCAAGGGCGGCATGAACGAGGCGGACATTTACGATTTCGAAAAGCTGGTGCCGGGCAATGTGGTCGAAGGTCCGGCGGTGATTCATACGCCCATCACCACCATCGTGCTGCAAACCGGCCAGCGCGGCAGTTGCGATCCTTATCGCAATATCGTCATCGATCTTCGCTAGGAACTTTTATGGATCCCATCACATTTTCCATCATTCGCCATCGGTTGTTTCGTGTCGTCGAGGAGGCTGTCATCACGCTCAAGCATGTCTCCGGCACCGCCATCACCAACGAGGGGCACGACCTGATGGTGTCGCTATACCGGGCGGACGGCTCGCTGCTGATGGGCGGCGTCGGCTTTCTGCATCACCTGACCAGCGCCGCCGAGGCCTGCAAATCGATCATTCGCCGCTTTGCCGGACAGATCAACGAAGGCGACCTGTTCCTGCTCAATGACCCATTTACAGCAGCGCTGCATACCTCGGACATTTATCTCGTTTCGCCGATCCACCATCAGGGCAAGTTGATCGCGTGGAGTGCCTGTTTCGTGCACGTCTATGACATCGGTGCGATGAATCCCGGCGGCTTCGCGCCGGATGCGCAGGACATCTTCACCGAGGGCTTCAGTTCGCCCGGCATCAAGCTCATCGACAGGGGGCAATTGCGCCAGGATGTCTGGGACACGCTGCTCAACATGGTGCGCGGGCCGGAGATGGTCGCGCTGGACCTGCGCTCGATGATTGCCTGCAACAATGTCGCCAAGGATCGCCTGCTGGCCTTGGTCGTCAAGTATGGCGAGGCGACGGTGGACCAGGCCTGCCTGACCCTGATTGAACAATCCGAGACGCGCCTGCGCCAGCGCCTGCGCGACCTGCCCGATGGGCAATGGCAGTCGCGCCAGTATCTCGAGGTCAAGGGGGAAACCTACCGCGTCATCCTCACCATGACCAAGCAGGACGATACCCTGGTCTTCGATTTCAGCGGCTCCTCGCCGCAGTCGAAATATGCTGTGAATTGCACGCGCTGGGCGTCCCTGGGCGGACTCTTCGCGCCGCTGTTCCCGCTGCTGTGCTACGACATTACCTGGAACGAAGGCGTGATCCGGCCGATCACCATGATTGCGCCGGAAGGCAGCATCGTGAATTGCACGCGGCCGGCGCCGGTGTCGGTCGCCACGGTGGGCGCCATCCAGTCGGTGAATAACGCGGCCTGTTCGGCCATCGGCAAGATGCTCGCGGCAAGCGATCAGTATGCCGATGAGGCGACCGCAGTCTGGCATGCCAACCATTTTGCGATTTTCATGTTCGGCACCAACCAGCGCGGCGGCCAGTCGATTGGCATCCTCACGGAAACTTTTGCCGGCGCAGGCGGTGCCAGGACATTCGCCGACGGCGTGGATATCGGCGGCGAGATTCCGAACCCGATCTCGCGCATGGCCAATGTCGAGACGATCGAAGCCGCCTTCCCGATCCGTTATCTGTTCCGGCGCAGGCTGCAGGATTCCGGGGGCGCAGGAACATTTCGCGGCGGCACTGGCGGCGAGATGGCGATTGTGCCGCACGACGCGCCGGATGGCGGCATCCATTACGTCCTGTCGGGCAAGGGCTCTAAATTTCCGCAGAGCGAAGGGCTTTCGGGTGGCTATCCCGGGGCCATCAACGATTATGTCTGGGTGCATGCGCCGAAAGATGCCGAACGAAGTTTCGCGAACAGCCTGGCGACGATTCCCGGCGACAAGCAGCCGATCAGTTGGGGCGTTTTCCCACTGATGCAGAAGGATGCGCTGTATGTGCGCTGGAATGGCGGCGGCGGGATCGGCGATCCGTTGCGCCGCGCACCTGAGAAAGTCATGCAGGATGTGATCGATGGCGTCGTTTCGTCACGCGCGGCAGATGAGGTATATGGTGTGGTCATGAGTCATGGCACAGTCGATGCAAGTGCCACGCAGCAGCGGCGCTCGGACCTGCGGCGTGTGCGCATGGCAGGAGGGAGAACAGCATGAGCCGCCAGGTCATTTCCGCAACCCTTGCCATCGAAAAAGGGAAAATCGTCTGTGCCGACTGCGGCCGTGCGCTGGTCGAGGCGGGTCAATCCTGGAAGCGGCATGCCGCGTTGACCAGCACACCCATCAGGGATATGCCCGGTGCGGCGTCTGCGGTTGATGACAAGGTGGTGTTGCGCTACTTTGCCTGCCCCGGTTGCGGCAGCCTGCTGGATACGGAGACCGCCCTGCCCGAAGATCCTTTTTTGGATGACGTGGTCAAGGCGTAGCAGACAATTTAAGGAGCGGCACATGCACAAAGTTTCAGTTCGACAGCACATCATCGATCGCGTCATGGCCCGGCGCGGGCGCTATCACTGGTTCGATCGGCTCGACCCGGCACGCACCGCCCTGGTGGTGATCGACATGCAGAGCACCTTCTGCGCCCCGGGCGCTCCTGCCGAAGTTGCGGGCTCGCGCGCCATCGTGCCGCAGATCAATGCCCTGACTCGGCAATTGCGGCAGCGCGGCGTACCCATCATCTGGATCCTGCATGCCAATTCGCATCTTGGCGAGAAGAGCGACTGGGAAATATTTTTCGACAATGTCGTCGCCAGCGAAGTACGCAGTAGAACCATCGAAAGCCTGCTGCCGGGGCGGCAACAGGTTTGGTCCGAGCTTGAGACCGCGCCGAACGACCTGACGCTGGTCAAGATACGCTATAGCGCCATGATTTCCGGGTCTTCGTCGTTGGAGCGCGTGCTGCGCAATCTCGGGGTCGACACCGTTCTGATTGCCGGAACCAAGACCAATGTCTGCTGCGAGTCGACCGCGCGTGACGCGATGATGCTCGACTTCAAGGTGGTGATGGTCGAGGACTGCATGGCCGCGCTCTCCGACGAAGAGCATCTGGCCACGCTGGAGACCTTCATTCAGCAGTTCGGCGACGTGATGACCGGTGCCGAAGTATTGCAGCGGCTTGGCGCTGGTTAGCGCCGGTCAAGGGTCGAGCACCAGCTTGTTCAGCGGTTTCGGCATCACAAAACGGCTTTGCGGGCAGAATTGCAAAAGCTGCGGCGAGAAGCGAAGTGCGTGCATCGTCGTCCCGAACTACCGAAGCTTTCCTCAATGCCTGACCATACCTCCGTCGACAGCGATCGTCTGACCGGTTATAAAGGCAGCATCATCAGAGGCTAGAAAAGCCGCAGTACCAATCAAATCCTGGGGAACCTGAAGACGCGGAATCGACTGCAGCATGGTTGGCAACACTTCGAACATTTCTGCTAAAGGCGATGCTTCTGTCGTAGCTGTGCGAACAAGGCTTGGGGCGATGGCGTTGACCGTAATACCATGCTTGCCCAATTCAGATGCCAGTGAACGAGTAAACCCAATATTGGCTGCCTTGGTGCTGATATAACCGGTAAAACCCTCGATCTTCAACCAGAATGTCGTCGAAGTCAGATTGATGATGCGTCCCCAACCCGCCTGCTTCATCCCAGGCACGAAAGCTTTGGCTAGCAAGAAGCCAGAATCAACATTGATGGCAAAAATCTTTTTCCAATCTTCGAAAGTCATCTCGTCAAACATTTTGATCGGGTAAATGCCGGCGTTGTTGACCAGGATGTCGCACCGACCGAAGGCTGCTTTCACTTTTTCACTGAATGCCGCCACGTCGCTCGGGTTGGATGCATCGCATTTGACCGACAATACGCGCCTGCCCAACGCTTTTATTGCCGCATCGGTTTCAGCTAAAGGATTCAGATCGGCGATCGCAATATTGGCGCCTTCTTCTGCATAGCGGAGTGCGATGGCCTTGCCGATGCCGTTGGCTCCGCCAGTAATCACGGCTACTTTGTCTTTTAGTCTTTGACTCATGATGTCTCCTTGATCTGTGTATGACGCCTGGTTAATCATCCGGTTTCGGTCGACTAGCGGCATTCTGGAGGTTTGCGGAGGCTGCGTATATCCTGCTTGATTACTTAGTCGATAAAGTAAAACACGTATTGCACCGCAATATGCCGAATCAAAAATCAGAGCGTCTTTCGGCAATATTATTCTCTGTGGCTACAGGAGATGTAGCCATACTGACCAATCGATTATCTTGAAACAAGTACAAGAGTCGGCAGTGAATTACCGGTTTCTCTTGTCGCTCAGGAGTGGAGCCTCGTGCGGCGTCAGAAGGTTTTTTGCCGTCGTTTCAACGTGTCCGAGGGTAATTCACCATACTTCTGTTGGTATCCCCGAGTGAAATGGCCGAGATGCGAAAAGCCGCGGGCAAGTGCGATGGTTGTGACGGTCTTAGGTTTACCTGACAAGCTTGCTTCGAGCAAATCCTGTCGAACGAGTTCAAGTCGCTTATTGCGAAGAAACGACTTTGGACTCATATTGCGATATCGCTCGAATCCGGCGTAGAGACTCCTCAGGCTGACGCCAACGTGTATTGCGACATCTCGCATGGTCACAGGTTCTTCGACGCTCCCTGTCATAAAATCTTCCGCTCTCTTGATAAAGCCGGGAGAGATTGAAATGCTGGTATCGCTCAGGAACTGCTGGTATTGATGTGGTTGGCAGTTCAGGAGCGCTCCAATGAGAAGCTGTTCGACTTGAGCGGCGATAAGCGGATAACTTGCGGCGGATGAGGCAAGTTCTGAATTGGAGAGCATCAGCGAGATCACCTGTTTCCATAGCTTGCTGCTTTCGCAGGTGAGATCCAGGCCAACGGAAAACTCGATCGGGGCTTTCAATGGGCGACCCAAATATGCCTCGCAGGTCTTTTCGATTGCGGTCATCCCGATGCGAAGAATGAATTGATCGCAATCGGCATCCCAACGCATCGAAAGATCTGTCGACGGACCGACCACCGAGGCTAGGCGGGAAGTCGATTGAACCTCATGCTTTCCGCAGCGTACGCTGGCCGAACCGCGCAGAGGGGTCATCACCAGAATAAAGTTCTTGAATGGCTCCGAGTTGATCGCTACTTCCGCGCTATAGCTCAAGCGATTGATGGTTACGTCCCTGAACGCAAGATGATCCATGCTTGCTCTTGGACGTTGCCCTCTTCCGACCACGTTCAAGTTGTGCGGCCTAAAAACTTCGCCGACCCGATGGCAAATTTCATCGACGTCATTGGCCTGTGAAAAAAGCCGATACGGCGACATGTGTTGCGCAATATCGCTTGCACTCAACATCATGCTCATCTGTTGTCTCCTCACATTATTTTTGATTTAGCCAAACAGCCAGCAATGCGCAGATGGTAACTCTTTACCCAAGGCTGCGGCAATATTTGCATATTCGGGATAGTTATTGCCAGTCCGGGCTAGCAGAAGTTTCCCTCGCCGATGGAAACTAGAGTCCGCCAAATTAGATTTATAGCGCTCCATGAAAGCGCTGACAACCGACCGGCTGCATGCCAGCGTTTCCGCCCAAAGGTGGCAGGCGGCGAAAAAAGAATACGGCGGTTACGCAGAATTATCTGATCTGTTTAGGAGGATATAGGCGTGGGAAGTGACGAGAAGTTTGATTGCGGCCGCCGTCGCCTGATGGCGGCAGCTGCAGCGGCAGGTAGTGTCGCAGGAGTCGCCGCGGCAACAGCGACACTGATTCCGTTTGTGGCAAGCATGAAGCCCTCAGAGCAAGCCAAAGCTGCCGGCGCACCGGTTGAAGTCGATATCAGCAGGCTCAAACCCGGCCAGATGATGACCGTTGAATGGCGTGGCAAGCCCGTCTGGATCATCAACCGTTCCCCGGAAATGCTTGAGACACTGAAGAAGACCAATGCCAAGGTGAGCGATCCGAATTCCGAAAGATCGCTCCAACCCAATTACTGCAAGAACGAAACCCGTTCGATCAAACCGGGCATCATGGTTGCGGTCGGCGTATGCACCCACCTCGGCTGCTCGCCAACAGCCAATTTCAGGAAAGGCGTCGAGTCGGGCATCGACGCAGAGTGGGCCGGCGGATTTTACTGTCCATGCCACGGCTCGACCTACGATCTTGCCGGCAGGGTGTTCAAAGACAAACTGGCGCCGGATAACCTCGAGATACCGCCCTACAAGTATTTTGGCGATGCCAAGATCATTATTGGCGAAGAAACGAAGGGAGCGTGAGAAATGTCCATCGCTAATACGAAGTTGGGCGGCCTGGTTGCGTGGATCGATGAGCGTACACCGCTGACAGCGACCTGGAAAAGTGCCACGCGTCTCGCCGGTTATTACGCGCCGAAGAATGTCACGTTCTGGTATCTCTTCGGTACGCTTGCGATCGTGGTGCTGGTCAGTCAACTCATAACAGGAATCTTCCTGACCATGCATTACAAGCCGAACACTTCGCTCAACGAATCGGGCATTCCTTTGGCATTCGCCAGCGTCGAGTACATCATGCGCGATGTGCCCTGGGGTTGGCTGATCCGCTATTTGCATTCGACGGGCGCGTCAGTGCTTCTGATATTGGTATACCTGCACATGTTCCGCAGCATACTTTTCAGCGTCTACCAGAAGCCGCGGGAATTAACGTGGCTATTGGGGATGGCAATTTTTATCGGCCTTGCCGCACAAACCTTTGTCGGCTATCTGATGCCATGGGGGCAACTGTCATTCTGGGCCGCCCAAGTCATCATTAACGCATTTTCTCAGCTCCCATTCCTTGGCCAGGACTTCACCATCTGGTTGCGCGGCGACTATGTCGTCAGCGATGCCACATTGAACCGTTTCTTCTCTTTCCACGTCATTGCTTTTCCCGCAGCATTACTGTGGCTGCTGATCCACCATGTTCCGCACACCGTCAAAGACATCCGCTATTTCCTGGCATTCCTGATCGTGTGTGTCGCCGTGATTTTCTTCAGGCCTGAGGCAGGCGGTTACTTTCTTGAGTACAACAACTTCACCCAAGCCAATCCGCTGCAGACTCCGCAGCACATCGCCCCACTGTGGTATTTCACGTCTTATTACTCCATCTTGCGCTCGATTACCTACCCGCTGTTTAGTATTGACGCGAAGCTTTGGGGCGTGCTCGGGATGTTCGCGTCCATGCTGATATTTGCACTCCTGCCCTGGCTTGATAAGAGCAGTGGCAAGACGATTCGTCAAAAAGGTCCGATTTTCAAGCTTGCTCTGGCGCTATTTGTGGTTGCCTTTGCGGCCTTGAGCTACCTGGGTACCGTTCCTACCGATCCGCAGCGATTGTTGCTGGCGCAGATCTGCACTTTCATCTATTTCGCGTTCTTTCTCCTGATGCCAATTTACAGCCGCATGGACAAGCCTAGGAGCAATGAAGGAAGGGGCGCGAGATGAACAAGCTCTTTATTCGGCAGATCTTGATCGCGCTACTCGTCATGCCATTTTCGGCGATGGCAGTCGGGATCGATATCCAGCTCGATCGTGCCCCGGATAGATCGCATGACCAGGCAGCCCTGCAGCATGGGGCCCGCGTATTTACCAAGTATTGTCTCACCTGCCATTCAGCCTCATTCATGCGCTACAACCGCCTGCGCGATATCGGGTTCACCGAACAGCAGATCAAAGACGAACTGATGTATGCCACCGAAAAGATCGGTGAGCCCATGAAGGTGGTGATGCGCCGGGCAGATGCACAACGCTGGTTCGGTGTCGTGCCTCCCGACCACAGTGTGACCGTGCGTGCGCGTACCTCTGCACTGGGGCCAGGCGAAGACTGGATATACACCTATCTGCGCAGCTTCTATCGTGATCCGATGCGTCCCAGCGGGTGGAATAATCTGGTCTTCCAGAATGTCGCCATGCACCACGTTTTGTGGGAGTTCCAGGGCGAGCAAGTCCTGGAGGGGGATCCCTCTGGCAAGACGCATAAGCTTAAGCTCGTGACGCCGGGGAAACTTTCGCCCGCCGAATACGACAACTTGGTTGCCGATCTCGTCGCCTATCTCAAGTACATGAGCGAGCCATCCGCGGGGCCACGCAAAGAAGTGGGCATCTACGTGCTGATAGCGCTGTTTGTATTGCTTGCCTTCGCCATCGTTCTTAAACCGGGTTTTATAAAGCTGGAAAAGCGCCCCTGACGGATATGTTCCCGCCAGGGCAAGCTCATCGTCAATAGGAGACATGCGTGAAAAGTCATCGTGTGGACCAGATCAAGAATTACCTGTCGCCTGACTCTCCATCCTGGGGCCGGGTGCCGACGGTGCAGATTGGATTAATGCCGACACCGCTGCAAATGCAGCCTACTGACTACATCCGTGCTTCCTGGGATGGCAAGAAGTATGGAGAAACACCCAAACTCGCGGTGGCCAGCGTACACGACGGCGAAATGTGGGCTTTACGCGCCACTTGGCAAGGAAGCGGCCCGAGGCCTACTGAATCTGTCGATCCCGTATCAATTTTTAGTGACGCCTTTGCCATTGCCTTGCCGGTAAGAAACAACCCCGTACTGGCTCTGATGGGCAGCAAGGATGCGCCGATTCATTACCTGCGCTGGAGTGCCGACAAAAAAGAAGTCAACTCGATGATCGCAACAGGCATCGGTCTGTCACTTCCGGGGCCGGAAATCAAACGCTCAGTTCAGACGATCATGCAAGGATCGACCTGGCACCTCGTCATAGCGCGGGTCCTTAGTGGCGGCAAGGAGGCCGCACCGCTGGCGGCAGGCAAGAAAACTGCCGTGGGTTTTGCGATATGGCGGGGCAGCAATGAAGAACGCGCGGGAATCAAAGCCTTCTCGATTGACTGGACCGAGCTAGTACTCGACGTCTGAGATACAAGGAATAACCAGATGAAACGATTTCATTTACTTGTAGCTGTGAGCATTGGGCTGATGCTGAACGCGGCGACGGTTTCCGCGGCCGATCCAGTCAGTCCTGCAAGAAACCAGAGTGCAGCCACAGACAATACAGCCAAACTTAAGCAATTGATCAAGAAACAATGCAGCGGTTGTCATGGAGAGGATGGGAACAGCCTCAAACCTACCATTCCCAAGTTGTCTGGCCAACATGCGGATTATCTCTACAAACAGTTGCGCAACTTTAAGGCCGCCGACGGAAAGCCGATGGGCCCGAATAACCCGATGTACCCGACGCCGTCGGATCTGGTCTATGTCGCAGCGCCGGAGGGGAAACTGCCGGAACGGACCAATCCGATCTACTTTCTTGCAATGAACGGCATGGTCAAGGATCTCACCGATGCCGATATGAAGGAACTCGCGCTCTATTTTAGTCAGCAGAAGCGCAAAACGGATTCCGCGATCAAGAACACTGAAGCTATTGAAGCTGCGCAGAGGTTATATCGCGGGGGAGATGCTGCACGTGGAATCCCAACCTGTGCCGGATGTCATGGACCGGACGGCGCAGGGCTGCCGGCTCAGTTCCCGCGCCTTTCAGGTCAGTATGCCGAATACACAGCGACCCAATTGAAAAATTTCCGCGCAGGGGACCGGACCAATGATCCGAACTCCATGATGCGCGACATCGCCTACAGATTGAAAGAGGATGAGATCAAGGCGTTGTCCGAATACATAGCCACCTTGCACTGAGATATGAACACATTCTTCGTCAAAGTATTGCGCAAACACAAGGAAGTCGAGGATATCGTCAGCCTGGAGCTTGGCTTCCCCGACGGCAGGCCGTTGCCATCATTCTCCGCGGGCTCTCATATCGATGTACACATCAAGCCTGAACTGATCAGGCAATACTCCTTGTGCAATCACTCGGAAGAGCAGCATCGTTATGTGATTGGTGTGCTGCGCGATCCTAATTCACGTGGCGGTTCGGTGGCAATTCACGACAGCATCAAGGAAGGTGACCTGATCGAAATCAGCGAGCCGAAAAACCATTTTCCTCTGGTTCGTGCGCGGCGCTCCTTGCTGTTTGCCGGCGGGATCGGGGTGACGCCTCTCCTATGCATGGCTGAACGCCTGACGCATATGGGTGCCGATTTTGAGCTACATTACTGTACCCGGTCAGTCGGGCGTACCGGATTTCGGGAACGTATCGCCGCTTCCGATTTTGTTGAGCACGTTCATTATCACTATGACGATGCTGCCGCACAGCAAAAGCTGGATCTCGACGAACTGCTGGATGTTCCGGACCACAGTACCCACCTCTATGTCTGCGGGCCAGGCGGCTTCATTACACACGTCTCTCAAACGGCCAAAAAGTGTGGCTGGCGTGATGCAAATGTGCACTTTGAATACTTTGCGGCGCCTGCTATCGATAGTGGGCACGACACCCCCTTTGGAATCGAGATCGCCAGCACGGGTGAAATATTTCAAGTGCCAGCCGGCCAATCTGTGACGAAGGTATTGCAGAAACACGGCGTGCAAATACCGGTTTCGTGCCAGCAAGGCGTATGTGGTACCTGCGTGACACGGATATTGGAAGGAGAGCCCGATCACCGTGACGTGTATCTCTCCGCTGAGGAAAAATCGAGAAACGACCAGTTCACTCCCTGCTGCTCGCGCGCAATAAGCAAGATGCTTGTGTTGGACTTATAACTTAATTGCTCGAAATATTAGGAGATAAAAAATGGAAGAACATGATGTCATCATCGTCGGTGGCGGTCCTGCCGGCGCTGCATGCGCCAAGGCTTTGAAGAATGAAGGCGTCGATGTGCTGATTCTGGAAAAAGATAAACTGCCGCGCTATAAATGCTGCTCTGGCGTTCTGTTTGGACAAACGCAGGAGCTGCTGCGGCAGTACTTTGGCGCTGATGCTCCTGCGTCGGTTTATTGCACCAATGACAAAATTGTCGAAGCCGAAGATATTCGAGAATGGAGGAGGGGCAGCGGATATACCCGTTATTTATGGGAGATCGACAAAGATGGCAAGTCATTTCCGACCCATTACCAAAACATCTGGCGCAATCTCTTCGATAAGTGGCTGGTGGATAAGTCTGGCGCTCCCTGCCGGGAAGAAGCGCGAGTCAAAGGGTTCAATGCAACATCCGACTATGTGACAGTGCAGGTCGATGGTTCTGGTGCCAACGAGTATCGCTGCAAGTATTTGATCGGTGCCGACGGCGGTGCTTCAGTTGTTCGGCGCATTCTCAAAGCAGCCGGCAAGGACAAAACTCAAGCTGCGGCTAGCGTGAGTATTTTTCAGAGCTATTTCAAACTGGAATCTCTGGGGACGCTCAAGAAAGGCGGATGGACTGTGTTCTTTGAGCCGGAAATCGGCGAAATGCTTTCCTGCGTGCATCAAAAAGACGGCTATTTGTTGCTTTGCGTCGGCGGCTTCAAAGGACGCAAACTCAGAGAGTCTGTGGAAGTCTTCAAGAAGCTGCTTGCTGACGAGTTTGGTGTCAAGCTCGGCGCTTGGTGGCGTGATGAAGGATGCCAGATGGAACTTGCGCCGCCCTATCATGGCGACGGTCGGGTAATGCTGACTGGAGAGGCTGCAGGTTACATCTATCTGAACGGCGAGGGCATCAGCGCTGCCATAGACAGCGGTTACCGTTGCGGGAAGGCCGCCGCAACAGCATTACGCAACGGCGGTGACGCTATCAGTCTTTTCTGTGAAAACAGTGCCGATATCGCCAAGCATCTCGAGAAGTGTATAGCGCAAATCCATTTTCTTTCGGTCTGATTTGAGAATGGCCTACTTCATTACTTCAGATTGCATCAACTGCACAGAATGTGTCTTTGAGTGCCCTAACGACGCTATTTCGCTGGGGGAGCATATTCATGAGATCGATGCAGGCAAATGTACGGAGTGCGTGGGTTTCCATAAAGAACCCCAATGCGTTGTTGTCTGTGCGACGGATTGCATCGTCCACGAAAAAGCTAGAGCGGTTGCCTGACACTCTAATTTCAGTTCCAGAACAAGCTGTAGAGGGTCTATCCGGCCGCCAAGTTCGGCTCTCTACAGCAGTTCGCTAAGTGATCTAGCTGTATTGGGGTTTCGTTAAGTCCATGGTCCATCAGTCCGTGCCGAAGTTAGTGCACGGTCAGTGCAAAGCACAGGAGGTAGCTTGAAATGAACAAAATGGGAACGAATTTGGTGGAAGCAGTGGCAGCGGCAGAGATCGACCAGAACCGGCGCAATTTTATGAAAAGCAGCGGGGCAGGTGTGCTCTCTTTATCCATGTCATCGCTTGCATCCGGTCTCGTACCAGGTTTCGTGAGCGAGGCCTTGGCGGGAACTAAACCGCAATACTATAAGTGGGAAGACATTTATAGAAAGGAGTGGAAATGGGACAAGGTTACTTGGGGCTCCCATCTCAACATCTGCTGGCCGCAAGGCTCTTGCAAATTCTATGTTTATGTCAGAAACGGCATCGTCTGGCGGGAGGAGCAGGCGGCGCAAATGCCCGCGTGCAACTCGGACTACGTAGATTACAACCCCCTGGGATGCCAAAAAGGGTCTGCATTCAACAACAACCTCTATGGAGACGAACGCGTCAAGTATCCCCTAAAGCGTGCCGGCAAGCGGGGTGAAGGCAAGTGGCAGCGAACCACATGGGATCAGGCTACGGAGGAGATTGCCGATTCGATCATTGACAGCTTTCTGAGCCAGGGATCGGATGGCTTCATTTTGGATGCACCGCATGTGCATGCGGGGTCCATCGCCTGGGGTGCCGGCTTTCGCATGACCTACCTGATGGACGGCGTATGTCCCGACATCAATGTGGACATCGGCGACACCTACATGGGCGCGTTCCATACCTTCGGCAAAATGCACCTGGGGTATTCCGCCGACAACCTCCTGGATTCAGAACTGATATTCATGACCTGCAGCAACTGGTCATATACCTACCCATCCAGTTACCATTTCATGACCGAAGCCCGCTACAAAGGCGCGGAGGTCGTCGTCGTGGCTCCGGATTTCAGTCCCACGACCCCTGCCTGCGATATTCATGCTCCGGTGCGGGTTGGCACTGATGCCGCGTTCTGGCTGGGTCTCTGCCAGGTCATGATTGAGGAAAAGCTGTTCAATCGCCAATTTGTCAGCGAACAGACCGACCTCCCTCTGCTTGTAAGAATGGACAATGGCAAGTTCCTGAGCGCAGCAGACATCGACGGTGGAAATCCGAAGCAATTTTACTTATTCGACGAAAAGGCCGGGGCATTGGTCAAGGCAAAGAGAGGCAGCTTGAAGTTGGAGGTTCTGCCGGCCTTGGAAGGTACTTTTGCCGCCAAATTCCAGGATGGCAAAACGGTGCAGGTCCAGCCGGTCTTTCAGCGTATCAAGGAGCATTTAAAGGACTACACGCCTGAGAAGGCCAGCGCCAAATGCGGCGTGCCGGCTTCCCTCATCAGGGAACTGGGACGGAAGGTCGCAACCAAGCGCACCAGCAGTTACATCGGCTTCACCTCCGCCAAGAGCTACCACGGCGACCTGTTTGAACGCAGCTTGCTCCTGGCAATGGCGCTAAGCGGGAATTGGGGCAAGCCGGGTACCGGCTTCTATTGCTGGTCCTATTCCGATGACAATATGCTCTTCCTTGGTGTCCTCGAGAAGCCAACGGTGCAGGGAGGCATGCTCGACTTGCACAACATGGCGGAAAGTTTCCAGAAACGTCTAGCGGAAGCCGATCCCGATGCCACCGACGAGATGGGAAACATCGAATTCATGAAAGTTGTTACCGGCGTGGTAGGTTTAGTGCCCCCGGCATTTTGGCTTTACCACCACGCGGGTTACGACAAGCTTTGGAACAATCCGGCCTGGACCGATCCAGCTCTCAAGAAATCCTTCGGCGGCTACTATAAAGAGGCCGTGGAAAAGGGTTGGTGGACCAGCGAACATATTCGCCCGGCACCGGACAAGACACCCCAGGTGTATATGCTTCTTTCCCAGAATCCGATGCGAAGGAAGCGCAGCGGCGCCAAGTTGTTTCCGGAAGTGCTGTTCCCCAAGCTCAAGATGATCTTCGCCCTGGAAGTCAGGATGTCTTCTTCGGCCATGTATGCGGATATCGTCTTGCCCTGCGCGTGGTACTACGAAAAACACGAAATGACCACGCCCTGTAGCGGCAATCCATTCTTTACCATGGTGGATAGGGCGGTGCCCCCACCGGGAGAGTGCAAGGAAGAATGGGCTTCCGTTGCCCTCATCATGAAAAAAATTGGGGAACGCGCCGTAGCCAGGGGGCTCACCGAGTTTACCGATCACTATGGCAAGAAGCGCAGGTATGACGAGTTGTACAAGAAATTCACCATGGACGGGCAACTCATGACCAATGAGGATTGCCTAAAGGAAATGGTGGAAATCAACAAGGCAGTGGGTGTATTCGCCAAAGACTATACGTACGAGGACTTCCGCAAAGATGGTTCGACCAGGTTCCTGAGCTTGGGCGCGGGAGTCTCGGCTTACGCCCATGGCAACAACATCGATATCACAAAACCCATCTTTCCCCTGCGCTGGCATGTCGAAGACAAAAAAGTGTTCCCTACGCACACGCGCCGCGCACAGTTTTACTTCGACCATGACTGGTACATCGAAGCCGGTGAAGCGCTACCGACCCACAAGGAAACGCCACAGATGGGCGGCGATCATCCATTCAAGGTCACGGGCGGTCACCCAAGAGTAAGCATCCATTCGATGCATCTTACCAACGCGCATATATCACGTTTGCACCGCAGTCAGCCGGTCGTGCATATGAACGACAAGGATGCCGCGGAGCTCGGCATCAAGGATTCGGAGATGGTGAAAATGTTCAATGACTTCGCCGATTGCGAAATCATGGCTCGTGTCTCGCCCAGCGTTCAACCGAAACAGTGCATTGTGTATTTCTGGGATGCCTATCAATACAAGGACTGGAAGCCCTACGACATCATGCTGATTGGAATGCCCAAAGCGCTTCATCTGGCCGGCGGATACGAGCAATTCCGGTACTACTTCATGAATGGCAGTCCGGCGCCGGTAACGGACCGTGGCGTGCGCGTCAGCATTCAAAAACTGGCAAGCAATCAAAATAACCTAGCGGCTCTCGGATCAGTGATTGGAGGTTGAAATGACTTACGTGCCAGGCGGAAATGGAAACAACACTGCAGTGCTGAAGCGGGCGAAACGGCAGCTCGCTACGGTGATCGATCTAAACAAGTGTTTAGGATGCCAAACCTGCGTCGTTGCTTGCAAGAACATTTGGACTAAACGGCCGGGAACGGAATACATGCGCTGGGCGAATGTGACGACTTATCCTGGAAAGGGCTACCCGCGCGACTATGAGAAGAAGGGTGGCGGCTTCAAGGATGGCAAGGCGCAACCAGGAAAAATCCCCTCAATGATCGACGCCGGAGACAATTTCCAGTTCAATCATAACGAAGTGTATTACGAGGGGAAGGGACAGTCGGTAAAATTCCACCCGACCAGCAAGGTGACTGGCAAAGATCCCGACTGGGGGTACAACTGGGACGAAGATCAGGGCGGTGGAAAATGGCCAAATCCATATTTTTTCTACTTTGCGCGGATGTGCAACCATTGCTCAAATCCGGCATGTTTAGTCGCTTGCCCGCGTGGGGCGATCCATAAGCGGGAGAACGACGGCATCGTACTGGTAGATCAGACAAGCTGCAAAGGATATCGCTTTTGCGTCGAGGCTTGCCCCTACAAAGCCATCTATTTCAATATCGTTTCGCACACGAGCGAAAAATGCATTCTGTGTTTTCCGCGCATCGACAATGGAATTGCGAACGCCTGTAACCGTCAGTGTCCCGGCCGAATTCGCTGTTTCGGGTATCTGGATGACAAAGACAGTCATGTACACAAGTTGGTTAAGAAATGGAAGGTTGCCTTGCCGCTACATGGTGAATACGGAACAGCGCCAAATATTTACTACATCCCGCCCATGGGCGCACGTGGGTTCGGACAGGATGGGGAAATTACGGACGAGACCAGAATCCCGATTGGAATTCTTGAAGGGCTCTTCGGGCCGGAGGTCAAGCGCGTTCTTGCAGTTCTGAAGGCTGAGAGGGCAAACATGAAAGCGGGTCGCGGTTCAGAATTGATGGATCTCCTCATCAGCAAGAAATGGTCTGATCGGTTCGGAGGCTTCACCAATGCTCCCCTGATTCAGTCCTGACTGCAACTCGATACGTGCCGAGCCAAGTTCCCATCAATACATCTGTATTGAAATCGCAATTCTGAAGTGAGGTGATCAAATGAACGGTGAACAAAATTTGGCTGTACCCCAGCACAAGCGCGGGACAGCCGCCAGGTCTGAAGTTTATAAAATACTAAGCAGCATATTCACCTACCCCAAGGATGAAGATCAGAAGGATTTCGTAAGGTATGGCGCCGAACTTGCGCTCCTCAATGCGGCGGCACAACTTCCCTTTGGGGTTCCGGCTATGGGTTCTCTTGGTGGAGTTCACCTAACTCCGGCTGCTGATGCCGAAGATCTGCAGGTGACCTACTCGACTCTTTTTGATAATTGCGCGGGGCGGCCAGTCATTTCGCTGCACGAGAAGGATTACTCCAAGAATGAAACCAAGCAAATATGGGAAGACCTAATTCGATTCTACGAACATTTCGGAGTGGTGTACAACCTCAAGGACTGCAAGGAGTGGCCCGATCACATCGGCATCCAGCTTGAGTTTCTCCATTACCTGACATTCCTGGAGGCTGGAACCCCTGATGACGAGATCCATGTCTATGTGGCGGCTGAGAGTGATTTCCTGGAAAGGCATGTTGCCGAATGGATCCCCAAGTTCAGTGAGAAACTTCACTCGATGGCAGAAGATTCTCCGTACGGTTCCTTGGCACAGGTGCTCAAGCAGTTTGTCGAGGAGGAGAGAACATTCAATAGACAGCGTCGGACAGTCCAATAACAGTTCCTGATGCCAGACTGTTACTACTTAAAGAAGTGGTTCTTCAATTTAATGGTTTGTCGTATCAACCGAGATTTATTCTCTGGTTCCCTGCCTATCTTTAAATAGCCTTGACCAGTCAAACGCCTGTTACGGTTTTTTTAGTGGATGACGATCCAGATGTCTCGACTGCTCTTGCCTGGTTGCTTGGTTCTCTAAAAATCGATACTCGTTCATTTCAGTCAGGTGAAGCGTTCTTGCGCGAGCTGGCAACATTCAAGGGGCCTGCTTGCGCTGTTCTAGATTTGAGGATGCCGGAGATCAACGGCCTTGAACTCTTACAGCGCATGAATGACAGTGGATACCGAATTCCGGTACTATTCCTCAGTGCGCACGGCGATATTCCTGCTGCAGTCAATGCGCTGCATCTTGGTGCCATTGACTTCCTTCAAAAACCATTTAACCCTCAGACTTTTCTTGATAGTGTTGGCCGGGCGATTAAGTTGGCCAGAGAACTTCACGAAAAGCACTTGCTGGTCATGGCAAGGCAGGTGCTTCTCTCCCGAATTTCTGAGCGAGAGAATGAGGTTCTTCAATGGGTGCTGCGCGGGCAGACGAGCAAAGAGATTGCAAGAGTTCTCGGCATTAGCCCAAGAACAGTCGACGTACATCGAGCAAAGGTAATGCGGAAAGTGGGGGTGGCAACTATTCTCGGTTTAATCAATAAGTTTCGCGAAAATTAGCTATACAGAAACCTTACTTACATAAATAGGAGTAATGCGAGTTGAATACCAATATTAAGCAATGGCGTCTATTGGCGGGAAGTTCTCTCTTGATGGTATCAACAGTCGTCGAATCCTCGATGATTGTTGCACCACATGGTGCGGGGCGTGATGCCGATCTTGCCGGCATAGTTGTCGCCGCCCCTGATGATGGCACAAGTGCTTTACTGATCAATCCGGCCGGTGTCGTGAGTAAGGCGAGGGATGAGATTGAGTTCGGCATTTACCCCGGAAAATTTAAAGTGAGCTATAAGAATCCGGTGACTGGATACGACGATCATGGAAGCAAGGATTTCTATGCGCTGGGATTCTGGTACGGGTTGGGAGAAATCAATGGCTGGTCGCTTGGTGTTGGCGCTTACGGATCGCTAGGCGCTGCTTTTAATTTGCCTGCAGCACCTGGAATTGGGCAAACATCACCTTACCTGGGCGAGGTGGGAATCATAAATTTCGCCATTAATGCGGGAAGGCAATTGACTCCCAACTTGCGCTTTGGCGTCCAAATAGCGCCACAGTTTGGGATACAGAAAATGCGCTCACCATCTCCCTTGGGTGATATCAGTCTGAGAGCCGACGGTTTTGGCCTCAGCGCTTCTGCGGGGCTAGTATATGACGTAACGGATAAGGTGGCGTTTGGGCTGGCTTACCGGACACCCGGAGTGGCAAGGCTCAGTGGTGACGCTCATGTAGGGAATGTCGGACAGGAGGATTCCATCAAATTTGTTTCGCCGCAAAGTATTACTGTGGGGCTGGCCTACCGCCCCGCAGAAAAACTGAGGCTTTTGAGCCAGGTTGTCTGGACGCGCTATACCGAATTTGAGCGGAGCCAACTAGAGTTTCATCAAAGCACCATGCTCACGATGCCTCTGGTCAGTAATGCAACTAACCGGTTGCGCTTGGGCGTCGCACTGGAATATGAATTCATTCCTAAACATACATTCCGAACGGGCTTTACACACAGCAAAGCAATGATCGCAGACAATGCGGTAAGCCCCATGATGTATGACCACGACAACGATATGATTATGGCCGGCTACGAAATGGATTTTGACACCTGGAGGCTGGGTTTCTCGACGGGTTATGTTAAGAATAAAGACAGGACCATCAGCGTAGCGGATAATCCCAATTTCCCAGGGATCTATAAAAGCTCATCTCCCGTAAGTGTTGGAGTAAGAGTTATCTGGCAGAACCGTCATTAGTACGCCAAGTTCTAAAGCCCCGACCTGTTTGCCAGATCCGGTTGGCATGATCAACTGGTTCGCGCATTACTGTCGGGTGTGGCACTCATCAAGCGGCCATCAGATTTCAGTACTTTCCTTCGGCAGTGCAACGCAAAACCGGCTTCCTTGTCCTTCGCCCGCCGACTCGGCCCAGATGCGCCCGTGGTGATGTTCGGCAATCTTGCGGCAAAGCGCCAAGCCGATGCCAGTGCCTTCATAAGCAGCGCGACTTTGCAAACGCTGGAAGACCTGAAACAGCCGGCCAATTTGGCCTGGAACGATGCCGGCACCGTTGTCGGCAACGCATATGCGCCACTCCGTGCCGACGATTTCGCTGGTTACGGTGACTTCCGGCGTACGCTCGGCAACGCGAAACTTGATGGCGTTGCCGATCAGGTTCTGCACCAGCCGCAGCATTTCATCCGGGCTGACAAAGATTCGTGGCCACTCGCCTTCAATCCGGATTTCGGCCCTTGCCCCGGCAATGGCTGGTTGCACGAATAACAACGCCTCGTCGAGTAAGGCGCGGCTTTCCACCCACTCCGGCGGTTCGCCCTTGCGACCGACACGTGAGTATTCGAGCAGGCCAACCATCATGGCGTCCATACGCTTGGCGCCGTCAATGGCGAAGTTGAAGTATTCGCGCTTCTCGTCGTCGAGTTTATCCGCTAGGGTCTTCACAAGTAATTCCAGGTAGCTGGAGATCATGCGCAAAGGCTGGCGCATATCGTGCGAGATGCTGTAGCTAAACTGTTCCAGTTCCGTATTGGAACGTCTGAGTTCCATCTCGACACGCTTGCGCTCGGTGATATCGCGTGCCACGGCCAATATGGCGGGAGTACCGTCATAATTTATGATCCTTGTGTTCAATTCGACAGGCACAACAGTGCCATCCTTGCGCACGTGGCCTGACTCAAAAACGAGTCTTCCCTGCTTTGACAAGGCATCGACACGCTCCTGTAGCTTCGCTGCGCTTTCCGGTGTGTCGATGTCGACGGGCCCCATTCGCAGCAACTCTTCCTGGCTGTAGCCCAAACGCTCGCACGCTGAATGGTTAACCTGGATAAATCCGGCATCCATGCTGGCAATAAAAATAGCATCGGAGATCGAGTTGAAGAGCATGCGAAATTTTTCTTCCGCTTTTACGGAATCAGCTTCAGCCTGTTTGCGCTCGGTAACATCGCGGTTGCTGGCACGGTATCCGAGCGCCTGTCCGGCAGCATCATGGACAGACCGACAGACATGGGATATCCAGCGGGTTCTGCCGTCTTTGGTGAAAATACGAAAATCAATCGGTGTTGGCACACCCTGGGCGGATAGCTGGTGGACATGTCCGGTATAGAGCGACAGATCATCAGGATGAATGATCCGCGTTATCAGTGCGGGGTCGGCATGGAATTCTTCCGGCGTGTAGCCGCTGATCTGTTCGCAGGAAGGCGACATATAGCTGAACGTACCATCCGGCATGATCCAGAATTCCCAGTCGAAAGTGAAGTCCGCTACAGTGCGGTAGCGCAGTTCGTTTTCCTGCAGCCGTTGCTGATGCAGCAGCACCATGCGCTTCTCGGTATTCAGCTTGCGGATTGCTATAAGCAAGCCAAACCCCAGCAACAATATCAATCCGCCGGCAAGCAGGGCAACGTTGATTTGCCAGTAATAGCGCTTCCAGACATCCCGTAAGGTAAAGGTCGGCATCGCCTCGAAGGGCGGCAAGCGCAGTTCTCGGAGCAGATCGACCACCGGGGTGTAGTCGGCGGGCACGGTAAACCCGTGTATGCCCATCGCGCGCGTGGCGGCTGTGTCTTCCTCTATATTGAAAAGTGCGGCGGCGACATGTCTGGTGAGGTTTTCGTCGAGGTGCGGCATGGCGGCAAAGGGCCATTCGGGATAGAGATCAGTGGACACCGCCACGGGGAAATCCGACAGATTCTGCTGGTTGATAATCTTGAGTCGCGCCATGTCCAGCCTGCCTTCGCGCACCAAGCCTTCCAGCACGCCGGTGCGTACAAAACCGACATCGGCGCTGCCGTCCAGCACAGCCGCTATGACTAAATCATGCGGCATGCCGGTGGTGACCAGCTTGGCATCACCTGGCAAATCCACCCCCGCGTGTTTTAGCTCAAGGGCCTGCATCTGATAGCCGCCCAGGGATTCGGGGTCGGCGATGGCGACGGTTTTGCCCTTGATGTCGCCCAATGTGCTAATGCCGTCCTGCTCAGCTCGCGCGATAATGACACCGCCAAAGACCGTAGCGCGTTGGCCGCTTTCATGTACGGCCAAAGTGGCAAGCGGCGAAGATAAGCCACTACGCTGCATGAGAACTATGTAGTGGCCGGAGTTGGTTAACACAAAATCCAGTTGGCGTGCGGCAACCGCCATGTTCATCTCGGGATAGGTCAATGCCTCCACCACGAAATCGTGCTTTGGCACGGCCTTTTTCAAGGCGACGGCCAAAGGCTGCCATTGCGCCTGGGCTTGCGCTTTGGGGCGAAATGCGAGTACGCCGATCCTCACTGGCTCCGCGCCATAAGCCGGGATGAAGGGCAAGGCAACGCCGGCCAGACATGCCAGCAATATCAGCAAGCGTATATATGGGTTATTGCGCATGGGTTTATGCACAGAGCCTGGCCATGCCTAATTGGCCTGAAAATCAGTGGGCAAAAAATCGGCTCGTATCAGCGAGATCATTGTATCGTCCTGTTTGAGCAATTCGTTCTTGACCATGATTTCCGACAACTTGCGCGCCGTGCGGAGTAGTTCGGGTGACGGTCCGGTCATCAAGCGGTAATTGTTTACAGCATCTGGCAACACCAGGCCTTTGAACGCGGACAACACGTTGGCCGGGGACAAGCCAAGATGCGTCGCCATGCGATAGGCAGCATCCTGCGGGTTGCGGTTCAGATGGCCGATAGCGCGGAAATGGGCGGAAATCAGTTGGCGAATGGCGCTGGCGTGGGGATGATCGAGAATTTCGCCGCGGATCGCCAGAACATCAAGAATGGTGTTTGGAATTTGCCGGCTGTCGAACAGCTTATGTCCGCCTGACGCCAATAATTGACTGGCCACCGGCTCATAGTTGATGGCGGCATCCACTTTATCGTGGGTCCATGCGTCGTGTTGCTTGTCTATAGCAAGCGCTACCAGTTTGACGTCTTCTTTCTTCAGTCCAGCCGCCCGCAAGACTTGATCCAGCATCAATGCACCCACGGCGCCTGGCTCGTAGCCAATGCGGCGCCCCTTGAGATCGTTGAGTTGCTTGATGCCAAGCCGCGCAATCAGCATATCGGCACCAGTGGAGACATCAAAGATCATCACTATCGAGAGGGGGATGCCCCTGGCTCGCCCTATCAGAGCCTCATCCAGGGTCAGTGCGGCACCGTCCACCTTGCCTTCAGCTAGCAATTTCAGGCAATCCGTGGCTGAGGCCACCTCGACCAGATGTACTTGCCGTTCATCCAGCCAGCCTTTGCTACGCGCAAGCAGTATCGGCTCGTAGCCTATCCAGACGGATACTGCGATGGACACGGGCTTGTCCGCCAACCATCCGCAACCGGGCAAGGTCTGTGCTAGAACCAGACCGCCCGAAGCTGCAATGAACCGGCGGCGCGAGATCATCTGTATATTCCTTGCCGGTGATTTCAACCGCGAGGATTGATTGGTCTCTCTGCGATTGATCATCATCTTGCTGCGTAGGCACCTATCGGAAAGCTGACCTTCGCCCGCCCACGTGGCCCCTACCGTCGAGTTACTGTGCGGCCGAGAGGCTTTCCGCACTCCCAATATATTCCCATGGGATGTTTAAAGTAATACCTGTTTCACGGTATTTTGATAAGTAAATTCTCAGTATGACGATCGGATGAATCGTGCCAACAACGTTCCAACAGCTGCCGGACGCTATTGTGAAATTCAGGGAGTGCAGGCAACGCGACCCGATCTGCCCACATGCCTTATCTGGCAACTTGCCGGAGATATAATGGTTCCAAGGAGGAGATGCCGACGAATATGCATCAATGAAACCTGATGAAGATGCGCTGGAATTTTTTGTTGTGTATCGCAGCCTTGCTGGCGGTTTCGGTTCAGTCCGCTGCCCAGCAACGTATCGCCCTTGTGATTGGCAACGCCGCCTACCAGTCTTCACCGCTCCAGAACCCAGTCAATGACGCGCGCGCTATGTCGGCCAAGCTCAAGAATCTTGGCTTTGAAGTCATCGAGAAACAAAACCTTGCCACCAAACAGATCGGCGCAACCCTACGGGAATTTCGTTCGCGCCTGAAGCCCGGCACTGAAGCACTGTTCTTCTATGCCGGACACGGATTGCAGGTCAAAGGCGTGAATTATCTGCCCGCCGTGGATGCCGACATCACCGCCGAAGAAGAAGTACCGATGCAAAGCATCAACGTGAACCAGGTACTGGAGATCATGGAAGAGGCTAAGACTCGCCTTAATCTGATTTTCCTTGATGCTTGCCGCAACAATCCATTTTCACGTCGCTTCCGTTCCGCAGGAGACGGTCTGGCTAAGGTCAATGCGCCATCCGGGACCCTGATCTCCTTCGCCACGCGTCCTGGCAGCGTAGCCGCAGACGGTACTGGGCAGAATGGCCTATACACTGAGCAGCTGCTATTGGCGATGGATCAACGCAACATGCCGGTCGAGCAAGTGCTCAAGCAAGCTGCTGCCGGAGTGAAGAAAGCCTCCAAAGGGCAGCAGGAACCTTGGTCTGAAGGGATGATCGAAGGCGATTTCTACTTTATCAATGAACCAATCAATATCACTGTAAATGCCGGCCCAGGTAATCCCGCAACAGAAGAACAAAGTTATTGGCAAAGCGCCCAGCAAATTAACACGGTGGAAGCCTTCCAAGGTTATTTAAGCGCGTACGCCAAAGGCCGCTACGTTCCTCTTGCCAAAGCCGCTATTAACAAGCTCAAGAGTCAGGACAAGATGGAGTTGCCAGCACCGCTTACAACCCAGCCGCTGTCGCCCAGGGTGGCGGAAGGCAAGATTCCCGCCGTGCCAGGGACAGTAGACAATTTGAGTAAAGGCAAAAGAATACTTGCTCGATGGGATGATGGATTTTGGTACACGGGTACGATTACTGACCATGCAGGAAACCTTTTTCATGTGACCTTCGATGACGGCTACAAGTCAAGCTTACCTGCAACAAAAATTCGGCCAATTGATTGGAATGTCGGGACCAAAGTGCAATGCAATTGGAAAAATCGCGGGCGCTACTATTCCGGGGAAATTACGCTGAGTAGCGGATTAGCCGTGCATATCAATTACGATGATGGCGACCAAGAAGATACGTCAGTAATCAATTGCCGATCACATTAACTTTTGCTTTTCATTGCAGCCGCTCAGCTAACCCTGCAGGAACTCTCACGATGGAGGATTTCAGCGAGGAGGGCAGTAGTCAGACCATACCATTCATAATGTACGTTACCGCACAGACTTTGGCCACGCTAGGCGATATTTTCTTTCCACCTCCTCCCTCAGCTAGTGCGATAACTCCCTTTTAGCGCATAGCTACAGCTGCATACTTCTATCGCAGTTTTATTGCAGCAGGGAGGAGTCCTTTTCCGCCGATAACGAAGTCAAGGCTCCTTTTGATATTCGGCTGCGCTGTTGAGTCCAAGCGATCGCGAGGAGGTAACACCTGAATATTCTGCTGGTCTATCCTCAATGCCCCGATACGTTCTGGAGTTTCCGGCACGTACTGAAGTTCGTTTCTAAAAAGGCCGCATTCCCGCCGCTCGGCCTGCTCACGGTCGCTGCCATGCTGCCGCACGCATGGAGCTTGAAGCTTATTGATCTCAACGTCGCTTCGCTTACCGATGCGGCGATTGCATGGGCCGATTGGGTTTTCATGAGTGGCATGATCGTCCACAAGGACTCGGCGCACGAAGTCGCCGCGCGCTGCACGGCGCTTGGCAAGACTGTGATCGCCGGCGGGCCGTTGTTTACCACCGGGTATCAGGAGTTCCCTGAGATCCGGCATTTCGTCCTCGGCGAGGCCGAGGGACTGATCGAGCGGCTTGTTGAGGACATGAAACAAGGCGAGCTTCAGCCCACCTATCGTCTCACTGACTGGCCCGACGTGCGCACGACGCCGGTGCCGCGCTGGGACTTGATCAACCTGCACGACTATGTCGCGATGCCGGTGCAGTTTTCCCGCGGCTGCCCTTTCAACTGTGAATTCTGCGACATCGTGGCGATGAACGGGCGCGTTCCCCGTACCAAGGAACCGGCTCAAGTGCTGCGTGAACTGGAAATGCTACGTCTTGCCGGCTGGCGCAACATGGTGTTCATCGTCGATGATAATTTCATCGGCAATCCCAAGCGCGCCCGCGAACTGCTGCGCGAGCTGATTGCCTGGCGCGAGCGTGTGCGGCCAAAGATGGGTTTTTTCACTGAGGCTTCAATGAACCTCGCCGATGACGCCGCGCTATGCGAACTGATGATGAAGGCCGGGTTCAAAAAGGTGTTCCTCGGCATCGAAACGCCCATGGCCGAAAGTCTTGCTGAATGCGGCAAACAGCAGAACCGCAAGCGCGACATGGCCGAGTCGGTGAGAATCCTCCAGCGCGCCGGACTCGAGGTGATGGGCGGATTCATCGTCGGGTTCGACAGTGATCCGCGGGACATCTTTAATCGCCAGTTCGAGTTCATCCAGCAAACCGGAGTAGTGACCGCGATGGTGGGTCTGCTCAACGCGCTGCCGCAGACCGAACTGTACCGGCGGTTGGCGCGCGAGGGCCGCATCCTAGCCAAGACCTGCGGCAACAATACCGACGCTGCGATCAACTTCGTCACGCAACTGGATCGCGAGTTTCTGATTTCGGGATACCGGAACCTGATGCGTGACCTATACGAACCGAAGAACTACTACAAGCGCATCCGCGCGTTTCTGCACAATTACCAGCCGGGCGGCCCGTCGTTGGGGCTCTCGTGGGCCGATCTGAAGGCGTTCGTGAAATCGCTCTGGGTGCTTGGCGTCTGGCGCCAGGGGCGATGCGCCTACTGGGGATTCTTTTGGTCCACGCTGTTTGCAAGCCCGAGAAAATTCCACACGGCGATAGAGCTTTCCATCCTCGGCTATCACTTTCGTAGGATGGCAAGCCGGCTCTGACAAGCTATTGAAAATCTGTCCAGTGAAGCGTTAATGAGAAAGCTTCTCCTCCGGTCGGCGCAAATTCAGTGTAAAAATATCCTGGCCATCCATCGTCATGCGAGACATTCTTAGCTCGACATCGAACTCTTTTCCGGAAGCATCGGTTGCCTCAATTTTTCGCCATTCTCCGCTTTTGCGCAGTGTCACGATTACGCCACTCTGATCAGGAATACTGTTCGCCTGATCATAGTCACTTGTATCCAAGTCTGACGATGTTAGACTGATTTATTTCGATATTTGAAAGAGAAATTCTATGACCATTTCAATGTACAAGGCTTCTGTCCCGCCGATTATTCGAACCTTGTCCAACTTGCGAGGAATACTTCAAAAAGCAGCAGCACATGCTGAAGCCAATAAGATTGATCCCACAGTGCTAGTCACTGCACGGCTTTATCCTGACATGTTCCCCTTAGCGAAGCAGGTTCAGATTGCCACAGACATGGCAAAGAGTGGCGCTTCAAGGTTGGCTGGCAAAGATATCCCATCATATGCAGATAATGAAACGACCTTTCCAGAATTGGCAGCTCGTTTGGACAAGACCATTACCTATCTTGAAAGCTTTAAGACTGCTGAGATAGATGGATCAGAAGACAAGATCGTGGAAATGCCAGCACAGGGAAAAACTCTGACTCTCAAGGGCCAAGACTATCTGTTCAACGTTGTCCTTCCCAACGTCTTTTTCCATGTGACCACTGCATATGCCATCCTGCGGCATAACGGAGTTGAAGTCGGCAAGTGGGACTTTTTGGGCAAGGTCGACTAGGCACAGCAATTGAGCTTTATACGCTGGAACGCGACATATGGCTGACCGCACATGTTAAGGTTTGTACGACGCCTGCCCTCCGTGCATCGCGACGCCCCTTCCTCAGGGCAGGCGTCCTACAAACCTTAACATCAGCGGTCAATGCCAAAGCAGGCGCGTCGGTTCGCACTCGAGTACAGCAGTCGGTGGCAACTTTCCGAGAAAAGATCAGCGTCAACATTCTGATCAACCGCTTTCAAAAACTGGGGGACAACCCTCGGATAGAGTCCAGATGTCGAAACCATTGCCGGTGTGCGTTTGCAAACGCACGAAAGATTAGGTTGCGACAATTGGAGACAATTGCCATTTGCACGAATCCTTACTATACTAACGCAAGTAAGGACAGAGGAGATCGCGATGCCAACTGATGCCACACTGACAAGCAAGGGCCAAACGACAATCCCGAAGGAAATTCGGGACGGCCTTGGCATGAAAACCGGAGACCGGATAACTTTTACCCTAATGCCTGGCGCGACAGTGTTAATGCGGGTAAAAAACAAGAGCGTTACGGAACTAGCGGGACTGCTGCATAAGAAGGGACGAAAGCCGGTGCCTATTGAACAATTGTCACGCTGATGCTTGGCATCGACACTAATATCCTCGTCCGTTTCCTAGTGCGGGATGATGAGGCCCAATTTGAGAAAGCCCGTCGACTGATTAGGCGTGAGGTGGCAGCAGGGCGCCGTGTATTCGTGAGCCAGTTGGTTCTACTCGAAACTGAATGGGTACTTCGAAGTCGGTACGGGATGCAGAAGGCGGAAATCGCGGCGGCCATATCTGGACTTCTAGACGCCACGGATATTCAATTTGAGAACGAGCCTGCGATCGAGGAAGCGCTATTTAACTGGAAAGATAGCGCTGCGGGTTTTGCAGATTGTCTCATTGCGGCGCAGAACAAGCGATTGGGATGCTCTGCGACCGCGACCTTTGATGTGAAGGCGGCAAAGTTACCGGGTTTCGTCACTGCTTGATTTCACACGAAAGGTTTCTGGTTGCCTTACCCACTGTGACCGCTCTACTAAACGGGTTAGGAATACATAGTTCGCGGGGTGGGAACGGCAGGAGTTGAAGGTGGAGCCGACGTTCCCCGCGACCCCCTCAATGACCGTAGTATGGCGTGCGCCACCATTGGGTTTCTATAGGCCATGTGCTGTAAGGAGCAGCAAGGAACCTTTCAGCGACTTTGTCAAACTGCTGACTCCTACCATCGGCGTTCTTCACCGCAACAAACAATGTGGATATCAACGAAATTTAAATACCACGTCACCTATCGCGTCAGTCGCTCGCTGACCGAGCTACGCTCGTGGCCGGCGCTCAGCGGCGCTGCCGCCGCGAGACGCTCCACGCCTTTGCCGATGCCGGCGAGTTCGCTGAACAACTTGGTCTGTTCGGCGACATGGTTTTCGATATGCTGGATCTGTGCAGCGTCGAGATGCTTGAACTTGCCCAGCAGCTTGAGGTATTCGACCACCGGCAAGGGCTTGTCGATCGGCCGCGACAGGCGCAGGCCCTGGTCCGGCTGGTATTCCCAGAGGATGGCAAAATTGGTTTCGACGGCCTTGCGCGCGACTTCGATGTTGTTGCCGGAAGGGAAGCGCCAACCGGAAGTGCAGGGCGAATATATGTGCAGATAGGCAAAGCCGTGATCCGAGGCGGCCAGCGCTTTCTCCAGTTTTTCGTAGAGGTCCTCCATGAACGCCGTCGATGCCGTCGCCACGTAGGCGCAGCGATGCCACATCATGAGCAGCGGCATGTTCTTGGAATCCTGCACCTTGCCGTGCGCTTCAGTACCGAGAGGCGTGGTCGCCGTCCAGGCGCCGTAGGGCGTGCTGCCCGAGCGTTGCGCGCCGGTGTTCATGTAGCCTTCGTTGTCCACGCAGACGAAGAGAATTTCCTCGCCGCGTTCCGCTGCGCCGGAGAGCGACTGGAAGCCGACATCGCCGGCACCGCCGTCGCCCGCCAGGGCCATCGCCGTGACGTTGCGCCCCTTGCGCTTGAACTGGCGCCGGATGCCGGTGAGCATCGAAGCGGTGTTGGTCAACAGCGGATGGAATACCGGCACCTTGGTGCCGGCCATGCCGTTGTAGCCGACCGAGCCCATGCCCGGGATGCAGCCGGGCGGTGTCGCCAGCACGGTATTCGATCCGACGCGACGCAAGGTATGACGCATCACGATTTCCGTGTTGCAACCCTGGCAGCCGCCCAGTCCGGGCACGAACAAATCTTCCAGGTCGCCCCAGCGGTTGTAGATGCTGGCACTGGTCAGATAGGTCAAGGCCTGGGTCGGGCAAGCCTTAACGCACTGCGGATCGCCGCCGCATTGGTCGCACTTGACCACACGCCCTTCATCCGCGCTGAAAGCGATTCCGGCATAGACGCAGCCCGCCGTGCACAGCAGGCAGTTCACGCATTTCTCCGCGTCCCAGGAGATCAGGCCGCCGTTCGCCTCTTTGGATAGCGCCGCGGCCGGGCAATCGGCAACGCAGCGTGGATCGCCGCATTGCCGGCACAAGGCCAGTTCCCAGGAACCCTTGAGCGGATCGGCGATGATCTGGATGCGCGATTGCGCAGCGCTGCCATTCACGGATTTGACCGTGCTGCAGGCGGTCATGCATTCGCCGCAACCGTCGCACAAGGCGGGTTTGAAGGCAATGGTATTGATGGCACTCATCGTGTTATCTCCAGATGCCGGACATGACGGCGCGCGCCGTATCCTGGGGGTGGTCCAGAAGTTGCTGACGCAGTTCGCTGAGATTCGTGCGGCGCAGGATCAATTCCCACATGATGCCGGGATCGAACAACACATTGACGCCGAAGATGCCTTGCAGGCAGTTGTCGCGCAGCACGATTTTCAGGTAGCGGGCGGGCTCGCTGGCGCTTGCTGCACTGTTGCGGCGCAGGACTTCCCACTCGGTACCGGCATTTGCGGGCAGGTCACGGCCCACCGACAAGGCGCGGTTGCCGAAGAAGTTGTAGGTGTTGAGCGGTATGCCGCCGGGATAGGGCGTGACGCCGGGGTCGCCCGCCATGTCCATTCCGGCGGTCCGGCCCTGTTCCACGGCGTCGGGCAGGATGCCTCCGGCCGGCGTGCCGTCGCCGAAGAAACTGCGGGTTTGCACCACGTCACCGGCGGCCCATACATTGGCAACGCGGGTGCGCATGAACTCATCGACGATGATGCCGCGCTCAATATCCAACGCGCCTTTGAGGAAGTCGACCTCGGGCGTGACCCCCGTGGCGACCAGCAGCAGGTCGGCAATTCTCTGCTCGCCGTTTTCCAGTTTCACGACGCACTGCTGTCCCTGCTTGGCTACGCTGGTTACCCGATGCTTGGTCAGCATCTCGACGCCGTTGCCGGTGAAAGCGGCGGAGATCATGGCTGCCGCCTCGGCATCGAAATAACCCGGCAGAACCTGATCGCGCATTTCCACAACCGTCACTTGGCATTTTCCCTTGGCAAGGTTTTCGGCGGCGTGCATGCCGACCAATCCCGCGCCCAGAACCACGGCATGCTTCGCCGTGCCCATTGCGTTGCGCAGGGCCAGCGCATCGTCGAGCGTGCGCAGCACGTGGTAAGGCACGCCGTCCAATCCTGAGACCGGCGGGATGATGGGTTTCGCGCCGGTCGCCAGGAGCAGCTTGCCGTAGCCGATTTCCTTGCCGTCGGCGCAGCGCACTACAGCCTTGGCAGCGTCCACAGCAGAGACTTGCGTGCGTTCCAGATAAGCGGTTTGCAGACTTTCGAACCAGGGATGATCGCGCAAGGCGACGCGGTCTTCCTTGCTTCTGCCTGAAACCACATAGGGCAGGACGGTGGGTGAATAGGGCAGCACCGGATCGCGGTTGAGCATGGCGATGCTGCCGGTTGCGTCATGGGCGCGAATGGCGCGGACGGCCTCCAGACCGGCATGACTCGCACCTACTACCAGATAATCGTATCGTTCCATAGTCGTATCAATCCTGGGCATTGAGCCAGATCGGCTGGCGCGGACAGGGCCCAGCCAGCAGCTTGGCGGTTTCCCTGACGGCCCGTTCAAAATGAACTTCGGTCAAATCCGCACCGGCCAGCCCGCCGATCATGCTGAGGCAGGGAATCCGCTCGCGGGCGTAGTACATCGCCGCCAGGGTTTCCTGGAACACCGGACCGCTGTTCCAGCCAAAGCACACGGAACGGTCCACCACGCCGACGGCGCGCACCTTGTTCAGCGCAGCCGCCATCGCATCGATCGGGAATGGCCGCATGGTCTTGATCTTGATCAGGCCGACGCGTTCGCCGCGATTGCGCGCTGCGTCGACCACATCCTTGCCGGCACCGGCCATGCTGCCGATGGTGATGATGGCGTAGTCGGCGTCCTCGAGCCGGTATTCCTCGATCAGCGGCGCAAAGCTGCGGCCAAAACGCTGCGCCCACTCCTTGTGCGCCTCGACGATGACGCCGAGCGAGTTCTGCATGCCTTCGCACTGTCCCTGCCGGTAGCGCGTGAACAGCGCCGGACCGGTTCCGGCGGAACCGCCGGTGAGCGGATCGACCGCCATCGGGCGTTGCGGATCGAGGGCGACATGCCAATTGACATCCTTGTCGCCGAGATACTGATCCACTTCATCCTGGTCGGGAAGCTCGATGCGCACAATGCCGTTGGACAGGTAGTTGCCGTCATGATTGACATTCACCGGCAGCATCACCGAGTGGTTCTCGGCGATCTTGTACGCCATCACCGTGGTGTCGAGCACTTCCTGCACTGTCTCGCAGAACATCTGGATCCAGCCGACCTCGCGCACCGTCATTGCATCCTGTTGGCCGCCCCAGACGCATTGCGGCGAGATGCCGTCGCGCGTGACGATGGACATGACGATCGGCAGGCGCAGGTTGGGCGTGCGGAAATAAGGCTCGAACATGAAAGCCAGACCCTGCCCGCAGCTTGCCGTGTAGGTCCGCCCGCCCGCCAGTGCCGCACCTTGCAGCACGGACAGCACGCTGTGCTCGCCTTCCGCCTCGACCATCTCGGCGTCGAGCACGCCGTCGGCGATGAATTGCGCCAGGTATTCGACCAGTGAGGATTGCGGCGTGATCGGATAGCCGGCGACCATGTCGGGGCGGGACAGCACCACGCCCCAGGCGGCGGCCTCGTTGCCGTCGCAGACCAGCACCTTGTTCTTGGGTTTCAGTACAGCACTCATCTCAATCCTCCTCGGCGACCATCTCGATCGCACCATGCGGACATTCTTCGGCGCAAATGCCGCAGCCCTTGCAGGTGGCGAGATTGGCATCGAACCAGCCGGCACGCTCGATGATGCATTGGACCGGACAATACAGCCAGCAGATGGAGCACTTCACGCACTTTTTGCGATTGACCACCGGCAACATGGAGCGCCAGTCGCCCGGCATCATCTTGCTGTATTCGGTGGCGATCGGACAGAGGTTGTTGGGTATCGTGCTCTGGTCGAAGATCGGAATCGACTGCTTTTTCATGCCGCCTCCCTGCGTTCGATGGTATGCACCTGCGTCAGCTCATAGCCGCGCTGCAATGCCAACTGGTTCTGCTTCAGGCCGGCATCGCGGAAATTGCTTTCGTTGAGGGCCTGGCTCAGGGCATCCAGGGAGACCATGCCGGTCGCGCGCGCGAATGCACCGAGCATGGTGGTGTTGGTTATGGGGCGGCCAAAGATTTCCAGCGTGATGGCCACCGCGTCGCACAATGCGACGGTCGCCACCGAAGCGGGGATCTTGAGTTCGCCGAGCGAGCGCTTGGTCGACTGGACCAGCATGCCGCCTTCCGTCATGCCGGAGAAGATGTCGACCACCTTGGGCAGGGAGGAATCGATGCAGAGCACGCAATTCGGATGGTAGATATTGGTCATCGCCCGCATCGGCTGGTCATGCACGCGCAAATAGGCGGCGACTGGTGCACCGCGGCGTTCAAAGCCGAATTGGGGAATCGCGATGACATGCTTGCCTTCCGCCACCAGCGCCTTGGCGAGAATCGAGGCGGCGAGAACCGCTCCTTGTCCGCCGCGTCCGTGAAGTCGCACTTCATACATGATGGTTGCTCCGCAATAATGACTTTCAGGCTGGCACCAGGGCCAGTACGCGCAAGGGACTGCCCGATCCATTCCGGATCTTCAGCGGTGTCGCGACGATGACGGCGCCATGGGGCGGCAACTGATCAAGATTCTTGAGGCATTGCAATCCGTAGCGATTGGCGCCGTGCATCAGCGTATGGCAGGGGTACGGCATCGGCCAGGCATAGGATTGTCCGGCGTCGGTATTGATGGTTTCGACGCCGAAGCCCAGTACCTTGCGCTGGTTCACCATCCATTCGACCGTCGCCTGGGCCGGACCGGGCGTGTGCGGGCCATCTTCACGGAAATTCATGAATTCCTCCGGCATCTTGCGCTTCGACCAGTCGGTGCGGAACAGCAACCAGGCGCCTGCGGGAATGCGGCCGTTCTTGGCTTCCCATTTTTCGAGGAACTCGACCGTGAGCAGCCAGTCGTTGTTGTCCTTCACTTCTGCCGAACAGTCGACCACCACGGCAGGGGAGATGAAGACGCGCGGATCGATGGTGTCGACGCTGTTGTCAGGATAGTCCTTGCCGGTGATCCAATGCACGGGCGCATCGAAGTGGGTTCCGGTATGTTCGCCGCAGGAGAAGTTGTTCCAGTACCAGCCCGGTCCTTTTGCGTCGTAGTGGCTGATGGTTTCCTGTTTGAAAGCCCAGACCTGGCCGAACTCCGGCGGCAATTGCAATGCCGGAAAATCGGGGGAGAGCGTTTGCGTCAGATCGACAACTTTCACTTTGCCGCCGCTGATTCCTTGCAGTAGTTGGGTCAAGACATTTTCCATCGCGGTATTCTCCTTAGCTCAGAATGTTGTAGTCATTCGGTGTTTGCGGCATGCCTCAGGGCAAGCCGGCGCCGGCGCGCGTTGCGGCGGCCGGCTGCTGCGTCGATTCGGGGGTTTTTTGCAGTTCGCGAATTCGCTCAGGATGAGTATAGACCGTGGCGCATTCTCCGCGCACAAAGCCGCACAGGGTGATGCCCAGGCGCTCGGCCGTGGCGATCGCAAGCGAGGAGGGCGCAGACACGGCGGCTACCATTTCCAGGCCCGCACGTGCGGACTTGGCGATCATCTCGAAACTCAGCCGGCTGGAAAGCATTGCACCGCATCCGGCGATCGGCTGTTGTCGCAGCAGGCATAAACCGATGGCCTTGTCGAGCGCATTGTGCCGGCCGAGGTCTTCGGCGATTGCCAGAATCTGTCGATCCGCGGAAAAGATCATTGCGGCGTGGGCGCCGCCGGTTGTGCTGAAAACCGCCTGCCGTTGCCGCATGGCTTCCATCAACGGCAAAAAATCGTCTACCGACATGCGCAGGGTGGTGGAAATTTCAGGAAAACCGACCATCTCCCCTTCCAGCACGTCGCGGCCCCCGCAAACGCCGCAGGAACTGGTCATGAGTACGTTGCTGCGCCGGACTTTCGCTTTGGTCGGATCGACCAGGCGCATGCGCACGATATCAGGTCGCTCGGGGCAGACTTCCATGCTGGCGATGTCCTGCAGACCACCGATGATGCCTTCGCTGAAAGCAAAACCCGCGGCCAATGCCAGGCGTTCTGGAACATGCTCGGTTCCGAGTACGCCTTCACCCGCCACGAAACCGCTTGCCACGGCATCTTCGGTGGGCGTCCACATCAGCGTGTAAGCGCCGACATCCGCGACCTCGATGTTCAGGGCATCCTCCTGCACGACCCAGCAATTCGCCAGATCGGGATTGCTGCGGTCTGCTGAAAAGCGGCGGGCAGATACGGCTTTTGTGCCGTTCTGCCCGGAAAAGTCGCGCAAGAATTTGTGCACCGGCTGCTCTTGGACTGTTAACGCCTGAAATGGTGAGCGAAGCTCATCACCGGGTCGTAAGTGCCGACCTTGAACATCAATACCCGAAATGCATAGTATCCGGTCAGTTCGGTGCCGGCCACGGCGATCATCGAGAACAGGTTGCGCGGCGCGAAGCTCATGAACAAAGCCGAAACGACAAAGCCGAGCAGGATCACGACCGGGACGAACCAGCCGGCAAAAGCTCCGCGCACGAGTAGTTCGACGGATTTTTGCCCGCCTTCGGAGCCGTACTTGGCGCCGTGCAACAGGCTCAATACCATGACCAGGCCATAGAGCATGAGGGCGATTGCCGCGGCCTGCAGGAGTTGGAAGATTTCCGGATGATCATTGAGCAGCGGGGTGTTGAAACCCAGCACCAGGGTTAGCAGCACGCCGTTCAGCAGGCCGTAGGTGAGACTGGCGACCGGCATCAGGCCGGTGCTCCACAAGGTGATCGCGGAAGAATGGGACATCGCGAAACCCTGATAGACCATGATGACCAGGCAGGCAGCCACTGCGACAAGACTCACCAAAGCCGACAGCGCCTGTGGCATGAACGCGGTGTTGAGATTCAGCACATGCAGTGCCCCGGTGAAGACAAATACGGCGATGGCCAGCAGTCCCCGGCTGATCCAGGAAGTGCCGACCTTGGCCAGGGCGCGCCAACCGCGCATGGGCTGACCGAGATGGACCAGGTGGCCGCCGCCCTTGCCGATCAGCACCATCAATAGTGCGATGCTCATGCCGATGGTGAAATCGAAGAATTGCGAAACAAAATACAGGCCTGCTCCGGCCTCGCCAAAGAAGAACGCGGTGGCTATATGCACGCCCCACGCCTTCTGGCTGCGCGGGCCAACCTTGAAATCTTCCTCTTCGTTCATGAAGTGCCTGGAATGCATCTGTGTATCCTCCTTGCGCGCTGCGAAAAGATGCCGCCCCAAGTGACGCGGGGCGGCAGGCATCAGTCGATATAGAACACTCGCGGATTGGTGTTTTTCTCCGGCAACGGCTGACGGCCGCGATGCTCCTGGATCAGTCTGCGCACCTTGCTGTTGGCATCGTCCAGGTCGCCAAAGATGCGCGCCTCGGTTGGGCAGGTGGCGACGCAGGCGGGATCAAGGCCGGCATCCACGCGCTCGTGGCAGAACGTGCATTTCTGCACCGTACCCGCCGTGAAACGCACATTGCCCTGCTTTTCGAAAGGCGTCAGTTCGCCGTTGTTGAACAGTCCCTGCTCGAGCATTTCCGATTCTATGCGGGTGCGCTGATCGTACGGACAGGCGACCACGCAGGTGCCGCAACCGATGCACAGGTCGTGATCGACCAGCACGATGCCGTCTGCCCGCGTGTAGGTCGCGCCGGTCGGGCAAACCCGTTCGCAGGGCGCATCCTCGCAATGATTGCAAATCGTCGGAATGTAGATGCGCGTGACATTGGGAAAGACACCGACTTCCTCGGAGAGCGTCTTGGTGAAGAACATGCCGTTCGGCAAAGTGTTCTCCTGCTTGCAGGCGACCGCGCAGGCATTGCAGCCTATGCAGCGGCGCAGATCGAAAACCATGCCCCATTTAGCCATCAGTGTCCCCTTCCATGCGCGTAAGCGGAGTTGCTGGCCATGAATTCGGCCGGCATCACCGTGAGTTTGGTCAATTTCACTTTGGCCACCGTTTCTGGCTGGCCGCTGCAGGCATCGGTGTTCTTCAGGTTGGCCGGCAGGAGCTCGTTGAAATTGCCGCCGCCCAGACGCACTGCGCTGTTCTGGGTGGCGATGCGCGACAGCGCGTTGGAGACGCAGACCGTTTCCGGATGGACTCCCTGGGAAGCCGAGACCCGGGCGACGATACTGCCGTAGGGCGATTCGATCCGGACGATGTCGCCGTTGGCGAGTCCCTTGGCTTTGGCCGTCGCGGTATTCAGCAGCACCGTGGTGTGCACCGGATCCTTGAAAACGATGTCGTTGATCCAGGGATTGCCGATGCTTTCGCCGAAGTTGATCTGGATGTCCTTGAAGGTGATTGCATACATGTCGAACTCTTGCGGTTCTTCATGCACCGGGTCGAGCTTCGGTGTCGGCAATGGCTGATAGTCGTACCATTCCCATTCGTGGCGGATGGCGACATTGGCATCTTCCATCTTCTTTTTCAGATCGTCGCGTGCCCGCAGAATATCCTCGATGTAGAAATGCAGGCGCATGCCTTCCCAGGGCCGGTACCACTTCTCTGGTTTGCGCGGCGTCACGGCGTGACCGTGTTCGATGTACCAGTTCAGGTCCTGGCCGTTCCACAGCTTGCCCTTGCGCTCGGCGATTTCCTTGTCGCCGTACTTGGTCTTCGGATCGAGCAACAGTTCCGGCTTCTGATGGAAACCATTGACGAAGTTCTGGATGGTGTTCCAGATTTCGAGGATGCCGAGACGTTCGGATATTTCATTGAAAATTTCTTCTTCGCTCTTGGTGTCGTAGAGCGGCTCCGTGGCCGGCTGGCGCAGGCACATGCCTTCGTGGTGCGGCGGCTCGATCATGGTCAAGTTCCAGGATTCGAGCAGATCGTGCGCGGGCAGGATGATGTCGGCCCATTCGTTGGATTCGTTCGGCAGGATGTCGATGGCAACGATGAAACGCATGCCGCGCATCATCTCGAACCATTTCTCGCGCTTGCCGGAAAGGTTCCAGACCGGATTGGAATGGCACATCAGCATCGTGTCGGGCTTGTAGTTGAGGCCGAACTTTTCCGGATTCTCCAGCGTCATCTGGGTCAGGTGCCCCGGGTCTACGCCGATCGGAAAATAGCCCATCAGGTGAGTCTCGTTGGGCGGATAGGAAAACGGCACTTCGGGGTGCAACTGATGCGGTGCGGTTTTCATCATGCCGTTCTCGCCGGCATTGATCATGCCGCAGCCGCCGCGAATTTCCTGCATCTGGTCATCGAGCGTGGCGCCGACATGGCCGCCGGGGGTGTCGATGGCGCCGATCAGGAAATTGACCAGTTTGAAGGACTGGTTGGTCATGGCGCTGTACTTGTGTCCCTGGGCGCCGCGATAGAAGTTGTAGCCCGCCGGCCGCAAGGGCAGCAGGCGACCCTCGATCTCGATGAAGGAGCCGATTTGCGCCGCCTTGGCGAATTCGCGGGCGATGCGCCGGATGTTCTCGGCAGGCACGGTGGTGATCTCGGACATCTGTTCTGGCGTGCAATCGCGCAGAATGTCCTTGAACTTCTGGAAGCTCGGCTTGCACTCCTTGCCTTCCACCTGATAGGTGCCTTCGAGCGCGAAATCCTTGATGCTCGGATCGTCCCATAGTTTCGCCTGGCCGTCCCCGGCATCCCAGACGTAGATCTTGCCTTCGGCATTGCGCACGAAATAGCCGTCGGGACCGACCAGGTAAGGCGCGTTGGTGTCCTTCTTCAAAAACTTGACGTCATACAGCTTCTCATACACCAGCACATGGCACAGTCCGAGCGCGAACTGCCGGTCGGTGGCGGGGCGGATCGGCACCCACTCGTTGGCCTTGGCGCCGCCGATGGACAGGCGCGGCTCGATTACCACCACGCGCATGTTGCGCTCGACGCGGGCTTTCGCAACGTGGTTGGCTTGGGCCGCAGTGTGCAGATGCGACGAGAAGCCGTCGCCGCCGCCGTTGTTGATCCAGTAGTTGCAGTAATTGACGTCGTTGGCCGCGGCGAAGGCGGAATGCACGAAGCCGTTCATCGGGTGATAGCCGCCGCCGCAGAAATTGCCGACCGAGGAGAAATAATTGGCATTGCCATATGCGGCCGGCCAGGCCCAAAGAAACAGCTTCTGGAAATCGTTGATCGCCGGCAGCAGCTTGCGCCGGTCTTCATCCATGGTGCGCTTGAGTTCGCGGCCGACAATGTCCAGGGCCTCGTTCCAGCTGATCGGCTCCCATTTCGGATCGACCCCCGGCCCTTTCTCCGGGTTGGTGCGCCGCAGCGGCGTCTTGAAACGCGTGGGATCGTAATGCCTCAGGATTGCCGCGTTGCCTTTCGGGCACAGGCGACCATTATTGCTCGGGGCGGTGGGGTGGCCTTCGACTTTGTTGACGACACCGTCATCGGTGATGTGGATGCGCGTCACACAAGAATGAAGACACATCTTGCATGTCGAATTCACCCATTTGCCGGGTTTCATCGAATTCTGCACAGGTTGCGTGGATAGATCCATTTTCGCTCCTTGGTTGAAGTTCGCGACAGGCTACAGTGCGAATACTACAACCTGCGGTTTTACGCAGCTATCCTATTAATGCAAGATTTATCCTAGAACTATCAATCTTTGCTGGGCTCGAATAGCTGCACTGCTTTAATTGGCAAGTAGTTACCCGGAATTGGCGGATCCCGGAAAAGCAAATCAGCCGCCGCGAGCGCCCCGGTTGTATACCCAACGCAACAAGGCGTCCTGCGCAGGCTGTGCTGCTGCGGCATTGGCGTGGTTGACCAGAAACACGACGATATGCCAGCGGCCGCTTTGGTCGTGCACATAGCCCGCAATGGTCTTGACCCCTTCCAGCGAACCCGTCTTGACGTGGGCCTGCCCGGCAAGGGCTTGCAGGTTGAGGCGATGCTTCATGGTGCCGTCGATCGCGCTGAGCGGCAGCGATGCCAGAAATTCGGGCATCAGCGGGCTTTGCCAGGCCGCCAGCAGCAGTCGCGTCAAACTGTCGGCGGAGAGTCGTTCGTGGCGTGACAGACCCGAGCCGTTCTCCAGCACCATCTCGGGGAAGTCCAATTGTTTTTCCTGCAACCAGGTGCGAATCACCTTGGCGCCGCCTTCATTGCGACCCGCAATGGCTGGATATTCGGCGCCGATGGTCAGGAACAGCTGCCGCGCCATCACGTTGTTGCTGAATTTGTTGATGTCGCGCAGTACCTCGGAGAGCGGCGGCGATACGCTGCTCGCAAGCAACTGCGCACCGGCCGGCAGGGTTGCCTCGCGCAAGCTGCCGGTCAAGGTGCCGCCCAGATCCTGCCACAATTGGCGGAACACACCTTCCACATATTGGGGATGCGACAGGACGCCGAGATGCCAGATTTTTTCTCCGCAGGACGGAGGATAAACGCCGCTGAGGAGCAGTTGCGTGCGTTGATTGCCCGATGAAAGTTCAGCATGCAGGGCATCTTTCCAGTTGCCGCAGTCTTGATTGAGGGTGCCTGGTCTGATGAGGTTGATGATGTCCAGATTGACGAGTTGAGGTTCGCCCAATACGACCAGGGTCTGGTTGTCCGGATTCGGCATCAGTTGCAGACGCAGCGTCTTGAAATTGAGCAGCAGGGCATCCGGCGTGACGTTATAGGGGCGCAGCGGCTGGTCATCGAAAATCTCCGCGCTTGAAGCGTTGATCGATGCGTTGTCGAAGCGGCTGCGATCCAGCACCAGGTCACCGTGAATCTCACGCAGCCCCCTGGCGCGCAATTGCCGCAGCAGCAGCCAGAATTGCTCGAAGGTCAGCTTGGGATCGCCGCTGCCCTTGAGCACCAGATCGCCTTGCAGGACGCCTCCCGACACCTTGCCGTGAATCCAGGCCTCGGTTTTCCAGGTGTAACCCGGGCCGAGCAGTTCCAGTGCGGCATAAGTCGTCAATAATTTCATCAACGAAGCAGGATTGAACGCTTGCGTGGGATTGACCCGGACGTGCGGTTTTGATGGCGCTCCGTCGGTTACATCCTGCACAATTACGGCGACATTTTGCTTGGGAATTCCGGCTGTCTGCAGCGCCCGCGCAACTGTGCTGGGCAAGCGCTCAACCGGCTGCGCCAGGGCTGGAGCGAGCGTGATGCATGCCGTCAGCGACAACAAAATTCGCCATGCTGAAAGGAAGCTGATTGCCATGTCGCTATCTTACTGCGATGCGCGGGGCTACTGCAGCTTGAAGACCACGGGCAGGATCAGTTCGCGCACACCCGTGTCCGGCAGGCGGCGCATGGCGTGAGCTGCAGCGATCGCTGCCTGATCGAGCAGGTCATGACCGCTGCTGCTGGCGATCTGCGCGTCAATCACCCCACCCTCCGCATCAAGCAGCAACAATAGCCGCACTTCGCCTTGCAGTCCGCTGGCGATGGCTTCCGGCGGATAGAAGAGATGTTCCGCCAGCTTGCGCTCGGCCGATTCCTCCCGTGGTGCCTGCGGCATCGTCCCGGCTGGCCGGGCGGCAGGTCGAGGAGACAATGCCAGGACTTCCGCCTTTTCTTCGCTCAAGGTGTTCTTGAGCAGTTCTGCCGTGTTCGGAATTGGCAGTAAATAGGCCTGCAACACAGGGACTTGCAACACAGCCGGTACCGCCTTGACCCACTGCGGTGCAAACAAGAGCGCCAGATCGCCGCTGCCAAGCAGTGCCGCATGAAACAGCAGCGAGGCTGCCAGGGAGAGATAGAGACGGCGCTGCTGAAAGTATGCCGGCATGGGAAAGAAAACCGGAGCGGATAAAGTGAATGAACGCTGACGATAGAATAAGCTAAGCTTGGCTTCAAGCGGGATTGTGATCGAGATTGCCTGATTGCGCCGGGGGGAAATTGCAGTGCGAATCGAAAGTAGTGGCTGGCTGGGCAGCATGATTCTGGCGGCGATTGTCGGTTTGTTTTCGAGCGCCGCGCTAGCGGCCCGACCCGACCCGGCGCTCTTCGCGACAGCCGTCGAAGCTGGGCGCATCGAAACGGTTCAGCAGTGGCTGGAGGAGGGCCTGGATCCGGATTTTCAGGGCGATCGCGTCGGCAGCGGCCTGATGATCGCGGCCTGGGAGGGCAATGTCGCCATGATGGAACTTTTCCTCAAGCATGGCGCACATCTCGATATGGACAATCGCTATGACGAGCAGGCATTGCAACTGGCCGCCTGGAAAGGCCATCTCGAGGCGGTCGAATGGCTGCTGGCGCATGGCGCGAGCGTCGATCGACCGGGAAAATGGAATGCCTTGCACTATGCCGCATTCGCCGATCGCAAGGACATCGTCGAACTGCTGCTGGAGCGGGGCGCCCAGGTCAATGCGCGCGCTCCGAACGGCTCAACGGCGCTGATGATGACGGCGCGGGAAGGACGCGAGGAACTCGCGCGCCTGCTGCTTGCGGCGGGTGCCGATCCCCGGGCGACTAATGACAGCGGCGATTCCGCACTGACCTGGGCGATGCGTCATGAGCATTTCAAGATCGCCCAGATGGTGTCCACGGCAGCCCAGTTCGCCAAGGCTGTCCAGGCTGCGCCGGAAAGTTTTGGCGCCCGCGTGCGCTCTGCGCCGGCGCCTTCGGAGATCGAGGAAATCATGCGCCGGATACGCTTGACACAAGCCGCCGGGCAGCCTGTGGAAGCTTTGCGCAAGGACTTGTTCGCTGCGGTCGAGCGCTTTAAGAAAGACAGTCAGAAACTGGTGATCGGCAGAGTAAATCCGGGCAAGCCGCTGCGGCGCGGCAAGCCGCAGGCGCTCGTGATAACCGCCCGGCGCGCGGAAACCCGCAAGTCACCTCAGGAAGAGCGTGCCGAACTGGTTTATCCCAAGGTCAGTGAGGAAGCCACGCCCGCGACCGGGGGTGTCACGGAAATTCTGGAGCGGATCGCCCGCGCCCGCGCAGCCGGGAAGCCGACCGGGGATTTGCGTAAGGCCTTGCTTGAGGCGGTCGATCGATTCAAGAAAGAACCGGCGCCCTGATGTGCCGGATCCTGGCGGTTCGAAACGATCAGGCGCTGGCGTCAGCGGTGGTGCTTTCCTCCGCCTTGGCTTTCGCGACTTTCTTCGGCTTGGGCTTGTTGGCGTCGGGCTCTTGGCCAGGGTGGTGAATGATGTCGGTGGGGCAGACCGTGACGCAGATTTCGTTGCAGCTCGGGCCATAGGCCAGACAGGCAACGTGGTCGATGTTCAAAATCCCATCGGCCATGCTGATCGCCTTGGCTGGACATTCCTTGATGCAGGCCTGGCACTGGACGCAGCCGACGGTGCAGGTGTCCTTGACCGCCTTGCCCTTGCCTTTCGACTGGCAGGTCAGCGCGACGCGGTAGGCGCGCGGGTAGCTGATGAGGCAGTCTTTCGGACAGACATCGAGGCAGACGCCGCAGCCGGTGCACTTGTTGTAGTCGATCTCGACGATGCCCTGGTCGCTGATCTTCATGGCGTCGAAATTGCAGACGCGCACGCAGTCGCCCAAACCCAGGCAGCCGTATTTGCAGGCCTTGGAGCCGCCAAACGCCAGGCTGGCGCCAAGGCAGGTGTGGATGCCGTCGTACTCGGCTTGTTGTCTGGCCACCGAATCGGCACCCGAGCAGCGCAGCATGGCCACCACTTCCTTGATTTCCCCCATGGTCTTGTTGGTGAGCCGGGAAATGTCGATGGCGACCACCTTGCCCCCCGGAGTGCACAGGGACGGCGAGACACCCTCGTCTTCAACGACCTTCTCCGCGTAGGTCTGGCAGCCGGCGAAGCCGCAGGCGCCGCAGTTGGCGGACGGCAGGTTCTCGCGCACTTCCTCGACCAGCGGATTGACCGGCACATGGAATTTGCGTGCCGCGCTGGCCAGTGCGATGCCGAAAAACAGGCCAAGCGTCGTGAAGACAAGGACGCCCCAGATTGCAACGTGTAGGAGGTCCATGGCGTTATGCTACCTTCAGGCCGGAGAAACCGAGAAAGCTCAAGGCGAACAGGCCGGCGATGATGAAGGCGACGGGCAGTCCCTTGAACACCAGCGGCACCGGCGCCATGTTCACTTTCTCGATGGCGCAGCTCATCAGGAACAGGGCCAGGGCGAAGCCGAGACCGGCGCCCAGCGACAGCCCAAGGGCCTGCAAAAACGTCGCGCCGCTGGTCGCATTGAGCAAGGGTACTGCCAGGATGATGCAGTTGGTGGTGATCAGCACCAGGTAGATGCCGAACTTCTTGTGCAGGACAGGGTTCACCTTCTTCAGGATCAGGTCGGTGGCCTGCACCAGGCAGGCGACGATGCCGATGAAGGCGATGATCTGCATGAACTCCAGCCGCAGCGGCTCGAGGGCAAAGGTGTTGAGCGTCCAGGAGATCATTCCGGAGAGCAGGCCGACGATGGTGAAGGTGACGCCCATGCCGATCGCGGTGTCCTTGTTCTTGCTGACTCCGAAGAATACGCACAAGCCGAGGTAGCGGGTGAACACGAAATTGTTGATCAGCGCCGAGCCGATAATCACCGAGATCACCATGGCCAGCGGCGACGGTGCGATTTCCCAAGGCTGGTCGACGCCCTTGGCCGTCAACTGGTAGTGGTCCTGCTTGTTAAGTGTTTCGGCGGTGGTCAGTGTGAAACTGTTGGGTTGTGCCGCCGGCTTGACGGAAACCACAGCCAGCGGAATGTCCGCGTCCGAACTGCGCACCAGGCGTATCGCCGTCGCATCGGCGGGCAGCGCGCCCTCGACCAGGATCTCGTGGGGTGAGACTACTTTTGCATCAGCCATGTGCTCCTCCTCCGCCCGCGGGCAGCTTGTGGCCCCGCTTGATGTCGACCCAATTGAACAAGGCCATGATCAGGCCAATCGTGAAAAAGCCGCCGGCCGGCAACACAACCAGCAGCAGAGGTTTGAACGGCAGCACGGCGATGCCAAAGATGCTGCCGCTGCCCAGCAATTCGCGGAAGGCACCGGCCAGCACCAGGCCGACCAGGAAGCCCAGACCCATCCCCAGACCATCCCAGAAGCAGGGCACGACGCTGTGCTTCATGGAGAAGAGTTCCATGCGCGAGATGATGATGGCGAAGGCAACGATCAGTTTCACGTACAGTCCAACCTGCTGGTACACGTCAGCGAAATAGGCGGCCAGGATCATGTCCATGGCGCTCACCCAGATGGCGATAAGCAGGGTGAACACCGGAATGCGGATCTTCGGGTTGATGATGTGCTTGACCAGGGAACCGGACATGCTCGACAGCACCTGCACCACCAGCACGGCGACGCCGAGCATCAGTCCGTTTTTCACGGCTGTGGTCACTGCCACAGCCGGGCATAGACTCAGGGCCAACCGGAAAATCGGGTTTTCCTCGAACAGGCCACGCATGAGCATGGTCGATACGGGTGGCGGCGTGCGATGCTCACTCATAGCACTGCCCTCCCCCCAGCCCCCTGCCCACGGCAGGGGGTGACGGTGGTTCGTCCCTGCGGGACTCCGTGTGCTGGCTGCGCCGCCCTTCGGGCGGCGAGTTTGGCAGCGAATCGGGCGGCGCTCATAGATAATTCCCCACGATGTTCATGCGTTTGCGGAAGTTGCCGAGGGCAGTCTTGATGCCGACGGTGACCGCCGTGCTGCTGATGGTCGATCCGGTGATCGCGTAGATGTTCGGATTCTTCGGCAGCATCTCGCGATGTTTCTCCAGCCAGGGACGGAACGGCATGTCGCCGAGTTGCTCCAGCGCAAGCTGCCATTCCTTGGGCAGCGGGTCCTTGGTGACCGAGATCTTTTCGATGTCCTCGAAGCTCCTGCCGGCGAACTGGTTCTTGAAGTAGCGTTGCACGATCTCGGCGCCCAGGCCGGGGTCTTCCTCGTGCTCGATGATCTCCACGCCCTGTATGGTGAAGGCCGAGTCGATGGCCATGAAGAAACGTATCCAGGTCTTGAAGCCCAGAGTGACGCCCTCGACGACGTAGCCAACCGGCTGCGTTCCTTCAATGCCGACGAAGAAGCGGCCGGCGTACTTGAGGTGCTCGGGGTTGGAAACCTTGACCTGGGTCTTCACCCATTCGTCCTTGATCTCGGCAGCGCCCGCGATGGCGACATCGTTCGGCACGTCCAGGGCGGCAACTTCCTTGCCGTCCAGTTCCAGTTGCGCGAGCTTCTTGCCGGTCAGGTAGATGACCTGCACGTCCTTGCCCTCGCGCTTCAGGTAGCGTCTGACTTCCTGGATCCTGGCTTGGGGCGTCAAGCCGAGCAGGCCGCGGATCATGGCCTCCTCGCGCATGTGCAGGTTGTGTTCCTTGGCCGGCTGGGTGAAGAAATACAGTCCGCCGAGGATCATCGCCGCGACCAGACACACCGCGGTGAGGCCGATGGCGATAATCATCATTTCGCGCGCGCTGGGCGGCGCCTGGTCTACGACCGGTTTGCCGGGTATGCAGGTCATGACGGTGCTCCACCAGCAGTGAGGCGCTTGGGTCGGAACCAGTCGTTGAGCGCCGGGGTAAGAATGTTCATGAGCATGATCGCGTAGCAGATGCCTTCAGGGTAGCCGCCCCAGTTGCGGATGATGCCGGTCAAGAGCCCTATCCCCAAGCCGAAGATGATCTGGCCGCGGGGCTGCGTCGGGCTGGTCACATAATCGGTCGCCATGAAGAAGGCGCCCAGCCACAATCCCCCGGACAGCATGTAGATCGCCGGAGCCGGCGAGAAGGGCGCCATCAACGCGACGCCGACCAGGATGGAGAGCGGAATGTAGAGTTTGATGATGCCCTTCCAGAGCAAGAAGGCCGCACCCAGCAGGATCATCAGCACCGACACTTCGCCGATCGAGCCGGCGCGCATGCCGAGGAAGAACTCAAACCAGAGTTGGCCGCCGTCGGGAAGCGCCGCCAGCATCTTTGTCAGAGCCTCCTGGCCGCCGAGCTTGATCTGCCCCAGAAACGTGGCTGCGGAGACGGCGTCCGCCTTGCCGAGGGCAGGGGTCAGCCAACGCGTGGTCATCTCCACCGGGAACGTGGCCATCATCATGGCGCGACCCACCAGCGCCACGTTGAAGATGTTGTAGCCGAGCCCGCCGAATATCCCCTTGGTGAAAATCAGCGCCAGCATGCCGCCGATGAAAGGCATCCAGATCGGCATGCCAGGTGGCAGGGTGTACGCGAGCAGCAGGCCGGAGCAGACTGCCGAACCGTCTGCGATGGTCGAGGCGGTCTTGGCGATGCGGCAAACGGCGTACTCGGCGATGACGCAACCGAGTATCGAGGACAGGGTGATGGCGAGCACCGCCCAGCCGAACACTGCCCAGGCCCAGAGCAGCGCCGGCAGCAGCGAGAGGTTGACCATCCACATGATCTGGGCGGTCGAGCGGCCCGAGAAAATGTGCGGACCGCTGGAAAGATGCAGATGGAGCGGGTTGGCGGGCTTGTCAGATTCGTCGCTCATTTTGCTTTCCTCTCCTGACGACGATAGGCCGCCTTGGCCACCTGCATGAATTGCACGAGGGGGCGATGGGACGGGCAACTGTAGGAACAGCAGCCGCACTCGAAACATTCCTTGACGCCGAATTGTTCGGTCTCCAGGGGACGGTTGACCTCGATGTATTGTGAAACGCGATTCGGCTCCAGTCCCATCGGGCAGGCATCCAGGCATTCGCCACAGGAAATGCAGGGCTGATAACTGTTGAGATTGGTCTCGGCCTCAGTCAGGAAGAGCAGACCGCTGGTGCCTTTAGTCACGGAAACGTCCAGATCGGCAATCGTGCGCCCCATCATCGGGCCGCCAAACAGGATCTTGACCACGTCGCCGTTGTAGCCACCGCAGTGGAGGATGATGTCCTCGACCGAGGTGCCGATCGGCACCCGCAGGTTCTTCGGGTTCTTGATGCCGGCACCGGACACGGTCAGCACGCGCTCGATGACCGGCTTGCGATTGCGCACTGCGTCGAGGCAGGCCACGGCAGTGGCGACGTTTTGCACCACCACGCCGACATGCAGCGGCAGTCCGCCCTTGGGCACCAGGCGACCCGTCAGCGATTGCACAAGCTGCTTTTCCGAACCCTGCGGATATTTGGTTTCCGTCACGACCACGCTCATCTTTACCGCCGGGTCCATCGCTTCCATGCCGAGTGCGGCAATGGTCTTGCGCATTTGTTCGGCCGCCGGCTGTTTGTTCGATTCGATGCCGATGACGCAGTTCTTCACGCCGATAATCTTTGCGATCACCCAGGAGCCGAGAACCACCCGCTCGCTTTCTTCCAGCATCACCCGGTAATCGCAAGTCAGGTAGGGTTCGCATTCCGAACCGTTGATGACCAGCGTATCTACCTTGGCATCCTTCGGCAGCATGAGCTTGCGATAGGTGGGGAAGGCCGCTCCGCCCAGACCGACGACACCGGCTTCCTTGATGCGATCGAGCATCTGCGGGATGGCCAGCGTCTGCCAGCCGGGTTGCTCGGCAAATTCAGGGTCGCCTTCGGCCGACTTGGCGAGAATCGTGATGGTCGTGTCATGCACCAGCGTCGGGTGCGGGCCGGTTTGCACCGATTTGACGATGCCGCTGATCGGCGCATGCAGAGACAATCCGCCGCCAGGGACTGTGGCGATGACGTCGCCACGTTTCACCATCGCCGCCTTCGCAACCAGTGGTTCGGCCGGGGCACCCAGGCTCTGACTCACCGGTATCGACACGGTCGTCGGGATAAAAGTCTCTATCGGCAGGTTCTCGGTGAGTCCCTTATGTTCCTCGGGATGGACGCCCCCACGCGAGAAGGTAGGAAGTGCTGATTTGTGCCAGCTAAACAAACTCATCCTTCAGTACCCCTCATCAAGCCTTCACCGTGGCAACGACACCTTGCGGTGTGACGAATATCGCCTGCTCGCCGCCGCCGGCCTGGAGAATCGCCTGACGCTTATCAACCGGCGCCATCAGCATGGTGGCGGACAATCCGTCGGCAGCCATGCCGGTATCGGCTACCACCGAGACGCTGGACATGGCTGGAGCCGTCGCGCCGGTGCGCGTGTCGAAGATGTGGGTGAAGCGTCCCGCTTCGTCGAGAATGGTGCCATAGCCCCCGGAAGTGGCGATGCACTTGTCGACCACGTCGAGGCTGGTGACTGTTTCGTTCCGATCGGCCGGATTGGCGATGCCGATGCGCCAGGCCGAACCATCGGGCTTGGTCGACAAGACACGCGGTTCACCCATGTCCACCAGCATGCGATCGAAGCCGTGGGCGCGCAACTGATCGGCGACGCGGTCGGTGATGTAGCCCTGGGCGCCGGCGTTCAGGGTCAGGCCCATGCCCGGACGGGCGAAGGCAATGCGTTGGGAAGCGTGATCCACCTCGACCGAGCGCCAATCAACGAGCGCCAAGGCTGCGTCACGTGCCTGCGCAGAAGGGCCGGCCGGATCGGGATTGGCTGCATTGAAATGCGAGTAATACAAATTCCAGAGCGGCTGGACGGTCGGATCGTAAACGCCATCGCTGATTTTCGCCAGAAACAGCGCACGCTGAAGCATGGTCAGCAGATCGGCGGGTGCCTGATCGAGCTTGCCCTGGCGATTGAGCCGGGATATAGCACTGTCGGCACGATACACGCTGAAGATACCCTCGAGGCGCCGCAATTCGACCAGTGCTGCGGCGATGGCTTGTTGCGCGACGCTTTCATTGTGGTGGTAAAGCTGGATCGAGGCCGGCCCGCCGAGGGCGGTGCCATCCCAGCGGACAAGTCTGGCCTGGGCACCACCGGCTTTCAGCAGGAGCGGCAAACCGGCAGCGGCGGCGACGAAGGTGATGAAGCGGCGGCGAGAGACAGCAATGGGCATGATGGCAACCTCAACTAAATTTTCCCTGGGCGGACCAGCGAAAGCGTGACACCGTTTAACGAAACAATAAATCGACCCAACCAGGCCGAGTGTTCCTCAGCCCTCTGCGTCTGCTAGGCTGAGGCCCCGGTCAGGCGCAGAAACTTTTCTTTGAGCTGATCCTTGCTTTCTGTGTGGCTGGGATCCGGAACGATGGAATCGACCGGACATACCGCGACACATTGAGACTCTTCGAAATGCCCGACGCATTCGGTGCACTTGGCCGGGTCGATGACGTAAATCTCGTCGCCCTGCGTGATGGCCTCATTCGGGCACTCGGGTTCGCACACGTCACAGTTGATGCAGTCCTCATTGATCATCAATGCCATGGTTGTTCTCCTCGCAGTCTTACTTATTTAATAGTCCATGTCTCGCCGCTGTTGAGCAGCTTGGCGAGTTCCCCTCGCCCCCTGGACGCGCGGGCGGATTCGGACAACTGTCGGCTGAGTTCCTGATAGCTCGGCTTATCGACCGAGCGGAACACGCCGAACGGCATCGGGAAATCCGGCGCCTCGAACTGCCCGAGGGAAAATGCCAGGCCGCTATGTGCCGCGTTTTCGTTATGCACCAGGATGTCTGCAGCGGTGACGCCATTCTCGCCAATGGTCACCACTTCCGTGTCCATGCCGTTCAGGCGGATGCCTTTGTTGCGCTCTTTGCCGAAGATCAGGGGCTTGCCGTGTTCCAGCACCAGCCGCGTATCGTCCCGCGTGGCTTTGTCGGTCAGCCTGTCGAAGGCGCCATCGTTGAACACCACGCAGTTCTGGAGAACCTCGACGAAGGCCGTGCCCTCATGTTTGGCGGCCCGTTCCAATATGGTGGCCATCATGGCCTGATCGCCGTCGATGGCCCGCGCCACGAAGGTGGCCCCCGCGCCCAGGGCCAGCGCTACAGGACTGAAAGGCCGGTCAATGTTGCCGAGCGGCGTGGTCTTAGTTTTCTTGCCCAGTTCCGACGTCGGCGAGTACTGGCCCTTGGTCAGGCCGTAGATGCGGTTGTTGAGCAGGATGATCTTCAGGCCCATGTTGCGGCGTATGGCATGGATGAAGTGGTTGCCGCCGATGGCCAGCGCATCGCCGTCGCCGGTAACTACCCAGACCGACAACTCGGGGCGGGACAGTTTGAGACCGCTGGCGATGGCCGGAGCGCGTCCATGAATGGTGTGCAAGCCGTAGGTATTGACGTAATAGGGAAAGCGGCTGGAACAGCCGATGCCGGATACGAAGGCATAGTTTTCCCGGGGGATGCCCAGTTTGGGCATCAGCTTGGTGATCTGGGAAAGGACGGCGTAGTCACCGCAACCCGGGCACCAACGGACATCCAGGCCGGACTCGAAGTCTTTCTTGGTCAGATTCTGAATGGTATTTTCTGCAGTCATGTTCATCATCGATTCCTCAGCACAATTCCAGGATGCGGTCGTAAATTTCGGTAACCCTGAGAGGCTTACCCTGCACTTTGTTCAACTGGATCACGTCGCGCAGGTAGCGTTCGCGCAGCAGCTTCGAGAGCTGTCCCAGATTGGTTTCGGGAACCAAGATCTTCTTGTAACGGCCAATGATGTCGCCGAGATCGGCAGGCATCGGATTGAGGTGGCGCAGATGGACGAAGGCGACCGACTTGCCCGCTGCATTGGCTTCTTGCCACGCCTTGGCGATCGAGCCGTAGGTGCTGCCCCAGCCGATCATCAGCAGTTCGCCTTGCGCGGGACCCTCGACTTTCAAAGGCGGAAAGTCCTTGGCGATGCCGGCCACTTTTGCAGCACGCGTTTCGCACATGCGTTGATGATTGAGAGGTTCTGACGAGATGTTTCCGGTCAGAAAGTCCTTCTCCAGACCGCCGATGCGATGCTCCATGCCGGGCGTACCGGGACGAACCCAGGCGCGTGCCAGATTTTCGTCGCGAGCGTAAGGCTTGAAATCTTTTGGGTCGGTGCGGTACTTGACTTCCATTTTCGGCAAGCTGGCCACATCGGGAATCAGCCAGGGCTCTGTGGCCTGGCCAATGCCGCCTTCGGTCAGCAGGATTACTGGCGTCATGTATTTGACGGCAATCCGGCTTGCTTCCAGCGCAGCATCAAAGCAATCGGCCGGCGAGTTGGCGGCGATCACCGGAATCGGGCATTCGCCATTGCGGCCATACACTGCCTGCAGCAGATCGGATTGCTCGGTCTTGGTCGGGATGCCCGTGCAGGGGCCGGCGCGCTGGACGTCGACGATCACCATCGGGATTTCCAGGATGGTCGCGAGTCCCATCGCCTCGGTCTTGAGCGCCATGCCCGGACCGGAAGTCGTCGTCAGTCCCAGCGCGCCGCCATAAGCGGCGCCGATGGTGGAGCAGATGCCGGCGATTTCGTCTTCCGCCTGGAACGAGGTCACATTGAAATGCTTGAGGCCGGAGAGCTCCTGCAGGATCTCGGTCGCCGGCGTGATCGGATAGGAGCCGATGAACAGCGGCACCCCGGAAAGTTCCGAAGCCGCGACAAAGCCAAGCGCAGTCGCCGTGTTGCCGGAGATGCTGCGGTACTTGCCTGGCTTGACCGCTGATTCGCGCATCTGGTAGGAGACGGCGAACATCTCGGTGGCTTCGGCATAGGCATAGCCCGCACGCAGGGCGGTGATGTTGGCTGCGGCGATTTGCGGTTTCTTGGCGAACTTCTTCTCGATGTCGCCGATTTCCTTATCAACCGGGCGGTTGTATAGGCACATCATCAGTCCCAGCGAGAAGTAGTTCTTGCACATGCCTACTTCTTTCTTGCCCAGCCCCGAGTCTTGCAGGGCACTCGCAGTCAGCGCGGAGATGTCGATCGGATAGAGACGATAGCCTTGCAGGCTGCCATCGGTGAGCGGGTTGCTTTCGTACTTGGCTTTTTCCAGATTGCCCGGAGTAAATGCGCTGTTATTGACGATCAGGATGCCACCGCGCTTGACGTCAGGCAGGTTGGTCTTGAGTGCGGCGGGATTCATTGCAACCAGGACATCCGGCGCATCGCCGGAGGTGAAAACCTGGCCGGCGGAATATTGAATCTGATAGCCGGAGACGCCATACAGCGTGCCGGTTGGGGCCCGGATTTCCGACGGATAATCGGGATGAGTGACGAAACCGTGGCCGGCTTTGGCGACTGCCTTGGAAAACTCGGTGCCGGTGAGTTGCATGCCATCGCCGGAGTCTCCGACGAAGCGGATGACGACGCTTTCAAGCTCCTCAATCGGACGCGCTGTTACGGGTGCATTGGACATGTTTTTCGCTTTCGCTATTGGTTAGTTGCCGTAATCATTCCCAAGAATACGGTCAAAGATGAACGCATTCAGCAAACACGCTGCTTGGGATAAGCGCAATGATCGCCGTTTAAGGCAATATGGCTGTTGATCAGGATCAAATACAGCCAATAATGTCCTTTAGGCGCTGGCATCTCGGCTTAGCATATTGTCTGCGGCTATATAATGTTTCGAGTTAGCCTCTTTTGTAAGATTTGTAAGATCGAAATCCCTACCTTTAGTTAAACCCTGTCCTCTAGGAAAAGATGATGACTCAACTGGATTTTTCAAAACTGAATCTGCAGGATGCACTCGATTTGGCCGTTCTGATCGAAAAGGAAGCGGAAGAGCGTTACCATTGGTTTGTGGACCTTCTGGGAGAGCGCTACAGCGGCGACGCGGCGGATTTCTTTGGCATGATGGCCAGGAACGAACAGCGCCACGGGGAGGAACTTGCAGCACGCAGGCGCGCACTGTTTGGCGACGCCCCTGCGCGGGTCACGGCGGACATGATCGAGGATGTCGAAGCCCCGGACAGCGGAAAGCCGAGGCCCAACATGTCGCCGCGTCACGCCATGGAAGTCGCGATGGAGTCTGAAATCAAAGCCTACGAGTTTTTCGACAAGGCCTTGCCCGGCATCAAGGATAGCTCAGTGCGCAAGCTTTTCGAGGAACTCAGGGACGAGGAAGTCGAGCATCAGAACCTCTTGAAAGAGCAGATGAAGAAATATCCGGATACGATGAGCCCGGATGTAGACCCGGATGACGTCGATACCCCTGCGATGTAAATAAATCCTGCCGGTGCTCTGGCAAGTTTAATATCCGGATACGGCAAAACTGGTGTCCGTTCTGGGGCGCCAGCCCGAGGCAACACCATCAGTGTTGCCTCGACATCGGTGGCAGTGTCGCGCAGGGCGACACACCGCGTCTGCGCTACCCCTGCTCCGCCAAGCCGCTTTCAATTGCTGAAATGGTTGTTCCAGGTTGCGCTTGGCAAGCAACGATATGAACAAAATGGACTTGAAATGAACAATTATCTAGCCTGGCCGTTTTTTGAAGAAGACCACCGCAATCTGGCGCGAGAACTGAATGCCTGGGCCAATGCTCATATTCAAACCGGGCCGGAACAGGACGCTGATGCGATCTGCCGCAGCTTGGTGGCGAAACTCGGCGCCGGCGGCTGGCTTAAATACTGTGTGGCCAAAGAATACGGCGGTGCGCATGAGACGATCGACGTCCGCTCGCTGTGTCTGATGCGCGAAAACCTCGCCCAGCATTCGGGCCTGGCCGATTTTGCATTTGCCATGCAGGGGCTGGGCAGCGGCGCAATCTCGCTCGGTGGCTCGGCTGCAATCAAGCAGAAATACCTGCCGCAGGTCTGCCAAGGCAAGCTCATTGCCGCCTTCGCCTTGTCCGAGCCGGATGCCGGATCGGATGTGGGAGCGCTGGCTACCACCGCTCGCCTGGAAGGATCCGAATATGTGCTGGACGGCACCAAGACCTGGATTTCCAATGGCGGTATCGCCGATTTCTACTGCGTCTTCGCCCGTACCGGCGAAGCGCCCGGGAGTCGCGGCATCTCTGCCTTTGTGGTGGATGCGGATACGCCCGGACTGAGCATCGCCGAAAGGATTGATGTGATCGCGCCGCACCCGCTGGCCACCCTGCAATTCAACAACTGCCGCATCCCTGCGACCAATCTGCTGGGCAAGACGGGATCCGGCTTCAAGCTGGCAATGCAGACCCTGGACATCTTTCGCACCAGCGTTGCCGCCGCCGCGCTGGGCTTTGCCCGCCATGCCATGCATGAGGCCTTGGCGCGGGCCACTTCGCGCCGCATGTTCGGCCAGACCCTCGCCGATTTCCAATTGACCCAGGCCGCTTTGGCCGAAATGGCCACCGGCATCGACAGCAGCGCCCTGCTGATTTACCGTGCCGCCTGGAGCCGCGACTGTCTCAATGTTCCGGCCACGTCTGAAGTCGCCATGGCTAAAATGGTTGCCACAGAAACGGCACAGCAGGTGATCGACAAAGCCGTGCAGATTTTTGGCGGGCTTGGTGTCAAATCCGGCATGGCAGTAGAGTTGCTCTATCGTGAAATCCGCGCCCTGCGGATTTACGAAGGCGCGACCGAGGTGCAGAAGTTGATCATCGGCCGTCAGACGATCAAGGATTTTTCGTCCGAGTAGCGTAGTTTTGTAGTTCGAAAATCCCGTTCTCAAACCCAGTACAGGAGGAGTTCCATGTACCAGCTCAAGGCGGCCGATTGGCGTCCGCAGCATTTCAAATGGGAGGTTGTCGACCGTGTCGCGACGGTCACGCTGGACCGTCCCGATCGCAAGAATCCCCTGACTTTCGAGAGCTACGCGGAACTGCGCGATACTTTCCACAAGCTGCAATATGCCGAGGATGTGCGCGCCGTGGTGATCACCGGGGCGGGCGGCAATTTCTGCTCGGGCGGCGACGTGCATGAAATCATCGGGCCGCTCACCAAAATGAACATGGCCGGCCTGCTGGCATTTACCCGCATGACCGGCAATTTGATCAAGGAAATGCGCACCTGTCCGCAACCCTTGATTGCGGCCGTAGACGGCATCAGCGTCGGCGCCGGAGCGATCATCCCGATGGCCTGCGATCTGCGTTATGGCACTCCTGCCGCGAAGACCGGCTTCCTGTTCGTGCGCGTCGGCCTGGCCGGCTGCGACATGGGCGCCTGCACCATCCTGCCGCGCATCATCGGCCAGGGTCGTGCTTCGGAATTGCTTTACACGGGACGCACCATGAGCGCCGAGGAGGGCCTGGCCTGGGGCTATTTCAACGAAATCGTGCCATCCGGAGAAGTGCTTGCCAAAGCCCAGGCAATGGCTCGTTCCCTGGCAGAAGGTCCGGCCTTCGCACACTCGATCACCAAGAAATGCCTGCATCAGGAATGGAACATGAGCATCGATCAGGCTCTGGAGGTCGAAGCCGAAGCCCAGGCAATCTGCATGCAGACCAAGGATTTCGAGCGAGCTTATCTGGCCTTCGTCGACAAGCAGAAACCGCGCTTCGCAGGCGACTGACCGGATATTTTGCCCGATGATGTTTTCGCCCGCGGTTCTGGCGCCCGAGCGGTGCGCGAGCAGCGATTGGTGCTTCCTGTTTCAGGGCACCGATTTGCTCATCTGTGAAGAAGAAGAGTGGGCGCGCATTCCCCGTCGATCCGAAGCGGAAAGCCTGGGCTTGACGCCGTCATGCTCCCATTACCTCGGGCAGCTTGACCAACAAGGTTGCTATGAAGGCTGCTATGCCGGCGCCGTCCCAGGGAAGACGGACCTTCCGGCGCCTTGGGCTTGGCGCGGTTTACGCAGCCTGTTCGGCCGCCTCGATGACCTGCTGTTCGGTCTGGCGGGACGCGCAACCCAGGTCGTGCAATGGGACCTGACGCACCAGCATTGCGGTCGCTGTGGCGATGTCACCGAGCTCGGCAGCAGCGAACGTTCCCGCACCTGTCCGAGTTGCGGCCTGGTCAGCTATCCGCGCCTGGCGCCGGCCATCATGGCTTTGGTCAGAAGAGAGCGTTCCTTGCTGCTGGCCCGCTCGCCGCATTTTCCCGAAGGAATGTTCAGCGCTCTGGCCGGCTTTGTCGAGCCGGGAGAGAGCCTGGAAGAAACCCTGCACCGCGAAGTGCGTGAGGAAGTCGGCGTGGAGATTGCCAACCTGCGCTACTTCGGCAGCCAATCCTGGCCTTTCCCGCATTCCCTGATGATCGCTTTCGTTGCGGACTACCTGAGCGGGGACATTGTTCCCCAGCCCGGTGAAATAGAGGCCGCAGAGTGGTTCGGCATCGACCGGTTGCCGCGCCTGCCGCACCGCATCAGCATTGCCCGCCGGCTGATCGACGCCAACGTCGCCGAGATTGCGGCGATGCCTGTCAGCGCATAGCGTGGGCCAACCGGCTTAACTTGTCAGGCAGTGACGTTGACAATTCGTCCCGTCGTCTGGCCCCGGTCATTGGTCACCGGGGCAGCTTGCTGGGACTGATTCACCTGTTGCTGCTGCGTCCGGGTGAAGGCTGCGGCTTCCTCGGCCGATCTGGTTTGTTGCTCGGCCGGATTTTTCGGACGGATCTGCAGTGCGGCTTGCGCCGTGCTGGCAGAGGAACTAATGCTGTTGGTCGCCATGATCACCCTTTCTTGGGAAGCTCAGCCCGTAGGTAATTCACTGCAAAGAATAGTCCACGCGTGCTCAGACGGCAAGCCTGACGTCATTCAGGCCTGACGTCATTCGCGGCTGAGCCATGACAGCGAGGCGGAAGTTGGCAAGAACCTGGATGGAGCCTTGGTGGAGGCCGGATGGAGGCTTGCCGCAACGCTGCGCTAGCGGCATAATGAGCGAATTCAAGGGTAGCCGAGACAACGGCGAATTCGGCCCGCAGAATTGCCGGATTGGTTCGATCTTTCATATTGGGGAGTGCATGATGGGCAACAGCAAGTTTCGATTGGTGACACGCAGCGATTTCGACGGTCTGGTGTGCGCGGTATTGCTGAAGCACCTCGATCTGGTCGACGAAATCAACTTCGTTCATCCCAAGGACATGCAGGACGGCAAAATCGCCATCGGTCCGCGCGACATCACTACCAATCTGCCCTATGTCGCCGGAGCGCACATGGTATTCGATCATCACCTTTCTGAGACCGTGCGCAACACGGGCGACCGTCCGAACCACATTATCGATCCGGCGGCACCCTCTGCCGCACGTGTGGTCTTCGACTACTATGGCGGACATAAGGTGTTTCCGGCCGCCTGGGACACCATGATGGCGGCGGTCGACAAGGGCGATGCGGCGCAGTTCTCGCGTGAGGAAATCCTCCAGCCCTCCGGCTGGGTACTGCTCAATTACCTCATGGATGCGCGCACCGGGCTGGGCCGTTTCCGCGACTTCCGCATTTCCAACTACGACTTGATGATGGACCTGATCGACTACTGCCGCAACCACAACATCGATCAGATCCTGCAGCTGCCGGATGTCAAGGAACGCTCCGACATGTATTTCGAGCAGGCGGACAAGTTCAAGCAGCAACTCCAGCGCTGCAGCAAAGTCCATGGCAATCTCGTGGTGCTCGACCTGCGCAACGAGGAAACCATTTACGCAGGCAATCGTTTCATGATTTATGCGCTTTACCCGGAAACCAATATTTCCATCCACGTGATGTGGGGCGTCAAGAAGCAGAACACCGTTTTGGCCACGGGCAAATCGATCATCAATCGCAGCTCGAAGACCAACATCGGCGACCTGATGCTGCAATATGGCGGCGGTGGACACGAGAATGCCGGCACCTGCCAGGTCAGCAACGACAAGGCGGAATCGGTGCTGCAGGAACTGATCAAGAAGATCAACGCGGCGGGGTGATCCTCCAGCGTTAGTTGGGATGCTGCAGGTGCTGCCTTAGCGATAGCGCAGCACCGAGCCAACCCAAGCCGCCGGCCAAGGCCAGCAATGCCATGGACTCATTCGCGGTGAGCGCCTGCAGCGCCACGCTGGTGTTGTAGAGTTGCGCCAGATCCGCGACCGGTCCGCTGAGCAAGGTCGAAACGCCGAGCACGATCAGCCATGCCACGCCGCCGCCGGCCAGTCCCTGCACCGCACCGAAGTAATAGAAAGGTCGTCGCACGAAACTGTCGGTCGCGCCGAGCAGACGGCTGACTTCAATTTCGGCGCGCTGGGTCAGAATCTGCAGGCGGATGGTGGTGAAGGTGATCGCCACCAGTCCCAGTCCAAGCAGGGCGGTCAGCAATATCACGGCCGTGCGTCCGAGACGCAGCATGGCGTCGAGGCGCCGCACCCAGGCCGAATCCAGCTGCACGTGCTCGACTTTGGGCCAGCTGCGGAATTCATTGCGCATTTGCTCCATCGCGGCCGGACTGTCGTTGTGCGGGGTAACGACAAAGGCGTCGGGGAAAGGGTTTCTGGGCAAAGCGGCGAGCACCTCGGCGAGGTTCTCGCCACTTTGCATGCGCTTGAAGGTTTCCTCGCGCGAGATGAAGCGAACCTGCTTGGCCGCGGCATGGTTCTTGAGCTTGGCTGCAACGTGATCTACGGCTTTCTTGTCGGCGTCCAGCGCCAAAAACAGCGAGATTTGCGGGGTCGCATTGCTCTCGCCGGAACCGCGGGCGAACTGCAAGGCATTGCTCAGCAGCATCTGGCCGCCAGCCGGCAGTGCCAGCGCGATGCCGATCGCGATCAAAGACAGCAAGGTATTGGTCGGACTGGCCGCCAGGCGCTGCAGCGCCCATTTGAAAGCCTTGCCGTGCTGTAGCAACCAGGCGTTCATTGAAGCAGCTTGCCGTGATTGAGGGTCAGCCGCTGCGAGGCGAAGGGTGCAAACAGAACGTTGTCATAGCTGGCGATCAGCAGGGTCACGCCGACCTGATGGAAGTCGCGCAGGATGTTGGCGACGTCGCGCGCGGTTTCCGGATCGAGGTGGGCGGTCGGCTCGTCGGTCAGCAGGATGCTGGGACGATTGACCACCGCCCGGGCGATCGCCAGGCGCTGCTGCTCGCCTCCGGACAGAGCGATCGGCAGCGCCTTTTCGCGTGCCAGCAGGCCGACCTTGTCGAGCGCTGCGCGCACGCGCTTGCCCGCTTCGCGCGGGGAAAATCCGGCAATCGACAGGGGCAGCATGACGTTCTCGAAAGCATTGCGGTCGAACAGCAGTTTCTGGTCCTGGAAGACCATGCCCAGGTTGCGACGCAGGAAAGGCAGCGCCGCCGCTTTCAAGGCTCCGACATTTTGTCCGCGGACCAGCACCACGCCTGCAGTGGGCCGCTCGATCGCGGTGATCAGCTTGAGCAGCGTGGTCTTGCCGGCCCCCGAGTGACCGTCGATCAGGACCAGTTCGCCTTGCGTGATTTCAAAGCTGACATCCTGCAGCGCGTCTATGCCGGGAGGATAACGGCGCGAAACGTGCTCGAAGCGGATCATGAATCGAACAGCGCGGCCACGAATTCCCGTGCCACGAAAGGCTGCAGATCGTCGATGCCTTCGCCCACGCCGATGAAGCGCAGGGCCAGCGGCGGTTGTCCGTGGCGCTGGCGGGCGATGGCGGCGATGACGCCGCCCTTGGCGGTGCCGTCGAGTTTGGTGACGACCAGACCGGTGACGCCGATGGCCTTGTCGAAGGCCGTGACCTGGGTCAGGGCGTTCTGGCCGATATTGGCGTCGAGCACCAGCAACACTTCATGCGGCGCGGTCGGGTCGACCTTCTGGATTACCCGCTTGACCTTGGCGATCTCTTCCATCAGGTGCAACTGGGTCGGCAGGCGGCCGGCAGTGTCGGCCAGCACGATGTCGATGTTGCGCGCCTTGGCGGCGTTGATGGCGTCGAAAACCACCGCCGCCGGATCACCCGATGCTTGCGCGATCACCGCCACCTGGTTGCGGTCCCCCCAGGCGATGAGCTGTTCGCGCGCCGCAGCGCGGAAAGTGTCGCCGGCGGCCAGCAGCACCGACTTGCCCTGTGCCTGGAAATGTTTTGCCAGCTTGCCGATCGAGGTGGTCTTGCCGGCGCCGTTGACGCCGGCAAGCATGATCACGAACGGTTTGTGTGTCGTGGTATCGAGCGGAATTTCGAGCGGCCGCAGCAACTGCTCCAACGCATCCGCCAGGGCGGCCTGGAGTTCGGCGGGCGTTTCGAGCTTGCCGTTCTTGACGCGGCGTCTGAGATCGTCGAGCAGGAAACGGCTCGCCTCGAGTCCGACATCGGCCATCAACAGCGTCGCTTCGAGTTCTTCGAGCAGCTCGTCGTCGATCTTGCCGCGGCGAAACAAGCCGGTCAATTGGCTGCGCGTGCGGGTCAGCCCGGCTTTGAGTCGCTCGGTCCAACTGGGCCGGGATGCAGGGAGTTCTGCCGCCGTAGCGGCCGTAGCGTTTTTCTTGAGGAAACCAAACATGGAAAAAGTTGTCTAGCTGACAGTGGCGCGGCAAGCCTTTATGATGCCGCTTCTTCAATATTAACACTCCCGACATGATCAGAAACTTTCTCCTTGGCGTGCTTGGTCTGGCGGGGTTGCTGTGCGCGGCTTCGGTCTGCGCCAATCCCTATGAAAAGACCCTGGGCAACGGACTGCGCGTGATCGTCAAGGAAGACCATCGTGCGCCTACCGCCGTGCATATGGTCTGGTATGGTGTCGGCGCCATCGACGAGGTCGACGGCGCCTCGGGACTGGCCCATGTGCTTGAACACATGATGTTCAAGGGCACGCGCAAGCTCGGACCGGGCGAGTTTTCCAAGCGCGTGGCGGCGCTGGGCGGTCGCGACAACGCCTTCACCAGTCTCGACTACACCGCCTATTTCCAGCTGGTGCCGAAGCGTGCCCTGGCGCAGGTTATGGCGCTCGAGGCCGACCGCATGGCGAACCTCAAGCTCGATGAAAAGGAGTTCGCCCAGGAAATCAAGGTCGTCATGGAGGAACGGCGCCTGCGCACCGAGGACGATCCGCAGTCGCTGCTCCAAGAGAGCATGAACGCCGTGGCTTTCCAGTCCCACCCCTACCGCCGGCCGGTCATCGGCTGGATGAACGACCTCGAGAACATGACCTGGCGCGATGCCCAGGATTGGTATCGGCGCTGGTATGCGCCCAACAATGCCACGCTGGTCGTGGTCGGGGATGTCGAGCATGCGGTGGTTTTTCGCCTGGCCGAACAAACTTATGGCGCCATTGCGCGGCGGACCCTGCCGCAGCGCCGTCCGCTGGTCGAACCGCCGCAACTCGGTATTAAGCGCCTCAGCGTCAAGGCTCCGGCCAAGCTGCCGCAGTTGATGCTGGCCTGGAAAGTGCCGCGTCTCAAGGATGTCGAGCGCGATCGCGAGCCCTATGCCTTGGAAATGCTTGCCTCGTTGCTCGACGGTCACGACGCATCCAGGCTTTCCAGGAATCTGGTACGGGGACAAAAAGTTGCGCAGACGGCGGGTGCCGGCTACCAATCCCTGCTGCGCGGCGAGGCGCAATTCACCCTGGACGGCCAACCGGCGGAAGGCCGCACGGTGGCGGAACTCGAAACGGCGTTGCGCAACGAGATTCGGCGCATCCAGGAAGAAGGCGTGAGCGCCGAAGAACTGGCGCGGGTCAAGACCCGCAGCATCGCCAGCCAGATCTACAAGCGCGATTCGATGATGGCTCAGGCCATGGAAATCGGCAGTGCCGAAGTCATCGGCATCAGTTGGCGCGACATCGACAAGATTCTCGACCGGATCCGCAATGTCACGACCCAGGAGGTCCAGGAAGTCGCCCGCAAATATTTCCAGGACGAGCGGCTGACCGTTGCCGTGCTCGACCCGCAGCCCCTGGCCGAGGCTGCGGCCAAGCCGGCACACTCGCACCATTGAACAGGCAGGCGCAACCATGAGAATTATTCTGTTGATTCTGGCCTGCCTGTTCGGCAGCGCATCCCATGCCGGCGTGGATATCCAGCGGTGGACCACGCCTTCCGGGGCACGCGTGTTGTTTGTGGCCAGCCCGGTGCTGCCGATGCTTGATGTTCAGGTTGATTTCGCCGCAGGCTCGCTTTTTGTCCCGGACGAGAAAGCCGGACTGGCGGGACTGACCGTCGGCCTGCTGGATTCCGGCGCCCGCATCGGTGCAACCATGCTGGATGAGGAGCAGATTGCGGAGCGTTTTGCGGATGTCGGTGCGCGCCTGACCAGTTCGGTGGACCACGATCGCGCCAGCGTGCGGCTGCGCACCCTGTCCAGCGCAGCGGAGCGTGCTGCGTCGCTCGAATTTTTTCGCGCCGTGCTCGCAGCGCCGAGTTTTCCGGAGGATGCGCTGACGCGCGAAAAAGCGCGTCATATTGCCGCGATCCAGGAAGCCGATACCCAGCCCGACGGCATTGGCAGCAAGCGCTTCGCCCGGGCTATGTATCCCGATCATCCCTATGGCGTGAATGCCACCGCAGACAGCATCGCGCGCATCGTTCGCGCCGACCTCGAGGCGTTCTGGCGCACGCATTACCTCGCTCGGCATGCTGTGGTATCGATCATCGGTGCGGTGACCCGAGCAGAGGCGGAAGCGATTGCGGACCAGCTCACCGAAGCCTTGCCGCAGGCGACGCATGCCGCGCCCGCGCTGAAAGCCGTGACGCTGCCCCAGCGCCAGGCGCTCCGTATGCCGCATCCGGCAACCCAGAGCCATATATTTATCGGCATGCCCTCGGTACAGCGCAACGATCCGGATTTCTTTCCCTTGCTGGTGGGCAATTACGTGCTGGGCGGGGGCGGCTTCGTTTCGCGCCTGATGCAGGAAGTCCGGGAAAAGCGCGGCTATGCCTACAGCGTACGCAGCACCATCGCCCCGCGCCTGCTGCCGGGCCCGTTCGAGATCAGCCTGCAAACCAAGCGTTCGCAAAGCGGCGACGCGATCAAGCTGGTCGAAACGCTGTTGCGCGATTTTCTCCGGGATGGGCCGAGCGCCAAGGAACTCCAGGCGGCCAAGCAGAACCTCATCGACGGCCAGGCGCTGCGCCTCGACAGCAACGCCAAGATTCTCGGCTTTCTTTCCCTGATCGGTTTCTATGACCTGCCGCTGAATTACCTGGACGAATACCCGCGGCGCATCGAGGCCGTCACCGCACGGCAGGTGCGCGATGCCTTCGCCCGGCATGTGCGGCCCGAGCATCTGGTGACGGTCGTCGTTGCCGCCGATTAGTTCGACTCATGTCGCGCATCCGCATTACTGGCGGCGAGTGGCGCAGCCGCCTTGTCAAGGTCAGCGACAAGGTCAAGAGCTTGCGGCCAACCCCGGACCGCGTGCGGGTGACGCTGTTCAACTGGCTGGGCCAGGATCTGAGCGGCCTGGCTTGCCTTGACTTGTTTGCGGGCAGTGGCGTTCTGGGATTTGAAGCGGCTTCGCGTGGTGCGGCGCTGGTGACGCTGGTCGAGGAGGATCGAGACGCGTTCGCAGTATTGCGGCAGAATGCCGAGGCCTTGGGTGGCGAGCAACTGCAGTTGGTGCGCTCAGATGCGCTAAAATTCGTCGCCTCGACGGCGCAGCGCTACGATCTGATTTTTCTTGACCCGCCCTACCGGCAGGGATGGATAGAGCGCATCGAACCCTGCTTGTCGCGTTTGGCACTGCCCGGGGCGCGTATTTATATCGAGGCCGAACGGGTCATCGAAACCTTGGGCGAATGGCGCAGCAGCAAGCGTAATCAGGCAGGGCAAGTGTTTTATCACTTAATGGAGCAAGCATGAGGCACAGCGTCGCCGTCTATTCGGGCACTTTCGATCCCTTCACCCGGGGTCACGAGGATCTGGTCAGGCGTGCCGCCACGCTGTTTGACCACATCATTGTCGGCGTCGCCGACAGCCGCCGCAAGCAGCCATTTTTCACCATGGCGGAGCGGGTCGACATCGCGCGCGAAATCCTCGCGGAATTCAAGAATATCGAAGTGATCGGCTTCGATTGCCTGTTGATGAATTTCATGCGCCAGCAGAATGCCAAAATCATCGTGCGCGGTTTGCGCGCGGTCTCCGACTTCGAATATGAATTCCAGATGGCCGGGATGAACCGCAATCTTTACCCGGATGTCGAAACCATTTTTCTGACACCCTCCGAGCAATACATGTTCATCTCCGCCACCATGGTGCGCGAGATTGCCGTTCTCGGCGGTGATGTGGGAAAATTCGTGCAGCCGCTGGTCGTGCGCCGACTGGCGGAAAAGCTCAACCAGAAAACTTGAAAAGGAATCCAAAATGGCACTGATGATCACCGACGAATGCATCAATTGCGATGTGTGCGAGCCGGAATGCCCCAACAACGCAATTTCACAGGGTGACGAGACCTATGTGATCGACCCCAACAAATGCACCGAATGCGTCGGACATTTCGACACGCCGCAATGCGTCGAAGTGTGCCCGGTGGACTGCATCCCGAAGAATCCAGACCGTGTCGAGAGCAAGGATCAGTTGATGGTCAAGTACCATCAACTGACCGGCAAATAAGTCCTCGGCCAGTTCGAGCCTGCGACTGCCTCGTGCGTCTTCAGGCGCGCTGGCAGTGCGGGCAGAAAAAGGTCGCGCGCTGCCCCTGGCGCAAGCTGCGAATGGTCTTGCGGCAGACCCGGCAAGACTCGCCGGTGCGGCCATAGACGTAGTACTGCTGCTGGAAATAGCCCGCGCTGCCATCGGAATGAATGAAGTCGCGCAGGCTGCTGCCGCCCGCGTCGATGGCCTGCGCGAGGGTTGCGCGGATCGCCGGAACCAGCCGCTCGAATCGTTTCAGGCCGATCTTGCCGGCCGCTGTGCGCGGGTCGATGCCGGCGCGAAACAGGCTTTCCGAAGCGTAGATATTGCCGATGCCAACGACCAGGTGACTGTCCATCAGCAGCTGCTTGATCGGCGCCTGCCTGCCGCGCGTGGCCGCAAACAGCCAAGCCGGCGTGAACTCCGCTTCGAGCGGCTCGATGCCCAGCGTGGCGAGCAGGGGGTGCCTGGCCATCTCGTCTTGCTCGGGGAACCACAGCACTGCGCCAAAGCGGCGCGGATCGCGCAGGCGCAACAGGCGCTCGCCAAACTCCAGGTCGACGTGGTCGTGTTTCTCGGGCCGGGTGCCGCGCGCTAGCAGGCGCAGGCTGCCCGACATACCGAGATGGATCAGTACTGCACCTCGGCCGAAAATCATCAGCAGGTATTTGCCGCGTCGTCCGATTTCGAGCAGGGTCTTGCCCTTGAGCTTCCGGGGCAGTTCCTGGCACAGCGGGTAGCGCAGCCGCGCAGCGCGGATCGCGCCACCGCTGACCTTGCGGCCGACCAGTTGCGGCGCGATGCCGCGCCGGGTCACTTCGACTTCGGGGAGTTCGGGCATGGCTGCGGGGTGGGCTGCGAGTTTGGCTGAATGGTCGACATTACCGCGTAGCGGGAAGCTGATAACATGGTGGCTGAATTGTATTCGGCAAATCCATGAATTCGTTATCGACCAATAAAACACTTCGATTGCTGGGCTGCCTGCTGGGTATGCTGGGCAGTTCCGCTGCCTGGACGCAGGGCGTCAACCCGCATCCATCGATCATGGTCCCGCACCACGATGCGGAGGCGCCTGCCAGTTCCCCCAATCTGCCCAAGCTCGGGCTGACGCCGCAACTGCTGTATCAGATGTTGCTGGCTGAAATTGCCGGTGCGCGTGCCAATCAGCCCCTGGCTGCCCGGACCTATCTGGACCTGGCCAGAAGCACGCGCGATCCGCGCATTGCCAAGCGTGCCACGGAATTCGCACTGTATGCCCGACAACCCGAACAGGCGCTCGATGCGGCGCGCATCTGGGCCGAGACCGACAGCGAGTCTGCCCAGGCCCGGCAAATGCTGGCCGGCCTGCTGCTCAATGCGCAGCGTGCGGACGAAGCGGCCATCCATCTGGCCAAATTGCTTGACCTCGACCAGGCGAACCTCGCCGAGGCGTTGAAGCATCTCAATCGTCTGCTGGGGCGCTTTTCCGACAAGGCGGTGATCCTGAAGCTCACGGAGCAACTGACCGTTCCCTATGTTGGCATGGCCGAGGCCCATTGGGCGCGCGCCCAGGCCGCGGCCAGTGCCAACGAGGATGCGCGTGCGCTGGAAGCGATCGACCGCGCCCTCGCGCTGCAGCCGGAATGGGAGCAGGCCGTGCTGTTCAAGGCCCAGGTGCAGCAGCGCAGCAGCACCGCACTGGCGGTGGAAACCCTGAGACGTTTCAGCGCGGAGCATCCCAAGGCGCGCGAAGTGCGCTCTGCCTACGCCCGCGCGCTGTTGAGCGACAAGAACTACGAGGCGTCGCGGCGCGAGTTCGCCAAGCTCATGGAGGAAAAACCCGACGACCCGGAAGTCTTGTATGCCGTCGGCTTGCTCTCGCTGCAGCTCAACGACCTCGCGCCGGCCGAGAAGCATCTCAAACGCCTGCTCGACCTGGGTACTTCCGATCCGAATCCGCTGCGCTACTACCTGGGCCAGATTGCCGAAAACGCCAAGCGTCCCGAAGACGCCATGCAGTGGTACGTTTTGGTGACGCCCGGCGAGCAATTTATGCCGGCCCGATCGCGTATGGCAACCTTGCTGGTGCAACAGGGGCGGCTTGACGACGCTCGCCGTTCGTTGCGCCAGGCCGCAGCTTCCAACCCCAGCCTGTCCGAGAACGAGCGGATTGCCCTGTTGATTGCCGAGGCCCAGTTGCTGCGCGATGCGGCGCGCTTCGCGGATGCGTTTGAACTGCTCAGCCAGGGCTTGGCCGAGCATCCGGAACAGCCCGACTTGCTGTACGAAGTTGCGCTGCTAGCCGAGAAGCTTGGCAAGAACGAGGTGCTGGAAAACAATTTGCGCAGACTGATCAAGCTCAAGCCCGATTATGCCCACGCCTACAATGCGTTGGGCTATTCCCTGGCTGATCGTGGCGAGCGCCTTGACGAAGCCCAGCGCCTCATCGAGAAGGCGCTCGAACTGGCGCCGGAAGATCCGTTCATCCTCGACAGCAAGGGCTGGCTGCTCTATCGGCGCGGCGACCGCAACGGCTCATACACCTTCCTCAATCGCGCCTTGTCTCTGCGCCCCGATCCGGAGATCGCCGCCCACCTTGGCGAGGTGCTGTGGGTCATGGGGCGGCGTGAGGAGGCGCTGAAAACCTGGAACGATGCCGCCAAAGCCAATCCTTCCAACGAAGTCCTGGCAGCGACCATCAAGAAATTCGCGCCTTAGACTTCATGTCGCTTCGTGTGCTGCACATACTGGCTTTGCTGCTGGCGCTGGCAGGGTGTGCGCAGATGCCGGGCAGCGATGCGGGTTCCGGTTTGCCGAAGCGTCCGGCACGCGCGACGATCGCCGAGTTTTCGCTGGATGGCCGCATTGTCATCCAGCATCAACAGACGAATTATTCGGTGAACATTGCCTGGCAGCATGCTCCGCAAACCGACGCGATCATGCTCTCCACCCCGCTTGGGCAGGGCGTTGCCGAACTGACCCGCAATGCCAATGGTATGCGACTGGTCACCGCGGAAAAACGCGAGTACAACGCCCCTGATTGGTCGGCGTTAACCCATCAGTTATTCGGCATCGACCTGCCGCTTGCCGACCTGCCGCGCTGGCTGGTGGGTACTGTTCCGGCCGGGGCGCTCGGCGTTCACCATGATGAGCGCGGCAGACCGCAGCGTCAGTGGATCGACGGCTGGTTCGTGGTCTACTCCGCCTATGAAAACGCTGCCGCAGATGCCTTGCCTACCTTGATCGTATTCAGCCGCGAGGATATCCAGGTGAAGCTCAAGGTCGATGACTGGAAGATATCCCAATGAATCTGTGGCTTCGGGAATGGCCTGCACCTGCCAAGCTGAATCTGTTCCTGCATGTGGTCGGACGGCGCGCCGATGGCTATCACCTGCTGCAGACTGTGTTTCGCTTTCTTGACTACGGCGACAGCCTGAGTTTCACGCCGCGCGATGACGGGCGCATTGTGCTGGCCACCCCCTTGCCCGATGTGCCTGAGGCGCAGAACCTCACCGTGCGTGCGGCGCGCTGCCTGCAGCAAGCGAGCGGAGTGCGCCGCGGTGTCGGGATCCGGCTCGACAAGCGCCTGCCTCTCGGTGGCGGCCTGGGCGGCGGCAGTTCGGATGCCGCCACGGTGTTGCTGGCGCTCAACCGGCTTTGGGATGTCCGCCTGCCCTCGATTGAACTGCAAAAACTGGGGCTGACCCTGGGCGCGGATGTGCCGATATTCATCCATGGCCATGCGGCTTTCGCCGAGGGCGTGGGCGAGCATTTCTTCGATGTGAGTTTGCCGCAGACCTGGTATCTGGTGCTGATCCCGCCGGTGGCGGTGCCCACCGCGCAAATCTTTGCCGCGCCTGAGCTGCGTCGCGACACACCGTTGATCAGGGCGAAGGAATGGCAGCCCGGGATGGGCGGAAACGATCTGGAGCCGGTGGCCAGCGGTCTCTATCCGGCTGTCGCAGCACATCTGGCCTGGCTCGGGCAATTCGGCCAGGCCCGCATGAGCGGTTCGGGGGCTTGCGTCTTTGTCGAGTTCGAAACAGCCGAAGCGGCGCATGCCGCATTCGCCGCCTTGCCCAATGACATGCGCGGCTTTGTCGCGCGTGGCCTGGACCGGAATCCGGCGCTGGAGGAATTGTGATCGAAATCATCGAAGCTGATCTGTCCCTGCCCGCACATGCCGAAGCCATATTGTCCTTGCTTGACCAGTATGCGCAGGACCTCATGGGCGGCGGCGAGGAGTTGTCGGAGTTCGTCCGGGGCAACCTGATCCGGGAGTTGCAACGGCGCCCCTGGATCACGGCCTTCCTCGGCTGGCAAGCTGCGGAGCCGGTGGCCTTGGCGATTTGCATCGAAGGCTTCTCGACCTTCGCCTGCAAGCCGCTCCTCAACATTCACGATCTGGTGGTGGCATCAAAATACCGGCGGCGCGGTTATGCCAAACAAATGCTGGCGGGGATCGAAACCGTTGCCCGAGGCATGGGTTGCTGCAAGCTTACCCTGGAAGTGCTGGAAGGCAACCGCGTTGCACAGGCACTTTACGTGCAGTGCGGCTATGCCGGTTATGAACTGGATCCTGCCATGGGCAAGGCGCTGTTCTGGCAGCGTAAGCTCGACTAAACATCAGCCTATCCGTCATCCGTCGCGCGCGCAGCGCGCCGAATTTCATGCCCCCGCCATTGCCTGCTGCACCACCGCGTTAGCAGTTTCGAGAGTCTGTGCGTCTGCCAGTTCGGGACGGCCCGTCCCATACGGCGGCATCGGCGCATACTCCATGAGCAGTTCGATGACTCGCCCCATGCTGTCCCCAGCCCACAGCCCCGCCACCGTGATACCGAAATCGATACCCGCTGTGATACCGCCACCGGTCATCCGATTGCGGTCGACACAGATACGCTCGTCGCTGGGTTCGGCGCCGAATTGGCTCAGGGCTTCGCGAGCACTCCAATGCGTTGCCGCACGGTAGCCTCGCAGCAGTCCGGCAGCCCCCAGCAACAGAGAACCTGTGCAGACACTGCACACCCAACGGGCGCGTGAGCCGCGATCGGCGAGAAAGGCCAATGCGGCAGTATCTCCCAGCAGGTCCAAGGTGGGTTTCGCACCGCCGCCGACAAAGATGACGTCCGGATCGGTCCAGGCATTTTCGAAGCTGTTTGTCGCTTCTACGCTAAGGCCGCAGTCTGTGGTCACTGCACCGGGACGATGCCAGGCATATTGAACTTCGTAACCGGGTACAAAGCTCCACGCCTGCATAGGACCGACCATGTCTAGCAGGGTCATGCCTGGATACACCATAGCCAGCACTTTCATAGCGCGCCTTCCTCAATGAAAATGGCAAGTATACTGCTGTCCTGTCGAATGAGAGTCCATAAGACCGGTCGTCATTACCGGGTTGATTATGGTGTGTGGCGTATACTTGCCTTACTGCAACTGTGGCGCGCGGCTAGTGTTTGCCGCCAATCGCGCAATGACTGAGAAGTCCTGAGCAGGAAAAAGCGCAGGGAAGTTGTGGGTCTTGCCCCTTTCCCCGACTGCAATAGAGGGAGTTGAAGAGTCTTGAGTGCACTTTTTTCGTCATATCCGCCGCAAGAGCGTTACCGATTGTCATCCGGTACGATCTGCCAGGTTCCTTACCACTGCCGCGACAGTGACATCCTGTTGCTGCATGGGCTGGTCGATTATCCGGCCCTGGGCAACGTCCTGACCGGACAGAATTACCTGCCGGTCAGGACATCCAACGGAGCGGGGATTGCCACATTGTGGGTAGTCAACTACCGGGATACCACCTGCGGCCCCTATCGGGAACTGATCCTGTCATTTGTTGCGTCACGGACAATGCTTACAGTTCCATTTGCCGCGCCGCTCGATCTTGTCGCCGCATTTGCCCATCCCGAAGCCGTGACATTCGTGCAGCAACTCTATCTCAATAGTCGGGTTCCCATCGAATACGGCCGCGAAGTGCATGGTATCCCCAAGGCGCTGCAGCCTGTCCGCTTCTCCTCGGAGATCGCCCAGGCGCGCTGCAGCTTCTGGGTGGAAGTCGATGGCAATGCGGCGGCGGAGGGCAACATCGGTTTGCCGCAGGGCGAAAGCGCCTATATCGCCGTCGACATCAAGTTCGTCACACCGGTCGCCGGTAACCAGACCGTCAATGCCCTGCATTGCGAACTGGCGCCACGTTTTCGCGACGTTGACGCTGCCGACGTTCTCGCATTTTCTGCCGATACCCAGTTCGGGACGATGATGCACACGCTTCGCTTCTCGCCGCGGCTTGTGCAATTCTGTCCGCAAAGCTGCTTTGTGATGCCGAAACCTCTGAACTGGCTGCCTCTCGACGCCTGATCGAGGAGGCAGTGCGGCGCGAAGCCGGCAAGCGTTTGCTCGATGCGATGCAGCGGCTGCGCACGGCGAATGTGCCGCCGCTCACCGAAGAGGAAATCGCCGACGAAGTAGCCGCCGTGCGCGCGGCACGAAAGGCGACGGGTGCGGCTGGTCACTGATACCAATGTGGTGGTGTCCGGACTGTTGTGGCTGGGCAGTATGGGTTGCTGCAAGCTCTGAATCAAAGAGCCGCGTGATCCGCGCTAAGACAAGCGCGCGACCATCGACTCCAGCAATTGCGGTTGCTGCAAAATGAGGCAGCCCTTGTCGAGGCCGATCACGCCGGACTTTTCCCAGCCCTTGAAATGCTTGTTGACGCTTTCGCGGGCGATGCCGACGAGGTTGGCCATTTCCTGCTGCGACATCTTGAGGTCGATTCTGACTTCGCCGTTCTTGCCTTCCTGGCCGAAGATGCGCGACAGCGCCACCACGCGCTTGGCGAGGCGCGCCTCGGCGTCGAGGAACAGGACATCTTCGAGAAAGGTATCCATCAGGCGCAGGCGTGCGGTAAGCGTCTTGATCAGGCGTATCGATACCCCGGGATATTTTTCGAGCAGTTCGAGAAACCGGGCTTTGCCAAGTACCAGGAAGGCGCTCGGCACGAGGGCCGTAACCGTACCCGTGCGCGGCTTGTCGTCGAACAGCGACATATCCCCGAAGAAATCTCCCTCAACCAGGACGTCGAAAATTATTTCCTTGCCCTCGCGCGACAAAGTGCTGATCTTGACGCCTCCGGAAAGCAGGAAATAAATATCGCTGCCGGGGTCGCCGCGATTGAAGACGACTTCCTTTGCCTCCACGCGCTTGCGGCTTCCGGAACTCAGGATGCCTGCCAGCGCTTCGCGCGACAAGCCGTTCAGCAGCCCGCAGCGGGACAACAGTTCGAGATCGACAAACTCCACTTTTTTTTGCATGAATGCTGTTCTCCGCTGAGACCCGGCCTGGCGAATTACTTCTTGTGCGCGCGCGGATGCGCCGCATCGTACACCTTGGCAAGGTGCTGGAAATCCAGATGAGTATAGATCTGAGTGGTGGCGATGCTGGCATGCCCGAGCATTTCCTGGACCGCGCGCAGGTCGCCGGAGGATTGCAGCATATGCGTGGCGAAGGAGTGGCGCAGCATATGCGGATTCAACTTGAGTCCCATGGACTGCTGCTGGGCCAGCTGCGTCAGGCGCAGTTCCACCATGCGCGGCGATATGCGCGTGCCGCGGCGACTCACGAACAAGGCGGTTTCCGTCGCCGCCGCCATGGCGTCGCGGCATGTCAGCCAGGTTTGCAGCGCAGACAACGCCTTGCCACCGACCGGTACGCAGCGGGTCTTGTTGCGCTTGCCGGTGACCGTGACTTCTCCGGCAGAGAGATCGAGCCCGGCGCCGATGTCGAGTGAAACAAGCTCGGCCAGGCGCAACCCGGATGAATAAAAAAGCTCGAACATCGCCAGATCGCGACAGGCAAGCAGATCATCCGGTTTGTCAACGCGACCCATCCCGTCCAGCAGTGCCCCGGCCTGATCGACCGAGAGCGACTTGGGCAAGTCGCGGCGGCGTTTGGGGGGGCGTACGCCGCGGCAGGGGTTAACCTGCAGTTGTCCAGCGCGGCCGAGCCAGCGGTAATAGCTGCGCCAGGCCGACAAGGTGCGTGCGATCGAACGCGGCGCACGGCCGCGGCTATGCAACTGCATGGCGTAGCGGCGGATATCCTGGGAAGACAGGGTGTCCAGTGATGTACCCGGGCTGGCTGAACTGAGCTGCCGCAGCATCGCCAGGTCGCGCCGATAGGCGGCCAGAGTATGCGGACTGGCACGCCGCTCATGCGCCTGCGCGGCCAGGAAGGCGTCGATGCTTGCTTGGATCGCGCTATCTTCCATGTGACCAGGCTCTTGCGGAACCGCCCGTCAGGTCAGGGTTCGTCGCAGCGCTGCTGCGACGATGCTACCCAGGCGCGAAAGGAACAAGGTGCCCATCTCCGGATAGAAGCGGTGCTGCTCTTCACTGCCGAGCGCGAGCAGTCCGATGGTTTCGTTCTCCCGGTGTAATGGCACCAGCGCCAGCGAGCGTACGCCGCTGCTGAGCCAGGAAAGCGCTTCGAGTCCGCTGCTCGGGCCGCAATAGGGATGCTTGAGGCTGCTGGCAAGCGCCTTGGTGGTGTCGTCCGCCGGCGAGAATTCCGCTTGCGCCGCCCGTTCTTCGGTCTGCGCGATACCCCACAAGCGCAGCGCCACGTGCGGCACTTCGAAAGCGCCGCCGAGGTGCGAATACAGCTCGCGCATCACTGCGCCAAAATCGCTGGCGGCGATCAACGCCACCGTCATGCGGTGGATTTTTTCGGAAATCGCGTCGTTTTCCTCGCCGAAGCGGATCAACTCGGCGAGCTTGGCCTCGAGCTGCTTGTTGCGCTCGCGCAAGGCGCCCAGTTGCCGCTCGGTGATCGAGATGGCACGGCCGCCGTGCGGGTCGGGAATATGCACTTGCGCAAGCAGATCGGCGTACTGGTCGAAAAATTCAGGGTGGCTTTTGAGATAAGCGGCAACCTCATTGGCATCCAAAACAGCTTTCATGTCGTTCCTTATGCATCGGGTAAATCGATTTCGCCGGAGAATACGGTCACTGCCGGTCCCGTCATGATGACCGGGGCCTGTTCGCCTGCCCAGGCGATGCGCAGCTCACCGCCGCGCATCGTCACGCGCACCGGGCTGTCGAGCAAGCCGCGCCGGATTCCCGCAACTACCGCAGCACAGGCGCCGGTGCCGCAAGCCAGCGTTTCGCCGGTACCGCGTTCGAAGACGCGCAAGCGGATCGCATGGCGGCCGACAACCTGCATGAAACCGGCATTGACGCGGCGGGGAAAGCGCGGATGGGTTTCGATCAGCGGCCCGGCGACCTCCACCGGGGCCGCGTCAACGTCTTCAACCACTTGGACGGCATGCGGGTTGCCCATGGATACCGTGCTGATCGCAACACTCTGCTCGCCCACCTGCAGCGCCTGCACCACTGCGTCGGTGTCGCTGATGAAGGGAATTTCGGCCGGAGCAAAACGCGGCGCGCCCATGTCGACACTGACATCACCGTTTTCTTCAAGGCGCGGCGCGATGATGCCGCAGCGGGTCGCCACGCGGATTTCGCGTTTGTCGCTGAGTCGTTGTTCATGCACGAAGCGCACGAAGCAGCGCGCGCCATTGCCGCATTGCTCGACCTCGCCGCCGTCGGCATTGAAAATCCGGTAGCCGAAATCGACCCCGGGCTCGGTGGATTTTTCCACCACCAGGATCTGGTCGCAACCGACGCCGAAATGCCGGTCGGCAAGGAAGCGCGCCTGCCCGGGCTGCAGGGCCAGCTTCTGGCGCACAGCATCAATGACCACGAAGTCATTGCCGAGACCCTGCATCTTGGTGAAGCGTATCTTCATGCTTGTTTGCCTGGGCCGGCGGGTTTTGCCGGGCGAGCCGAAAGGAATATCACTGGCGGGGAATACTACCGGAGCCCTCAGCCGCGCGCAACGCGGGGATAGGCTATCAACTGCGGGAAAAGGGGCTTATTTCAATCGCCGATGATCTTGACCAGGGCGCGCTTCTTGCGGCGGCCGTCGAACTCGCCGTAGAACACCTGTTCCCACGGCCCGAAGTCGAGCTGTCCGTGGGTGACTGCAATCACCACTTCGCGTCCCATGATCTGCCGCTTCATGTGCGCATCGGCATTGTCCTCGCCGCTATCATTGTGCCGGTAGGAAGCCACCGGTTCGTGCGGGGCAAGCTTCTCGAGCCATTGCGTGTAGTCCCGGTGCAGACCCTGTTCGTCATCGTTGATGAAAACGCTGGCGGTGATGTGCATGGCATTGACCAGCACCAGCCCTTCGCGTATCCCGCTCTCGGCGAGGCATTCGCGCACCTGCCGGGTGATGTTGACGAAGCCGACGCGCGATGGAATGTCGAACCAGAGTTCTTTTCGATAGCTCTTCATAGTGCCTGCCTGATCAGGTTTTCATGGTGACGCTGCGCATCATGCATTAGCGACGGACGGAGTTCAAGGGAGGTGGCGGTTCGGGAAACATCGTAAAATATACCCACAACTTCCACGTCCTACTCGATCATGCCTTCTTCCAAGCAGCGCCTGCAGATAGACGATCCACGACTGGTTGCGGTGTTGCGCGACATCTTCGAGGAGCGGGTGGTGTTCAACAAGACCCTGGGCATGAAGGTCATCTCCCTCGACCCCAGGGGACCGATGGTGCGTTTCGACATGCGCCCCGACCTGGTCGGCAACTACATGCGCAGCATGCTTCATGGCGGCGTGATTTCCGCGGTGCTCGACGTATCCTGCGGCATTGGTGCAATGTTGAGCCTGATCGAGAAGCACATTGCCCAGGGCGAACCCCTGGAAGCGCATGTAGCCCGCTTCAGTCGGTTGAGCACTATCGATTTGCGCGTCGACTTCTTGCGGCCCGGACTCGGGCAATGGTTCGTAGCCAAGGCCGAAATCCTGCGTTCCGGCAACCGGGTTGCGGTCGTGCGTTCCGAACTGCGCAATGACAGCGAGGAACTTATCGCGGCCGCGGTGGCTACTTATACCGTCAGCTAAGGCGCTTTGCCCTGCGCTGCTGATGCTCAGTGCACGCTGACCGGGATGTTGTGGTGCTGCGCCTGGAAGTAGTGTGAGGCGACCATGTTGATGGCGGCACGGGTCGCTTCGTCCAGTTCGATTTCCTCCAGCTCAATGCTCAGGCTGCCATCGGAATGTACCGAGATCGTGAATTCCATTTCCGCGGCACTGCCGCTCGGAATCAGGGTTTCCAGCGCAACCAGGCTGCTGACATAGGCCAGCGAACTGACATCCCGGGTATCGATGCCGGCAACGGCTTCCTGGGCATTGGCAAGCAAACGCGCAAAACTGTTCATGGAATCCTCCGTGAGACAGGTTGGTAATCGCGGTTTCGGTCCCTAACACTCTAGAGGCGAGGGCGGGCTAGCACCCTAGAAGCAAGTGCGGGCACTAGTAGCAGCCGGCCGCAGCCAGCATTTTCTCGGTGCGTTTGTGCAGTGCCTGCTCCACGGTCAGGCCGACGAGCGATTCGGGGGGCAGGGGGACATCCCAATGCTGCTGGAAGAGGTCGAGGACTTCGCCGGTATCGAGTTGGGCCCGATAAAGCTTTTCCTGGTACGCCGGCGCATCCGGCATGGCAACCAATTCGACGAACTTGATGATCATGAAAATTTCCTCCGTCGCAGAGCCTTGACTCGGTTTACGACATGATAGCGGTGGGCTTGAAAGAGATTAAACGTGGAAATGAGGGGGTATTCCGGCTCAATTGTCATGATTGGCGGTATTCAAATCAGTAAGGAACCTTGATTGCCTCGCAGAGGAACTTCATCAGGGGCGCGGCGGCGGCAAAACGGGTTCCGGCAAGCTTGGTCAGTCCCGGCCCGATGATCTCGGCGCTGGATAGCGGCGCCAGGCCGATAAAATCCTTGCGCTTGAGATCCTCGAGCGCCTCGTGGTTGGTGGCGTAGCCGCGCGGCGGGCGAGTCAGGCTCGTGCCTGCGAGCTGCCAATGTGCGGCAAACTTCTTGTCATCGCGAGCGGCCAGCCAGCGTTCCGGCTTGGCCGCGATCAGCGCGCGAATGCGGTCCAGCGCAATCGCTTCGGGGTGCCAGCAACCCGCACCGAAAAAGCATTCGTCCGTCGCGACATGGACATAGAACCCCGGTGCATGCACATCCTTGCCCAGCGAATGGCGGAACTGGATGCCGATGTTGGTCTTGTACGGCGTCTTGTCGCGCGAGAAGCGCGTGTCGCGGAACACCCGCATCAGCGACCCCCCCATCTTGCGCGGGTCGGCGCGAAAATTGGGCGCGAATTTTTCCAATACCGGCCCCATTGCCGCGATGAATTCCAGCGCAGGTTCGCACACCAGGGATTCGTAGCGCGGCTTGTTCGTCCCGAACCAGGTTCTGTCATTGTTGGCAGCAAGTTCGTCGAGAAAATCGAAAGTGGCTTTGGTGAACATGGAACCTCCGGGGATCATTGGTAATGGATCAGGCGCTGGCGTTGTAGAACCGGATCGAGTTGCGTCCCGCCTGCTTGGCTTGATACATGGCCTTGTCAGCGCGGTTGATGATCTCATCCTGGCTGGCTTCATGATTGATGAACAGTACTACACCGATGCTCGTCGTGCAGTGATGCTCGATCATGGCCGGCGTATCTCCTTCGCGCACGACACTGAGCCGGTAGGTTTCTGAAATTCTGCTGCGAATCTTTTCCGCGATGAGCCTGGCTTGCGCTGCCGATTCTTCCTTGTCCGGATACAGCTCGCTGACCATCACGACGAATTCATCGCCACCGAAGCGCGCCACCGTGTCCATCTCGCGCACGCAATTCCGCAATCGCTCCGCCGCCTCGACCAGCAACATATCCCCGACCTCATGGCCATGCTTGTCATTGAGCGGCTTGAAATTGTCGAGGTCGAGAAACATCAGCGCCCCATAAAAGCCGTTGCGCCGATTGGCCGCCATGGTCTGGCTCAGGCGATCGCTGAGCAGGCGCCGGTTGGGCAGGTTGGTGAGTTCGTCGTACAAGGCCTGATGCAGGACCTGATTTTCCCTGTGCTGGCGTTCCGTGACATCGTGAACGATGGAAAACAATAGCTGGCGTCCGCCGACCTCGATCGGCGAAGAGTAGGTTTCGACTATGCGCGCCTCTCCATTCGAGAGGCGATGCGGCGTGATGAAGAAATTGCGCTCATGACGACGGACGCGCAGCAGATTCAGGGCGACTTCCTCGGGCGACAACATGCTGATCTGGTCTATCTGCATTTCCTTGAGGCGCTCTACGGGATAGCCGTAGAATTTCGCCGCGGCCGTGTTGGCGTCGAAAATCTTCCCGGACTCCGGGGCGAGCAGCAGCATCACGGCATCGTTGTGCTCAAACATCAGGCGGAAACGCGACTCGCTTTGTCGCAAAGCCGTTTCCATTTCCTTGCGTTCCGTGATGTCCTGAAAAATCCCGAACAAGGCCACCGGATTTCCGTGGCTATCGAGTTGCACCTGCCCCTTGCAGTACAGCCAGCGTTCCTGCCCGTCTGCAGGACGTACGATGCGGAACTCGCGATCCAGGTCGAAGTGCTGCTTGACCGCATTGATCAAATAGGTGCGCATGTCTTCGCGGCAATCGTCGGCGACCAGTTTCAGCCAGTGTTCGACATCGCGCGGGTAATCGATGGAGATGCCGAAAATCTCGTCGAGAGCTTCGGAACTGGTCCATTGGTCGGTACGCAGGTCATAGACAAAGTGGCCCAAATGGGCGACGCGTTGCGCTTCCTGCAGGGATTCCCTGCTTATTTCAAGAGCGGCCATGGCTTCATCCTGGCGGCGCCAGGCGTGGTTGATCAGGAAGCTGAACGCTATTGCGGCGAGAATGAAAATGCCCGCAAACGAAATGACCCCCCAGGTTTGCTGGCGCCATTCCGAAAGCGCCGCATCGACGTTGATCCCCACCAGGACAGTGAAGCCATATTTCTGGCAGCGTCGGTAGGAATAGATCCGGCTGATGCCATCCGCATTGGTACCGTCGCTGATGTAGGTTCCTGCTTCACGATTGATCTTCAGTGCGTCCTGAAAAGAATTGGACAAGCGCTTGTCACCGATCGGAACTGGATTCTTGGCGGCGAAGGTACTGCGCGTGATCAGGCCAAGTTCGGCATCGCGCAACGCAATCGCGCTGCCAGGGGGCAGCTTGAATTGTTCCAGGAGCTTATCGAGTTTTTCGATGAAAATCGAGGCATAGACCACGCCGCCGAAGCTGCCGTCGGGATTGTTGTAGCGGCGCGCCATGAGCCAGATCCACTTCTGCGAGATTTTGTCGATGATCGGCTTGGCAATCACCAGACCCGCCTTGGGATCGTCGCGCAACCGGGAGAAATAATCGCGGTCTCCGCTGCTGAGCGGCGGCGTGGGCACGTCCAACCCATAGATGGCTTCGCCTTGTGCGTTGGTTGCCCGCAGAAGATCGAGATGGCGCACGCGATCCTGTTGCCGCATGAGGAACTCGGTAATCGCATCCCTGCTGGGGCGGCCGCCGGCAATTTGCTGGCCGATTTCATCGACTGAAGCCAGGAGCGCCATGTCTATGCCGTCGATGATCCCGTCCAGGGTTTGTTCAAGCGAACTGGCCAGATTTTGCGTGTCGATCTCGGCGCGCGACAAGGCTTCGCGATGCAAATACGCCAGCGAGAGCAATGCCGTGACGAGGACGATCAAAAAGGTTCCAGCGACACCGGCATAGAGCAACCGCCGATTCAGCCGGGAGGCCAAAGGGGCTGTAATGCCGCTCTTCGCTTGCGTTGTCACTGCATCCGCCTCAAGTCGTTAATGGCTCAGGGAATCAAGGCGGTGAGCGATTGGTGACCAATCTTCTCCAGCCTTCTCTAAACTCGACCAACCGGCGGGGCAGTTTTTTGGGCCCCGACTGCGCACTGCCGAAAATGCCGACAGTACGTTGCTGCTGTGCAGCCTAACACATGTCCAACTGCGATTTCAAACTTCTCGGCCTCAGTAGATGTGCTCCGCTGCAGGGAATTTGCCGGCTTTGACCTCGGCAACATAAGTTTTGACTGCGGCCTCGATACTGTCCGCACCCGACAGGAAATTGCGCACGAAGCGCGGCGTCTTGCCAGGGAAAATGCCCAGCATGTCGTAGATCACCAGGACCTGGCCAGAGCAACTCACGCCCGCGCCAATACCGATGGTTGGTATTCTCAGCATGGCAGTGAGTTCCTCCCCCAGTTGGGCGGGGATCAGTTCGATCAGCAGCATTGCCGCACCAGCCTGCTGCAGAGACAGGGCATCGTCCTTGAGGCGCTGTGCCGCATCAGCGTCCTTGCCCTGGATGCGGTAGCCGCCCAGGGCATGCACGGACTGGGGCGTGAGCCCGATATGCGCCCAGACCGGCACGCCACGCTCGCTGAGGAAGCGCACGGTATCCACCATCACGGCGCCGCCCTCGAGCTTGACCATCTGGGCGCCGGCCGCCATCAGGCGGCTGGCGTTGCGCAACGCCTGCGCCGGGCTTTCCTGATAGGAACCCCAGGGCATGTCGGCGGCGACAAAGCTGCGCTTGGCGCCGCGGCTGACGCACTCGGTGTGATACACCATCTGCTCCATGGTGACCGGCAGGGTTGTGCTGTGCCCTTGCACGACATTGCCGAGCGAGTCACCGATCAGGACGATGTCGACCCCGCAGCGGTCGAGCAGACTGGCGAAGCTCGCATCGTAGGCCGTCAGGGTGGCGATTTTTTCTTTGGCGGCGTGCATGCGCATCAGTTCATGCAGCGTCACCGGCTTGTCGTTGGAAATGTAGGACATGGTTTTATTTGATTTGAAAGTTCGACATGGTCTATTTTTTTCGCAGCGGAGGCAAGTCGGTACACACGCCCTCCTGAACTTCGGCGGCCATGCCGATCGATTCGCCCAGGGTGGGGTGGGGGTGGATGGTCTTGCCGATGTCGGTGGCGTCACAGCCCATTTCAATGGCCAGCGCCACTTCGCCGATCATGTCCCCGGCATTGGGACCGACCATGCTGCCGCCGACGATGCGATGGGTTTCCGCGTCGAACACCAGCTTGGTGAAGCCGTATTCGGCGCCATTGGCGATGGCGCGGCCGGAGGCCGCCCAGGGAAACTTGGCCACACCCACCGGGCGCCCCACCTTCTTGGCCTGATCCTCGCCGAGTCCGACCCAGGCCACTTCGGGATGGGTATAGGCGACGCCGGGAATCACCGAAGCATCGAAATGGCTCTTCTGTCCCGCGGCGGCCTCGGCTGCCACATGCCCCTCATGTACCGCCTTGTGCGCCAGCATCGGCTGGCCGACGATGTCGCCGATGGCGAAAATGTGCGGCACATTGGTGCGCATCTGGCTGTCGACCGGAATGAAGCCGCGCTCATCGACCGTGATTCCGGCCTGCTCGGCCTTGATCTTTCTGCCATTGGGCGTGCGGCCGGCCGATTGCAGGATCATGTCGTAGCACTGCGCCTCGGCCGGCGCCTGCTCACCCTCGAACTTGACCCAGAGTCCGTCCGGCTTGGCTTCGACGGCGACCGTCCTGGTCCTCAGCATGATCTTGTCGAAGCGCCTGGCATTCTGCTTTTCCCAAACTTTGACCAGGTCGCGGTCGGGTCCCTGCATCAGACTGTCGAGCATTTCGACCACTTCGACACGGCTGCCCAGGGTTGAATACACCGTGGCCATTTCCAGGCCGATGATGCCGCCGCCGATCACCAGCATGCGTTTCGGCACCCTCCCACCAAAACTCGGCAGTTCCAGCGCCCCGGTCGAATCGACGATGCGCGGGTCGCGCGGAATGAAAGGCAGGTGCAGGGCCGCGCTGCCGGTGGCGATGATGCACTTCTCGAAGCGGATCACCTGCTTGGCGCCGGTCTTCTCCTGCGCGGCGCCGGTGGTGTTCTCCACCTCCAGGTGATGGGCATCGAGGAAATAGCCGTAGCCGCGCACCGTCTCGACCTTGCGCGCCTTGGCCATGCCGGCGAGGCCGCCGGTGAGCTTGCCGACCACCTTGGCTTTGTGGGCGCGCAGCTTGTCGATATCGACCTGCGGGGCAGCGAAGGACACGCCGAGGTCGTTCATGTGCTGCGCTTCTTCCATGACGGCGGCGACATGCAGCAGAGCCTTCGAAGGGATGCAGCCGACATTGAGGCAAACCCCGCCGAGCGTGGCATAGCGTTCTACCAGGACGGTCTTCATGCCCAGGTCGGCGGCGCGGAAGGCGGCCGAGTAGCCGCCCGGTCCGGCGCCGAGCACCAGCATTTCGCATTCGAGGCCGGCCTTGCCGGCATAGCTGCCTGCGGCGGGTGCCGGCTCGGGACGGGCAGTTGCCGGGGCGGGTGGCGGCGCCGGCGGGGTGGCTGCAGCACTGGCTTCAGCCGCAGCGTCCAGCAATACGATCACGCTGCCTTCGGCAAGCTTGTCGCCGAGTTTGACCCTGACTTCCTTGACCGTGCCGGCAAGCGGCGTCGGCACGTCCATGGTGGCCTTGTCCGATTCGAGCGTGATCAGCGTGTCCTCGGCCTTGAGGACATCGCCCGGCTTGACATGGACCTCGATCACCGGGACATCCTTGAAGTCGCCGATGTCGGGAACTTTGATTTCGCTGAAGCCGCTCATAACAGTGTCCTCCGCATGTCGCACAGCAACTGGCTCAAGTAACTCGTGAAGCGCGCTGCGGAAGCACCATCGATGACGCGGTGGTCATAGGACAGCGACAGCGGCAGCATGGCGCGCGGGACAAATTCTTTGCCGTTCCACATGGGTTTGGTCTGCGTCTTGGAAACACCGAGTATGGCGACTTCGGGGGCATTGATGATGGGCGTGAAGGCGGTGCCGCCGATGCCGCCCAGGCTCGAGATGGAGAAGCAGCCGCCCTGCATCTCGGCCGGGCCGAGCTTGCCGTCGCGCGCTTTCTTCGCCAGTTCGCCCATTTCTTTGGCGATGTCAAACACGCCTTTTTTGTCGGCATCGCGCAGCACCGGTACGACCAGGCCGTTGGGCGTGTCGGCGGCGAAGCCGATGTGGAAATACTGTTTCAGCACCAGACGCATTTCCTCACCCTGGCCGTCGAGTGAGGCGTTGAAATCGGGAAACTTCTTCAGCGCGGCGACGCTGGCCTTGATGAGGAAGGCCAGCATGGTGAGCTTCAATCCACCCAAATGAGCGCTCTTTTCATGTTCCTTGTTCATCGCCACGCGGAAGGCTTCGAGATCGGTGATATCGGCTTCGTCGAACTGGGTGACATGCGGGATCATCACCCAGTTGCGCAAGAGGTTGGCGCCGGAGATCTTCTTGATGCGCGACAGGGGACGCGATTCGACCGGGCCGAACTTGGCGAAATCGACTTTCGGCCAGGGCAGCAGGTCGAGGCCAGCACCTGGCGCGGCTGCAGCGGCAGCCGCGACTCCCGCCAGCGCATTCTTGACGTAAGCCTGCACGTCCTGGTGCAGGACGCGGCCCTTCGGCCCCGTGCCTGCTACCAGTGCCACATTGACGCCCAGTTCGCGGGCGTAGCGGCGCACGCTTGGACTGGCGTGCGCCGGTGCTGGCGAGCCGGCGGCAGAAACTGCCAGGACAGGAGGTGCAGGAGGTACAGGAGGAGAGGCCGGCGCTGTCGCGACAGCGGGGCTGGGTACTTCAAGCTTGGCGGGGGCAGGCACTGCAGCGGGAGCGGCTGAAGCTGGTGCAGCAGGCGCCGGAGCGGAAGCCGCTGCCTCTGCTCCGGTTTCCAGCAGCAGGACCAGCACGCCTTCGGCCACCTTGTCGCCGACCTTGAGCTTGACCTCCTTCACCGTGCCGGCGCAAGGCGCGGGAATATCCATGGTGGCCTTGTCGGATTCGAGCGTGACCAGGGCGTCCTCGGCCTGCACCGCGTCGCCGGGCTTGATATGAATTTCGATCACCGGCACGTCCTTGAAGTCGCCGATGTCGGGAACCTTGACTTCGATAATGGCTGCCATGATCAGACCTTTAGCGGGTTGGGTTTGTTCGGATCGAGGCCATACTTGGCGATGGCCTCGGCGATTTTCTGATGCTCGAACTGACCGTCGTCGGCCAGTGCGCGCAAGGCGGCGAGCGTGATCCAGTAGCGATCGACCTCGAAGAAATGGCGCAGCTTCTCGCGCGTGTCGGAGCGGCCGAAGCCGTCCGTGCCAAGCGCCACATAGCGACGCGGCACGAAGGCACGGATCTGCTCGGCGAACAGCTTGATGTAGTCGGTGGCGGCAATGACCGGCCCGCGTGTGTCCTTGAGGCAGGCGCTGACATGCGGTTCGCGCTGCGGCTCGCCCGGGTGCAGCAAGTTCCAGCGCGTGCAATCCTGCCCGTCGCGCGCCAGTTCGTTGAACGAGGGGCAGGACCAGAGGTCGGACTCGACGCCCCAGTCATTGCGCAGGAGCTCCGCGGCGGCCACCGCCTCGCGGAAAATCGAACCGGAGCCGAGCAGCTGCACGCGCGGGCCGTTCGAGTTGGCGCCTTTCCTGAACTGGTGCATGCCTTTGAGGATGTTCTCCGCAGCACTGTAGTTATCAAATGAGGGCATGGCCGGATGTTCGTAGTTTTCGTTCAGCACCGTGAGGTAGTAATACACGTCCTGCTGCTCCGCCACCATGCGGCGCAGGCCATCCTGCACGATCACCGCCACCTCGTAAGCCCAGGTCGGATCGTAGGAGATGCAGTTCGGGATCGTCCCGGCGAGGATTTGCGAATGCCCGTCCTCGTGTTGCAGGCCTTCGCCGTTGAGCGTGGTGCGCCCCGCCGTGCCGCCGATCAGGAAGCCGCGCGCGCGCGAATCGCCGGCGGCCCAGCAGAGGTCGCCGGTGCGCTGCAGGCCGAACATGGAATAGAACACGTAGAAGGGAATCATCTGCACGCCATGGGTCGAGTAGGACGTTGCTGCGGCGATCCAGTCAGCCATGGCGCCGGCTTCGTTGATGCCCTCCTGGAGGATCTGGCCGTTCTTCGATTCCTTGTAGAACATCAACTGGTCGGCATCCTGCGGCACGTATTTCTGGCCTTCCTGGTTCCAGATGCCGATCTGGCGGAACAGGCCCTCCATGCCGAAGGTGCGCGACTCGTCCACCACGATGGGCACCACGCGCTGGCCGATGGTCTTGTCCTTGAGCAGCACGTTGAGGATGCGCACGAAGGCCATGGTGGTGGAAAACTCGCGGCCTTCGCCGCCAGCCTTGAGTTGCGTGTCGAAGGCCGACAGCGGTGGCACCGGCAGCGGTTCGACGCTGCGCCGCCGCGCCGGCAGGTAGCCGCCCAGCGCCAGGCGGTGCAGGTGCATATACTCAAGCTCGGCCGAACCTTCGGGAAACTTGAGGTAAGGCAGCTTTTCCAGATCTTCGTCCTTGATCGGCAGCTTGAAGCGGTCGCGGAAAGCCTTGATCGAAGTCGTGCCCATCTTTTTCTGCTGATGGGTGATGTTCTGCGCCTCGCCCGACTCGCCCATGCCGTAGCCCTTGATGGTCTTGGCGAGGATGACGGTGGGTTGGCCCGTATGATGTACGGCGGCGTGATAGGCGTTGTAGATTTTGTGCGGATCGTGACCGCCGCGATTGAGGCGCCAGATCTCCTCGTCTGACCAGTTGGCGACCATCGCCTTCAATTCGGGCGTATTGAAAAAATGCTCGCGCACATAGGCGCCGTCCTTGGCCTTGAAAGTCTGGTAATCGCCGTCGACGCATTCCGTCATGCGCCGGTGCAGCAGTCCGCCCTTGTCCGCCGCGAGCAACGGATCCCAGTAGCCGCCCCAGATCAGCTTGATGACGTTCCAGCCGGAACCGCGGAAATCCGACTCGAGTTCCTGGATGATCTTGCCGTTGCCGCGCACCGGGCCGTCCAGCCTTTGCAGGTTGCAGTTGATGACGAAGATCAGGTTGTCGAGTTTTTCTCGACCGGCCATGCCGATCGCACCCATCGACTCCGGTTCGTCCATCTCGCCGTCGCCCATGAAGGCCCACACTTTTCTGCCTTCGGTGTTGGTCAAACCGCGGTCATGGATGTATTTCATGAAGCGCGCCTGGTAGATCGCCTGCAAAGGACCCAATCCCATCGACACGGTCGGGAATTGCCAGAAATCGGGCATCAGCCAGGGGTGCGGGTAGGAAGACAGTCCTTTGCCGTCGACCTCGCGGCGGAAATTGTCGAGCTGCGCTTCCGTCAGGCGCCCGAGCATGAAGGCACGCGCATACACGCCGGGTGCGGAATGACCCTGGATGAACACCAGATCGCCGCCATGCCGCTCGCTCGGGGCGTGCCAGAAATGCTGGAAGCCGACGTCGAACAGCGTCGCGGCAGAAGCAAAACTGGCGATGTGGCCGCCCAGGTGAGAGTCATCCTGATTGGCGCGCAGCACCATCGCCAGCGCATTCCAGCGTACATAGGCGCGGATCTGGTTCTCGATGGCGTAATCGCCCGGCGCAGTGATTTGCAACTCGCGCGGGATGGTGTTGATGTATTCGGTGCTCGCGCTATAGGGCAGATTGATGCCCAGACGGCGGGCGGCCGTGATCTGCTGCTCGATGAGGTAATGGGCGCGTTGCGAACCCTCCTGCGCGACCACGGCTTCCAGCGCGTCAAGCCACTCGCCGGTTTCCTGTGCATCGATGTCCGTGACAGCCGGTGTGGCAGCGTTAGGGGTAGTCATGTTGTCTCCTCCTGGTTGAGAGCGAAGCCTGTAACAAAAATAGTGGTCAGCAGCTCAGCGCGGCGCTTTCCCTGCTGCATTCTTCGAGCAGGTAGGCGATGGAGCGATAGGGCCGGCCGGTTTCGGCGGTCAGGCCGATTTCGCAGGTGCGGTTGGTGGATATCCCTTCGCAACAGTTTGCCGGCAGTGCTTCATGAATCTTGCGCAGCGCATGCACGTTGAGTTCCGGGACGACGAAGCCGCGGTCGCCGGCGAAGCCGCAGCAGGTTACGCCGGCGGGTTCGACGATCGCATCGACGCAGGTTTCGATCAGGCGGCGCAGCTTGCCGTCCGTAGCGGCGCGCCGCACGCTGCAGTTGATGTGCAGGGCGACCGGCCCCGCCTTGCGCGCGATGCGCAGGCGCGGCAGCAGCGCATCGTGGGCGAACTCATGGAAATCATAGAGCGGCAGGCGGCCGTCCAGATGTTTCTGCATGCGCACGGAGCAGGTGCTGGCATCCATAAGGATGGGATGGTAGCCGCCCTGGCCGTCATCGGCCGCCTTGATCAAGGCGGCTGTGACGGTATCGGCCATCTCAGCCGCTTCCTCGGCCAGGCCCTTGCTGGCGAGCATCTGTCCGCAGCAGAGTTTGTCGAAACCCTCCGGCAGGCGCGGTGCATAGCCGGCACGCACCAGCAGTTCCATCACGACTTCCGGCAGCGCGGGTTCCTCGGCGCTGTTGGCGCCGAAGATGCGGCCGCCGCAGGCGGGGAAATACACCACCGGGTCGCCCTTGCCCAGATGCGGCACTGGCAGTCTGCCGGCCTGGGGCATGCCGCGTTTCCAGGCGCCCTTGGAAAGCTGCGCCACCAGCCCGTCGCCAACCACGCTCGAGACGGCATGCCCGAGCGTGAGGCCGGCGCGCGAGAGCGCCGCGACCTTGCCGAAATTGCCGGCGGCCCATTCGCCGACCTGGCGTGCGGCGCTGCCCAGTCCACGGCCGCGCAGCAGGCGCGTCAGTTCGCCGGTGTCGATGCCGACCGGGCAGGCGGTGGAACACAGGCCGCAACCCGCGCAGGTGTCGATGCCATAGTAGGCGAAATCCGCTTCGACATCGGCGGCGCTTTCTCCGGCAGCGCTGCGCCGTGACAGTTCGCGCCAGCTGACGATGCGCTGGCGCGGCGAGAGCGTGAGCCGGTGCGAAGGGCAGAGCGGTTCGCAGAAGCCGCACTCGATGCAGCGGTCGACAATGTCTTCCGCCGCGGGCATTGGCTTGAGGTGCTTCAAGTGCGACTGCGGGTCGTCGTTGATGATGACACCGGGATTGAGCAGGTTTTCCGGGTCGAACAACTGCTTGATGCGGCGCATCAGCTCGGTCGCCTGGCGGCCCCACTCCATCTCGACGAAGGGCGCCATGTTGCGGCCGGTGCCGTGCTCGGCCTTGAGCGAGCCGTCGTATTTTTCGACGACCAGCTTGCAGATGTCGTCCATGAAGCGGGCGTAGCGCGCCACTTCCGCGGCATCCGAGAAATCCTGGGTGAACACGAAATGCAAATTGCCTTCGAGCGCATGACCGAAGATGATCCCTTCGCTGTAGCCGTGCTGCCGCAGCAGCGCCTGCAGGTCGAGCGTGGCCGCGGCCAGCGACTCGATCGGGAAGGCCACGTCCTCGATGATCACGGTGGTGCCGGTGCGGCGCATGGCGCCGACCGAAGGGAAGGTGCCCTTGCGTACCTTCCAGTACATCTCGCAGGTCGCGGTGTCGGTGGAAAAGCTCGGCGGCTCTATGGTTGCAATGCCGCTCAACGCGCCGAGCGCCGCCGCGATGCGCTGATCGAGGCGGGCGGCATTCTCCGCGCGCACTTCGATCAGCAGGGCGGCGGCATCCTTGCCGAGCGTGCGGATCAACGGCGGCAATCCCGGCTTGTTCTCGACCGAGCGCAGCGCCGGCCGGTCGAGCAACTCGACTGCGGAGACCGGTTCGGGTTTGAGGCGCATGACCGCCTGGCAGGCGGATTCCATGTTCGGGAAAAACACCAGGGCGCTGGCTTTGCAGGGATCTTCGACCACCGTGTTGTAGGTGATGCGTGAGATGAAGCCCAGCGTGCCTTCCGAGCCGATCATGAGGTGGGCGAGGATGTCGATCGGGTCTTCGTAATCGACCAGGGCGTTGAGGCTGTAGCCGGTGGTGTTCTTGATCCTGAACTTGTGGCGGATGCGCGTGGCGAGTGCGGCATCGGCACGCGTTTGCGCACCGATGCGATTCAGTTCATCGACCAGGGCGGCATGGCTTTGGCGAAAGGCGGCAATGCTGGAGGCGTCTTCGGTATCCAGCAGCGTGCCGTCCGCCAGCACCAGGCGCAGGCCGGCCAGCGTGCGGTAGCTGTTCTGCGCCGTGCCGCAGCACATGCCGGAGGCATTGTTGGCGGCGATGCCGCCGATCTTGCAGGCGTTGATCGAGGCCGGGTCGGGACCGATCTTGCGGCCGAGCGGGGCGAGGCGGTAATTCACTTCGCCGCCGATGATGGCGGGGCCGACGCGCACCCTGGCCCCGCCAGCGGCGATCTCGCAGGTGGCGAAGCCCTCGCCGATCAGGGCCAGTACGCCGTCGGTGATGGCCTGGCCGGAGAGGCTGGTGCCGGCGGCGCGGAAAGTCACCGGACGGCCGTGAGTGCGCGCAGCCTGCAGCAGGGTCTGCACTTCTTCCTCGGATTCGACGACGGCGACGACCTCGGGAATCAGGCGGTAGAAACTGGCATCGGTGCCGTAGGCGAGGCGGCGCAGGCTGTCGGTGATCACCTGGCGCTCGGGCAGGATGCGCGCCAGGGATTGGAGCAACGGGCTCACGGCCGCCTGTCCTTGAGCAGGTCGCGCAGGCGCCTGGGCGCCGGCGTGAGCGGTGTGCGGCTTCGGGTCCAGGCGCCTTGCTCGATGGGCGAGAGTGCCCGGCCGCGGCTCATGAACCACGACGTCAGGCAGTACAGCCCGAGGCGGCTATAGATTAGCGCCCAAGCGTTCCAGATGGCGCTGACCAAGGCCGTGCGTGCCGCACCGCTGCCACGCAATGAAGCGTTCACCGTGCCGGGCTGTGCCTGTGCCTCGTTGCGCAGGCGGATCAGCAGATCGGTAATCGGGATGCGCACCGGGCAGACTTCGACGCAGGCATGGCACAGCGTCGAGGCGAAGGCCAGCGGATAGGTCGCGGCCAGTCCCAGCATGTGCGGCGAGACGATCGCGCCGATCGGTCCGGGATAGGTGGTGCCGTAGGCATGGCCGCCGATGCGCGCATACACCGGGCAATGGTTCATGCAGGCGCCGCAGCGGATGCACTGCAGGGTGGTGCGCAGTTGTGCGTCGGCGTAGGCCTGGCTGCGACCGTTGTCGATCAGGATCAGATGAACTTCCTCGGGCCCGTCTTTCTCGCCGGGCTGGCGCGGATGGCTGATCAGATTGAGGTAGGTGGTGACCGCCTGGCCGGTGGCCGAGCGCGTCAGCAGGCTAAATAGCGGCGGCACGTGTTCGAGCTTCTCGACCACCTTCTCGATGCCGGTGACGGCGATATGCACCCTGGGCACCGTGGTGCACATGCGGCCGTTGCCCTCGTTCTCGACCAGGCACAGCGTGCCGGTTTCGGCCACGGCGAAATTGACGCCGGAGAGACCGATGTCGGCCTCGGCAAACTTGCGCCGCAGCACCCGGCGGCCGATCTGGATCAGCGCGTCGACGTCCTCGGTGTATTCGACGCCGGGAATCTTCTCGACAAACAGCGCGGCAATCGCCTGCTTGGTCTTGTGGATCGCCGGCATGATGATGTGGGAAGGCGTCTCGCCGGCCAACTGGACGATGTACTCGCCCATGTCGGATTCGAGCGCCTCGATGCCGGCGGCCTGCATCGCATGATTGAAGCCGATTTCCTCGCTGACCATCGACTTGCCCTTGACGATGCGGCGCGCCTCGACCCGGCGGGCGATGGCCAGGGCAATCGCATTGGCTTCCTCGGCGTTTTCCGCCCAATGCACCCGGATGCCGTTGGCGGTGAGGTTCTGCTCGAGTTGTTCGAGCAGGCGCGGCAGGTTGGCCAGGCTGTAGCGGCGGATGGCTTCACCCAGGTCGCGCAGTCCGACGAGTTCCTGTTCGTCGGGAAACTGGGTGCGGCGCTTGGCCTGCAGGTAATCCATGGCGCTGCGGAAATTCTGGCGCTGCGCGCTGTCGTCAACCGCGCTGCGGCTGCGCTGGCGAAAGGCGCTGGCGGGATCGGGCATGGCCATCTGGCTCATGCCATGTCTCCTGGCCCATGCCGGAGCAGCACAATCAGCTCGCGCGGGCCGTGGGCGCCATAGGCCAGCGTCTGCTGGATGTCAGCGGTCTTGGACGGGCCGGAGATCAGCAGGGCGTTGGTCGGCAGGCCGGCCTGCCAGTTTTCGGCGACCATGGCCGAGTGGAAATCCGCATGGATGGTGGCAGCATCGAGCAAGACAAAATGTACCGGCGGCACCAGCGACATCAGGCGCGGTTCGCGGGCATCGGGCCAGAGGATCAGGCTGCCGGTATCGGCGATGGCGCTCCTGGCCAGTGTCAGCGAGGCATCGATGGCGTCGAACAACCGGTCTCGCCAGGATTCGATGGATCGGTCGTAAGGCACCAGTTGCGGGGTGTCTAGTGCTCGCGCTTCGAGTGTCGCGCCATGCAGTGTGTCCGTGCCGATCAGCAGGTTGCGCAGGTGCTTGGTTGCGGCAATTCGCAGCAGCAAATCGGGCCAGTCGGCATCGGTTGTGTCATGCACTTCGGCGTGATAGCCCTCGAGTCCGCTGCGCAGGCGTGCAACGCGCTGTGCGAGATCCTCGTTGCGGCGGTGCGCGGCAAACCAGCCAGCCACATCCGGTAGCACCTCCGGCAACGATGGCGCGGCGCGCAAGCGCTCAAGGATGCGTTCGCGCGCGCTCATGCCTGCTTTCCGGAAGTACGGCGCCAGAGGAAACTGGCGATGTGCTCGCCGGGCAGGGTCGGCGTTTTGCGGCCGGCGATCTGGTCGAGCTTGGCGGCACGGCCGAGGATGTTGAACAGACAGCCGCAGTCGGCGCTGACGACGCGCTCGGCACCCGTTGCGCACAGGCTGTCGACCTTGTCGCTGACGATGGCGGCGGAAATGTCGGGCTCGCGAATCGAGAAGGTGCCGCCAAATCCGCAGCACTCCTCGCTGCGTGCCTGCTGTTCCACTCTCACCTTGGCCAGGCCGGCAAGCAACGTTGCGCTGGTTTCATGCGATCCCATTTCGCGGCGCGCATGGCAGGAGGTGTGCAGCGCGATGGTGCAAGGCTGGCCGCTGTCGCTGTGCTTGAAGCCCGCGACATGGACGAGGAATTCGGTGAGTTCGAAAACACGTTGCGAAAGTTCTCTGGCTTTTGCCAGCAGCGCTGCATCATCGGCAAAAAGTTTGGGGTAATGGTGGCGCATCATGGCGGCGCAGGAACCCGAGGGCACGACGACCGGCCAGGGTTCGGGAAACAGATCGAGCTGGCGTCGCGCGACCGCTCGCGCTTCATCGGGATAGCCGCTGGTATAGGCCGGCTGGCCGCAGCAGGTCTGGTCCGGTGGAAAGTGCACGACGATGCCCTCGCGTTCCAGCAGGCGTACCGTATCAAGTCCGGCTTCCGGTGCGAACTGGTCGACGAGGCAAGTCGCAAACAGGTAGGCGTTGCCGGGCTTGGGCGGGTATTGCCGGGGGCTGTGGCAGCTCGTCTCCATGACCCTCCTCCGAGGCGTTTAAGGTATTGGGCAGTTTTGTCTTGCCTTTGGTTCAGTCGACTATACCGGCAAGGACCGATTCGAGGCAGATTGCATGCCCCCTTGCAGGACATGGGAAATTCTTGTCTTGCAGATTTTCGCACGGCGGATGATTTCCGGCGCTGCGGCTTTCCACAGTTGATTCCCGCTTGAATTGATCCTTATCATGATCGTGTTCAGGGATATGTACTAGGCTCGCAAAAAAGGAGGAGCTTATGTTCCAGGTTCGCATCCACGGGCGCGGCGGTCAGGGCGTCGTCACCGCCGCAGAAATGCTCTCCATCGCCGCCTTCGAAGAGGGACGCTATGCGCAGGCTTTTCCGAGCTTCGGCTCGGAGCGCACCGGGGCACCGGTCGTCGCGTTCTGCCGCATCGCCGACAAGGAAATCCGCCTGCGTGAGCCCATCATGGAGCCGGATGCGCTGATCATTCAGGATCCGACCTTGCTGCATCAGGTCGACGTATTCTCCGGCCTGAAGAAGGACGGCTACATCCTGATCAACACCAACAAGAGCTTCGAAGATCTTGGACTCGGCGATTTTGTGCGCGACTGGCCGCACGAGCGCTTATGCACCGTCGCGGCGACCGAGCTCAGCCGCAAGCATGTCGGCCGGCCCATGCCCAACGTGCCCCTGCTTGGCGGCTTCGCCGCAGTCTCGGGAATCATTCGACTCGAGTCGGTGATCATGGCTATCAACGACAAGTTTTCCGGCAAGGTCGCCGCGGGCAACATTGCCGGCGCCACCGAAGCCTACGACATCGTGCGCGCCGAGATGGAAGCCGCGCGCCATGAGGAGAGCGCTCATGCTTAAGCAGATCGAAGGTTCCCATGCCGTTGCCGAAGCAGTGGCCTTGTGCCGGCCCGAAGTGATCTGCGCCTATCCGATCTCGCCGCAAACCCACATCGTCGAGGGCATCGGTGAAATGGTCAAGGATGGCCAGTTGAAGAATTGCGAATTTATCAACGTGGAGTCCGAGTTCGCTGCAATGTCGGTGGCCATCGGTTCCTCCGCAGCCGGTGCGCGCACCTACACCGCGACGGCTTCGCAAGGCCTGCTGTTCATGGTCGAGGCGGTCTACAACGCCTCCGGCCTGGGCCTGCCGATCGTCATGACCGTGGCGAATCGTTCGATCGGGGCACCGATCAACATCTGGAACGATCACTCAGACTCGCTCTCGCAACGCGACTGCGGCTGGATTCAACTGTTTGCCGAGACCAACCAGGAGGCGCTCGACCTGCACATCGAAGCCTTCAAACTGGCGGAGGAGTTGTCGCTGCCCGTGATGGTGTGCATGGACGGCTTCATTCTCACCCATGCCTACGAACGCGTCGACATGCCGACCCAGGCGCAGGTCGACGCCTTCCTGCCGCCCTATGAGCCGCGCCAGGTGCTTGATCCTGCCGAACCGGTATCGATCGGCGCCATGGTCGGTCCGGAGGCCTTCATGGAGGTGCGCTATCTCGCCCACGCCAAGCAGATGCAGGCGCTGGAACTGATTCCGCGCATGGCCAAGGAATTCGAGTCGGTGTTCGGCCGCGTCATCGGCGGACTCACGCGCACCTACATGGCCGACGATGCGGAGACCATGGTGATTGCCATGGGCTCGGTGCTCGGCACCATCAAGGACGTGGTCGACGAAATGCGCGAGCAGGGCCACAAGATCGGCGTGCTCGGCATCACTTCGTTCCGACCCTTCCCGCTCGCCGACGTGGCCGATGCCCTGCGCAACTGCAAGCGTTTCGTGGTGCTGGAAAAGAGCCTCGCCGTGGGCATCGGCGGCATCGTCGCGACCAACGTGCGCATGGCGGTCACCGGCATGGGCCTCAAGGGCTACACCGTGATCGCCGGGCTGGGCGGCCGCGCCATCACCAAGAAGTCGCTGCATGCCCTGTTCGTCAAGGCCGAACGCAGCGAACTCGAGCCGCTCACCTTCCTCGATGTCGACTGGCGCGTCATCAACCGGCAACTCGATCGCGAGCGGCAGAAGCGCCGCTCCGGTCCTGCCGCGGAAGCCATGTTGCGCGACCTCGGCATGGTCGCCGCGAAAATCGCCTGAAGGAGAGCGCAGCCATGTCATTGCAACCGATCAAGTTCTACCAGACCGGCACCTTCACCGTCGGCAACCGTCTGCTCGCGCCCGAAGAGCGCAGCGTGCAGGCCAACATGCAACGCACCAACTCGCTCAATTCCGGACACCGCGCCTGCCAGGGCTGCGGCGAAGCCCTCGGCGCCCGCTATGCCATCGATGCGGCAATGAACGCCACCAACCGCCAGCTGATCGCCGCCAACGCCACGGGCTGCCTGGAAGTGTTCTCCACGCCCTACCCGGAAACCTCCTGGCAGATCCCGTGGATTCACTCCCTGTTCGGCAACACCGCCGCGGTCGCCACCGGCATGGCGGCGGCACTCAAGGTCAAGGGCCGCAGCGAAGTGCGCGTGGTGGCCCAGGGCGGCGACGGCGGCACCACCGACATCGGCTTTGGCTGCCTGTCCGGGATGTTCGAGCGCAACGATGACGTGCTCTACATCTGCTACGACAACGGCGGCTACATGAACACCGGCGTGCAGCGTTCCTCGGCGACTCCGCCGGCGGCGCGCACCGCCACCACCATGGCGGTCGGCGACGCACCCGGCAACGTTTTCGGCCAGGGCAAGTTCGTCCCGGCCATCGCCATGGCGCACGAAATCCCCTACGTGGCGACGGCCACCGTTGCCGATCTGCGCGATCTCGAATACAAGGTCACGAAAGCGATGGGCATGCATGGGGCGCGCTACATCCAGATTCTCGTGCCCTGCCCGCTGGGCTGGGGCACGCCGTCGTCAGACACGATACGCATGGCCCGGCTGGCCAAGGAGACGGGCGTGTTCCCGGTGTTCGAAGCCGAGAACGGTGAAGTCACCGCAGTCCTGAAAATACGCAAACGGCTGCCTGTGGAAGAGTATCTCAAGCCGCAGAAGCGTTATGCGCACTTGTTCGGCAAGCAGCCGCGCGTCGACACCATCGCCAGCATTCAGGCGCTGGCCGACAAGAACATCCGCAAGTATAAATTGCTCGAAGAAGGAATCTGAGATGGACAAGCCCTTTGCCATCACCCTCAAACCCGGTTCCTCGCTGGCCAACCACACCGGTTCGTGGCGCACCATGCGTCCCGTGTATGTCGACCGCCTGCCGCCCTGCAACGCGACCTGCCCGGCCGGCGAGAACATCCAGGGCTGGCTGCTCCATGCCGAAAGCGGCGATTACGAAAAAGCCTGGCGCTCGCTGGTGCAGAACAACCCGCTGCCGGCGATCATGGGGCGTGCCTGCTATCACCCCTGCGAAGGCGCCTGCAACCGCACCCGCCTCGACGAAGCGGTCGGCATTAACTCGGTCGAGCGCTTCCTTGGCGACGAGGCCATCAAGCACGGCTGGAAATTCGATGCGCCGGCCAAGGCCAGCGGCAAGCGCGTGCTGGTCATCGGCGCCGGCCCGGCGGGACTGACTGCCGCCTATCATCTGCAGCGCCTGGGTCATCAGGCAGTGATCTACGAGGCCGCCGAACATGCCGGCGGCATGATGCGCTACGGTATCCCCAAGTATCGCCTGCCGCGCGACATCATCGATGCCGAAGTGCAGCGCATCCTCGATCTCGGTGTCGAATTGCGCCTCAACACCAAGGTGGCCAACCTGGCTGAAGCGATGAAGGAGGGCTTCGATGCCGCCTTCCTTGGTGTCGGCGCCCACATCGCCAAGCGTGCCTACATCCCCGCCGGCGACGCCGACAAGGTACTCGACGCCGTCTCGGTGCTGCGCGGCATGGAGGGCGAATCGGCGCCGCTGCTCGGCCGTCGTGTCGTGGTGTACGGCGGCGGCAACACCGCCATCGACGTGGCGCGCACCGCCAAGCGCCTCGGCGCCGAGGAGTCGATCATCGTCTATCGCCGCACGCGCGAGAAAATGCCCGCCCACGATTTCGAAGTGGAGGACGCGCTCAAGGAAGGCGTCTCGATCAAGTGGTTGTCGACCATCACCGAAGCAGGTCTTAGTGAGACGGGTGGGGACATCATGGTCGAGAAGATGGCGCTCGATGCCAACGGTTTTCCGCAGCCGACCGGCGAATACGAGCGCATCGAGGCCGACTCGCTGGTGCTGGCCCTCGGGCAGGATACCGACCTGTCGCTGCTCGACAACGTTCCCGGGCTGGTCACCGCGAACGGCATCGTGCAGGTCGATGCCTCGATGATGACCGGGTATCCCGGCGTCTTCGCCGGCGGCGACATGGCCGGCAACGATCGCACCGTGACGGTCGCGGTGGGGCATGGCAAGAAGGCCGCCAGGGCGATCGACGCCTGGCTGCGCAACGAGCAACACGAACCGGATCCCAAGCACGAGCTGGCCACTTTCGAGCGCCTCAACACCTGGTATTACTCGGATGCCCCGAAGACCGTGCGGCCGGTGCTCGATATCATCCGCCGCCAATCCACGTTCGAGGAAGTGCTCGGCGGCCTCGACGAGGGCAATGCGCTGTTCGAGGCGCGCCGCTGCCTGTCCTGCGGCAATTGCTTCGAGTGCGACAACTGCTACGGCGTCTGCCCCGACAACGCCGTGATCAAACTCGGCCCCGGCCAGCGCTTCCAGTTCAACTACGATTACTGCAAGGGCTGCGGCATGTGCGCCACCGAATGTCCGTGCGGGGCGATCGCGGTGGTGGCCGAGGATATTTAAGCTGGGGTGTTCTTGCCACGCAGCATCATCACCAGCTGATGCGCGATCTGCGCCGGGGTTAATTTCCCCGGCTTGTACCAGACCAAGGTCCAGTTGAGCGCACCAAACAGGTTGAGGCGGAACAGCGAGCGGTCAATGCCGCGCGCCAGGGGTAACTCGGCGATCAGATCGGCAAAAATCCGGTCGTAGGCGCGGCGGTCACTCTTCAATCGCCGTTGCAGCTTGGCTTCGTGGATCGAGAACAACCCGGTAGCCGCGATCCGCGCAATGGCATCACCGACGACCATGCTGTGGATATGCTCGGTGCAGGCGAGTTCGAGCTTGCGCCAGGGTTCCTTGGACTGCCGCCGCAAATCGGTGACGCGTGCAATCAGTTGGCGGAAACCCTCCTGATGCACTGCGACGAAAAGATCTTCCTTTGATGGGAAGTAATGGTGCAGCGAGCCGGGCATCAGGCCGACGCGCTCGGCGATGTCGCGTACCGAGGTTCCGCCATAGCCGTGTTCCACAAAGAGTTGGGCGGCACCGAGCAGGATATGCTGGCGGCGGTCTTGTGCTTCGCTATTGTGACCTGGACTGTGACCCAGACTGCGGCCAATCTTGCGTTCCAGCGAACGCCGCGCATCGCCGCGTTGCAGCATGGCTTGCTGCAATGGCGTCAATCCGTGTGCGACGCCATCGCTCGCAGCCTGGAGCGCCTTCAGGCGCTTGTACGCTGTTTCGAGGTTGTGTTTCTTCCAGAGATAGCGCACTCCGGAAGCGGAAACTGCCAAGCCACGTCGCGTCAATTCATCGGCGACGCGCTGCTGCCCCATCTGCGGCGCCTTGCGCGCATAGTCCAGGACAGCAGCTTCGAGATCCATGGTGTCCCGTGCCTAGGCGTCCGCGACTTCGATCACCACGGCCATGGCGGAATCGCCGGCGGCACAGCCGGTGAACAGGCCGAAGCCGCCGCCGCGGATCACCAGTTCCTCGATCAGCTCAATGATCGAGCGCGTCCCCATCGGCGCCTGCGGATGGCCCCACACCAGCGAACAGCCGTAGTTGTTCATGTGC
>JACRAR010000065.1 GCA_016234745.1 Betaproteobacteria bacterium | reverse complement strand
TCACCGCGCGTGAAATCGACATCCTTTATCCGCAAGCGCAGGCACTCCTTGATGCGCATGCCGGTGCCGTAGAGCAGTTTGATGATGAGTCCGTTGGTTCCCTGCACGCGGCGCAGCAGGCCCTGCACTTCGGCAACGGTGAGCACAACCGGCAAGCGCTTTGAAACCTTGGCTCGGGTAATACCGTCGAGCCAAGGCAACGTCACACCGAGGACGTCACGATACAAAAACAGAATAGCGTGCATCGCTTGATTCTGCGTACTGGCGCTGACATCCAGTTCGGTCGCCAGGGCGGAGAGAAAAGATTCGACTTCCGGCGCCCCCATCTCAGCCGGATGGCGCTTCTGATGAAAATAGATGAACCGCTTGACCCACCCAACATATGTGCGCTCGGTCGCGAGACTGTAATGCCGAATGCGAATTGCGGCGCGCATGCGATCGAGCAGCTTGGGCTGTTGCGGAGCAGTGACGGATAACGCTGGCGCTGGTGTCGCGGTTGTTTTTTCGATTGTCAGCATTGGTGCGCCTCTTCTGGAATCGTGGTGAAGTTAACCGACATCAGGTGTCGGAGAATTTAAGTTCGGCCCCTTCAGCGTCTCACCGATGAACCCGATGATCCCTTCAAAATTGCAGTGGTCGCAGTCCGAGCATTGGCAGGTCTGCGCACATTCTGTCCCGGTGCATTCGTGAGGCATCTTTCCGCACTCGGGGCAAGGTTCACACTCGCATTCGCTGGCGTAGTGACTCACAGCGCGAGTCAGCGACTCGTCTACCCATTGGGCGCAGTGTTCGAGTTTCTCTATCAAGTCTGCGGCGGCGCCAATGATCGCCATCGCGTCGTCGCGCTTGTATGCCTCAATCATTCGCAGTTTCTTGGCGGTTTCTGTCGCGTAGTTCATTGCTTCCCTTTCTCGGCCACCAGGGGCCGAACCCATCATTCCACCGGACCTGCGCGAAAAGCCGCGCAGGCCGGTGAATTCAAACGGCGTCATGGGTTACGCCTGTCCAGGCCGCACGCCTTCAATGCCCGGTAAAGCAAGTCGTAGCTGCCGCGCTGCGTCCTGTGGTGACCCTCATGCGCTGAGGATTCTTGCCTATGGAGCCGTCTTTGAGCCGCTCTATGCCAGATTTACGCAGACGCTGGGCAGGCTCCCGCAGCCACCGATACAGCGGCTTGAGTTCTTGAAGGGGGATCAGATACGCCCAACGCCGAACGGCGACAATGCTTTCGAGTGCCTTTTCTTTCTGGGCTAATGGGCATCCAACGCATCCGGTGCGCGCGTTGATTTCCTCGGCCTCGTTGCCACCGTAAGCATCCGCGATGATTTCAGTCGGCCAACCACCGTACTTTGCTTGCGGCGCCCAATGCCGCAGCCATTCCCAGATATGGCAAACTCGCCAGTGCAGTAGCGGCGCCAAGGTGGCGATTCGCCCACGAAGCCCCTTTGACTCCGGCAGAACCTGCTGATACCAGCCTTGGCCACACTCGGCGCCATCCTTGCCGCAACTCATCTCGATCCGTCGGTCTCGGATGGCGCTTTCGCCTTGGCGAACGCCAGTAATGGTCAGCGCATTGCCATCCCCGAGAGACTCGGCAATGGCAGCGGCCATCGGATCAACCTTGATCTGACGGGTGCACCAACGAAGTGTGTTGTTGTTCGGCGGTGGAACACCACGGCCAAGGATATAGACCAGGAAACGCTTATCGAGCGGTGCGCGCACGATTCGAAACTCAATACCGCGCTCTTTAAGTTCGTCCATGATCTCGTGCGCGGCGATGGCCAGTGGCGGAAGCTCCTGACGGGTATGCAACGCCACAAACACCCCGCCCAAAGCGCGGCAGAGCGATTGCACGATGCTGTAGTCGCCCGCGATCTGCGACCAGACCAGAACATCCGAAAGCGTCGGTTTGTGATGCGAGGTGTCGTGAGGATTGGCCTTGTTCCAGATCGTCCCGGCCGGCGTGCCGGTTTTCTTGGAGAGCCACTCGGCCTTGTGGCGCCGGACAAACTGATAGACGGCGTCCAAAACGTCGTCCGGGATGCGTGAATCCGCCATGAAACCTCCCCTATTCACTTGCACGGGAACGGCGGAAAATGAGCCTGTCTGCCTCGCGGTCCGCCGCGAAAGTCCGTCCCGGGGGAGCGAACCCCGGGACGGACACCTCAAATCGTCAATTCGTCCGATAGGAACGTCCGGGATCCGTGGCCATAAAATCAGCCATTGCTGCCGACCGGCTGGGCGCCTATACGCGCCATGCCTTCGCGGATGAACTTCTGCACCAGGTTGCTGATCGAGCGACCATCCTGTTTTGCCAGCATTTCCAGTTGTCGGCGCTCACCTTCATCCTGGAAGTGGATCGACAACGGCTGTCGACGTGCGGGGCGTTTCTTCATGTGGTAACCTCTTACGGCTATGCGTTTATGGGCGATTCCCATAGACGGGAATACACTCGCATCCTATTCCCTTTTTAGGGAATGTCAACTTTTTTTTCACATGAATGGGAAAACACTAGCCGAGCGCCTTGAATGGTTGCTGGACGGCCGCGATAAGCATCCTTGGGGCAAAGCGCTGGGTATCGGCAGAAACCAGATATCCAGCCTGTCCTCGGGCACACCGCTGCGATGGGATGCGCTCAACGCCATCCGCTGCTACGAAAACATCGATCCAACCTGGTTGATCGAGGGTGCAGGGCGGCCATTTCGAACGACGCGGTTCGCCACTGAACGCGACCGCGCAGTCTGGCTGCGCGATGTATGGCTCACGGACAATGACAGCCTCTGGACCGTCATCATCGCCACGAATGCCGGCAAGGTCACCCTGGCGTTAACACTGCCGACCCGCTATCAAATGACACCGAAAGGCGGCGAACCTTTCTGGGTAGATTATCTCGCGCTTGAGTTGGTTGTCGATGCGGGAGGACAATCCCTCGAAGAAGTGCGTAAACATGCCGCCGGCAGGATGCGCCTGGTCGCACTCACGGCAGAGCAGATGGCGGCCATCGAACGGGAGGAGGTGGGCTCATGGCGTCTGCTGCTGGCGCCGGACGCCTGGCTGAAAGACGCGCAGCCCATCACGTCCAAACACCCCATATTCAAGGCGGCATCAGAAAACAAGGAACCTCTGGAAAGTTTTGAGCATGACTTGCTGACGGAACTCAAGGCGATGGAACCCGACGTTCGGCAGCACTATCTGGCGCTCGCGCGTGGCCTGGCAAAAAAAAACACGGGCAGCAAGCGAGTGAGAAGCCAAGGCTATTTTGATCATCCGGAAATACTGGAAGCCTTGAGAATAGCCACGGACTGGCTGGAGACAGAAAGCAACCGAATCCGTCCCGCATCGGCGGCACGCGAAATGGTGAAGATCACCCGACGCAACCTGCCGCAACAAGCCATGGCCTGTCAGGTTGCAGCATTTTCTCTGATCCTGGGGCGGCTTGAATTGAATGCCGGCAACATTGCATGGCTGGTCCGCGACATGGACATCGGTTTTCCGGAAAAACCGACTTTCAATTTCCTGAAATACTACGAATAAATGAAGCGGTTCCGACTATCTCCAGCTCCGGATCACCAACTCGCCGCTTCGATCCTTTGATCGGCCTGCGCCACCCACCGAATACAGGATCGAAAGCCGCTCCATCGGCAGCCCATTGAAAGCCAGGCGCATCTGCGGGATGTCATTCACCGAGATCACCATCCGCCCCTTGATCGTCCTGGCCAGCTCGGCCATGCGGTCGTATTGCTCCAGACCGAAACCCACCCCGTAGCCCTCCGTCCCCCAGTAGGGCGGATCGCAATAGAACAGCGTATGCGGCCGGTCGTAGCGCCGCACGCATTCGTCCCAGGGCAAGTGCTCGATCGCCGTTCGCGAGAGCCGCAGGTGTGCCTGTGACAGATCCTCCTCGAGGCGCATCAGGTTGAGCCGCACGCCGCCCGTCGTCGAGGTGCCGAAAGTGCGCCCCTCTACCTTGCCGCCGAAACCGAGCTTCTGCAGATAGAAAAAGCGTGCCGCGCGCTGGATATCCGTCAGCGTATTCGGCGGCGTTTGGTCCATCCACTCCCATATCTGCCGACTCACCAGCGCATGCTTGAACTGTCGCGCGAACTCCTCGAGGTGATGCTTCACCACCCGATAAAGATTCACTAGGTCGCCGTTGATGTCGTTGAGCACTTCGGCCTTGGCGGGATCCTTCAGGAAGAACAGCGCCGCCGCGCCGCAGAAGGGCTCGACATAGCACTCGTGTGACGGGAACAAGGGCAATAGATGTTTAGCGAGGCGGCGCTTGCCGCCAATCCATGGAACCAGAGGGGATGATGACACGGTGAGCCTTTCCTGCATTACGCATCAATGCTAGCCTTGGCCCACCGTGTGCACGGTGCGGCGCCTTGGCTTGACGCAGGCTGTCTCTGCCGATGGCGGTCGGCAGAGGTGTTCCACCACCCCTGCCGATCGCGCCGTCTTACTTGACCTACAGCGCCATCAACCCGATCCCGAATCTGCTGATGATGGTGGTGGTTCCGGAGGCGTTCGCCACCGTCACGACAAAGTAGCGCGCAGGTTTCTTGGTGTTCACCGCCACGGATTTCGGGGTGTTCACCACCGTGTTTTCCGCGGTCGAATCCACCAGGATGGTGCACTCCCGGTCGAGATAGCGCTTGATCGTGATCGTCACCACCTCGGTGGACGTCAGTGCCGCCAGGATCCCGTTGAACCCATTCGAGGCAATCGGCCCGGAGTCCCATTCGTCGCCGCTCACAATCGCAATCTGCGCCGCGTTCGTCGGCGCGATATGCACGGCATGGTTCGGGCCATACGGCACCGTGTCGGCCACGGGATAAGTCAGCGGCAACGCCGCGATCCCGGCGATCTGCCCCGCCGAAAGCGCGGCCGCCTGGCTGGTCGACAGCACGAGCAGCTCCGCCGTGGTCAACGCCCCCATCTGCGTTGACGTCAGTACCGCGACCTGGCTCGTCGTCAGCGCTGCAACCTGGTCTGTCCTCAAGACCGGAATCTGCACCGAGGTCAACGCCGGGATCTGCGCCGTGGTCAAGGCAACGATCTGCGCCGTCGTCAGCACGGAGACCTGTAAAGTCGTCAAAGCCGGAATCTGGCTCGTGGAGAATCCGGCAATCTCGGCCGTCGTCAAGACGACCACATTCGCGGTAGACAGCGCAGGGGCCTGCGCCGTGGTGAGCGCCGCCACCTGGCCTGTCGTCAACGCCACCGTCTGCGCCGTGGTCAATGCGGCAATCGCCGCCGTGGTCAATGCCGCAAAAGCGGACGTGGAAATCGCCGGTACATTCGGCACTGTGACCGCCGGCATTTGCGTGCCACTGATCGCTGGCGCCTGCGTAGCGGTTAACGCAGCCGTCTGCGCCGTGGTCAATGCCGCCACGTCCGCAGTACTCAGCACCGTCACCTGCGCCGTGGTCAACACGCCCACTGCGGCTGCCGCCAGTGCGGCGAACTGAGCCGCACTCAGCGCCGTCACATCCTCGGTGGCCAGCGCGGGAATCTGCGCGGTCGTCAGCGCCGCCACCTGGTCCGTGTTCAAAACCCCGAAGTCCTCCGACTCCAGCGCAACGATCTGAGCAGTCGTCAGCACCCCGATGTCCGCGCTAGGCAATGCAGCCACCTGCGTGGTAGTCAGATAGGCGATGTCCGCCGTAGAAAGGACCGGCGTCTGCACCGTGTCCAGGCTCTGAAAATCCGCCGTCGTCAGCGCGCCGATATCCGCGGTGGTCAGTGCCGCGACTTGTGCCGTAGTAAGGCCGGTAAAGTAACCCATTGCAGTGTCCTTTCAGATTTATCCTTGGCCGCAAGCCTCGGATGGTGGTGAATTCAACCGATACCGCTCCCGTTTCACTTTCTCATTTTCGAAGGCGTCCCGACAGTGATCAGGATCGTCAAACAGCCAATTGATGCGCTTCACCCAGATCGCGTAATACGGCTCTTCCCGGTACCGCCAGCAGCGGCTGCTGATCGTTTCATCCTCGTCGCCCCCCAGGGTGGCGACCTGGCAGGCGAGCCAAAGCAGGATGAGTTTGGTGCGGTTCATGCTGGCCAGCCCGCCGAATAGTCATACGCCAGCACGGCGGCAGCGGCGGTCAGCGCGCCGATGGCGTCGTTGTGCTTGCCGGTGTTGCCAGCGATCCGCGCCTCAAGACCGGCCAGGATGGCGGCCTTGGCCAAAACCTTTTCCGCCAGCACGGTCAGACTGACGCCTCGCGCAGTTGCCTCGGCCGCCAGGTTCGGTGCATCGGCAGCGTTGCTGCTGGACTGATAAGCCAGTGCCTCGGCGCGCTTGATCGGCCAGCTGGCCATTTCCGCCGGGCTGATGCCGGCGACGATCTGATCGCGCACCTGGCGCGCGCAGGATTCGACCTTAGCGATTGTCGTGGTCTTGATCGTCGCCAGTGGGATGTTTTCGACCAGATAGGTGACGGCCTCGCCAGTGACCGGCGTGATCGGGGCGCAGGTTTGCGTTGCATCGCTGTAGGCGGGCGGGTTTGCCGGCACCCAGCGTAAACCTTTCGATGCAGCCAATTGTGGCGCGGCGTCAAAATCTTGAGTGCGGAGAATTTCGCCTGCCGTGTTGATGAGTGCGTACGTCATGATTTGTCCCTTATGGAATTGGGTACTCTGACGAAAGCGTGTAGTTGCCTGGATAACTCAACCCGGTCCTGCTACCGAGAGTGACCCAATTGCTATCGTCATCTGAGTATTGCAATGAAAATGCAGCTATGTGCCGGGTCGAATTATTTGATCCGGCCTGTTTCACCCCGGAAACCTTACGTAGCGCCCCATTGAAATTGAATTTGATCCAAAACGCGGCATTTTGTGCCGTGGCGGCAGTCCAATATGGAGCAGAGCCTGTGTCGTTATCAAACAACATTGAGAGCGTTCCACCGCTGGGTGCGCTGCTCGATGTCTTAGTGGCTGACGAAGTGATATTGACGCCAGCCTCAAGAATCTGTAGCTCGCTTATTTCCAGGTAATCAGATGACCCGTTGTCGACAGTGATGCCGCGAATACGCCAGTAAGTATGAAATCCTGGCGGCGGATAAATATCACCAAAGCTAATCAATTGAGAGAGCCTAAGCATCGTTGACTGCGTCCGTAATGTAATAAATCTCAAGGCCGACCAGATGCGCATCGACCGCAAGTGTGTCATTCGTGCCATCGGTTGCCACGCGACTGATACGACACATCATCCAATCTTGCTTCGCCGCGGTGTTGCTGGGAGTCACGGCGGCGCTTTCAGGACTGGTATAAAAATCTTGAGTTGTGCCGCCGGTATCATTGACCTGAACAGCC
>JACRAR010000067.1 GCA_016234745.1 Betaproteobacteria bacterium | reverse complement strand
GGAGATGTTCACCAGGAACAGGTCGGCAATGCCAGCGTCGCCGTAGGCGAGTTCTTCGACCAGCAGGCTGTAGTCGAGCAGGTTCCCGCCGTAGCCGCCATAGTTCTGCGGTATCAGAACGTTCCCCAGGCCGAGGCTCAGACCCTTGCGCACCAGCTTGTCGGGAAAGCAGTCCTGGGGTGCGGGCTCTGCGTCGCGGCGCACGGCTTCCGGCCGGATTTCCTCGCGCGCAAAGCGCCTTGCCGTGTCCTGCAGGGCCCGTTGTTCCTCGGTCAGCGCAAAGTCAATCATCACTACTCCTTGTTGTCATTAGAGTTTCAAGACCTTGATCGGCGAGATATCGTTGCAGGGTTTGCCCACTGAATTACCGTTTTCGCCGAACTGTGGTCCAAAGACGCTTATCGGTTACAGCTTGCCCAGAGCTGCCAATATCTTCTCTGGCGTAATCGGCAGGCTCCGGATGCGCACGCCGATAGCGTTATAGATGGCGTTGGCGATCGCGGGGGCCGGGACGATGAGACAGGCCTCCGCCAAACTCTTCGCACCGAACGGGCCAGTGGGCTCATTCGATTCGATGAAGATGCACTCGATCTTGCTTGGCATTTCCACTGCCGTCGGCATCTTGTAGTCGAGAAAGTCCGAGGTGAGGCAGGCCCCGGTTTCCGGGTCGAAGAGCATTTTTTCCATCAGCGCAAAACCGATGCCTTGCTGCAAGCCGCCCTCCACCTGCCCTTCCGCGGCGGCGGGATTGACCACCCGGCCCAGGTCGTGTGCATACACGGCGCGCAACACTTTGACTTGCCCAGTCTCGGTATCCACTTCGACTTCGACAAACTCGGCCACAGCCGGGGAGGCATTCGCCGGCGGTGCGACGCTGGATATACCCATGATGGTGCCTTTTTCCTTCAGTGTGGTCGGTGCCGGTCCCTGTGCGCCAATTACCATGAAGGGCGATTCCGCGCGCTTGACGACATCCGCAACCGACATGGCCTGCGCCGGCGAACCTTTTACCGTGATCATGCCATCGCGCACTTCGAGATCGGCGACATTCGCCTCCATCACGGTCGCGGCGACTTCCAGCAGGTTCTTCTTGGCGTCGGCGGCAGCCACCTTGACGGCGTTGCCCGAGGAATAGGTGACGCGGCTGGCATGAGTCGGCGCGTCAAAGGGCAGGTTGTCGGTATTGCCCGGAGCCATCCGTACCGAATCAAACGCCAGTCCCAACTCTTCCGCCGCAATCTGGCACAGGGTCGTGTTCTGCCCGGAACCGATGTCCATGGTCGCCGATGAGAGATAAGCGGTGCCGTCCACATTGAGTCTGATGATCGCGCCGGAATGTTCGTAGATGTCCGGAAAACCGACGCAGCCGCTGACCCAGAGCGGGTGTGCCGCCATGCCGATGCCACGCTTCTTGGCACCGCTGGCGCTGCCTGTTTTGGCGCGCTGCGACCAACCCATGCGCTCCGCTCCCTTGTTCAGACACTCGTCCAGGGCATAACTGTTGAGTTTCCATTCCGGGTTGAACGGATGCGGATCACCCTGACGCGGTGTGTTCTTGAGGCGAAATTCGATCGGATCGAAACCCAGCTTGTCGCAGATCTCGTCGATCTGCGACTCGACGGCGAAGGCCGCCTGCGGTGCGCCGTAACCGCGGAAGGCGCCGCCGGGCATGTTGTTGGTGAAAACCACCGTGCCTTCCCACTTCATGTGCGGACTGCGATAACCCAGCATCAGGCCGAAGTAGGCATGGACCAGGATGACCTCGGGGCCGTGGGTGGAATAGGCGCTGGTATCGCACAGCGTGCTGGCGTAACGCGCAGTGAATGTGCCATCCTTCTTGATGCCGGTCTTGAGATGGACCTTCATCGGGTGGCGCGCGTTGCAGATGAAATCCTCGTAACGGGTGTGCTCGAAGCGCACCGGCTTGCGCGTCTTGGCGCTGAGCAGCGCCGACAGGGCCTCGATGTAGGCAAAATCGATCTTACTGCCGAAACTGCCGCCAACGTAGGGCGCCTGCACCGCCGTCACCTTGCTCACCGGCAAGCCGAGCACGTAGGCCATTCTCTCACGCAGGCCAAACAGGTGGCCGATGGAAGAGTAGATGGTGATGTGGCCGTTACTGTCGGTGTCGGACACGCAGACGCGCGGCTCCATGTAGCAGGTATGCACGCGCTGCGTCTCGTAGGTGCCTTCGAAGATGTAGTCGGCATCCTTGAAACCGGCTTCGACATCGCCGGCACTGAACGACGGGGTATCGCGGATATTGTTCTTTACCCCCACGTGAATCTCGGGAGCACCCTCCTTCATCGCCTCTTCCGGGTCGAACACCGCCAGTAGCTCTTCATACTCCACATCGATCAGCTGCAGCGCCTGCTCGGCGATCGCCACCGTGGTCGCCGCCACCGCAGCCACCGGCTGGCCGGCAAAACGCACGGTGTCGCTGAGGATCAGCATGTCCCGGTGGATCCCCATGGAGCCGGCGGGCATGAAGAAAATTGGATTGAAGGGAATCTGCGGCACATCCTTGGGCGTCATCACCGCCTTGACACCCGGCAACTGCTCGGCACGCGAGGTATCGATGCGCAGAATGCGGGCATGCGGATAAGGGCTGCGCAGCATCTTGCCATGCAGCATTCCAGGCAGGCTGAAGTTGACCGGGAATCCCTTGCCACCGACCACCTTTTCGTAGGCGTCCTGGCGCAGGACGCGCTTACCAACGACATTCAAGTTCGTCATGAGCATTGTCCCTTCTTATGTGGCAGCTCAGTTGTCTGCCGCAGTCTTGATGGCTTCGACAATCTTGTGGTAGCCGGTGCAACGACAAAGATTGCCGGCGATCCCATGGCGAATCGCATGCTCGTCGGGATGCGGATCGTCGTGCAGCAGTTGCTTGGCCGTCATGATCATGCCGCAGGTGCAGTAGCCGCATTGCACGGCACCCTCCTTGACGAAAGTGTCCTGTACCGGATCGAGCTTCCCTTCCGTGCCCAGACCTTCGATCGTGACGATCTCCTGTCCCTGTGCCGAGAGGGCATACATCATGCAGGAATAAACCGCCTTGCCATCGACGTGCACCGTGCAGCAGCCACAGCCGCCGCTGTCGCAGCCGCGCTTGGCGCCGATCAGACCGAGGTTGTCGCGCAGCACGCTGAGCAGGGTCGCGTCTGCCTCCACGGCGATCTCGTGCGTATCGCCATTCACTTCCAGAGAGATTAGTTGTTTCATGTCTGTCCTCTCCTCAATTCAGCCGGCTCAAAGCCTGGTTCAACGCGCGTCTGGTGATCACCTTGGCCATCGCCAGACGATAAGCCGCCGTGGCGCGATGGTCCTCCATCGGACTGATGTCCTGTCCGACCGCTTCGGCTGCGTGCTGAATCAGATCGGCGCTGAGCTTTTGTCCCAGCAACAGCTTCTCCGCGCTGGCAGAACGCACGACACTGTCGCCCACCCCGCCACCTAGGGCAATACGCACTTCCTGGCACACTCCGGCAGCATCCACACTGATGCGCACAGCGGCATTGACTATGGCCAGGTCGTTGGCCGTGCCTTCGAGCTTGATGAAAGCGCTTGCCGCACGGCCGGCCGGCTTGGCCAGCCTGACTTCGGTAATCAGTTCTCCGGGTTCGAGAGAATTTTCGAACAGCCCGGCGAACAACTCGGCCAAGCCGATCTCCCGCTTCGCCCCGGCACCGCTGACGGTCAGCTTGGCGTCCAGCGCCAGAAATGCCGTTGGGATGTCGAAGAAAGGACAGGAAGCGGCAATGCAGCCGCCGACCGTGGCCACATTCTTGATCTGCATGGGCGGGTAGGTGAGTGCATCCTTGAGTGCGCCCAGCCAGGCGGCAGAGGCCAGTTCCGGCAACTTTTCCAGTTCGGCAAAAGTCGTCATCGCGCCTATGCGCACCCCTTCGCCTGTAGCAGCCATCCCGGCCAAGCCGAGCTTGCGGATGTCGATCAAGGCTTCCACCTCGGAGAGCAGGCCGCGCGCTTCAAGGCCATGGATAAAGCTACCGCCACCCAGAATCAGGGCGTTATCGCCATACTTGGCGGCACAAGCAGAAACCTGCCCGGGGCTTTCCGGGATGCAGAATTCCTTCAGTTTGACTAGCGCCATCTCCACCTCTTCCTTTGCACATCACATGAAGATTGTCCTGAGAACAAGATACGGTCTATATATCGCAATTAAAACCACCCAAACAGGTGGTCACTTTGCGATCTGCTGATCGCACACCGCGATAGGGATGAAATGGATGATGACCTGATCTATCTGAGGTCGAATACCTGCTCGATCGCGATCATAGGAACGCAGCAGAGCGGTCAAGTCAGCATCGACGGGCAGGGCAACTCGGGAATGACGTTTCCGTCGAGCGTCCGTGTAAATAGGGTTTTAGTCCCAGATATTGCCGGGGAATCGGGATTGCTTCCCAATCTACTATATGGAATCTAAATACGAGGACTCTGAGGCGTGATACTCGACCAAGCTAGCTGGGATCGATTATTGATGCCGTAATAAGCAAAAATACGCTTGATATGGTCTTTGATGGTGTTTTCTGAAACGGCCAGTTCTTTCGCTATCAGCTTATTCGGATACCCTTTTAATAGCAATTCCGCGACCATCTTCGTTCGAGGGGTCAGCTCTTCCCAAGCCTCAACACTGTGGCCGTTAGCATCTGAAACAGGAAGAGGAAGCAGCGTCGTTAGGTATGTATCTTCTCTCCCCGGGATCAATACCGTTGTCAAGAGTGCGCGACTCTGTCCTTGATTGTCACAATAGACAGGTATCTGCACGACGGTATTGAATGTCGTTTTCAGAATCTGAATGTTGTGGCTGATCAATTCAGAATAAGTCTGACACAAGGAAAACCCGTCACTATCGAATTCGCTGAACAATTCCGGTTGCCCCATGCCGTCAGTAACTACCCTGGGCTGAAGACAGCACTGTTGTTTGCCAACCGCAAGCGGCTCCTTAGCATCGGTGGATGCAATAACATTAGTAGCTATTTTCTGGCAAAGATGGCCAAGATTCTCAATTTCATCTGGGCAGAACTGCTGCCTCCCCAATGTTCTTGCCACATTCAATGTTCCGAACAATCTTCCTTTGCAAATGATCGCTCCTTGCATTGTGTGGCCAAGTTTCCACGTTAGCAACCACTGGTGAAGGCGGTGACGCATCCAGCCTTCCCTTCCAAGCAAAGTACTTCCATCCATCGCATTCTTGAACTTGCGCAGATACCGAAGCACCGGATCTATTCTCCGAAATTGCTCGTACTCCCTTAGGAACCGATCAGAAGACTTACCGGCAAAAGAAGTGAAGATGTTGCGAGGAGAACATTTTTCATCCAATAAATAAAGTCCGACGCGATCGGCGGAAAAGACATCTGGCAACTCACGCAAAAATCGCCGCTGCTCAAGAGAAATCCGGTGCGGAGTCCCTGCCGTAATGAGCGAAGAAAGTCCAGAAATGACCAGCGGATCAGTGGTTCCTTGCATAGGGGACCTCACAAGCATTCAGTGCCACCAATTACAACAGGTGCCGATTATAAGTCCGAAGCGCAACGACTTGATTATGCGGAAAAAAGTCAGGAAGATTCTGACATGGTTGGTATTTGAATGTCCATCGGTATGTTGCATGAATGCCGGGATGCTGCCCAAAATCGTTTACTGACCCGCCTTTGGAAGGCAAGCGGGACCAATTCCGGTGCAGGAAGACACCGACAGTAGCCTCGCAAGTTTGCAGATATACAATGCTGCTACAGCAGTTAGGTTGCAGTAGAAACCAACTTAAACGTAAAGGCTGACTTATGTTGCGTATTACCGATCCCAACTTCGTAGATGCAGTCCGTGCCAGTTTCGATAAGCAGACCGCGATGCATCTAATTCATGCCACCTTGCCCCTCGTTGAGCACGGCCGCACCGAAATCCATGTACCTCACTGGGATGGCATTGAGCAGCAGCACGGCTTTGTACATGGCGGTGTGGTCGGAATGATTGCTGATTCTTCCGCTGGCTATGCAGCGATGACCATGGTGCCCACCAATGCGTCGGTACTGACCGTCGAATACAAGATGAATCTGATGGCGCCAGCCGACGGAGAAAAGCTGATTGCTCGAGGTGCGGTCGTCCGCCCCGGCCGCACACTGATCGTCACCAAGGCAGAAGTATTCGCCGTCAAAGATGGCAAGGAAACCCTTTGCGCGCTGATGCAGCAGACGATCATGGTGATGCACGGCAAGGGGGAGAGGTAGGATTCACTCGCGCTCCCCATGCTGTTGCCGCTCTGAAGTTACAGGATTGTTGGCGGAGTGGACGGGACTCGAACCCGCGACCCCCGGCGTGACAGGCCGGTATTCTAACCAACTGAACTACCACTCCAAGTGTTCTGGCTTGAAACAAAAAGGGCTGCCTGCTTCGGCAACCCTCGGTTTGCTTGGTGATCCCGCAACGCGCCGGAAAGTTTCCCCACTCGTCTGCAGTCCCATCTTCAACGAGGCTGAACCACTTCCATAGATGCAATGGAAACGCGAGCTCAAATACCTCACAACCGAAGGCGCGGATTATAGCGGTTTCCATCGATTAAGCAACTCGCAGACTGGAGAAGTGTGGGGCTGCTGAGGAGATTATCTAACCGGGCTTATCCTGTCCTCCTGGCTATCCAGACGGCGCCTAGTAATGGGGAGGTATCTCATCGCGCAAGTCGCGTGGTGAGGTCTGGGTGTCGTCATTCTGCAACTGCAGGCTCAAGGAGTGCAGTTCTTTCTGTAGTTTCTCTATTTGCTGCTGCTGTCGAAACACGGTTTTGCTCAACTCTTCCAGCATATCTTCAGCAAAGGTCAGTTTGATTTCTATCTCTGCGAGGCGGGACTGCATGACATCTCCAACTGTTGACTTGCGCGAATGTGCGACCGGGCCGGCATACAGGGGGTCTGGATTTTCCGGCAAGATGAAAGGTCAATATGAAAACGAGCCCGGTTTGGCTGGTGGCATGATGAATTCCCAGGGTGACACCTCACTGGCACGGTCTATCGGGATTTCAATCAGTGCCGGGGCGTCTGCCCCCAGAGCCTTTTCCAGGGCTTGGCGTAAAGCGTCTGGCGTGGATACCCGTTGACCGGCCATGCCAAAGCTTTCCGCCAGTTTCACGAAATCCGGATTGCGCAGCTCAGCGCCGATGACGCGGCCTTCGAAACGTTGCTGCTGATCGCGCAGGACGTTGCCGAAGGCGCCATTGTTGAAGACCACGCTGACGACGTTGATGCCGTGCTGTACTGCCGTGGCCAATTCCTGCACCCCGAACATGAAGCCGCCATCGCCAGAAATTGATACGACCGGCTTGTCCGGGTTGCCGGCTTTGACGCCCAGCGAAGTGGAATAACCAAACCCCAGTGTTCCCTGGTGGCCGCAGGTCACGAAACTGCGCGGCGTATAGACCGGAAATCCGAAATAGGACGAAAACCCGGCCTGGCAAATCTCCTCGACGAAAAAGCCGTCGCGCGGCAGCACATCGCGGATTGCGCGCAGATAGGCGCTGTGTGGCTGGATTTTCTGGGTTTCAGCCTGAGACTGAATCTTGATCCCGTCCATCTCTTCCCGCCGCGATGGGCGTGGTTGGTGATCGCGAAGAATCGCATCGATCAGCCCGCGGGTCGCTGCGCGTGCGTCACCGACAATCGGAACCGCTGGCTTGATGCGGGGCATCTGGGTCGGATCGATGTCGATATTGATGATTTTCATATCCCTGTTCATGGCTGGCCAGCGGAACCACTGGAGCTCCAAGCGGGAGCCGATGCCGATCAGCACATCGGTCTGCGCCCAGCGCTTGAACCCTGCGGCACAGTTGAAGCCGAGGTAATGATCGTCGGAAACGATGCCCCTGCCGCCGCGAAAGGAGACGACCGGAGCCTGCAGCAGTTCCGCCAGTTCCAGCACTTCCTGGCTGGCGCTTTGAGCACCGCCGCCGACCATGATCATCGGATTGCGTGCGTCCTTGAGGAGATGAGCAGCCTTGTCAATCTGGTCGAAATCAGGATTAATCTGCGCATAGCTTTCCGGTGAGCAGGCCAATTCCACGGGTGCCGTCATGCTGAACACTTCCCAGGGCATTTCCAGCGCTGCTGGCCGTGGTCGGCCGCAGGACATCTGCTTGAATGCCTCCGCCACCAGACCCGGCGCCTCACCCGGGTGATTGATGCGGTCGGCCCATTTCACGAGGGTTCGCAGCGTTGCCAGTTGATCGGGCAACTCATGTAAGTGGCCCTTGCCCGAGCCGATGAAATCTGACGGAACCTGCCCCGTGATGCAAAGTATTGGCGTGCTTGCGCCATAGGCCGTGCAGATTGCTGCGGATGCATTGAGGACGCCTGGTCCCGGCACGACGGAAAACACCCCGATTTTTCCAGTCGATTTGGCGTAACCAAAAGCCATGTAAGCGGTTGCCTGTTCATGGCGGGGGCCGATCACCTTGATCCTGTCGCCAGCCCGGTGCAGTGCATCGAACAGACCATAGGTCTGAACACCGGGGATTCCAAACAAGGTATCGATCTTGTGCGCCAGGAGGGACTGGACGATAGACTCTCCGCCGGTCATTTTTTTCGCCATGCGCTGTCTCCTATGAAATGTGGGCCAGGCTCTTATAGCTGCACGCCTTTGGTGAATGCATTGCAAAACCGACAGAATACTTCGGGGCGCTGAAGATGCCCAGAAGGAGACTTGCGGGCAGCCTCGCTGGCCTGTGACCTTCCTGCGAACAAAATCCTAGCACATGCGCCAACGCTTACCGCACGACTGAGTACTTGATCGAGCCGTTGTTTCTCTGCCATTATCGTCGCCTAATGTCGAAGAAAGCGGCGCTTTGGCCAAGACCAATCCAACTATTCAATGCCCATGCGGTAGTGGCAGCAGTTTTGCCATGTGCTGCGGTCCCTGCATAGAGGAAGGCGGAACAGCGGCGAGTGCCGAAGTGCTGATGCGCTCCCGTTATACTGCGTATGTCATGTTGCGTGCTGAATACTTGCTGGCGACATGGCACCCAGGCACGCGTCCGGATTCCTTGAATTTGCCGGATGTCATGGCAACCAAATGGACTGGTTTGGAAGTGAAGCGCCATCAACAGCAGGATGCGGCGCATGCCATTGTCGAATTTGTCGCGCGCTACAAAGTGAATGGCCGCGCGCATCGTCTTCATGAGATCAGCCGGTTTGTGCATGAAGACGGTCGTTGGTTCTATGTTGATGGCGACATACAGTAGGCCGTCATTTAGCTTTCCTTGATGGGGCGACGGACTGAGCATGGTGCGATGAGATACCATGCATATTCCAAGCGCGTTTAAAAGGCCTTATTTTTACCAGTCGAGCAAGCCTCTTCTGGATTTTCTGGAGACACGAAACTTATGCGACAAGACAGGCAATTTTATATAGACGGCCGTTGGGTCACGCCCAAGGGAAACGGCAGCATCGATGTTTTCAGCCCTGCCGACGGAACCCGTCTGGCAACGATCCCGGAAGGCAACGCCGCCGACGCCGCCGATGCAGTTCAGGCAGCACGACGCGCATTCGAGGGCTGGGCTGCCACAGCACCGTCGCTGCGCGCCGAGTATCTCAAGAAAATCCAGGAAGGCCTCAAAGCCCGTACCGACGAAATCGCCAGGACCATCACCCTCGAGATGGGGATGCCCTACAAGCTGTCGCAGCGCATTCAGGTGGGCTCGCCCACGGCGACCTTTGGCATGTATTCCAGGATGTTGAGCGACTTTCCTTTCGAGGAACAGGTTGGCCATTCAAAGGTCGTCCGTGAACCGGCCGGGGTCGTCGTGGCAATCACTCCCTGGAACTACCCGCTGCACCAGATCGCGGCAAAAGTTGCGGCAGCGCTGGCTGCGGGTTGCACAATTGTTCTGAAACCGTCGGAAGTCGCGCCGCTCAATGCTTTCCTCCTGGCCGAGATCATCCATGCGGCGGGAGTACCCGCCGGTGTGTTCAATCTGGTGACCGGCTATGGGCCGGTGGTTGGAGAAGCGCTTGTCGCCGACAAGGATGTCGACATGGTTTCCTTCACCGGTTCCACGCGCGCCGGCATGCGGGTGTCGGAATTGGCGTCGGCAAGCATCAAGCGGGTCGCGCTTGAACTCGGCGGCAAGTCTGCGGCCATCATTCTCGACGACGCCGATTTTGCTGTTGCAGTCAAGGGCGTGGTGGGCAACTGTTTTCTGAATTCCGGGCAGACCTGTACCGCGCATACCCGCATGCTGGTGCCGCAATCGCGCTACGACGAAGCCGCGCGGCTGGCGGTGGAAGCAGCCAAGGCATACCGGCTGGGCGATCCGATGGCGCCAGAGACTACCCTCGGTCCGCTGGCTTCGAAGATGCAGCTTGACCGCGTGCGTGACTACATTGACAAAGGCCGCGCGGAGGGTGCGCAGCTGCTCATCGGTGGAGCCAGCCTGCCGGAGGGGGTGAATCCTGACGGCTACTACGTGCAGCCGACTGTTTTCGGTCGCGTCAAGTGGGATGCCACGATCGCTCAGGAAGAAATCTTTGGTCCGGTGCTTTCCATCATCACTTACAAGGATGAAGACGACGCAGTGCGTATCGCCAACAGCACCGTGTATGGTCTGGCAGGCGGCGTTTGGTCAGCCACCGATGCGCACGCGGAGACAGTGGCCCGCCGCATCCGGACCGGCCAGGTCGACATCAACGGCGGACCCTTCAACATTTTCGCCCCGTTTGGCGGGTACAAGCAATCGGGTATCGGGAGGGAGCTTGGCAAATATGGCCTGGAGGATTTTCTGGAGTACAAGGCCATGCAGTTCAGGCCGGCAACCAAGGGGTGATTACGGGATGATCGGAGTGGATGGCTGACTGGACTTTACTGTCGCGGAGGATGCGACTATTCCAAAAACGCCTTCCGCGACCAAGTTCATATCAGATCTTTTGCAGAGATCTGAAACCCTTGGAGCGAAAGTTTTTTGCGCTTTGGCCCGGTTTCTAAAACCCGGGAATGGCTGGCGACCCCACCGGGATTCGAACCCGGGTTCATACCGTGAAAGGGTATTGTCCTAGGCCTCTAGACGATAGGGTCAATACTTGAAAAACAGCTACAACAAAGCGGCGCGAATCATATCACTACATACGCGTAGCGTCTACTTACTTTGTCAAATTTCTCCGCAGGTATGCTGCGAGCTGACATTTCCATGATGCTATGGGATTTAGGCTATTCGGGGTTTTCTGTAGCAGGCAAATTAATTCTTGCTTGCGCGAATCCCGAAGCCGAGAAAGATTGCGGCCATCGCGCCGTACCCCAGCACGAAAGGCCAGGTATGCGCCGGACCGTAGGCGTTGACGATGGCGCCATTGGTGATGGTATAGCCATGCATCAATCCGGTTGCGCTGATTGCTGCGGCGACGGCAGCCCATGCGGCAGCCGCGCGGTAATGTTTTTCTATCAGGCATACCGTCATCGCGGCGAGGATCATGGATGTGAAAATAAAGCCGCGCTCCAGGGAAATTAGGCCTGCAATCGGCAACTGCAGGGACAGGGCTTTCATGCCGACCGCGTCGACATTGGTTCCCGCGGCGCGCAAGCCGCCCTCGAGCAGCAGCAGTCCCCACGCGGCCAATGCCGGAAAGAAGCCGACAACCACTGCGGGTGCATGTTCCTTCGGCGTGGCCTGAAAGGCCTGGGACGCAATGGTGATCCCTATCCACAACAGGATCGCCGCACCGGCCTCCACGGGGACCAGCGCAGCGACGAATCCTGCCAACCCCAAGAGACACAGCAGGGTGATGGCAATGCCATTGGCGACGGAGTATCCGGCACCGGCGCCCATCTTCTTCCAGCCGGGATGTCCGATGTAGATTGTGGTCGGGAAGACGCTGCCGAAACAGGCGGCCATGATCGTGCCCAGGCCGTTGACGGCAAGAGAGCTCCTTACGGGATAGGTATCGCCAGCCGCTTCCGCGCTTTCCAGATTCTGCAGCGAGCCCATCAGGTTGAACAGTCCCATCGGGACGATGACCGGCAGGAAGGTGATCATGTATGCAGAAAACGTGGCATCCATCATATCGGTGATGAACAGATGGGGAATTTGAACCTGAACCTGCAGCGCATGCAGCAGCGCGGCACTATCCATGCGGCCCATTCCCCAGGCCAGTGCGGAGCCGGTAAGCACGGCCACAAACCCGGCAGGTACGCCCGCGGGCAAATAAATCCGGCCGATGTACTGGATCATGATGAAGGCCAGCGGCACGAAGCCCACCAGCGGGTCGGCAAAAATTCGAAAACAGAAATCCATGGAGATGAAGGTGATGGCGATGCCGGCCAGTGTGGCCAGCAGTGCCGCGCGTGGCGTGACACGCTTCACCCAGCCGGCGACGAATGCCCCGCCCAGTTCGATCAGTCCCGAACCCAGGCAGGCGGCGAGACCGACCTTCCAGGCCAGTTCGACATCATTGGTCTGGTCCAGTACCGGTTTCATCACGAACAGGATGTAAGCGAAGAGCGAGACCGTGTTGACGCCGTACGGCAGTGCAGTCACCAGAGCCTGTCCGGTCCTGCGCGCCAGGGACCGTGCCTGGAAGGCATAGAACAGGTTGCCTATCAGGAGACTGACGGCGACGCCCGGCATGATGCGCCCGAAAATCATTTCGCCGGGCATTTTCAGGATCGCCCCGCACAGCACGACGATCAGAATGAGCTGGATGAGGTTGTCGACGAACAGGCCGAAGAACCCGTCCAGATCGCCTACGCGCCACCAGCGAAACTGACCGTCCATGACCGTCTTCTCCCCTGACAAATTTCGACTGCGGAGATGTAGAAGAAGTCTCAGCGCAGCAGGGTCACATAGACTGCGGCAATGATGGCCGAGGTGATGACCCCGCAGATGTTCGCGCCCATCGCCCAGGGCAGGATCACGGCGAACTTGTTGGCGTCGCGCGCTTCCTTCTGCGCCACCTTGGCCGTGGTCGGCACACAGGACACCCCGGCAATGCCGATGACCGGGTTGTACTTGCGGCCGCTGGTCCAATAGACGATATAGCCGCCGATGATTCCGCCGATACCCGAGATGAGCAAAGCGGTGATGCCCAGTGCCAGCAACAGAACCACCTTCGGGTTGAGAATCGTAGCCGCTTCACAGAGCACACCCAGCAACAATCCGAGGAAGAAGGTCGAGCCATACAGCACCGGACCGCTGATGAAATCGACAAATGGTGTCACGCCCGATTCCCGGATCACGATGCCGAGGAAGAAGGACATGAATAGGGGTGCCGCCACAGGCAACAAAAGGCAGAGCAGGGCGCAGATGATTACCGCAAAAGTCATTTTCTCGGCCTTGGTGAAGCTGGGTATCTGCCGCGGATCCATGGCGATGCCGCGCAATTTTTTTGGGATCATGAGCCGGATCAGGTAGGGATAGCCGGCGTAGGTCAGGCTCAGGTAGAGGTAGGCGACGATGGTGATGGGCACGAACAGGTCTTTCGCCAGCATCAGTGAGGTGTACAGCACCATCGGGCCGTCGGCGCCGCCAACCATGGCGATTGCTGCCGCTTCCTTGTAGGTGAGGCCCATGGCGACTGCGATCGGAAAGGTCAGCAAGGTGCCCAGTTCGGCGCACAGGGCGATGAACATGCTGCGCATCGGTGAAATCATCATGTAGCCGATATCGGTGATGACGCCGATGCCCATGAAGACCAGGCAGGCGATCAGGCCGTTGCTGAAGGTGAAGGTATAAATGGGCTGCAAAAAGTTGATCTGCAGCACGTCCATGAGTTGCGACGGCTCGCTGGCCATCGGATCGAGAAAGATCGTGCCCATGGTGGTGCCGGAAAGATAGAGCACGGCGGCATTCACGGAAGACATTCCCATGCCCATCGGAATCATGATCAAGGGTTCGAGCGTGCCTTTGGCGCCCAGGTAGACAAAAGCGATCCCCAGCAGGATCAGTACAATTCTTGCCGCGATGATGGTTGGATCGGACGCAACCAGGGTGGCGATGCCCTGAAAAATGTACAGAATGTCGATTTGCGGCATGGTCAGGGCGCCTTGGACGGGGAGGAATTTGAAGTTTTCGCCGCAGCAGCAGGAACGGGACGGCTGCGGATGGCGGCGAATATCAGCTTGATCACCCAGGCGGCCAGCATTGAAATGACGGCCGCCAGCGCATAGATGATCAGCATCAATTTGACTGACCCCAGGAAATAGTCCACTTGTTTGCCTCCCGTGAAGCGCAGCTGATTAGTCGATCACCATCAGAACCTGGTTGGCTTCGACCATGGCGCCTTCAGCAACCTTGATCTCGACAACCTTGCCGTCGGCGGGGGCGAAAATGGGGTTTTCCATTTTCAACGCTTCCAGCATCAGCAGTTCGTCTTCAAGCTTCACCTGATCGCCGGGCTTGCACAGAACTGCTGCAATCCTTCCCGACATTGGGGCAGTGATCTCCGTAGGCATCGCTATTCTCCTTTTCATTGGACGGTTCAGGGCGGATCAATTCAGGACCCTAAGATCCGAATTCTATTCGAATCTTCCCTGCGCCGCTTGGGCAGAAGGGTACCCTGGCGCAAAAATGTCCGGCTGGTCGTATACTGATGAGGCCAACAAACGCCCGTCACTCGATTAGAGGATGCCCTGCCATGTACCAGCTTTTCATCGCCAACAAGAATTACTCGTCATGGTCCTTGCGACCCTGGATACTGATGCGTCAGCTACAGATCCCCTTTGAGGAGAAAATATTCTCTTTCGGGTCTTGCTCTTTCCGCGATTTTTCACCCAGCGGCCATGTTCCTTGTCTGCACGATGGCGATACGGTGGTCTGGGATTCTCTCGCGATCGTCGAGTACCTGGCTGAACGGCACGACGGCGTTTGGTCGGAAGACAAGAAAGTTCGTGCCTGGGAACGCTCTGTCACTGCGGAAATGCACTCGGGTTTCAACGCGTTGCGCCAGCATTGCAGCATGAATTGCGGAATCCGCGTGCGACTGACTGAAAGCCCTGATGCGTTGCAACGAGATATCGCGCGCATCGACGAACTGTGGACGGAGGGCCTTGAGCGCTTTGGCGGCCCCTTCCTGTCCGGAAACCGGTTTCATGCGGCCGATGCGTTTTTTGCGCCAGTCGCGTTTCGTGTCAGCACCTACGGGCTGACGCTCGGAGCAGCGGCTGCCGGCTATGCCAGGCAGCTTCTGGCATTACCGGCGATGCAAAGCTGGTACGAGGCCGCACTGCGTGAGCCGTGGCGCGATCCGGCACATGAAGCTGAGATTCTGCAATTTGGAACCATTCTGGAAGACAAGCGACAGCCGGGCACTGCGGTCGATTCCGTCAATCCTCTTCGCTAGGAACGAATATCCAGAGAAGAAGATATAAGAGAATTCCCGTTCCGCATACGAACACCAGCAGTGTGAACATCAGGCGCCATATCCAGGAATCGACTCCGGTCGAAACCGCGAGGCCCCCGCACAGTCCGCCCAGCCACCGGTCTGTCTGGGACCGACGAAATTGGTTGATTTTGGGGATGCCATGCCCGGTTGGCAAAGATGATTCAAGGAGCTTGGACTTGGCGCGTATGAATTCCTCCTCCGTCAGGTTGCCGCGCTCGTGCATTTGTTCCAGCTTGATGAGTTCGTCAGAGAGTGTCATTGGAGGCTCCGGTTAAGTTGCGCAAATCGCTGCGAAGAGAACTATAGACGGATGCTTCCTGGTTTTCGAGGGACTTGCGATGAATTGCCTGAAGGATGGTGCAACTTGCGGATTCATAAGTCCTGCAGCGATGCCCGCACCAGGTAGTCGCGGTGACCATCGATCTGCGGGAAGCCGGTTGGGGGAGGCAGGCGTGAGGGTGAAAGCGATTTAGTTCTTCTGTCTCTCTGATGCATCGATGCCTGCCTTTCCCCTGATTGCACCCACAATTTCATTGGGAGTCCAGCGAGAGTCGGCTTCAATCCCGTTATTTTTCGCAATTTGGACGAGATTTTTTGTCACAAACGCAGGAACACCACCCGCATCAACGGCGCGCAACAATTCGCAGGCAGCAGGTGTCACACCCGTATATTGAATGCCGGGCGTTCTGCTTTCCCGGAATTTGTTGACTAACAGTGCGACCCACTGTGCAAATTGATTGGCTGGTTCCATGGCAAATTGGCTTACGACAATGTGCGTAGCTTCTGCAGGGGCTGACCTGAGCAGTCATAATGTTACACACATAAGCCTGGATGCTGTTGGCAGCAGATACACAGGTATGGACAAAAGTTCGCCCCAACCGGACTATGCAAGAATCCTCGCTATCCCAACCGCAGCTTGCGGAACCGTCGTAAAACCGCCGACCGTGTTCCAGACTATCGGGCTTCACTGTTGCTGTTTTATTCGAATACGGGAGCGATCACATCCGGTGCGGTCAGAGTAACGAGCTGACCCTTTTCGGGCCAGTCGGAAAAATGGTAGGTAACGGTCCGATACTGGGCAACAACATCGTCCGAGTAGGCCGGGCCATGGGACACGGTCAAGGCCTTGCCATTGTGTTCGCTGTGACGAAACTGAACCAGCGGATCGGCCATTGCTTGGACATATGAGAAACGCACCCCGGCACATTTCTTGTCGCGATAGGACCGCTCGTCGCGGTAACGCAGAAAATTCAGCGCCTGGTCGCAAGCAATCACCAGATCCTGCGAGTCATAGACGCCATCTGCGCGCAGCCTGATCGAAACTCGGGGCCGTGTGGTTAGTTGCATTGCCTTGCCGCGGTTGACGAGCGTGGCATTCTCGTCATAAGCCGCTTTCAACAACGGCAGCGTGGTGCGGCCGGCAAGATCCAGCGGCAGATCAACGTGGAACGAGTGACCCAGGAGGCTCAGGCGCACCCCGCTCAATGTTGCAGTCTGGTCGCGCGGCACGAGTTGAAGTTGGTATAGGATGAAACTCTTGGCCTTGCCATATTTTTCAAAGCGAATCATTTCGCTGTATGCATTCCGATAACTGCCAATCCATTCGCCGACGTCCGACTGCGACGCGACCGGATCCGCAACCAGCAGCAGGAACACGATGACGAAGGCAGGAACAGGGTTCATATTCTTCAGAAGCGATAGGCCACCGCGGTCGAGACGCTGGCGCTGCTGCGGCGTTCGGTCAGGGGACTGCGGGAGGCCGCGGCTTGCAGTATCTTCGCCTCCAGGGTACTGCTCAACAACCAGGAATTACTCAACGCCCAGTTCCAGCGAACCCCGCCATGGAGATCCTTGATCCCTGCGCCAGGCGTATACATGGCGTGGCCACTGGAAAGGTACTCCGCCGCGCTCACGCCGAAATAGCTGCGCTGGTAGGCGCCATTGGCCCAGTTGGCACCTGCCGAAAGCACAAGCGTGTGATGCGGTGCCAGATCGTCGATTGATTTCTGCACGCCGAGATATGCTAGTGCGCCACGATGATCGTTCCCTGAACCATAGGAAAAACCGGACAGCAGCCGCACCTTGCTATCCAGGTAATAATTCAGGAATGCACCCGCCGTCAATGATGCATCAATAGTGTGCATGCCATTGAGACGCCCCCGGCCGGTTCCTGAAACCGGAACCGCCTCGGGGATCAGGCCACTGATAGAACTGCCTCCAAGTTCGCCCTGCGGGGAGCCGCGCAGACCACTGCCGCTACGTCCCGGATCGACGATCAGCAAAGGTCCATACTCGATATTTGGATGGCCTGAGAGGTGCCAACCGGCGGTGGCGCCGGAAATGAAGGCTCCGTTGCTCCACTGAACCTGGATGGCCGGCACCGCATTTGTCTTGCGTACGCCCGACCCTTCAAACATCGGCCGGCTTTGCAGACCGATGCCGACGTACATGTCCCGGCTGCCATCGGGCATCAGGTTGACGGCAAGGGTTTGCGCCGGGGCCGGAGTGCAGCAGGCGGCGAACAAAATGAGAAAGCAGGATTTCTTCATGTCACACCAATGACCGAATTAGGCGATCGGCATTGTAATCCCTGGCCCGGTGGCGGCGAGCTTGCAATCCAGAGCACAGATGTTGCTACGGCTAGCGTCGCTGGGTCCGACTCTCGAACAACACCATCGCATCGCTGCGATCAACCGCCACAACGTCTGCCGGAGAAGTCAGCGCCTGCGTGCAAATCGCATCGGGACCCGGCACGCGCTTCGAGACTTCCACTAGCAGGTCCTCTTGCATCCTGCTGACCGTATCGATCGACGCTCCAAAGCAGCCGTTAGGCTGAGTGCCCATGAATACCGCAATCAGCATCTTATTCGTAAAATCAATCACAGGCGCCTCTGGTACCAGGATCAGGTTGCTGTTGGCTCGCGCCCATAATTTGTTCCAGGCACCGGCATCTCTGACGACCAGGGCCTGCTCGATAGTCATGGCGCTGCCCGGCACGGAGATACGCTCGAACGCAACGCGGCTGGTGTCACCGTTGCGCTTGACGAACTGAACTGGCACTTCCTGGCGTTCAATGACCACGAAGTGCTGCGGATATGTTGGGCCGCTAACCACCGCCAGGCAGATCTCATGCACATCGCGCTGGGTGTAGTTGACCACCAGCATGGATCCGGTGTGTACAATTTTGTCTATCAGCAACTCGTTGCACGGACCCGGCTTCTGGCCGGCAGTAACACCGATCACTATCTGTTTGCCGAAATCAATGTCCGGTACCGCTGACGGTTTTGCGCCAGGCTTTTGGTGTGCATTCCACAATTCGGACCATTTGGCGGCATCCGTCACCACGATTTCTTCGGGCTGATCGAACTCTAGCGCCACGCCAGTGGCGATATCGGTCATCTTGACCACGTCAGCATCCTGCCGATGGAAATCAACGGACAGGCGGGACATGTCAATTGCCACCAGATGCATCGGTGCCGGATTGGCGGCATCAGCAGGCAAGGTACATACGGCCGACCTATCGGTTACCGAGTAGGCGATTTCGATGCTGTCGACTCGCTTAGTCACCGTGTCGATACTTGCGGTATAGCATCCGAGAGGTCTTTCGCCCAGGAATATGCCGATCACCATCTGCTTGTTGAAATCGACGCCCGGCGCAGCCGAGCCGATACCTTGATGATCCGCCCACAGCGAGTGCCAAGACTCCGCGTCGCGGATCACTACATTGCGCGGCACCTTGATGCCGGATTGCGCGGACTGCGCCAGTGTTGTGGCCCGAAGTAGATCATTCAATTCATCTGCCCGGATGGTCGCCGTGTTTAGCCTCGTGACCTTGTGGCCGAGTCCGATACCCAGATCGGCCTGGTCGGCATTGTTGGTGATGGCGGAAAACAGCTCGCGAACGCCGGCATCGACGCAGTTGGATTGCGGGCCGGCTATCGAATCGTTCTGCCGGCACAGAACCACTTCCGGCGTGGTGCCGTACAGTGTGCGGCTGTAGGAATTGTCGGGGCAATCGCCAGAGCGGTCGTGGAAGACGAACCTATTGTCGATAACGTATAAGTTATTTTTGCCACTGGCGCAGGCGGTGGTTCTGGCTAGTTCGAGGAATGGCCCTGCATTCAGCGGCGGCTCCGTCGAGCCGCTTCCGACACAGCCGGCCAACATTAGGGTGCCGGCCAGAAAAATTGCCCAGCGACGGATAATTACTGATGTGCTCATTACGTTCTCCATGGTTTACAGATTGCTAACAACGGTAAGCATTCCAATGTCGCAGCTTAGTCATCCATGCAAACCAGTTCATCCTGTAAATGTCGTCAAATTGTCATGAGTTTGTAGTGAGGGTGGCTGGTTACGCTATCATTTCGGCAATATCCGATAGGCGATTTGAGCTGCATTCAGGGAGGAATCGATGTACCGGGTGATGCTGGTGGAAGACGATGCCAAGCTCGCCACGCTGGTGGCCGAATACCTGCAAGCACACGAGTTCGCGGTAGACATCGTGCCGCGCGGAGATACGGCTCTGGCACGCTTCACCGCCAGCCGACCCGATATTGTCGTGCTCGATCTGATGTTGCCGGGGCTGGATGGCATGCGGGTATGCCGCCAGATCCGTGACATCAGCAGCCTGCCCATCCTGATCCTGACCGCGCGCGAAGATTCTTACGACGAGGTTTTCGGCCTGGAGCAAGGCGCCGACGACTATGTCAACAAACCCGTGCAACCACGCGTCTTGCTGGCCCGGCTGCGCGCCCTTCTCAGGCGAACAGGCGACGCAGTCGCCGATGAACCTGGCGATCTGGTATTCGGCGCGCTGTCCATCTCGCGCGAAAACCGCAGCGTCACCTGGCGCGGTACTTCGATACTCCTCAACAATCCCGAATACAAGCTGCTGGTGGTGCTGGCCGAAGCGGCCGGTCAGGTGCTGTCGCGCGACGACATCTTCAAGAAATTGCGAGGCTTCGAGTTCGACGGACAGGATCGCAGTATCGACAACTGCATTTCGCGCCTGAGGCGCAAGTTCAGCGATGAATCGATGCAGAAGATCAAGACCGTCTGGGGGGAAGGCTACCTATTCAGTCCATCGGCTTGGGCATAGCGGATGAACCGCCTGTTTTTCCGCTTTTTCCTTCTGGTCATGCTGGCCATTACCCTGGCCACCTTTGCCATCTATTTCACCTTGAGTCGCCTGTTCGGCGATCCCATTGAGGATATCGCCATGCGCCAGGCCGCGGCACAGATCCAGATGCTCGAACAGTATGTAGACAAGGCGCCGAGCGATGAATGGTTGGCGCGTCTGAACAAGACACGCGAAGTGTTGAACATCGATTTCGAACTGATTCCCCTGCAAGTAGCTCTGGACGCCCTGCCGGCGTCCAAGCGAGCAGCGCTGCAACGCGGCGATATCACTGTCGACATTGGCCGCAAGTCGCTGTCGCGGCGCGTTGACTTGACTGGAGAAAGATACATCGGCAGCAACGAGGAAGTGATACGTCTGATTGGGCTGCCAATCGAGATCGGCAATGCTTTCAAGATCGAAGCTGTGCGCTTCATCATCGTTGCCCTGTGCCTTCTGATACCGGCCAGCCTGTGGTCGCGCGCGCATTGGAGAAGCCTGCAAGCGCTTTCGGATGCCGCCGCCGCAATCGGTGCCGGCCGGTTATCGACGCGCACCGCTTTGCCGCTTTCCGACAGCATCTATCCGCTGGCAGCTCGCATGAACCAGATGGCCGAGCGCATCGAATCGTTGATCGAATCACATAAAGCGCTGCTCCATTCTGTGTCGCACGAACTGCGCACGCCGATAGCGCGCATGCGTTTCTCTCTCGAACTGTTGCGCGAGGCGCGTGAAGATACCGCGCGCGAAAAGCGTTTCGACAGTATTGAGAGCGACCTGGCGGAACTCGAAACCCTGGTCATCGAATTGCTACAGGTCTCGCGTCCCGAACTGCCGCTAGCCCAGCGCTCAAAGTTCGATCTGGCCGTCATGTTGCGGCAAGTCATTGGATCGACCGAACACGGGCTCGGGGACAAGCAGTTGCTGACCGACTTCGACAGCGCCGAAGTTGCCATCCATGGCGATGCGAGATTGCTCGGGCGCGCCGTAGGCAACCTGCTCCGCAACGCCCAGAAATATGCCAAACACACCATCGGCGTAGGCGCGAGACTGTCTATCGACGGAGTGCATATCACTGTTGAGGACGACGGTCCCGGCATTCCCCAGGCTGAGCGCACGCGCGTGTTCGAGGCCTTTTACCGGTTGGACCGCAGCCGCGACCGCACCACGGGCGGTTTTGGCCTGGGACTGTCCATCGCTCAAAGAGCTGTCGCGGCCCATGGCGGCAGTATCATTGTTGATGACTCCCCACTGGGTGGAGCCCGTTTCACGATCACGCTGCCGGAACAGCAAGGAATCCGCGCAGAAATACCGCCTTCCCGCCAAGAACAGGTGCGCTAGACAGGCAGTCGAGGTCGCCGTGCAGGGGGTAGTGACACATAATGGATAGCATCTATGTGATTCACACTGCCGAAGGATGAATGATGCGGGGATATTTCCCGCTTTATCTTCTCCGAGCGGGGAAGAAGTTTGGCTCATCAGCCCTGTTGCCTGCTGCTAAGCATTTGATTAAGTGGTGGAGGTAAACGGGATCGAACCGATGACCTCTTGCATGCCATCCCCTTCCTCAATTTGATGAGCGTTTTTAATCAATACCTTGCAACGCTCGCAAGTTGAAAGGGAAGTCTCATGAAGTCGGATTATCAAGGAGAACAATCTCACGCCGTTACGAATTGGCTACGTGGGACTCAATTGGATTTGGCCTTTACGAAAGGTCGTTCCGTCAAGGGAACGTGGAATATATGCGCCTGCTTTCGGCGCGTTTATGCCGCGAAAGCCCTTGATCGGCGCTCAAAAAAAGACGCTTCGGTGTGGCCTTGGCGGGGCAGTATTCCGGCAAGGACATACCGACTTCCTGCGGAATCGACACCAAGTGCGCTAGGAGGCTCTCTGTACGGTTTGCTGGGGCGGTCTATACCTCGGTGGTGGATCGGAGTGAGGAGGGTGGGAGACGGGGCACGGCGCGCTAGCGCCGCCCCCGGCATCCACCCTCTGCCCCCCTGTACTAATAGGGGGGTAGAAAGATGAGTGAAATCTCTGTCAAGCTGGACTACTTCTCAGTCACGGTGTTTATGCAGGGGGATGTTGGCCATAAACCTGTAACAGACTGTATTTTGTCTGATCTGTTGGGGCTATCTGGAGTGGATTCTAGCGCGTACTTCGAAGGCCAAGGATTTGGAGGGCGCGGCTATTCTCAGGTCTGTCTTTGCCCTATTCCCGGCCTAGTGTTCTATCGTTATCCGTCTTCTGGCTCAGGTCATTGCCATGTAGAGATAAAAGGTGAACCGCTTGCGTCAATTAGCTTCGACGGAGTACATCGGTTTTTGAAAGGCCTAGAGGATGCTGACCTGACCTTCCGTGCCTCACGCGTCGATCTGGCCTTCGACTATGTCCCATGCTCACCTGTCGAACTCTTTAATGCGTGGAAGGCGCGCAAGGTCAAGACTCGACTTCATTACGATTCACACGACTGGCGAGAAAATTCTAGGGGTAAGACATTCTATTGGGGTTCTGTCACTAGCGAGCGGCAAGGAATTTGCTATGACATGCGAGGTTTTAACCGCGTTGAACTTCGTTGTCGGCAAAAGACAGCGGCATTTCTAGGTGTCATCGTCGGAGAGGGCAATGAACACACACTTTGGGCAATAGGCGCAGGTCTGATAAACGGATTGGCACAGTTTCCTGACGACGGGAATCATTGGGGATGGGTTCAGAAGATCGCTTCCGGAGTCAACCGTCATTTTGTTGCAGTGCCTCAGAAGAAGCCTGTAGCTCAGGCGGTAGTAGCTAGAGCGCGTGAGCGGTTTATGAACTTGTGTGCGGAATTGGCCATCATCGCAAATGCTCTTGGTATCGATTCGGAGATGGTTAGCCAGACAGTAGCCTCAGTCACTATTGATGCCAATAGCAATAAAAAAATACGGGACTTACAAAAAGTGCTTGGCAGTCTGTAAACGTTGCTAGAAGTTTCTGTCGTGGAACTATATTGGCTGTAATTTTGAGAGTTCTTCAAAAAAATCCATTAGGTCGTGTAGACGCGTACTAGGGTTCATGTCCTTGCATTCTTGTGCATTCTGATGGACTAGCGGAGACCTAAGCCGCGCGTCCTCAAATTTGTCGCCTATTAATGATTGGAAGATGCTTTGAGCGCTCCCCTTGGCATAGTCGCCCATTCCGGAATGCGTTCGGAGTCGTTCAATGAGGGTTTCTGCAGCAGATTTGTTTCCGGCTGCGGTAAATGGCTTGGTTGTATATTCGTAGTGCAGCAATAGCCAAAATTCGAAACAAGGATACGAAGCGATCACGTCAACTTTCGGTGATCGTTTTGCTTCCACCAAGGCTTCGTCAAAATTGGGGTGAGTGTCTCGATCGATTACACAAAATATGCGATCAAACTTTCCTTGCCTTGCTAACGCTTCAGCGACAATGCCTCTTGGATCAGTTCGCCCACAGTTGGTTATTTCTACCTGAACTTCAACTCTGAAATGGCGGCTTGCGTCTTCGAGATATCGTTTTCCTGACTTTGTATCTTCGCATATGACCAGAACGGTGGGTTGAGGCTTGTAGCGTGGCGCTTGTCGCCTAAGTGAGTTAACTGACCGCCCCATGCTTAGCCTTTGCGAGTGAAGGGAAGGCCACGATATCTGCCTTCAAAATATCGTTTTTCCAAGTCTTCACTTTCACGACCTTGGAAATCGTGTATAGAACGTAGTTGTGTTGCGCCGTTAACATCTCGTTCGGTGATCCAGAATTGATCACGACGCAGCAACTTCGTATCCATTAGGTGTGTGTCATGCGTCGTAAAGATGAGTTGTGCGGGAACATCCGAATCGAGGTGCTTTGCTACTAGGCTCGCAACAATCCTTGGGTGTAGCGAACTATCAAACTCGTCGACTATAAGTGTGCGGAACATATGACGCGGTTCGCCGAGTAGGCTCCATGGCAGCCAGAAGCCAATTAGATTCTTGGTCCCGCCTGATTCCTCGGAGAAGTCAAAATCGGCTTCGCCTAATGCGGATGTGTGGGTTAAGGTTGTTTTGCTTTTTTGAGCTTCGCCGCTGTCCTTTGGATCAGTAGTATCGGTAAGCTGACTTTGTATTATTCCTTTGGGCGCGTTGTAGGTATTCAGGTTTTCAAGTGGGTCAAACCGAATGTTTGTGACTGGAACGTCGACATCCTGTAGGAATGAAGAGATGTCTGCAGCGAATCGGGGAACCTTTTTTGCAAGTTCTTGCGATGCATCGGCCCAGCTTCTCATGTCGTCAGATACTACATATAGACCGCGTCGAAGCCATTCCAAGGGGGTTCGCAATTGCATCAAATCTTCGCTGCAGTTTGCTACTGCTTGAGCAACAAAAAGCATTTGTGGTCCGGTCAATTTACGCCAAGTTTCATGTAGGTCGTGACCTCCTTCAAGTCGGTCACCAAAGATGTAATTTTCACCTTCGGGCGTATGGCGGCGCTCATATAGTAGAGTTTCCTTCCCGCTTGGGTAACCCGTAAGACGTTCTACGATAATTCGTTCTGAGGTTGCTTCGAGTAGGAACTCATACCGTTGCCTCGCGTGGACGAAGTGAAGCTCAAATCGGCTAGGCTGTTTTGCAAGTTGCGGGTCGAAGCGGAATGGTGCTACTGGTAATCGTTTTGGCTGTGCACTTGGTGTTAGGTCGACAAAATAGCTGATCGTGCGAAGTGCTTGGATGAAGTTGCTCTTGCCTGATGCATTCGGACCGTAAATTGCTGCAACTTTGAGTAAATTGGGGACAGACTCACCCCTTACGTCCAGAGTAAATACATTCTTCCCTTTCTTTAGTCGTGGTGCCGCAACCATTGACAAGGTTTGCTTTTCACGAAAAGAACGGTAGTTGCTAACAGAGAATTCGATAAGCATGCAAAAATTCCGCAGATAAGTTGTGTTCCAATACGTTGACTATAGCTTATTTCCCATCTAAGTGCAGAAATTCTGCAGTTCGTCGTCTTTCCTCCTGCCCAGGCCGCTTATTGTTTATCGGACTTGCTCAATCGTCGGTTACTAGGGGACGAGATCGTTCCCTTCTCTCGATCTTCACATAAAGGTAAGTTGCTTGACTTCCATAAAGAAAATGAGTATGTTATGTGTAAGTTATTGAACACACCAGCGACATACATGAAAACCGAACATCTCCATGATCTATGGTCTAGCCCGGATAACTCGCGGTTGACCTCTAAACAACTGTCCTTTCGGATGCCGGTGCATATCGCGGCCAAGATCGCCGCGCTTTGCGAGATGTATCCCACCAAGAACCGCACACAAATCGTAGCCGACTTGCTCGCCTCAGCCATCGATAGTTTGGAGAAGACTCTTCCGGAAAGATTGGGGAATCCTATATCAAGAGAAGATGAAAAGCTGGAGCGGATGATCGCAGAGCACGAACACATAGACTATGTGCCTATGTTCTATCTAGGTGGTGAACGTGGCCGGTTTAGGCATCTAGCCAACCAGCAATACAAGGAGATGGAGAAGGAACTCGGCAATGAATCTCCGGCGCTGCTCTATGAGTCAATCTATATGACCGAAGAAGACTGCAAGAAGAAATGAAGGATTGCTTCTACCTTATGCCCATTCCGTCATGCACAGTCATATAAGGCTATGGACTCCGCGCCAGTCCTTATTCCATCGTCGGGAGCCCTTCTCGCGGATTGCACATTGGATGTGGAGGAAGCTGCGCACTTTCTGCACATTCATACGGTTACACTACGGAACAAAGTGCGCTGCGGGGAAATTCCGGGAGCAAAGCTTGGTAAGCGGTGGGTGTTCTTGCGCGTTGACCTTGAGAGGTATATACGCTCACAATATCCCTCGCGAGCGTTGCAGGGTGACAACCATGAGGTTATGCCATGTCACTCTACAAGCGTAAGGACTCGCCGTACTGGTGGGTCAAAATCAGTCTCGAAGGTCGACAGCCTATACAGCGAAGCACTGGGACTTTAGATAGAAAAAAGGCCCAGGAATTTCATGACAAGCTGAAGACGCAACTTTGGGACGAGCAACGGCTCGGCGTTAGGCCTTGCCACAGTTGGAAAGAAGCAGTTGTAAGATGGATATCTGAGAGCAAGCATAAAGCCAATCATTGGCAAGACTTGGTCTATCTTAAGTGGCTTGATCAGCACTTGGGTGACAAGTTGTTACCGGATATCAATCGGGCGTTGATTGATAAGATCATTGCAGCGCGTTTGGCCGGTGGCGTTTCTAATGCCTCCGTCAATCGCACTATGCAGGTGATTCGAGTCATTTTGCGCCGAGCAGTGAACGAGTGGGAATGGCTCGACAAGACGCCAAAGTTTAGGACCTTGCCGGAACCCACTCGGCGTATTCGATGGCTGACCCGTGAAGAAGCGCAAAGGCTAATTAGGTTTCTGCCTGTGCATCTTGCGGCGATGACGCGCTTTAGTTTGGAGACCGGCCTACGGCGAGCAAATGTTACCGGCCTCCGGTGGTCGCAAGTGGATCTAGTGCGTAAGTGTGCGTGGATTCATGCGGATCAAGCCAAGGCGCGCAAGCCGATACCAGTTCCGCTATCGGCGGCGGCTATCGAAGTAGTGCGGGAACAGATCGGTAAGAACCTTGAGCATGTCTTTACGTTTCGGGGGAAATCGGTCACGCAGGTGAATACGAAGGCGTGGGCCAAGGCGCTGAAGGCTGCCGGTATCGAGGATTTTCGGTGGCATGATTTGCGCCACACATGGGCAAGTTGGCACGTGCAAGCGGGTACGCCGTTGTATGCCCTGCAGGAGTTGGGTGGTTGGGAGTCGCCGGAGATGGTGAAGCGCTATGCGCACCTGTCCAGCGAACACTTGGCCAGTTACGTAGAACAGGTCTCACAATTGCGGTTGGTGGGTGGTGTTGCAGTAGCTACGAAATAGCTACGTCACCAAAAACGAAAAGGGACTCCATCGCTGGAATCCCTTGGTGTTAGTGGTGGAGGTAAACGGGATCGAACCGATGACCTCTTGCATGCCATGCAAGCGCTCTCCCAGCTGAGCTATACCCCCACAAGAGAGCGCGAATTATACGTAAGGGCGAATAGTGTGTAAAGCGCTTTAGGTTTTCCGGGGCAGGGTTACAACAGCTTGCCCGGATTCATCAATCCGCTCGGATCGAGCGCAGCCTTGACGGCGCGCATCATGTCCATCTCGATCGGGCTTTTGTAGCGCAGTATTTCTTCCCGCTTGAGTTGCCCGAGGCCATGCTCGGCGGAAATGCTGCCGCCGAGTTCATGCACCAGGTCATGCACCTGTCGGCTCACGGCGGCTTGTCCGGCGATGAAGTGCTGATTCTCCAGGAGGCTGGGTTTCGACAGGTTGTAGTGCAGATTGCCGTCGCCGATGTGGCCGAAGCAAACAATGCGCACTCCTGGCAGAGCCTGGGTCAATGCGGCATCGGCGCGTCGGATGAATTCGGCGATGCGCGATACGGGAATCGAGACATCGTGCTTGATGCTGGTTCCTTCGCGTTTTTGCGCTTCGGCGATGTTCTCGCGCAAATTCCAGAGCGCCTGAGCTTGCGTTTCGCTTTGCGCGACGACGGCGTCCAGCAATCGCCCGGCCTCTGCTTCCCTGTTTAGCATCGGTTCCAGCATGTCGTTGAGGTTGATCGCAGCATCCGCATCCGTCAGTTCGATCAGCACCTGCCAGGCATGCGTCGACGCGAAGGGGCTGCGTGACCCGGGAATATGTTGCAGCACCAGTTGCAACGCGGATCCGCCGATAATTTCGAAAGCGCTGATGCGTTCCCCGCAGGCTTCGCGCAGGCGCCCGAGCAATGCAACGGCCGCTGCTGGATCGGCGAGTGTTACCCAGGCCGTGGCCTTGCTGCGCGGCAAGGGAAAAAGCTTGAGCACGGCAGCCGTGATCAGGCCAAGCGTGCCTTCGGCGCCGATGAACAACTGCTTGAGATCGTAGCCGGTATTGTCTTTGCGCAGGCCGCGCAAACCATTCCAGACCCGGCCATCCGCCAGCACCACCTCCAGGCCCAGCGTCAGATCGCGCATGTTGCCGTAGCGCAGTACCTGCACGCCCCCGGCATTGGTGGATAGATTGCCGCCGATGGTGGCCGTGCCTTCGGCAGCCAATGACAGGGGAAACAGGCGTCCTGTAGCCGCTGCCGCTTCCTGAACCCGTTGCAGGATGCAGCCGGCCTCGACAGTCATGGTGTTGTTGTCCGGATCGATGGTGCGGATCCGGTTCATGCGTACCAGGCTGAGCAGCACTTCGTCCCTGGCATGGCTGGCCGGGGAGCAGGGCGTGGCACCGCCAACCAGGCCGGTGTTGCCGCCTTGGGGTACGATGGCGACGTCAGCCGCAGCACAGGCGGCGACGATGCGCGATGCTTCTTCGGTGCTGCCGGGACGCACGACACACAAGGCCTGACCGGTATACCTGCCGCGCCAATCGTTGAGGAAAGGCGCCATGTCGGCGGCATTGCACAAGACCTGGGTGGCGCCGACGATGTCGGCCAGCGCATCGATCAATCGATGCGTCATGCGGCTATACCCAACGCATGGCGCAGCGCCGGCAGCATGCGCTCGACCTCGGCGCGGCCCTCGGCGATGCATTCCGTGCCGCGGTGATACTCCATCATGCCGACTTCGCCCAGACGCGGTGTGAGCATCACGTCGGCGGGTTCTCCCGCCAGTCGGCTGCGTGCAATGCGCACTTGCATGATCTGCAGGCTGCCCGTCAGCACGGAGACCAAGGAAGGCAAGGCTTCCGCTTCCTCCGCCGGAGCAGAAGCCAGGCCGAGTCCATTCAACAGCTTTTGCTTCCATCCACCGGAGAGGGTTTCTCCATCATTGGAACTGGCATGTCCCGGTCGATCCGAGCCCAAATCCACTGCGATCACCAGGTCGGCCCCGAGTGCGCGGCACAAGGATACCGGTACCGGATTGACCAGGCCGCCATCGACGAGCAGGCGGCCCTCACGCAGGCGGGGCCTGAACAGGCCCGGGATGGCGATGGATGCACGCACCGCTTCGACCACGCTGCCTTCCTTGAGCCAGATTTCGCGCCCGGTTTCCAGATCCGTGGCGACGCAGGCGAAAGGCTTTTCCAGAGTGGTGAAGTCCTGGTCGACAAAATGCTTGCCGATGAATTCAATGAGTTTGTTGCCCTTGATGAGGCCACCGTTGAAACTGACATCCAGCAAACTCAGCACGTCGCGCCGTTTGAGCGATTCGACCCAGTGTTCGAGCTTGTCGAACTCGCCCGAGACATAGGCGGCACCGATCAGTGCACCGATCGAGCAGCCGCAGACGATGTCGGGTTCTATACCTGCTTCGGCCAGCGCCCGGATTACGCCGATGTGCGCCCAGCCGCGTGCGGAACCAGAGCCGAGGGCGAGACCGAGCTTGGGTTTCGACTTGGACAGGCGCATTGTCACGGCCTACTCCTGATCCAGCAAGGCGTACAGATCATGCACGTCGCAATCGGTGACCTGGACTCTGGCGAATTGTCCCACCTCGAGATCCTGGCCGTCGGTGATGTACACCAGGCCGTCAATCTCCGGGGCATCGCCCTGGCTGCGGGCGATTGCGCCTTCCTCGTCAACTTCATCGACCAGCACCTCGAGCGAGCGGCCTATCTTTTCCTCGAGCCGGCGTGTGCTGATGTCCTCCTGAAACTCCATCAAGAGCCGCCGCCGCTCTTCGCGTACTTCCTCCGGCAATGCGCCGGGCAAGTCGTTGGCAGTCGCGCCCGCAACCGGCGAATAGGCGAAAGCGCCGACCCGGTCGAGTTGCGCGGCTTCAAGAAAGGAAAGCAATTCTTCAAATTCCGCCTCGGTTTCGCCGGGAAATCCGGTGATGAAGGTGCTGCGGATCGTGATGTCGGGACAGACGGCGCGCCAGGCCTGGATGCGTTCCAGATTGTTCTCGCTGCTGGCCGGACGCTGCATGAGTTTCAAAATTCGGGGGCTGGCATGCTGGAACGGCACGTCGAGATAAGGCAGGATGGCGCCTTCAGCCATCAGCGGCACCAACTGGTCGACGCTGGGGTAGGGATAGACGTAGTGCAGCCTGACCCAGATGCCGAGTTCGCCCAAGGCGCTGCACAGTTCGTGCAGCCTCGTCTTGAGCGGCCTGCCGTTCCAGAATCCGGTGCGATATTTGATATCGACGCCGTAGGCGCTGGTGTCCTGCGAGATGATCAACAGTTCCCGGACGCCCGCTTCGGCGAGGATTTCCGCCTCGCGCAGCACTTCGCCGATCGGTCGGCTGACCAGATCGCCGCGCAGGCTGGGGATGATGCAGAAAGTACAGCGATGATTGCATCCTTCCGAAATTTTCAGGTAGGCGTAATGCTGCGGCGTCAGCCGTACGCCTTGCGGTGGCACCAGATTTACGAATGGGTCGTCGATTCCGTCAAACGGGGGCGGCAGATGCTGATGCACCGCCGCCAGCACTTCCTGCGCGGCATGCGGGCCGGTGACCGCGAGTACGCGCGGGTGGGTTTGCCGGACGATGTCGCCCTTGGCGCCGAGGCAGCCGGTGACAATCACCTTGCCATTTTCGGCGAGTGCTTCGCCGATCGCTTCGAGCGATTCCGCCACCGCCGCATCGATGAAACCGCAGGTATTCACGACCACCAGATCCGCGCCTTGATAAGAGCTGGAGATTGAATAGCCCTCGCTGCGCAAGCGCGTCAGGATTTGCTCCGAGTCGACCGAAGCTTTTGGGCAACCCAGGGAGATCATGCCGATACTGTGGCCTTTAGGCATGCATTAATCCCGGCAAGTCGGCATGAACGTTCACTCAGGCAGACGCAGCGGCCCGACGCGTACCGCACAGAGGCGTTGAACCACGGCGGGGCGCGGCATGGAGATTTCACCTTGCTCGAAGGCAATCAGTTCCAGACGCTGGCGTATTACATGGCGCAACTCGTCCGGGCGCAGCAGGAACGCGGGATTCGACGGCTGGCCAAAGCGCTCGTTGCCGAGCATGAAGGTTTCATAGATCAGGACACTGCCCTTGTCCATCGCCGCCATCAGGTGAGGAAGGAGCGGCCGCCAGAGGTAATTGGTGACCACAATTCCTGAGAACAGTGAGCCGCTGTACGGCCAGGGTCCGCCTTCGAGATCGGCGCAGCGGGTGGTGATCCCGGGAATGTCCCGCAGTGTCTCGAGCGCTTCGGCATTGCGATCGACCGCCTCGACGCTGTAGCCGCGACTGGCCAAGAAGCGCGCATGCCGGCCGTGGCCGCAGGCCAGATCAAGCACTTGTCCTCCGGCCGGAATCAAGGCGGCAAAGCGTTGTACCCAGAATGATGGGGGTAGCTCAGCCGGTACCAATGACGATACTTCGGGAGAAGATGCGAGGCTGGGCAAATTTGGCGTGTTGTCGGTCATGACTTCGCAGAATAGCGTGAATTGGCACAGATTTCACTCACTCATGCGATACAAAATATAAAGTTCAAGCGGATAAATCTGGATAACTTGGTGGTATTCTGTGGTGCACTGCAATATTATATTGCCGACGACGGAGCTGCTCCATGAGCTACGAAAAACATTATCTGACTCCGCTGTTTGAGCCTAAATCGATTGCCATCATCGGTGCATCCGAAACTCCGGGTTCGGTCGGCCTGACCATCGTGCGCAACATACTTGACTCCGAATACAAGGGTCAGCTGTTCCTGATAAATCCAAAGCACAAAACAATTTTTGGTCAAGCCACCTATCCCTCGCCCGAGAGCATCCCGCAGAAACTCGATCTCGCGGTGATTTGCACCAAGACCAAAACAGTTCCGGAGGTTGTCGAAGCCTGCGGCCGCGCCGGCACGCGCCATGTGATCGTGATTTACGGCGGCTTTGCAGAAACCGACGCCAATGGCAAAACGCTCGAACAGGTCGTGCTGAAGACTGCGCGCCGCTATCGCATGCGCGTGCTTGGCCCGGACAGCCTGGGCATCATGCGGCCAAGCGCCGGCATCAACCTCAACTTTGCCAACGTCAGCGCCAAGCCTGGCAGCATCGGGCTGGTATCCCAGTCGGGCGCTTTATGCAATGCCATCCTTGACTGGGCATTGCCCAACAACATCGGTTTCTCGACGGTGGTGTCGCTAGGCACATCGAGCGACGTCGAGTTCGGCGAAGCGCTCGACTATCTGGTCTCCGATCCAAAAACCGAAAATATTTTCCTCTACATCGAGGGCATCCGGAATTCGCGCCGCTTCATGAGCGCGCTGCGCGCCGCTGCGCGCTGCAAGCCAGTCCTGCTCATCAAGGTGGGGCGCAATCCGGTGGGCGAGGCGGCCGCGCATTCACACAGCGGCGCCTTGCTTGGCGCCGACGACGTGTTCGATGCCGCACTGCGCCGTTCCGGTGTGGTGCGCTTGGCCAGCGTCGGGCAGATGTATGCGGCTGCCAGCGCGCTGTTCGCCCATTTCCGCCCGCGCGGCAACCGTCTGGCGATCATCACCAATGGCGGCGGACCGGGCGTGATGGCGGCCGACCATGCGGCCGACATCGGCATCCCGCTGGCCAAGCTCAGCGCGGCGACTTGCGCCAAGCTGGATCAGATTCTGCCGCCGATTTCCCGGCGCGCCAATCCGATCGACCTGATTGGCGATGCCGATCCGCAAAGATTTTGCGCCACAGTGTCCGCCTGCCTGGCGGACGACAATGTGGATGGCCTCCTGGTGATCCTGACCCCGCAAGCGCTCACCGACCCGACCCAGACCGCCCGCGAGGTGATTGAACTGGCGCGGCAATCGGACAAGCCGCTGGTCACATGCTGGATGGGCGAAGCGCAGGTGCATGAAGCACGCCGACTGTTCAAAGGGGCGGGCATTCCCACATTCCGCACGCCGGAGCCTGCGGTCGAATTGTTCTCGCATATCAGCAATTACTATCGCAACCAGAAGCTGTTGATGCAGACGCCTGGAGCGTTGTCCCAGGAACTCGAACCGAACGTGGATGGCGCCAGATTGCTGATCGAAACGGCACTGCAGGAAGGGCGCCAGGTATTGAGCGAGATGGAATCCAAGGCGTTGCTTGCGGCATTTCACATTCCGATTGCCCGGACCATGGTGGCGCACTCGGTCGAGGAAGCTCTGTTGCTGGCAGACGAAATTGGCTTGCCCGTGGTGATGAAGGTCGATTCGCGGCAAATCACCCACAAGAGCGACTACGGCGGCGTTCGTCTCAATTTGGCCAACCTCGACGAAGTGCGCGAGGCTTACCATGAGATCATCGTGCAAGTCCGGAAGAATCGGCCGGACGCCAAAATCAACGGCATTTCCATCGAGCCGATGATCATCAAGCCGCATGGCCGCGAGTTGATGGTCGGCATGATGCAGGATTCGATCTTCGGCCCCTTCATTACCCTCGGACCGGGCGGGGTGGAGTTTGAATTCAGTAAATCCAACAAGGAACGTGTTGTCGCCCTGCCGCCGCTGAACCACTTCCTGGTTGCCGACATGTTGCACTCGGCCACTTCCGTTGCGCGCCTCGGCGCGATCCGAAACATGCAGCCGGTGGATCTGGAAGCCATCGAAACGGTACTGTTACGCTTGTCAGAAATGGTTTGCGAATTGCCCTGGATTCGCGAACTCAACATCAATCCGCTGATTGTGGACGAAAACGGCGCCGTCGCCGTCGACGCCAGCATCTCCATCGTGCGGCTGCCGGCTTCCGTGTCGCGCTATGCGCACATGGCGATCCATCCCTATCCCGCGCACATGGTGACAAGCTATCTGAGCATGGATGGGCAGGAGGTCACGATCCGCCCGATCAGGCCGGAGGACGCCAACCTGGAGCAGGAGTTCGTCAAGGGACTGTCGGCCGAATCCAAGTATTTCCGTTTCATGAACACCATCCGCGAGCTGTCCCAGGGACAGCTGATCCGCATGACGCAGATCGATTACGATCGCGAGATGGCTTTCGTCGCCACGGTCAAACAGGATGGCGGTGAATTGGAGGTCGGCGTGGCGCGCTATGCCACCAATCCGGATGGCGAGTCGTGCGAGTTCGCCATCGTCGTAGCCGATTCCTGGCAAGGCAAGGGGCTGGCGCGGCGCCTGATCGGGGTATTGATCGATGCGGCCCGGACCCATGGCAGGCTCAAGTACATGTACGGCGAGTTTCTCGCGGAAAACCGGCGCATGCTGAAGTTTGTCTCCGATCTCGGCTTCGTCCTTTCTCCCCACCCCGAAGATGCCGGCCTGAAGCGCGGCGTATTGGAGCTCAATTGAAGCGCTGCCCCTGGTGCGGCGAAGACCCGCTCTATGTCGCCTATCATGACCGCGAGTGGGGCGTGCCCTTGCACGACGAGAATGCGTTGTTCGAGTTCCTGATTCTCGAGGGCGCCCAGGCCGGGTTGTCATGGATCGGCATCCTCAGAAAACGCAACAACTATCGTGCCGCTTTCGATGGCTTCGATCCGCGCAAAGTGGCACGCTACGACCAGATGCGGGTCGAGCGTCTGCTGGATAATCCAGGGATCGTCCGCAACCGGCTGAAGATTGCGGCAGCCATCAACAACGCTCAAAAATTTCTGCTGCTGCAGGAAAAGTTCGGCAGCTTCGATAGCTATCTATGGCGTTTTGTCGAGGGCAGGCCGGTGCACAATTGCTGGCGCAGCCTCGCGGAAGTCCCGGCGCAAACGCCGCTGTCAGTCGCGCTGTCGAAGGACCTGGCACAGCAAGGTTTCAAGTTCGTCGGCCCGACCATCTGCTATTCCTTGATGCAGGCCGTGGGGCTGGTCAACGATCACTTGCTCGATTGCTTCCGTTATCGCGAACTCAACCCGGAATAGGCGATTAGAACAGTTCCACTTCCCCACCCACCGGCTTCTGCACCAGTTGCTCGACGTAGGCTTTTTCCTGGTTGACGATGACATTGTTGTGGAGCGAGCGCAATCGCTTCACTTTCGCCAGGCCCGTGCTTGGGAAATACACCACCATGCGCGGGAAGACGTCGCCGACATCTTCGGCAATCACCGAAAGTTTTTCAGTCTTGAGATAGTCGCGCACGAAATTGATATTGCGCTGGCCGACATCGGTCATGTTGGCCAGTACGCGCCCGCCGCCGAAGATTTTTACTTCGAGATTTTGCCGCAGGCCGCCGTTGCGCAGGATCACATTGATGAGATGTTCCATGGCGTAATTGCCGTAGCGGGTGGCGGCGCCCAGGCCGGTGGCGGTCCAGGCTTCCGGCTCGTCCTTGACCGAGGCCGGCAGCATGAAATGGTTCATGCCGCCGATGCCCGTCGCGCGGTCGCGGATGCAGGCGGAGATGCATGACCCCAGCGTGGTGTAGACGCCTTCCTCGGACTTGGTCACATAGTATTCGCCGGGCAGTATTCTGGCGGCATAGCTGGCGTATGTCGCATTCCACGAGCGCCGGACATGCTCAAACCCCGGCAATACCGGTGGAGGTTCGGGACGGTCTAAGTCTTGGAGGGTGGCCATGATCAGAGCAGGCGGCGGTTGCGGCAACCGTCAGGAAAACAACTGCTCGGCCTCATGGATTTCGGCTTGCGCTTCGCGTACTGCGGCATCCACGCAATCGTCGCTCAGTCCGGTCAGTTCCCAGGCCAGCGGGTCGATCGGCGAAACATCGCCGGGATCGAGGCTGTCGACTTCCGCCATGAGCGCGAACACATTGGCCAGGTGCACCAGCGCGACTTCCCTGGGGTGCTGCTTGGCGCTGGCCACGGCATGATGATGGGCGATGCATTCCTGCAGCAGGGAAGGCAGGTTCCAGTGCCGCGCCAGCTCGCCGCCGACCTCGGCATGATCGACACCCATGACCTTGCGCTCGGCCTCATGGACCTGCATTTCATCCTGACTGTCCAGCACCATCAGCAGGGCATCCTTGGCTTGTTCAGGGAGGCGGTTGAAAATCACCAGTTCGCCGATGTCATGCAACAGTCCTGCGGTGAACAGGCTATCCGGATCGCAACGACGCGCTTCCCGCGCCAGGTGTCGTGCAATCAAGGCGCAATACAGGCTATGGCGCCAGAAGTTTTCCATCGAGACCAACTCGTTGGGCATCCCGGCGAAACTTTTCGCCACCGACATCGCCAGTGCCAGGCTGCGAATCTGGGCCGTGCCGATGATTGAGACGGCTTTGGCGGCAGTGGTCACCGCGGCGGGGAAACGGTAAAGGCTGCTGTTGGCGACACGCAGCAGGCGCAGGGTGAAGGAGGGATCCTGGCTGACCGCCTTGGCGATATCGGTAGTGGAGCTGTTCGGATTTTCGAGCAGGCGGTTGATGCGGATATAGACGTCCGGCAGGGTTACCAGGCCGTCAATGTCCTTCACCAATTCGCCGGCAGTGATCGTCATGCGCTAGGGCCTAGCCACGGCCATAGGTATCCTCGAAGCGCACGATGTCGTCTTCTCCGAGATAGGTTCCGGATTGCACTTCGATGATTTCAAGATGCACCTTGCCCGGGTTTTCCAGGCGGTGCAAGGTGCCGAGAGGAATGTAGGTCGACTGGTTTTCCGACAGGATGAACACCTCTTCGCCGCGCGTCACCTTGGCCGTTCCGCTGACCACCACCCAATGTTCGGCACGATGGTGATGCATCTGCGCCGAGAGTTGTGCGCCGGGGCTGACCACGATGCGCTTGACCTGGAAGCGTGGTCCGGTATCGATGCTGTCGTACCAGCCCCAGGGGCGATGCACCTTGCGGTGGGCATCCGACTCAGGACGCTTCTCCGCCTTGAGCCGGGCGACGATCTCCTTGACCTGCTGGATGCGGTCACGATGCGCCACCAGGACGGCATCGGGGGTTTCCACCACCACCGCATCGCGCAAGCCGACACTGGCGACCAGGCGGGATTGCGAAATCAGCAGGCTGTCCTGCGTGTCGACCGCCAGAATGTCGCCCTGCATGACATTGCCGGCGCTGTCCTTGCTGCCGATCTCCCAGAGAGCGCTCCAGGCGCCGACATCGGACCATTGCGCCGAAAGGGGAATCACCACGGCCGGCGAATCGGCCTGATCGCCCTTGGTCAGGCGTTCCATGACGGCGTAATCAATCGAATCCGAGGGACATGCAGCAAATCCCTCGCGCGGTACCCGCACGAAGTCGCGGTCGCGCGTGCCATTCGCCATGGCGGCTGCGCAAGCCTTGGCAATGTCCGGGCGGAAGCGTTCGATCTGCTGCATCCACAGGGATGCCTTGAGAATGAAGATGCCGCTGTTCCAGAAGTAATTACCCTCGGCCAGGTAGCGTTCGGCAGTTGCCAGATCGGGCTTCTCGACGAAATTTGCGAGCTGCTTGACGCCTTCGGCCAAATCGGCGCCCGCACGGATGTAACCGTAGCCGGTATTCGCTTCGCTGGGGACGATGCCGAAGGTCACCAGCTGCCCGCGTTCGGCGCAGTTCGCTCCCAGCAATACCGCCTTGCGAAACGCGGGCAAATCGTTGATCACATGATCGGCCGGCATCACCACCAAGACCGGATCATTCCCCGCCGCGCACGCTGCAATGGCTGCCAGGGTCAGTGCCGGTGCGGTATTGCGTCCGCAGGGCTCAAGGATTAATGCCTGTGGCTGGACATCCACCTGGCGCAATTGCTCAGCGGTGATGAAGCGGTACTCTTCGTTGCCCACCACCAGCGGCGCCAGGATCTCTACCATGCTCCCGTCCAGCTTGCCATGGACGCGCAGGGCGGTGTCCTGCAACATCGAATGTTCGCCCGCAAGCGTCAGCAGTTGCTTTGGGTACTGCTCCCGCGACAGCGGCCAGAGCCGCGTGCCGGAACCGCCGCACAGGATGACTGGTTGTAGTTTCATGCCTTGGTCTTGTCGGTCTGATGGTTCAGAAAGTCTTGGTAGGCCAGCGCAATGCCTTCGCGCAAACCGATTTTTGCACGCCAGCCGAGCTCAGCCAGGCGCGAGACATCGAGCAGCTTGCGCAAGGTGCCATCCGGCTTGCTGGCATCCCACACGACACTGCCCTGAAAACCGACTACCTCCTTGACGGTTTCGGTCAGTTCGCGGATGGTCAGTTCCACGCCCGTGCCGAGGTTGATCATCGGCTGATCCTGGGCGAGCAGCCGGTTGAACTCGGCCTCGGGCAGGTTCATCAGGAAAATGCAGGCGTCGGCCACGTCGTCGCTATAGACGAATTCACGCTTGGGCGAGCCGGTACCCCAGGCGGTGACGCTGGCGTCGCCGCGCACCTTGGCTTCGTGGAACTTGCGGATCAGGGCGGGTAGGACATGGCTGTTCTGCAAATCGTAGTTGTCGTTGGGGCCGTAGGAATTGGTCGGCATCGCCGCGAGAAAACGGGTGCCGAATTGGCGGTTGTACGAACCGCACATCTCGATGCCGCTGATCTTGGCCACGGCATAGGCGCGGTTGGTCACTTCGAGCGCACCGCTCAGTAAATATTCTTCGCGCATCGGCTGGGGGCAGTCGCGCGGATAGATGCACGAGGAACCCAGGAACAGCAGGCGCTTCACACCGTTCCGGCGTGCCGCCTCGATGACGTTGGTCTGGATGCAGATGTTCGAGTAGATGAAATCGCCAGGGTAGGTATTGTTGGCGTGGATGCCGCCGACCTTGGCCGCCGCCAGGAAAACGTATTCCGGTTGTTCCTGCTCGAAAAATCGCACTACTGCGGCTTGTTCGGTCAGGTCGAGCTCGGCGTGGCTGCGCAACAGCAGCTTGTCATGGCTATCTTTAAGACGCCGCACCAGTGCCGATCCGACCAAGCCGCGATGGCCGGCAACGAAAATTCTGCTCAGGCGGTCCATGCTGTCCGACCCAGGGGCAAGGTGGGTTGCGGTTCACTCATGGCGGTTGAAACTCTTGAAGCCATGATGCTTGATGAGTGCATCGCGCTCGGCCTCCTTGAGGTCCTCGCGTGCCATCTCGGCAACCAGTTGCTTGAAAGTGGTTTTGGGTGTCCAGCCCAGCTTTTCCTTGGCCTTGCTCGCATCGCCCAGCAGGGTTTCCACTTCGGTCGGGCGGAAATAGCGCGGATCGACCTGGACGATGCAGCGGCCTTCGCTGTCGTAGCCTTTCTCGTCGGCAAGCGAACCCTCCCAGCGGATCTTGATGCCGAGTTCCTCAGCGGCGGCATTGACGAAATCGCGCACGCTGTATTGCTGTCCGGTGGCGATGACGAAATCGTCGGGTTTCTCCTGCTGCAGCATCAGCCACTGGACTTCAATGTAGTCGCGCGCATGGCCCCAGTCGCGCAGGGCGTTGAGGTTGCCCAGGTACAGGCACTCCTGCATGTCCAGCTTGATGCGGGCCAGCGCCCGGGTGATCTTGCGCGTGACGAAAGTTTCGCCGCGCACCGGCGATTCATGGTTGAACAGGATGCCGTTGCAGGCGTAGATGCCGTAGGCCTCGCGGTAATTGACCGTGATCCAGTAGGCGTAGAGCTTGGCCACCGCATAGGGCGAGCGCGGGTAGAAAGGGGTGGTTTCGCGCTGGGGTATTTCCTGTACCAGGCCGTAGAGCTCGGAGGTGGAAGCCTGGTAGAAGCGGGTCTTCTTTTCCAGGCCGAGGATGCGGATCGCTTCGAGGATGCGCAAGGCGCCGAGCGCATCCGAGTTTGCGGTGTATTCCGGTTCCTCGAAGGAAACCGCCACATGCGACTGGGCGGCCAGGTTGTAGATCTCGTCGGGTTGCACCTGCTTGATGATGCGGATCAGGCTGCTCGAATCGGTCAGATCGCCATGATGCAGGATCAGATGGACGTTCTTCTCATGCAGATCCTGATAGAGGTGGTCGATGCGATCGGTATTGAACAGCGAGGTGCGCCGCTTGATGCCATGCACCTGGTAGCCCTTGTTGAGCAGAAACTCGGCCAGGTAGGAACCATCCTGTCCGGTCACTCCGGTGATCAATGCGACTTTTTCCGCCACTGCAATGACTCCTTTTTTCGATCAGCATTCACTCGACTGCAAGCCCACCAATTATAGCCAGTTGCCGCTTTAGTCTGATGATTTTGGAGAGAGAACTTTCTTGAATAATCGAATTGCTCCTCGCGGATATTTCATACATGGCATGACATTTTCATGATTTGACCAAGACTCTTGATTTTGCGGTGTCGTTGGACAGTAGGGCAAAGCTTTTCTATTGACGCTTAGGGGGTATGTGAATAGAATCCGCTGCTGATTGTTCCTCGATAGCTCAGTCGGTAGAGCGCCGGACTGTTAATCCGTAGGTCCCTGGTTCGAGCCCAGGTCGGGGAGCCACCCAATCTCAGTGTGAACCGGGGCGCTTTGCCCTGATTTCAATATCTTTTCCGGATTGTACTCAATCCGGACTGAGCTTCCCTGCAGCACGATCTGCTTAATGAACCCGCCGAAGAAGGTCCGCAGCTTCGTTGG
>JACRAR010000064.1 GCA_016234745.1 Betaproteobacteria bacterium | reverse complement strand
CACGCCAGTCATTTGGTTTTGCTGAATTCATGATCATGGATCCTGTGCTTGCCTACCATGAACGTTCCAAGCATCAACTCGATCGATACGCCCCAGGTCCAGTCGACCTTGACTGGAACTCGCAGCCCGATCCCTTTCGTCAATATGCGGGCACACCGGTGCTGGATCTTCAATTGCTTAAAGGCGATCTGTCAGTTTGCTGGGATGATCTGTTTGACGCCACTGCCTTGCCGCAACAGGAACTGAACGGGGAGGGCCTGGCCTGTCTCTTGCAACTGTCGCTTGGCATTTCTGCCTGGAAAGCGTATGGAGGAAATCGCTGGGCCTTGCGCTGCAATCCATCCAGCGGCAATCTGCATCCCACCGAAGGCTACCTGATCTGTCCCGATTTACCGGGATTGCCTGCCGGCGTTTATCACTACCGGCCAGATTCTCATTGCCTCGAAAGGCGCGCCACGGCTCCACTCATGTGGTCGAGGGGGGTTCTGCTGGCGCTAACCGGCATCCATTGGCGCGAGGCGTGGAAATACGGCATGCGTGCCTTCCGCTACTGCCAGCACGACAGCGGTCATGCTTTGGCTGCAATATCCTACGCTGCCGCCGCGCTCGGCTGGCAAGCGCGCCTGCTTGCCGAATGGGGTGACACGGAGATCGCCTCACTCACCGGTGTGGATCGTGCCGGAGACTTTCCTGTTGCCGAGACCGAGGAACCGGAGGCGCTACTCTGGATCGGACCTGGTAAAGCGCCTGCAGCAGCCGAGGTGCTGGCGATGCTGAAGGATGCAGACTGGGCTGGACACGCCAATGTCTTGAGTCAGAGTCATCGCGACTGGCAGGACATCCGCTCGGTGGCTACTGCGACACGCAAGCCGTCCTTGGAACAAAAGCCGATTAACCTTCAAGCGCCGCTCCCGATCCTAGCGCCGGTTTCGCGCGCTCCTGTCAGCCATCTGATTCGCAACCGCCGCTCCGCCCAAACTTTCGACGGTATGACATCGATCGGAGCACCGGCTTTCTATCGCATGCTTGATTCACTGTTGCCACGCGCAGGTCTGCCTCCCTGGTCAGTGCTGAACGATGCGCCATCCGTGCATCCGGTACTGTTCGTGCATCGCGTGGATGGCTTGGAGCCAGGCATTTACTGCCTGCCACGCGCTCCTGCGGCACTTGCCGGACTGCGTGCTGCGATGCGTCCGGACTGGCTCTGGGCGCATGTTCCCGGCTGCCCCGAGCACCTGCCTCTGTACTTGCTGGCACCACTGGATGTGCGCCGGTTCGCCGCAACGGCTTCCTGTCATCAAAATATCGCCGCCGATTCCGCCTTTGCGCTGGCCATGCTGGCACGCTTCAACGACATCAACCTGGGGCAGCCATGGCTTTACCGAGAGCGTTTTTGGGAAGCCGGCATACTGGGGCAGGCACTCTACCTGGAAGCCGAAGCTGCCGGTGTTCAAGGCACAGGCATCGGTTGTTATTTCGACGATGAGGTTCACCGCGCGCTGGGACTCGACACTCTGCGCTTCCAGGATATCTACCACTTCACCGTCGGCAAAGCCGTGATCGACACGAGGATCGGCAACGAAGAGGCTTATGTTCGGCTGGCAGAGTAGCGATAAGGCAACCAAGTCAACAACATGCTCAGGCAGCTACCCCGAACAAGGCTCCCACGCCAGCCGTCAAGGCCATCGCCAAGGCACCCCAGAAAGTCATCCGCACGATTGAGGTACTCGGTGCAGCACCACCCGCGCGAGCAGCCAGGTAACCCAGCAGCGCAAGAAACAGCAGCGAGCTGCCCGAGACAGCCAATGATAGTGAAGATATTGGTGTCAATAGAACAATCAAGAGTGGCAGAGCAGCCCCGAAGGTAAATGCGCTGGCTGAAGCCAATGCGGCCTGAACTGGCCGTGCAGTAAATGCGGCGGATATACCCAGTTCGTCACGCGCGTGTGCGCCAAGTGCATCGTGTGCCATCAACTGGGTAGCTACCGCGGAGGCCAGTTCTGCATCGAGCCCGCGTCCAATATAAATAGCAGTCATTTCAGCCTGTTCATGCTCTGGGTCCGCAACCAATTCCTTGCGCTCTCGATCAAGATCGGCGAACTCGGTATCTGCCTGGGAACTCACCGACACATACTCGCCAGCGGCCATCGACATAGCTCCCGCGACAAGGCCTGCAACACCCGCAATCAGGATGCTCTTCGAGTCCGCACCAGCCGCGGCTACGCCAAGGACGAGGCTGGCAGTCGAAACAATGCCATCATTGGCGCCAAGAACTGCCGCGCGCAGCCATCCGACGCGCTGTGTTCTGTGCCTTTCAATGTGTCGCATGACGCTCCTTTAGCGAGTTCCGCCAACCATATCCGCAGGAATGACCCAATTGTCGAAGTCAGACTCCGACACATACCCCAGCGCTACCGCAGCTTCGCGCAGCGTTTTTCCTTCCTGGTGCGCACGCTTGGCGATCTCGGCGGCGCGGTCGTATCCGATGTGAGGGGTCAGTACCGTTACCAGCATCAGCGAGCGCTCCAGCAATTCTGAAATCCGCTCCCGGTCGGCCTGGATACCGCGCGCGCAGTAAATATCGAAGCTGGTCATGCCATCCGCAAGTAGCCGTGCGCTTTGCAGAAAGTTGTGGACGATGAGCGGCTTGAAGACGTTGAGTTCGAAATTACCCGAGGCACCGCCGATGCCGATAGCCACGTCATTGGCCATAATCTGGCAGCAGAGCATGGTCAGCGCTTCGCATTGGGTGGGATTGACTTTGCCCGGCATGATCGAGCTGCCAGGTTCATTTTCCGGGATATTGATTTCGCCGAGACCTGATCGCGGCCCCGAAGCCAGCCAGCGGATGTCGTTGGCTATCTTCATCAATGCAACCGCAAGTGTCTTCAGGGCGCCGTGTGCCGCGACGAGTCCGTCGTGAGCCGCCAGCGCCGCATATTTATTGGCGGCACTGATAAAGGGGAGCCCGCAGCGATGGGAAAGTTCCATGGCCACGCGCTCACCGAATTCCGGGTGTGTGTTGAGACCGGTGCCGACGGCGGTGCCGCCGACGGCGAGTTGATAGAGCGAAGGCAACGCACCAGAAATGATCGCTTCGGCATGGTCAAGCTGGGCGACGTAACCGGAAAACTCCTGACCAAGCGTGAGAGGAGTGGCATCCTGCAAATGAGTGCGGCCGATCTTGACGATGTCGGCGAAGGCAGCAGACTTCTCCGACAAGGTCGCACGCAGCCGGACAAGCGCTGGCAGCAAGTCGCGAACAATGCCGAGACTCGCAGCCAAGTGCATGGCCGTTGGGAAAATATCGTTGGAAGATTGGCCGAGATTGACCTCGTCGTTGGGATGCACCCGACGTTTTTCTCCACGCTCGCCGCCGAGCAGTTCAGAAGCGCGGTTGGCGAGCACCTCGTTCATGTTCATATTGCTCTGGGTACCTGAGCCTGTCTGCCAGACCGACAGGGGGAATTCCTGTCCGTGGCGACCGGCCAGCACCTCCTCCGCGGAAGTAATGATGGCTGCAGCCTTATCTTCCGGCAGTAAGCCAAGGACACAATTCACTCTGGCACAAGCGGACTTGACTGTCGCGAGGGCAAGCATGACTTCTTGCGGCATGCGCTCGCAGGAAATGTTGAAGTGCTCCAGTGAACGTTGCGTCTGCGCACCCCATAGCCGTTCGGCAGGTACCTCAATAGTGCCGAAAGAATCGCGTTCCGTTCGCGTTGCACTCATGAGAGTCTCCTTTGCGGCGCAAAAGTCAGTACCATGTTAATGGCCATCGCCGCTCCCCCTGCTTAATGAAATGCATTCGGCAACGAGAAAGGCCTAGGCGGGATTCGACCTGGACTTGCCTGGGGATTCTAGCGCCTCATTGCCATTTCTCTCTGCCCGAAAGTACCTATACATCCAATGAGCCTATTAAGACCATGCGAGCAATGTGGAATGCAACCTGCATTTTTATTTAACATTTGAACATTCAAGCCTATAATGATTTTAGGGAGTACGTCTGCGCCATGACAACAGGCTCGATCACAAGAAATAATTCTTGTACCAGAGTCAGGTGCAGTGCAGGAGGGGGCAACATGGTAGCCACCATCAGAAACCGAAATAGCAATCAGGTCGCGTTCGTAATTACGCCTTCCTACGCCCCTGCTTCCTGGCAGGCCAGCATACTGATTCTGATTCCGATATGCGGACTCATCATGTCGACCGCAATCGTCAGTAGCCTGCTTGGCAACTGGTACGCACTGGTGCCGTCATCGATCGTGTGCGTCGTCCTTGCACTGGCTTTTCGCTCCGGATATCGCCGCAACCATCGGCGTGAAGTGGTGTCCCTGGAAGAGGATGCGATAGCGATCGAGTGCGGCCATATTCGGCTGGAGAGCCACTGCGCACTTCCGCGCGCGCGTGCCGAGGTCCAGTTGCGAACTGCTGCGCCAGGTGGGCACGAGCACCTCTACCTTTGCACCCAGGAGCAGCAGGTCGAAATCGGCGAGTTCCTCGATGAGGAGGAACGTCACGAACTGGCCGACAAGCTGCGTCAACTGATTTGTCCCGCAGGAAACATGGGGCCGATGCTTACGGCGTAATCGGCGGCAGAGCCAACAGGGAGGAGTACATGGAATCTACGTTTCCAGAACAGATCCGCAAGCTTGCATTGGCTTTGGCATGCATGCTTGCCACGAGGGAGGTCTGGGCCGACTACAAGCTGAATCTTACCGAAGGCGTGACATCGATCAGCCGCGAGGCGTATCGTCTGCACATGCTGGCTCTGTGGATCTGCGTCGTGATCGCGATCGTGGTGTTCGGCGCCATGGCGTGGTCGATCTACCATCACCGCAAATCGCGCGGTGCAGTGGCGGCAAGTTTCCACGACAACACCAAGGTCGAGATAGCTTGGACAATCGTGCCATTCCTGATCCTGGTGGTGCTCGCCATCCCCGCAACCAATGCGTTGATTGCCATGAACGATACGAGCAATGCCGATTTGACCATCAAGATCACCGGCCTGCAGTGGCGCTGGCGCTATGACTACCTGAAGGAAGACATCAGCTTTGTCAGCAATCTCGACGACAAGAGCGCCGCCGCGGCCAAGCAGGGCAGCGGCATCGACCCGCGCACGGTCGAGCACTACCTTCTGAATGTGGATAATCCTGTGGTGGTGCCGGTTGGCAAGAAGGTGCGCTTCCTGCTCAATGCCAGCGATGTAATCCATTCCTGGTGGGTTCCCGACCTCGGCTTCAAGAAGGACGCGATTCCTGGTTTCGTCAACGAAATCTGGGCGCGGGTTGACACCCCCGGCACTTATCGCGGCCAATGCACCGAACTGTGCGGTGTCGGACATGGCTTCATGCCCATCGTACTGATCGCCATGAACGAGCCGGAGTATCTTGTCTGGTTGGCGCAGCAACACGCTGCGTCGGCAAAGGCCCGCGCAGGCGGCGACCGCACATGGACGCGCGAAGAGCTGCTGGCCAAGGGCGACGAGGTCTATGCGAAGAACTGTGCCGCCTGCCACCAGCCGAACGGCGAAGGGATTCCCGGCGCGTTCAAGGCCTTGAAGGGCAGCCCGGTTGTGAAAGGTCCGCTGGCCGAACACATCGACCGCGTCATGAACGGCAAACCCGGAACGGCCATGCCGCCCTTTGCGGCGCAGTTGAGCGACGCCGAGATCGCCGCGGTGATCACCCACGAACGCAACGCCTGGGGCAACAACACGGGCGATCTGGTGCAGCCTGCCCAGATCAAGGCCGCACGCAAATAGTCGCACACAAGTAGTCGCACACAAGTAAGCGCACACAAGTAAGCGAGGTAAACCGCCATGACCGAATTAGCCCTGCCGCACCCCCACGACCACACGCATCCAAGCGGCATCACGCGTTGGCTGTTCACCACCAACCACAAGGATATCGGCACGCTCTACCTGTTGTTCTCGGTGAGCATGCTGTTCATCGGCGGCTCCTTCGCCATGGTGGTGCGCGCCGAATTGTTCCAGCCCGGCCTGCAGTTCGTCTCCCCGCATTTCTTCAACCAGATGGCCACCATGCATGCGCTGGTGATGATCTTCGGCGCCGTCATGCCGGCCTTCGTCGGTCTGGCCAACTGGATGATTCCGCTCATGATAGGCGCCCCCGACATGGCCCTGCCACGCCTCAACAACTGGAGCTTCTGGCTGTTGCCGTTCGCCTTCACGCTGCTGCTGGCGACGCTGTTCATGCCCGGCGGAGCGCCGTCGGGCGGCTGGACCATGTATCCGCCGCTGGTGCTGCAGATGGGCATGGCCTTCCCCTTCCTGATCTTCGCGGTGCACCTGATGGGTCTCTCCTCGGTGATGGGCGCCATCAACGTCATCACCACGGTATTCAACATGCGCGCGCCCGGCATGACCTACGGCAAGCTGCCGCTGTTCGTCTGGACCTGGGTCATCACCGCCTTCCTGCTGATCGCCGCAATGCCGGTGCTGGCGGGGGCGGTGACCATGCTGCTGACCGACAAGTTTTTCGGCACCAGCTTCTTCAATGCCGCCGGCGGCGGCGATCCGGTGATGTTCCAGCATGTATTCTGGTTCTTCGGCCATCCCGAGGTGTACATCATGATCCTGCCGGCCTTCGGCATTGTTTCGCAAATCGTGCCGACCTTCGCCAGGAAGCCCCTGTTCGGCTACACCTCGATGATCTATGCGGTGGCCAGCATCGCCTTTCTCTCGTTCATCGTCTGGGCGCACCACATGTTTACGGTGGGCATGCCCCTGGCCGGCGAGTTGTTTTTCATGTATTCGACGGTGCTGATCGCGGTGCCGACCGGCGTCAAGGTGTTTAACTGGGTCGCCACCATGTGGCGCGGTTCGATGACGTTCGAAACGCCGATGCTGTGGGCGCTGTGCTTCATCATCCTGTTCTCGATCGGCGGCTTCTCCGGACTGATGCTGGGCCTGGCGCCGGTCGACTTCCAGTACCAGGACACCTATTTCGTCGTCGCCCATTTCCACTATGTGCTGGTCACCGGCGCCGTGTTCGCCATCATCGCCGGCGTCTACTTCTGGCTGCCGAAATGGACCGGCCGCATGTATGACGAGCGGCTGGGCAAGCTGCACTTCTGGTTATCGACAATCTCGGTCAATGTGCTGTTCTTCCCCCAGCACTTCCTCGGGCTCGCCGGCATGCCGCGGCGCATTCCGGATTATGCCGTCCAGTTTTCCGGATGGAACATGGTCTCCAGCCTCGGCGCCTTCGCTTTCGGCGCGAGCCAGCTGATCTTCCTTTACATCGTCGTCAGGGCCATCAGCGGCCACGGTGCCAAGGCCAGCGCCCAGGTCTGGGAAGGCGCCCAGGGGCTGGAATGGACCCTGTCCTCGCCCCCGCCCTACCACAGCTTCAACGAGCCGCCGAAGGTGCCGTGATGCGCGACGAACAGCCCAACAACACTCTGCGACGAACCTTGTCGCGCAACGCCCGTGTCAGCCTGGCGCTGGCGAGCCTGGCGCTGGCGTTCTACATTGCGGTCTACCTCAACCACCTGCTGCCATGAACGTTCAGCCTCGTACCGCCAATATTGCTGCGGGCAATCGACGTCTGGCCTGGCAACTCGCCGCCGGGGCTCTGTTGATGACCGGCTTCGGCTATCTGCTGGTGCCGCTCTACCAGGTGTTTTGCGAATATACGGGCTTCAATGGCACCACGTCTCGCATCAACCATGGCCAGGCGGCAACCCAGGGCATCGACAGGACGCGCTGGGTTACCGTCGAGTTTGCCGCCAATACCAGCGTCGACCTGCCCTGGGAATTTAGCCCCGTGGTGGCCAGTGTGCGCGTCCATCCCGGCGAGATGGTGCTGGCGCAGTACCAGGCGCGCAATCTCGGCAATCGCGCAATCGTCGGCCAGGCCGTGCCAAGCGTCACGCCGGGCACGGCCGCCGCACACTTCCGCAAAATTGAATGCTTCTGCTTTTCGCGACAGCCGCTTGACCCCGGTCAGGCGCTGACGCTGCCGGTGCAGTTTCAGGTCGACACCGACCTGCCCCGCGAGATCGGTACGCTCACCCTCTCGTATACCTTTTTCGAGCAGCGCGGCGGCCGCATCTCTAGCGCCCGCCCGCGCCTCACCAAACTCTAGTGCAAGGAACCGCCATGGAACATGCTGCGTCCCACTATTACGTGCCGCAACCGAGTTACTGGCCGCTGGTCGGATCGATCGGATTGTTCTGCCTGACCGGAGGCAGCGCGCTTCTGCTGACCGACCACGCCGCCGGCGGCAGCTTTGCCATGGGTGTCGGCCTGCTGATCTTCGTCGGCATGCTGTGCGGCTGGTTCGGCACCGTCATCATGGAGAGCGAAGGCGGGCGCTACAACGACCAGGTCGATGGCAGCTTCCGCTGGGGCATGGCCTGGTTCATCTTCTCCGAGGTGATGTTCTTCGCGGCATTTTTCGGTGCCTTGTTCTACGTCCGCCACTTTGCCGTACCCTGGCTTGGCGGCAGCGGCGACAAGGGTCTGACGCACGAGATCCTCTGGCCGGCCTTTGCCGCCACCTGGCCGTTGCTGCAGCTGCCCGATGCCAGTCACTTCACCGTGGCCAGGCAGGCGATGGAAGCCGCGGGCCTGCCGGCCGTCAATACTTTGATTCTGCTCTCCTCGGGCGCCACGGTCACTTGGGCGCATTGGGGCATCAAGTCCGGCAAGCGCCGGCAGCTGATCGCCGGCCTTGGCCTGACGGTGGCACTCGGCGCCATTTTCATCGGCCTGCAGGCACACGAATACTGGGATGCATACACTCTGCAGAACCTGCGGCTGTCCTCCGGCATTTACGGCTCGACCTTCTTCATGCTGACGGGATTTCACGGCGCCCACGTGCTGATTGGGGCCATCATGCTGGGCGTGGTATTGGTGCGCTCGATCCGCGGCCACTTCACGCCCACCCATCATTTCGCCTTCGAAGCCGCTTCCTGGTACTGGCACTTCGTCGACGTGGTGTGGCTCGGTCTTTTCGTTACGGTGTATCTGCTGTAAGCGCCAGCATGCAGGTCACGGGATTACGCCATGCGGCACCACCACTCCAGTGAACATGCCCAGCAACAGCAGAAGGAACAGCGCGATCGACAGGCCGATGCGAAACGTCAGCGCCTTGACCGCACGGTGCGATCCGCCGCGGTCGCTGATCAGCCGCCACAAGGCGACACCCAGGCTGACTACGATGGCCAGCAGCGCCATGGCGATGACCAGCTTCACCAGCACCGGTGTCTGCATCAACTTTCCCTCGCGGCAACCCGAGTCCCCAGTATAGATCGTCCGCTGGCATGCGCATACTGACGCTCGCTCGTTGGGACTTCACGCCAAACCTGCTTCCCGGCGTCGCCAGCCTGGTTCTGGTGGTTTTGTTCATCCGCCTGGGCGTCTGGCAACTGGAACGAGCCGACGCAGTGCGCGCGCAGGAATCGGCGATCATGGCGCAGGCACAGTTGACTCCGCTCGACTTGAACCGGGCTGCCACCAGCCCCGAGGATTGGGACGCACAGCGTTGGCGGCTGGGGACGGCGCGCGGTCGCTGGCAAAACCAGGCGCAAATCCTGCTGGACAATCAGCCGGCCGACGGACGGGTGGGCTATTTCGTATTCACCTTGCTGCGCCTGGAAGGCTGCGATTGTGCGCAACTGGTCAACCGGGGCTGGATCGAGGCCGACCCGGATCGTTCAATCCTTCCCGACATCAGAATAGCGCCGGATGCGGTGACGCTGCGCGGTACCCTGACACCGTTACCGCCATCCGGCTTGGGCGTGCGTGCCGATGTCGAACATCTGCCCGCCGGTCTGCTGCGCCTGCAGCGGCTCGATCTGGCGGCCATCCCGCTGCCACCCGGGATCCGGCTTTTGCCGCTGATCCTGCAGCTCGACGCGACGGCAAGCGACGGCTTCCAGCGCAAGTGGCCCCGGCCTGGCCTGAAAGCGGAGCGCCATGTGGCCTATGCCGTGCAGTGGTTCGTCTTTGCGCTGATTGTCACAGGACTGTATCTGGGATTCAACATAAGGCGTAGTTTCTGCCATGACCATCAGCGCATCTGACTTGCGTGAAAAAGCCTGCAAGCCTTGCGAAGAGGGCATGCCGGCACTGCCGCAAAACGAAATCGACAACCTCTTGCAGAAACTCGAAGGTTGGAAGCAGATAGGCCAGGAAATTGCGAAAATCTACAGATCCAAGAATTTTTACGAGACCATGGCCTTCGTCAATGCTATCGCCTGGGTCTCACATAAAGAGGGCCACCATCCCGATCTCGAAGTGAGCTATAGCCAATGCCGGGTGCGCTATTCCACTCACGCCATCGGTGGCTTGACTGAAAATGATTTCATCTGTGCTGCAAAAATCGAGGATGTGATTTCTGCCGGGCACTAAACAGCATCCCGATACGCCCTCAATCCGGCTCTTGCGCACAGCGCGGACGAAAGTCGATGATTCGAGCGCTTTCTTTCGGTAGGTATGCCACGGTTACGGCCGAGTCCCGCAAGTATTCGCGCTGTCCCCTGGTACGCACTAATTTTTGCCATTCGTCATTCAGGTTCGAGAAGCTTTCCCACATCAATTTATAGATTCGTAGCGTCGATCCCAGGGCCGAACGTGACACGCGCCGCTCGCAGTCGACACGAAACTGAAGACCGTTGAGCCGAGCTCTATATTTTTCCGGTGCATTGTCGATGAAGTTTTCCACCAACTCGCGGCGCAAGGTCTCAAACGCGTTGGGATCCTTATGCGCAAGATGAGAGAGAAGCTCATGGCTGGGAAGTTCCCGCAGTTGTCCCGGACACTGTTTATCTCCATCCTTCAACACCGGGTTACCCGGCATGGCAGGATGAAGCGGAGCAGGGGCGGCGTTCATAACCGGCGTGCCGTGACCCATTTCAGTTCCGCCAATAACTGCAGCAGGAATAACGGGCGCTTGATCATTCAAATCATTCGCCAACTGATCAATGCGGGTTTGTTTCATGGCGCCTCCTTCTGAGCCGTATGCGATCTCCACTTCCCTGTTTCTTTTATAGCACAATAGTTGACCAATATCATCATGTATTATCATGGACGTTGCGATTCATGCCGTATCCATGACGCCACAAGGTGATTGAATTATCAAAACAATGGTTCGTTCTCAAATCAGACAGGCGCCATAAGCCGGCGAATGGTGCTTGACCTGGCATGACTGAACGAACTTAGCCAACGACGGGGAACGCGATGAATGTACACAACAATTATTCAGTCAGGGGCGATTTCCCTGAAGATGCTCGAACCCTGACAGTGCATGTCAGGCAAGAGTCGGTAATGGCCGCGCGCGAGGCACGGGAGACATTTCTCGCAGCCCATATCGACGTCGTGTACTCGCGGCTCACAGGCAACTATGCGCAGTTTCTGCGGCTCGACAAGCTGGTTGCTGCCGCAAGTGACTTAATTGAAGGCTTGATTCCCAACAGTACCGAGTTGGAGCAAGAAGCACGGTTGCCCCTGGCCGACCAAACCGGTGTGGCCATCGACCAGATGTTGTTTCTGGCCCATGTCTTGAATCACCGGACGAGCGGGGAGCACCTGTGCCAGGCCATGCGTTTGCCACGTGCTGATTCCGTGAAACGGCTCGACGAATTTTCCAACGGCGGCAATTTGGTTCTTGCAGCAGCGAGCCTGGAGCGCATTGGTAAGACCTGCTTCCTCACACTGAACTGCCCAGACGTACTCAACGCCGAGGATGAACGCAGCCTGGATGATGTGGAGACGGCGGTCGACCTGGCCTTGCTCGACCCGCATTCGGAAGTAGTGGTTTTGCGCGGCGCGCCCGTTGCCAAATATGGCGGTCAGCGCGCGTTTTGCAGCGGCATCAATCTTACCCGTTTGCAAGAAGGCAAGATTCCCCCGATGTGGTATCTGCAGCGTGAACTGGGTGTGTTGAACAAGATCTACCGCGGTCTGGCGCAGCCTAAAATTGTTCCAGAAGCATTTGAGGAAACGCAGGAAAAACCCTGGATCGCCCAGCTGGATAAATTTGCCATCGGTGGCGGTTGTCAATACCTGCTGGTGATGGACAGCATCGTCGCGGGCACCGACGCTTACATGAGCTTGCCGGCGCGCAAGGAAGGCATCATCCCGGGTGCAGCCAATTTGCGCCTGCAGCGTTTTGTGGGTGACCGTTTGGCGCGCCAAATGGTGCTGGCCGATCGGCGCATAGCTTGCGATTCAACTGAAGGGCGCATGATTTGCGACCAGGTGGTCGCACCGGAGCAGATCGAAGCTGCAGTACAGGATCTGGTGCTGCAAATGACTTCCTCGGGCGTGGTCAGCTTCACTGCAAATCGTCGTGCTTTTCGTCTTGCGCAGGAACCGCTCGATCTATTTCGGCGTTACATGGCGCTATATGCACGCGAGCAAGCTTTCTGCCATTTTTCGCCGGCTTTGGCGGCTAATTTGCGTAAGCACTGGCGCGATACAAGAACTAACTGAGCAATCCAGGCCGGCGGCGCGTAAGAACTGAACCGGGGATTTCAATCCGGCTCAAATTGACGGCGTGAGCGTTTTGAGAGTCGTGAGCGATAGCACCGATTCGGCTACCGCGAATAATTCGCGTTCTTCGAAGCGTACATGCTTTTCGAGCGCTTCGCCGAAACGGCGCAAGCATGCGGCATTTCCTGCTTTTAATTGATTCGCCAGTTCGCGCAGATCCTCATGTTCGGTCAGGGTACGCTTGACCAGCTCGGTTTCGCCCGCGCTGGTCAAAGCCGGAAGCAGCTTGGTTTCCTCGATCTGAAAGTGCGGCTCCAGTTCGCGCGCAAAAGTTTCGACCACCTGCATCATGAATCGTAAAACAGCTTCCGAATTTTCTAAATGCATGCGTTGAGCACGATTGGCCAAAACCAGTGCCGGGTGATGCTCGCGCGAAAGTTGAATCAAAGCTGCACAGCGTTTCATGAACTCTTTGTCGATCTTTCCGTGAGTCTATCGACGGCCAAGTCTCCGTCAGTAACTTCCGCCCAGGCATTCTTCTGCTTCAGACGCTCGTTCTTGTCATCGTTGGCGAAGATGTAGCGACCGTAAAGAACGCATCCCTTCATCCCGGGGTCACAAGGCAGGTCGTTAACCTTGGAACACAAGTCATTGGTTTCGTGTGGGCAGCCCCAGGAACCAGCCATAGATCATCCAGATAAACAACAATCAATAATGGGCCAAGTGAAGCAAGGCATATTGTATGCCCTGACCGGCCGGATCCGTTTAGTCAGGTTGCTCAATGTCCGCAGCGGGATCCCATCCAGGTGAGTTGAACTCTTCCTGCAACTGTCTAAGCTCCGGCTGGTGCAGGACAGCAAGACGGGCAAGGAGTCGAACTCCTTTAGGCAGCAGGTGGATTTCCACTTGGCGCCGGTCTTCCAGGCTTGGGCGTCGTTCGACTAATCCAGATTTCTCGCACCGGTCGATCAATGCCACGACGCCGTGGTGCTTAGCCTGAAGGCGTTCGGCAATTTCACTCACGGTAGCCCAGTTTTTTCCGGGAAACCCCTTCAGATGCAGCAGCAACTGATATTGGAGTGGCGTCAATCCGTGGGTTTGACACAGATCTTCGCTTATCCGCAGGAAGCAACGCAGACGGTAGCGGAAATGCGACAGCCTCTCGTAATCGGATTTTCTCAAGGCTCGATCATCGTGGCTGGCCGACATTTTTCTTGACCGATCAATCTTCATGGTGTATACATCATAACGTGATATTATCACATGATGATACACAATACCGCCCATGCGGCAGAAGGAGATAAATCATGAGCATCCTCTCGTATCCCAAGATGGTCTTCTCGAACGACGGCTGGCCTGAACTGGAAAACCGGCACCTGTCGCTCATAAGATTTTTCGGTTTGGTTGTCTTCCCGCTGGCTTTGCTTCCTCCAGCCATGCTCTATTACGCCGGCAGTCACTATGGCGATCTCTTTGTGGCGGGGTTTGGCAGCAAACCGTGGGGCACAATTGCCGCGATTTTCTATCTGGAAGAGATAATAACCGTTCTAATCATGGGGTGGTTGATCCGGGAAGTGGCCGAGTGGTACGGCTTGCGTCCCAGTAATACTGACGCCTTCATGCTCGCAGGTATTGCGCCCATTCCCATGTGGCTGTCCTCGCTTAGCCTGCTGGTACCCAACCTGGCAGTGGATGCTGGAATTGCCTTGTTGGCGCTGGCTGCAGGTTGCGGCCTTCTTTATAACGGCATCTGTGCCTTCTGTCGCACGCGGGACGAGGTATCCGCTGTCGGGATGACGCAGATAGTCATGAGTGCAGGAGCCTTCTTTTGGGCGCTACTCTTAGTACTGGTGGTGACCTTGTAGCCTGCTCTTCTTGTAAAGTGTGTGACGCCCGCAGATTTCCGAACCGGCATCAGCCGTGTAAGCACCCCCTGGCGTGTTGCTTGGGGGCAGGCTCAAGCACCGATGGCGAAGCTCGATTTTCGATCCTGCTACGCCCTTATTTACGCGCGCGCTCCAAAGCTTTGCGCTCGAGTATTGCCGTATATTCCGCCCATTTCGCCTGTTCTCCCTCCGCCGCCTGCCAGAAGGTGAAGTGGCAGGTTTCCTCGCCGGCCGGAATGGTGTAGTCGAAGCGCAGCTGGAAACCCAGGTTGCCCCAGAATTCCCTGGCGGCGTCCAGCATGCCCTGCACGAAGTAGCGCTGCACACGGCAATCGAAAGCCTGGTAGTGATCCTGGTGCGGGCACCAGAGAATATGAAACGACACCTGCGTCTCGCTGTCGATGCGCGGTGCTTCCAGTGAGGCGTAAGCGATGCGGTTGAGGGCAGTGGCATAAAACGAAAGAAACTCGGCTTCGGTGAGGCCGTCCGGGATCTTGGTCCCGGTGAGGACCTGCCGGCCGATATCCAGGCCGATCTTGCGCAAGGCGCCGAAGACCACCTGCTGTCCTTCCGCGCCGAAACGGGCTTCGCAATCCTTTAGAACCTCGATCAGCGCCATGGCCTGCATGGTGCCCCACTGCCACAGTGTCGCCGGATCGAAGTCGGTCTTTGCCAGGACTTCCTCCTTCAGCCGTTTCAGTCCTTTCGCATATGGCTGCTTGAATTGAAACTTTTGCCATTTCGCTTCGGGTCGATGTTCCCAGTGGGTCATGCTGTCGTCTCCTTCGTCTAAGCGGGTGAATGCCGGTGCGAGTTCGAGTTTGCCTACCCCTGCGACGAGGGGAATTTCGCCGGGCGTTTTTCGCGGATGGCCGCGATGCCTTCGGCGGCATCTTCACCCAGGAAGCAGAGCATTTCCATGGCCAGCGAACTCTCGAAGATTGGTCGCGCAAGATTCATCCAGCCATTCAGCGAGCGCTTGGTGAAACGAATTGCCTGCTGGCTGCCGCAAGCCAGCTTGTTGGCCACCGCCAGGGCCTTGTCCATGAGTTCGGCACGTGGCACGCACAGGCTGACCAGGCCGATACGTTCGGCTTCCCGGCCGTTCACAAAGTCCGCCGTCATGAGGTAATACTTGGCACGGGCCATACCGCACAGCAGCGGCCAGAGTATCGCCGCGTGGTCGCCGGCGGAAACGCCGATCTTGACGTGCCCGTCGGTGATCTTTGCCTCCTCGGCCATGATGCTGATGTCGGCCATGAATGCCACGGCCAGTCCGGCGCCGACGGCCAGGCCGTTGATGGCGGAGATGATGGGCTTTTCACAGGCCATCATGTTGTAGACGATGTCCGAGGCTTCGTTCATCGCATTCGATATGATCTTCGGATTGCCGGCCATTTGCGCCACCCATTCGAGATCGCCGCCGGCAGAGAAAGCCTGGTCGCCGGCACCCGTAATGATGGCGACGCGAGTCTGCGCATCGTCATGGACGACGCCCCAGATCTTGGTCAGTTCCCAATGCAGGCGGGCATTGGTGGCATTCATCACCGTGGGGCGGTTGATGGTGATCAGCAACACGCCGTTGGGTTTGGCGGAGAAGGTCAGGAACTGAAAGTCGCTGTAATTCATTAAGGGCTCCGTGAAAATGTATGTTGAGTCGGAAGTATGCACTGACGGGTCAATTGCCCAGCAGCCCCAGCAACTGGGCGCGTCGTACGGCTTGTGTGCGGCGCTCGACCGACAGCTTGACGAAAATGTTCTTCAGATGAAACTTGATGGTTTCCGGCGCAAGCCCGATGCTGCGCGCGATCTCCTTGTTGGTGCGGCCGCTGGCAAGTTCGCGCAGCACCTTGAGTTCCTTCGGCGTCAGCTCCTCGAGCGGGTGCAAGCCGCTGCTTGCCGTGTCCAGGTTTGTCGCCGCAGGCGAGCTTTCTTCGAGCTTGGCCTTGAGATAAAGGGCAAACCGGTTTGCCTGACCGGAGCGGCGCACCGGAAAGCGCTGCGAGAGGCAGAGCGTGGTCAGTTGCAACACTGCGCTGCCCTGATCGAGTATGGAACGCTCTGCCTGTTCCGTCGCCGCGGATTCGAGCACTTCGCTGAAGTGCAGGACGGCATCGAGCGGCTTCCCGACCAGCATATAGGCGATCGCCAGCAAGGTGCCGGCGCGGATCGCGAAAAGATGGCTGCAGCGTGCCCGCGCCGCCGCATAGAGCGGTTGCAGCAATGCAGTCGCTTGTGCGCAGTTTCCGGATTTGAGCGCGATCAGCGCATCGGAAAAGTCGCTGTATTCGAGCAGGCCGGTAATCGGCCCGCTGTTGCGTTTGCCGTGCTTGACGGCCAAGGCCTTGATGCGCAGCGCCAGCCCCTGAGCGGCGTCGAGGTGGTTTTGCAGCAAGGCGATGCGGATTTTTTCCAGCAGAATCCCGGCCGTGATCCTGTGCCAGTTGCGGCGAGCGGCGATTGCCTCGGCGTGCTCGAGCAGGGACCAGGCTGCGTTGGCCCGTTCTTCCAGCCAGGCGATGCGTGCTGAAGTGACGTAGGTGCGCAGTACGCAGTCGGGGAAGCCGATGTCGTCGATGACTGCCAGCCGGCCGTCGAGCAATGCGCTCGCTTGGGCGATTTGTCCGCGTTCGTAATGAACTTGCGCGAGCAGGCTTTCGGCGAGTGCGGCAGGACCGTTGTTGATCGCCATGCCCGCCGCAGCCAGTTCGCGCGCCCGGTTCAGACAGTTTTCCGCGGTGACGAGATGCCCCTGCACCAGCTCGGCCAGGCCCAGCAGGGAGTAGCGATAGACTTCGGTGAAGGCATTGGCGCGTTCCTCTTCTGCCGTATAAGGATTATTCGGCAAGGCGTAGAACACGACCCAGTTGCCCAGATGGAGGTTGGTCAGGCGCAATACGTTGTATAGCCCATTGACCAGCCAGGGATCTCCTGCGGGCAGTGTTTTCCCGCATTCCGCGGCATCCGCGAGCGCAGCATCCAGGTCTTCGTTGACTGCACTGATGACGCTTTCGAGCATGCGGATTTCCCAGCGCAGCCTGGCTTCGTCAGGATGCCTGATTTGATCCAGAACCCGCTTTACTTCGCCCGCCAGGGCTGCGGCCTGCTCCGTCGCCATGGACAGTACCAGCGCCCAGGCGAGCGCCAGTTTGAGCTTGACGGGCTGAGACGAGCTTAATGCGCGAATGAGTTTTTCCCAGTCGCGCAAGGTGAACAAGTCGCCTCTCTTGACCAGGGCCATGGCGTTGTTTTCAACCCATTCCAGGGCTTTTTCGCTATGCCCTCCCAGCAGTGCGTGCCTGACCGCAAGCGACAGGTAGCCGTTGACGTAATACCAGTCGGCGGCCAACAGATGCAGTTGGGGTGCCTCGACCCCATTGATCTTTCGGGATAGGTAGTCGCGCCACAAGGCGTGGTAGGAAAACCACTGCCCATAGGCGTCCAGCGGAGTCAGGATATTGTGTTGCAGCAGCAGATCAACGATGGCTTTTACTTTTCTGCTCTCGAAGAGCTGGTTGGCCAGGGGGATCGAGAGCTTTTCGACGAAAGCGGTTTTCGTCATGAAGTTCCGTACGTTCTTGGGAATGCCTTGCAGCAGCTTTTCAAAATAGCTTTCGAACGACCGGCTTGCGCCAAGATTCAGGTTCGCTCCGGCTTCCGGGGTACCCTGGGTCAAGGACAGACAGGCGATGCGCAGCGCTGCGGGCCAGCCGCCGGTCTGCTCGAATACGCTGTGCAATTCATGGTCAGGAAGCTGGATGCCCACTTCCTGAAACAGGCGGGAAGTTTCCTCTTCGGAAAAGGCCAGGGCATGAGCGTCGACTGTGAGCAGTTGCTGGTTGAGGCGCAGCCTGTCTGTAGCGATGAATGGATTTGAACGGGTCAGAATGATGAGATGCAGATTCGCCGGGGCATGCTGCAACAACTCGCTCACGATTGCCAAAGTATCCTCGCGACTGAACAACTGGAAGTCATCGATGAAGACGAAGGTTTCTTCGCCGGATTCGACGATGGCATTGACCAGGGTTGCGATGCTCAGAGGGGCATTGCCGCCGCGGATGAAATCGGCGAAACGCAGTATTTCATCATGTTGATCCGGCAACGCTCGCGCCAGCGCTTGCGCGAGATAAAAGAGAAAGCGCGAGGGCTCGTCATCGCCGGTATCAGCGGAATACCAGGCAATCTGGAATCTGGCTGCGGCAAAACGGTCGGCCCAGGTCAGGGCCAGCGTGGTCTTGCCGTATCCCGCCGGGCCTTGCACGAGCGTGAGCAGGTGTTGCCCGACCTGCTCGACCAGTTTTTCCAGGCCGGTGCGCCGGATCAGTCCCCGCCTGCGCGGCGGAAGCGCCACCTTGGTGAGTATCGGCGATTCACCGACCAGCGCATCGATATGCTCGTTTTTCATGAGCCAAATTAGCCCTTTTTCGCCAGCAATAGGAAGGCTCTGCGCCCGGCCTCTTCGAGCTGGGCGACCTCTGCGGATGAGACCCCCTTGCGCGTGACGCGCAGCAGCAAGCCGTCGATCAGCGCGGGGATCAGGATGGCGCGGATGTCCAGGTCAGCGTTATCGGTAGCCGGCGCCAGGTTCTTGATCAGGCGCGACACCGCCTTGCGTTCGCGTGCGTGGATGGTCTCGAGTATTTTCGCGGCGTAGGGATTGCGGTTGGCCAGGGCCCAGATTTCGACGAACACGCCGCTGGTCATCGGGTTCTTGATATCGGCGAGAAATATCTCCATCGCCGCCATGAATTGCGCGCCCCGGTCAGCGCTGGCCATCTCGCGCGTCACTGCGTCGATCTGTTTCTGGTAGCTGTCCATCATGTACAGCAACAGGGCTTCGAGCAGCGCCTCCTTGCTTTTGTAGTAATGCTGGACCGTGCTCAGGCTGACTCCGACATGGCTGGCGACGCTGCGCATCGAGAGTGCCGCATAGCCGTCGAGGGCGAAGATTTTCCGGGCGGCGTCAAGAATTTCCCGGGCGCGCTCCATGCCCTTCCCGGTGGTGCTGGAATCCTTTTTGCGGAGCGACTTTTCGACGGGGTCGACCATGCGGATCAGGCGGCTGGAACGGGAATGCTTGAAACTATATCACCGCTGTTGACAATTAGGTCAAATGACCGATAATCCGGTTTTGCCTGGATTGTTCGATCCAGGCTCAACCCGGTTCTTAGAGCCATCGAATGGAGCGAGCCAATGATGCGTAAAGCATTTGTATCCGGTGTCGGGATGATCCCGTTCGCCAAGCCGGGCGCCAGCGCCCCCTATCACGAGATGGGCGCCGCCGCCGGCCGCCTGGCCCTGGCCGACGCCGGGATCAAGTACGAGGAGATTCAGCAGGCCTTCGTCGGTTATGTCTATGGCGATTCGACGTCGGGACAAAAGGCGGTCTACCAGCTTGGCATGACCGGCATTCCCGTCGTGAACGTCAATAACAATTGCTCGACCGGTTCGACGGCGCTGTTTCTTGCGCGCCAGGCTGTCGCCAGCGGTGCCGCCGATTGTGTCCTGGCACTCGGCTTCGAGCAGATGAATCCGGGTGCGCTGGGTGCCATGTTCAAGGACCGACCGACTCCCTTTGACGATTTCGACCGCGAAACCGACGCGCTCGTCGGCATGACGGAAGTGCCGTTGGCGCTGCGCTATTTCGGCGGTGCCGGACTCGCCCACATGAAGAAATACGGCACCAAGCTGGAAACCTTCGCGAAGATTCGCGCCAAGGCCAGCCGCCATGCGGAGAAGAATCCCCTGGCGCTGTTCAAGAAAGTCGTTACGACCCAGGAAGTGATGGATGCTCCGCCCCTGTGGGCCGGCGTCATGACGCGCTTGATGGCCTGCCCACCGACTTGCGGTGCCGCTGCCGCGGTGCTGATGTCCGAAGATTTCGCCAAGAAGCATGGTCTGCGCCACGATGTCTACATCGATGCGCAAGCCATGACCACCGACTATCCCAGCACTTTCGAATCCCACGACATGATCCGCGTCGTCGGTTACGATATGGCCAGGGAGGCCGCCCAGCAAGTCTATCGTCAGGCCGGGATCGGCCCCAATGATGTGAATGTGGTCGAGTTGCATGACTGCTTCGCCCAGAATGAGCTCATCACTTACGAGGCCCTCGGACTTTGCCCGGAGGGCGGCGCCGAGAAATTCGTCGATGACGGCGACAATACCTATGGCGGCAAGGTCGTCACCAATCCTTCCGGCGGCCTGCTTTCCAAGGGACATCCCCTCGGCGCGACGGGCCTCGCCCAGTGCTATGAACTGACCCATCAGTTGCGCGGCACAGCCGAGCAGCGCCAGGTGGCCAACGCCAAGATCGCCCTGCAGCACAACCTGGGACTGGGCGGCGCTTGCGTCGTGACGCTCTACCGCAAGTAATCACGGCGGGACAGGCAGCGCGATGATAGACAAGGCCCTGATCGGGAAGACCTTCCCGCCGTACGCGGTGGCGGCCGAGAAGGGCCGCTTGCGTTTCTTCGCCAAGGCGATCGGGGAAACCGATCCGATCTTCGTGGATGAGGTCGCGGCAAGAGCAGCTGGCTACCGCTCGCTGCCGCTGCCGCCCACTTTTCTGTTCACCATGGAAATAGACCGGCCCGATCCGCTGGCCTGGTTCTACGAAGTGGGACTGGATCTACCCAAGGTACTGCATGGCGAACAATCCTTCACCTATTACATGCAGGCTTGCGCCGGCGATGTCCTGACCTTCGCGTCGCGCATCGTCGATGTTTACGACAAGAAAAATGGCGCCCTCGACTTCATCGTCAAGGAGACGCGCGTCACCGATCAAACGGGCAGTCACGTTGCCGATCTGCGCAGCGTGATCGTGCAACGCAATCGCTGAGGCGGAAGACATGGGCATCGATTTCGCATCCGTCAAAGCCGATCAGCCTTTGCCTGAGCTCAAACTGCCGCCGATCAACCGGACCACCCTGGCGCTGTTTGCCGGCGCCTCGGGAGACCATAACCCGATCCACATCGACATCGACTTTGCGCGCAAGGCCGGCATGGACGACGTGTTTGCCCAGGGCATGCTGCCGATGGCCTATCTGGGCCGGCTGCTGACGACCTGGGTGTCGCCGCAACGCTTGCGCGGCTTCAGCGCACGCTTTGCCGGCATCACGCACCTGGGCGATGAACTGACCTGCTCGGGAAGAATTGTCGAACAAATTGACCACGATGGCGAACGCAACGGCGAGCGCCTCGGCAAGTTTGAAATCCAGGTCGTCAATCAATCCGGCGAAGTGAAGATCACGGGCGAAGCCCTGATCGCTTTCTAATCGGCACACGAAAGGGTATGCAATGAGTTCCAAACTCGAAGGCAAGGTCGCTCTGGTTTCCGGCTCCGGCCGTGGCATCGGCCGCGCCATCGCCTTGAAGTTGGCGAGCGAAGGCGCGCGCGTGGTGGTCAACGATCTCGATGCCGACCCGGCCCAGGAAGTGGTCGAATTGATCCGCAAAGCGGGCGGCGAGGCGATCGTTTGCGCCGGCAGCGTGACGGCGCCGGATTTCGCCGAGCGTTTCGTCAAGACCGCCACGGACACCTACCATGGCCTCGACATCATCATCAACAATGCCGGCTACACTTGGGACAACGTCATCCAGAAAATGAGCGACGAACAGTGGGCGGCTATCATGGATGTGCACCTGACGGCGCCATTCCGCATTCTGCGCGCCGCCCAGCCGGTGATCCGGGCCTACAGCAAGGCCGAGGCCGATGCCGGCCGTGCGGTGTTCCGCAAGGTAGTGAATGTTTCCTCGGTGGCCGGCCTCGGCGGCAACATCGGCCAAGTCAATTACGCTTCGGCCAAGGCCGGCATCGTCGGCCTGACCATGACCCTGGCGAAGGAGTGGGGTCGTCTCAAAGTCAATGTGAACTGTGTCGCCTTCGGCTTCATCATGACCCGGCTCACCGAAGCCTCGGCTGCGGGTGACGCGACAATCAAGATCGAGGACCGCGCCATCAAGGTCGGCCTGAATCCTGACCTGATCAAGGTGTTCGAGCATTCGATCCCGCTCGGCCGCGCCGGCACGCCGGATGAAGCCGCGGGTGCCGTGTATCTGCTGTGCACCCCGGAATCGGATTACATCAGCGGGCAGACCCTGGTCTGCGGCGGCGGCATGACGCTTTGATATTTGCGGCGATTCCGGGAAACCCCGGGGTCGTCGGCCATTGCATTACTGTCCCGACCAGAGGGCTTCAGACCAGAGCTTGTCGGCGGTGGCGAAGACATCGAATTCGGCGCGGATCCTGCGCCATTTCCACATCCCGCTCTGACGGACATAATCCTCGAGGTAACGGCCGATCAGGATCAGCGGTCCCTTTTTGCCAAAGGGTCCGAGTTCGGTCGAGACCGCCGGCACAAACAGGGACCATGTCGCGTCGGCCGTATCGCCCTGGACATCGATGACCTCATTGCCCACGCGGTGCTGCGACCAGCTGAGCATGTTCGGCACGGCTTCAATGAAAAAATTGGCCGCGTCGCTGCCGTGAAAAACACCGACACCAGTGAAGTCGGCGACGATGTCTGCAGTGAAACGGTCGAGCAGTGGCCGGATCAACTCGCGTTTGCCCTTGCAGACGCCCCGGTCGATCAGACCGCAATAGGTTTCATGCTTCATGCGCCTTAGCGTCTCGATATCTTCCAGGCGTTGCAGGCGCGCTTCAATTTCCGTCATGGCGTTTTCCTCCGAGGATCAATCAGGGCTTGCCAGCCAAGCCGGCCTGCGCTTCCAGTTCGGCGACCCGCGCCTGCAGGCGCTGGTTCTCCACGACCATGGGGTCGGGCATGTAGATCGGCGGCAGTTGCCCCGGCAGCCCCTTGCCGTAGGGTCCCGCATAAATCTCCGGCGATTTGTTCCAGCTGCCGAAATAGAGAATGTCGTCCGGCGGCTGCGGCTTGACCTTCTTCGCGTGGAACTCGTCCCAACTCATGCCGCGCGCCTTGCGTGCCTGGCGTTGCGCCTGGCGCCTTGCCACCGTACGTGCCGCGTCCACCACCATCAGTGCCTCGTCATAGGCGACGCAGTAGAGGTCGCGTGCGGTCTCGGGAGAAATCAAGCCTTCGCGCAAGTCCTTCATCACCAGTTCCGGGTCGCGCTCGAGAACATCGCCATAGCCGCCGCCGGCGCCCTGGCTCATCATGAAAAGTTCGCCTTCGGCGTAGAACTCGAACGGCACCGCCATCGGCAGCGCTTCGTATGTCGCACCCTCGAACGGACGCTGGTTCATCAGGTATTCCATCGAAGCCTGGAATAACTCGGGCTTGGCTTTCATTTCATCGAGCAGGTTTTTTCCGCGAATGCGTGCCACCGCATACACCGGACAGGCGTAGCCGCCGAACAATCCCTGGGTGGAGGGAAAGTAAGAACCCCCGGTGAAGGTCTGGAAGCCGAAAGGCTGCGTGCCGAAGCGCATCAGGCCATACTGGTAGGCGCTGCCGCCGCGGTATTTGCCGAAGCCGCAGTTGTCCGGCCAGATCTTCTTGGAGATGGCATAGATGAAGGGCAGGTTTTCTTCGGCGTGTTCGGCTTCGCCGATATCGGTGTAGGCGCCGAAATTCGGGGCCAGGCTGTGTTCTCCGTCGGCATCGCACTTGGCGCCGCCGGCCATGCCGTTGAGGTCGCCGCACATGTTGCCGACCGAATCCATGTGCTGGTTGAGTCCGCCATAGATGATGGTCTGCGGCTGGTTGAACCAGCCGGCCTTGATCTTGGCATAGCGCTTCGGCATGCCGTAGTAGAACTTGGAAAACGCCAGTTCGGCAGCGGTGATCACCTTGAACATCGGCTGCATGCACAGTGCCACGGGAACTTCCTGGTCGCAGTCGACAAACGAGCCGGGGTCGGTCTCGATGTCGAATTGCTCCAGCAGCGCCTGGCAGGAGGGCAGGTCGGGCCAGACGTAGTGCATCAGGCTGATAAGCAGGGTCACGGTCTGCGATTGGCGCAAGCTGTTGATGGGGCGGTTGGCGAATTGCGGTGCCGCGCCGCGCAGGTCGAGGGTGATGCGATCATTCTTTTTGGTGAAGGCCATGCTCGAATTCATCAAGGCCGGCTCGCGCATGGTGTCGTCGCAAAACAGACGCACGCGCACCGTGCCGTCGGGCATTTCCCGGATGCGCCGCTTGGTCTCGTCGCGCACGAATTCGATGTTGGCGCGGAAAAAGCCGATCACGGCGTCGTCGCCATATTGCTGCAGGGCGTCGAATATGCGCTGTTCGATGCGCCGGCAGGCCGCCAGGCGCGCCTTGAGGTCTGCCAGGATGATCTGCGGTTCGCGCGAATTGTTCTGCACCAGCGTCACCAGGTCGGTTTTGAGCCGGTAGTTCTCGACGAGTTTGATCGGCGAACCCTTGAAGCCCTCGTCCCATTTCGATTCGATCGTGGGCCCCATGCCACCGGGGACTTTCGCACCGATTTCGCCTTCGTGCATGGCGCAGCAGACCCAGGCGATGAGTTCCTTGCCGTTGAATACCGGCATGAACAGATGCTGGTCGGGGCTGTGTATGCCGCCGAAGCGGCAATCGTTGATGAGGAAACCGTCGCCCGGATGGACGCCGACGGTCGGGTCGTTTTCGAAGTACTTGCGGATATAGCGGATGGGATAGTGCAGGGAGACCGAGAATCCCGCCACGCCACGTGTGGACACCAGCGTGCTGTCGCCGGAAGCGGTGAAGATCGCGGTCGACATGTCGCCGCATTGCGCCGCCGGTGTGGCCACCGTCATCTCGGCGATGTCGAAAGTTTCATCCAGCGCCGCCTGCAACTGCAAGCGCAATTCGGCATGCAGGGCGTGATCCTGCACCGCGGCAAGAATCTTCTCCTCTCTTGCGCTGCGCGGCGCGAGGTGATGGTCGCGCATGATCTCCGGATCGGGGCCGAGAAAGGCCTTGTTGGCCTTGAGAAAAGCCTTTTCGGTGGCCTGATGGCCTGCGGCGCTCAATATCTCTGCGTTCATCGTTGCTTCTCCTGCCCTGTTTGCTTGAATAGCCATACCGCGCCTTGTACTGCCGATTCGTAACGCCAGCCGGGCTCCACCAGGAAGGTCGTCGCTCCAGGGTTGACGATGGCCGGCCCATCGATGGCGACGCCGGGCGCCAGCGCCAAGTCATCGTAGACCGGTGTGTCGAATGGATTGTCGTAGCCTACGAAATGACAGGAACGCATGGCCGCGGGCGCAGGCGTTGCTACTTTCCGCTGGGGCGGGTGCATGTCGCCGAACTCGATTGAGTGCAGCTCGACCCAGGATACGACGCGCACGGTCGTCACCCATACGCCGGATTCGGTTGACACGGAGTCGACGCCGAAGCGCTTGCCGAATTCGGTGTTGAACAGTTCGATGATCTCGATGACATCGGTGGTGCTGGTCAATTGGGTTTGCGGGATGACGATGCCCAGTTCCATCTTCTGGATGCTATAGCGCATGTCCAGTTCGACGCGATGCCGGATCTTTTCTTCGGGCAGGCCCTGGCGCAGCAAATCCAATCGGCCGCGCTGCTTCAACTGTTCGACGACCGCGTTGAACTCTTCGAAGCCGGTGAAAATTTTCGCCAGGGATTTGTTGTAGAAGCCGAAGGTGACATTTTTTTCGTGGATGTGCATCTGGTTCAGGGCCGCGCCGCCACACGCGGAGAATACCGAACTGAAGGGCGGCGCCAGCACGGTGCGGATGCCGGCCTTGTCGGCAATGCCGCAAGCATGCAGGGGGCCGTTGCCGCCGTATGCCAGGAAAACAAACTCGGCGGGGCGGTAGCCTTTCGAACCCAGCTCGCGCACCAGCCCGGCGGCCATGTCGCCGTCGGTCAATTGCTTCACCATTTTGGCCGCACCCACCTCGTCGAGGTCCAGGGCATCGCAGATATCCTCGAAGGCGCCGCGCGCCCGGCGCCGGTTCAGTTTGATCTGGCCGTTGGCGTAATTCTCGCCGTCAAGATAGCCGAGTATGAAATCGGCATCGGTGACCGTCGGGTTGATGCCGCCGCGGTCATAGCAGGCCGGTCCCGGATCGGAACCGGCGCTTTCCGGCCCCACCCGGATACAGCGGAAGATCGGATCGTACCTGGCGATCGAGCCGCCACCGGCGCCCAGTGAAACCAGATGGACCATGGGGATGGACACCAGCCAGCGGTCGACCACCGGATTGAAATCGTAGAATTTCCGGCCACCGGAAACCACGATGCCGATGTCGAACGAAGTGCCGCCCATGTCGCCGCAAATCAGGTTGCCCATGCGGGATTGCCGGGAGAGCGTTTCGGCGGCGTGGATGCCGGCGACAGGGCCGGAATGCACGGTCTGCAATGAGTCGGTCGAGTTGATCTGGGCCATGCCGCCGGTGTTGTGCACCAGCAGCATGGGCAGCAGGTAGCCGTTGTCGCGCAGGTTCTGCTCGAGTGAGCTCATCGCGAAATACATGGTGGAATGCAGATAGGCATCGATCAGCGTCGAGGAGGCCCGCACATACTCGCCCTTGCGGCCGGAGACCTGATGCGAGAGCAGCATCGGCACGGCGCCGAGCAGGTGCGGCGGATAGTCCTGCATGAACAGTTCGAGCACCTTCAGTTCATGCGCCGGATTCGCCACGGCGTTGACCAGGGTGACCACGATGGCCTGCACGCCCGTGTCGAGCAGTTCCCTGATCTGGCGCCGCGTATGCTCCTCGTCGATTCTCAGCAGCACCTTGCCCTGGTAGTCGAGGCGTTCGCGCACCGGCCGGATCAAGTCGATGGGCACGATCGGCAGCGGGCGGGTGGCGCTGGACAGGTCCTTGATCTGGTCCTTGGGAATGCCTTCGGCATAGCCGCGTCCGCGCGAGATCGGCACCGTGCTCTGGAAGCCCTGGGTGATCAATAGCCCGATCTTCGGTCCCTTGCGTTCGATGAGCGCATTGGTGCCCAGGGTGGTGCCGTAGCGCACCGAGTCTACTTCGGACAGCAACTGTCTGCGGCTCACGCCGAGGCGTGTGCAGGCTTCATCGAGCGCCTCGTTGAAGCCCAGAGCGAGGTTCTGGTGCGTCGTCAAGGCCTTGGTTTGCTGGAAAGCATCTTCCCAGCAGACAAAGCAGTCGGTAAAGGTACCGCCGATATCCACAGCGACTCGTTTCATGGTCGTTTTGTCCGGTTAATGCGGATGGCCGCAGGAAGCATGTTTCGCCGGCACGACGCCTGCGGTGTCGGTGCCGCCTTCGCGCATTTCCTCGCGTGTTGCCCACTGCGCCTTCAATGCGTCGATGTCGAACTCGATGTCATGCAGCGGTTCGTGGCCCGGCACCGTGTACTCGGCTTCGACCAGGGTGCCGCAGGACGAGCAGTAGTACTCGTAAATGACGCAGGCTTTCGGGTCTGGCGAGAAGTTGAACTGGTAGCGCGCCGGGTCGAGCAGGGGGCGATGAATCTCGCGCGGATCGCGGTCGTAGATCAGCATGAACTTCTTGTAATTCTCGCGGGCCGAGCCATGCACGTGGTTGCAGGAGCGGCACTCCCATTGTTCCGTCTCCAGGTTGATGCGCAGGTATTCGGTCACCAGGACTTTCATGGCTACTCCTTGATTTCTCAATTTGAACGGCGGAAGACGATGCATCCGCTCGCAGTAAATTCGTATCGCCAGTTTTCGCGAACATGGCAGGTCCAGTAGGCTTCTTCCATCACGGCGGGGCCGACACCCGCCGCACCGGCCGGCTGGTCTTCCACACGGATGACGGGCAGTTCGGCGGTCTTGCCATCCGGCAAGAGCAGACGGCGGACTCCGGCGACGACAGCCGGAACTTTTTTCAATGCATCGTCTCTGTCCAGCGCCGCGTGGGGCAAAACGCGCACGGCGCGGACCGAGAGGGTCATCGTTTCCCGGGCGGGAAGTCCATGCGGCAATGCTGGCTTGTCGAGATCGACTGGGTATCTCTGTGCGCCGGCGGTGATCCATCCCTCGAAGCGGCATTCATGGATTTCAAAGCCTTCGGCGAACATGTCGCGCTGGACGCGATCCATGAGTTTGCCGATGCAGTCTGCCAACACGTCGGTCGTTTCAAGGCGGCTTTCGGCCTGGTGGCCGATGTCGCTGAAACCGATGCCGTATGCGCTGAATACCGCAGCCAGGCGCGGAACGACGACCGTGTCGACTTTCACCGCCTCGGCGATCGCCAGGATTGCGAGCGGTCCGCCGCCGCCGAATCCCATGAGTGCCGTATCCTGGTCGACCTTGACGTAGGCGCTGATGCTTTTGGCAATTTCCTCGGCCCATGCGGCCAGCATGACATGCACGGCTTGCGCCAGCGTCAGGCCGAGCGGTGTTGCGACATCCTGCAGCACGGCCGCGCCGGCGCGTTCGGCATCGAGTTTCATGCTGCCACCGAAATAGGTCGCCGGATCGATCAGGCCCATCAGCAACAGGGCATCGGTAATTGTCGCCTGCTGTCCGCCCATGCCGAAGCAGGCCGGTCCCGGCGCACCACCTACAGAATCCGGCCCGACGCAAATTTTTCCCTCCTTGACGCGGAAGATCGATCCACCGGCCACGCCGATGCTGACGATGTCGCACAGGGGCAGGGAACATTCGACGCCTTCGATGTGGCCGTAGGGCAGGCTACGGATCGAACCATTTTCGACCAGGCCCAGGTCGGTGGTCGTGCCGCCCACATCGACGGACACCAGACGGTGCAGGCCGTGTCTTGCGGCAATCGCCCGGCTGCTTTCCATGCCCGCGCGCGGGCCGGAGCTGTAGGTCTTGAGCGCGGTCGTCTTGGCCACGCAGCCCGAATAGCCGTCGTTGCGATAGATCAGCAGGGGGTTGCGCATGCCATAGGGACGCAGCAGGTTTTCCGCGTAAAACAGGAACTGCTCCATCGACGGATGCAAGAAGGCATTCATCACTGCAGTCCAGGTGCGCCGGCCGTATTCGCGATCTTCCGTCAGCAAGCCCGTATAGAGAAACGGCACGGCGCCCAGCAGATGGCGAGGAAAAGTCCGGTTGACTTCGCGCATGCAGCGCAGTTCCAGGTCGACGTGATCTGCGCCGGAAAAGCTGACGACGATGCGCTGCGCCCCGGCGGCGCTGAGCCGGTTGACGGCATCGACGAGCGCTCGCGTGTATTCCTCGCCCTGCAGTTCGTGCCTGATTTCAGCGATGCGCGAGCCGATCAGCGCCTCCAGCATTTCGCGCTCTTTCCCGGTGGCTTTGAGGGATGCGATATTCGTGCCGGCATCGACAATCAAGCCCAGGCGCGGCCCCTTTTTTTCAACCAGGGCATTGGTGCCTTGCGTCGTCGAGTAGCGGATATGGTCGGTGCTTTGCAGCAAGGCCGCCAGGTTTTCCTCGCCGTAGATGGCCGAAGCCGCCTGCTTCAAGCCGCTGATGAAGCACTTGCTGAGATCGTAGGGCGTGGTCAGCGTCTTGGTGTGGAATATCCGGTTACCGTCGATCACAACAATGTCGGTGAGCGTCCCGCCGTTGTCGATGTTGATTAGCTTTCCCATGCAGTCATCCTTGTGTCGGGTGGCGGATTCAGCCTTGGTGCCTGGAATTGAACACGCATGAGCCAAATTATTTCGTGTTGGCTTCTCGGGCACTACTCCCCATTCGGGGGAAACAGTTCTCCTATTTGTGCGTGACTGCGGAGGCGGGCAACACCCGCGCAGACCCATGCAAATCCGGCAGGAATACCGCCAGCAGGCCGAGCAGTGGCAGAAACGCGCAGAGCTTGTAGATCGCAACGATTCCCCAGGCATCGGCAAGCTGTCCGAGCACGCCGGCGCCAATGCCGGCCAGGCCGAACGCAACGCCGAAAAACAGTCCCGAGATGGTGCCGACCTTGCCGGGAATCAGTTCCTGCCCATACACGACGATAGCCGGAAAGGCGGAGGCCAGCAGGAAGCCGATGATGACAGTCAGTACAGCGGTAGCTTCCAGTCCGACATAAGGCAAGGCCAGCGTGAACGGGGCAATGCCCAGGATGGACGCCCAAATCACTTGCTTGCGGCCGATGCGATCGCCGATCGGTCCGCCGAGCAGCGTGCCCAGCGCGACGGCGCCGAGGAAGAAGAACAGGTGATACTGCGCGATCTGGGTGCTGACCTGATACTCCTGCATCAGATAAAAGATCAGGAAACTGTTGATGCCGGCGAGATAGAAAAATTTCGAGAACAGCAGCGCCAGAAGCACCAGCAAGGTCCAGGCGACGCGGCGGCGCGGCAGCGGTATGGCATGCCGTGGAGGCGCTTGTTTCGGCTGCAGATGCTGGTGCCGGTACCAGCGCCCGACCCCAGTGAGCACGATCATCGCCAGCAGTGCCGCGAGCGACACCCAGGCGATGCTGCGCTGGCCCTGGGGCAGGACCAGCCAGGCCGCAACCAGAGGACCTGCCGCCGAGCCGGTGTTGCCGCCGACCTGGAATATCGACTGCGCCAGGCCGTGTCTGCCGCCCGAGGCCATGCGCGCCACACGCGAGGATTCAGGATGAAATATGGCGGAACCGGTGCCGACCAGGGCTGCGGCAAGAAGCACCATGGGAAAACTGGCCGCAACGGCAAGCAGGAGCAGACCGCCGAAGGTGCAGCCCATGCCGAAGGCGAGGGAAAAGGGTTTCGGATGCCGGTCTGTGTAATAGCCGACGAAGGGTTGCAGCAGTGACGCGGTAACCTGGAAGGTAAAGGTGATCATGCCGATCTGCGCGAAATTCAGGGAGAACTCGGCTTTGAAAAGCGGATAGATCGCCAGCATCAGCGACTGCATCATGTCGTTGAGGAAATGCGAGAAGCTGATCGCGCCGAGCACCCTGAAGGCGGTCGGATCTGGTGTTTGAGATGGCATCGGGATTGCGCTTGCGGATTTCATGCAGACGGAGGATTGGTGTAGCGGGATTCAAGGAGGTGGAGCATCGCTTGGATCGGTCAGGGAGCGCACCACCTTGACGATGGTCGGATCCTCCAGGTCCTTCTTGCGCTGAAAACCCAGATGCGAGGCGAGTTTCAGCATGGAGAAGTTTTCCGGCAGCACGCTGCCGGTCATGCAGGAATATCCGGAATTTCGTGCAACCTGCATCAGCCGCCGCATCAGGAGCGAGGCGACGCCGCGGCCATTCCATTGATCGTCGATGGTTACCGCAAACTCGCAGGACTCCGCGTCCGGATCGGCTGAGTAGCGAGCAACGCCGATAATTGATTCTGCTCCTTCGTCATCTTGCGCAAGCGCGATCAACGCGAGCTCACGGTCGTAATCGACCTGAGTCAGCCGCGCCAGCATGACGGGACTCAGGCCACGGCCGGCGCTGAAAAAGCGCATGTAATAGGAGCGCTCAGAGAGGCGATTGGCAAACGCCAGTTCGAGTGTGGCATCTTCCGGCCGGATTGGCCGGACGTGCAACTCCTGCCCGTCGCGCAGGACTTCCCGGCTCTCCAGATCCGCCGGATAGGGATGAATCGCCAGGTGGCTGAAGCGTGAATCGGGATCGGGAATCTTGTGGTCGATGACGATGCGTGCATCCACGGCGATGCATCCCGACTCGTCGGCGATCAGTGGATTGATTTCAATCTCGATGACCCAGGGGAGGGCGCAAACGAGATCGGACACCCGCAGCAGAATTTCCAGAATCGCATCGGTATCCGCCTCCGGAATGTGGCGATACGGCAGCAGCAGGTGAGACGCACGCGTGCGCGAGACGAGGTCCTGCGCCAAGCGCCGGTTCAGGGGTGGCAGGCCGACCGCATTGTCCTGCATGGCTTCCGAAAGAACACCTCCCGCACCAAAGCTGATGACGCGGCCGAAGACGGGCTGGTTGGCAACACCGATTTTCAGGCGGCGCCCGTAACGCTTCTCCACCATCGGTTGTACCGTCACGCCGTCGATGCGGGCATCGGGCCGCAAGTGGGCCACGCGTTTCATCAGTGCCGCATATTCACGCATCAGCGTCTCTTCGCCGCGTATGCCCAGGCAGACTCCCTTGACGTCGGAGAGGTGTTCGATGTCGCCGGAAAGCAGCTTGATCGCGACGGGAAAGCCGATCCTCTTGGCGATGGCGCGCACCTCTTTGGCACTGTTGCCGATTTCGGTTTGGGCGAAGGGAATGCCGAAGCAACCGAGCAGTCGCGCTGCCTCGACCTCATTCAGCTGAGTGCGGCCGCTGCGGCTGGCCCCGCTGCCGATACTTTGCGCCAAAGCCAGGTCCGGTGCGGCGACCGATGCCAGCGGCGGTGGTACTTCAAGCAGCAGATCCTGCGCCATCCGGTATTCCGCGAGCGTGCCGAAGGCGGCTACGGCATTTTCCGGCGAGCGAAACACGGGTAGTTTGGCTTCGGCTGCGAGGCTGCGGCCGGCGCTCACATCGCGCTCCCCGAGCCAGGCGGTGAGCACAGGCTTTGCCGAGCGTTTGACGCAATCGACGATGGTTTGCGCCGCTGTGTCTGCGGTGAGCACCTGCTGCGGAGAGAACAAGGTCAGCACTGCATCGACGCCCTCATCCTTGAGGACCGGGCCGAGCGCGGCCGCAAATCGTTCGGCGGTGGCATCACCATGGATGTCGACGGGATTCTTGTGCGACCAGTGCGCCGGCAGGCAGGCGTCCAGCGCGGCCAAAGTCTGCTGCGACAAGTGTGCGATGACCACGCCGGCGGCACTGGTGTAATCCGCCGCCATGACGCCGGGGCCGCTGCCGTTGCTGACCACGGCCAGCCGGTTGCCGCGCGGCAGGCGCCCGGCGCCGATGAGCTGCTCGGCGGAAAACAGTTCGGCGTAAGTTCTGACCCGAACCGCGCCGCAGCGGCGCAACACCGCGTCGAAAGCCGCGTCGTCGCTCATGTCCAGTTTGTTTGAACCCGTCTGCAGATGCCGTCCGGCCTTGAGCACGATGACCGGCTTGGCGCGCGCCGCGGCACGCAAGGCGGAAACGAAACGCCGGGCGTTGCGTACCTCCTCAAGGTAGATCAGGATGCTGCGTGTCTCCAGGTCATGGGTCAGAAAATCCAGGACCTCGCCGATGTCCAGATCGATGCCGGCGCCCATCGAGATGACGTTCGAGAAGCCGAATTCCGAGACCTGCGCGCTGTCGATGAGGGCCGCCGCGACCGCGCCGGATTGCGAGACCAGGGCGATGGAGCCAGGGAAAGCCATGCGTCGCGCGATGGTGGCGTTGAGGTGCAGGGACGGGCGCATGATGCCCAGGCAATTCGGACCGATGATGCGCAAACCGTGGCTCTTCGCCACAGCCAGGAGCTTTTCCTCGATCGCTTTTCCTGCGGGACCGGTTTCGCCGAAGCCCGCCGAGAGTATCGCCGCGCTGCGGGTCCCGGCGCGGCCGGCGGCGTCGACGATGGCGGGGACAGTAGCTGCCGGTGTGGTGACGAGGATGAGGTCGACGACCTGGCCGATGGCCGCGATCGAGGAGTGGCAGGCGACGCCATCCAGGCTCTGGTATTTCGGATTGACGGCAAACAATTTGCCGGCGTAGCCGCCGGAACGCAAATTGTCGAAAACGATGCGGCCGAGCGATCCTGCGCGTTCGCTGGCGCCGATGACCGCAATGCTGCGAGGCGCCAGCAAGTGTTCGAGATAGTGGACGCTCATTTGTCGGGATGCCTGCTTGAGCGTGTCTTTTTGTCGGATATCGGCTGCATTGCGTTGATGTCTGTTGCAGCCAGGGTTGTTTCAAGCATGTCGATGAAGGCCCGGGTTTTCGTCGGCATCAGGCGGCGCCCGGGGAAAACCGCCCACGCCGTGTGCGCGGGCATGCGCCAGTCGGGCAGGACGCGGCGCAATTCGCCGCGGCGCACATGGGGCAGGGCGAAATAGTCGGGCACCGCGGCGATTCCGCTGCCCGTGCGCGCCAGGCTGATCAGCAACTCGGGCGAATTCGCGGTGGTGCGTCCGGGCGGGATGCCCTCCCATTTCCGTTCACCATTGAGCAGGGTCCAGCCCACGGCCTCGCCATTGCGACCGAGCAGGCGCAAGGCCTCGTGCTGGGGCAGGTCGTCCGGGGATGTGGGATCGCCGCGTTCGGCCAGGTAGGACGGTGCCGCATACAGGCCGTTGGAGAACACCGCGATGCGGCGGGCGGCGAGCAGCGTGTCGTCGGGCAGATCGCCCATGCGCACGGCGAGATCGAAATTCTCCCCAAGCAGATCGACGCGCCGCGGCGAGAGATCGAGTTCCAGAGAGACTGCCGGATGCAGCGCGATGAATGCCGAGAGCATGTCGGTCAACAGCAGGGTCGCGAAATCGCTCGGCATCGAGACCCGGAGACGGCCGCTCGGACGAATCTGGCGATGCTCGCTGAGCGCCTTCACGGCGTCGACTTCGGCCGCGACCTGCCGCGCGTGTTCGAGGAGTTGATTGCCGAACTCGGTCAACTTGAGGCGGCGCGTCGTGCGCAGCATGATGCGTTCCCCCAGGCGCTCTTCGAGCATCGAGATGCGCCGCGATACGGTGGATTTGGGCAGGCCGATGCGCTCAGCCGCGCGGCTGAAGCTGCCGGCATCGGCCACGCGGGCAAAGATCAGCAGGTCGTTGGGATCGTATTGTTCCATGGGTAGGACAATGATATCCGATCTGCGGGATTCTCTTTCAAATCGCGCATCAATAAACTGCGAACCATATTATGAACAACCCCCAGGAGAACCTGATGAACATTCTGCAAATCAATGCCAGCATTCGTCACGAGGGCGCCAATTCAACCCGCGTTGCCGAGAGCATCGTTGCGCGCCTGCGTGCGAAGAACCAGGACGTGCATCTGACGCTGCGCGATCTCGCCATCAACCCACATCCGATTCTGGATGGCGCTGCGCTCGGCGCGTTGTTCACTCCCGCTGAAAAGCGTACCCAGGAGCATGTTGCCCGTGTCGCACTCGACGACGTGCTGATCGCAGAAGTGCAGCAGGCTGACGTGATCGTGCTGGGCGTGCCGATGTACAACTTCGGCATCCCGGCGCAACTGAAGAGTTGGATCGATGCCATCTCCCGCAATGGTGTGACTTTTCGCTACACGGAGAAAGGTCCCGAGGGTTTGCTCAAGGGCAAGAAGGTTTATGTCGGTCTCGCGCGTGGCGGTCGCTATCGGGGCACCGACGCCGACAGTCAGGTCCCGTATCTGAAAACCGTGCTCGGCTTTCTTGGCTTGACCGACGTGAAGTTCATCTATGCAGAGGGTCTGAATATGGGTGCGGAAGCCGCACAGCAGGGGTTCGCACAGGCCGAAGCAGACCTGGATGCGGCGCTTGCCGGGCAGTGAATGAGCAGAACGCCATCGATTCAACCGACTCAGGAGATATCGTGATGACCACGAACCGAATTTTGCGCACTGAACAGATCTGCCAATTACGTTCTGTCGAAAGGCTGGTGGCCGGCAGAGCGACTTCCGATGGCGCCGGCGTCAAGCTGACGCGCGTGTTGACGCAGCCCTTGCAGCAGCGGCTCGATCCATTTCTGATGCTCGATGCCTTTGGCAGCGACAATCCGGACGACTACATCGCCGGCTTTCCGGATCATCCGCACCGCGGCTTCGAGACGGTGACCTACATGATTGCCGGTCACATGCGGCATCGCGACAGTGCCGGCCATGAAGGCTTCCTCCAAAACGGCGGCGTGCAATGGATGACTGCGGGGCGGGGCGTGATTCACTCCGAGATTCCGCAGCAGGAAGAAGGCGTGATGGAGGGCTTCCAGCTCTGGCTCAATCTTCCTGGCCGGGACAAGATGATAGCCCCCTGGTATCGCGATTTCGCCGCGGCCGATCTGCCACGCTTCTCGACAGATGCGGGTGTTGCCGTGACAGTGATCGCCGGGGCAAGCCATGGTGTTGCCGGTGCTGTGAGCCGCGAAGCGACGGCGCCGCTGTTCCTGGACATCCATTTGCCTGCCGCCGCGAGTTTCTCTCAATCGCTGCCGGCCGGACACAACGCCTTTGTCTATGTCTATCGCGGCGAAGTGCGCATCGATGGAACCGCGGTGCCGTCGCAGCGCTTGGCGATACTCGCCAATCACGCGCAGGCCGATGGCGTGAGGATCGAGGCTGTGGGCGAGGCAAAGGTCCTGCTGATCGCCGGGCGTCCGCTGGGAGAGCCCATCGCCCAGTACGGCCCCTTCGTGATGAACACGGACCAGGAAATCTATCAGGCGGTGAACGATTATCGCGAGGGCCGCCTGGCCGCATAGCGCGACCGGTGCCGGCAATAACGATGGGGACCGAAGTCCCCACCGGCTATCTTTGGTTACAAGGCTCCAGCAGCCCCGGCGCTGACCTTAGGCGGCCAGTGCGAAACGCTCATCGTTGGCGTTTATGGATTTGCTTCATTAACGTCGATCGCCTGACGGGTTGCCTGCGCACCTTTGTCCGCCCTGTCGAAGCCATGGCACCCCCACCTAAAGACACTCCGCTGCCCTTAGGTGGAGGTGAGGGGAATCGAACCCCTGTCCAGAACGCCTCCAGATTGCCGGAGTTACAACCATGCGTCGATTATGGGGGCGCCAGAGACAATTTACAAGGATATGTTTACTCTGTCGGGAATTTCATTGCCGACATGGCCTATGCCCAAGCCTGACCAAAGCATGCCTGAACCAAGAACGACAACTTCAACGGATCGCTCTGCTTCTGCCGCACTCGTCTGGTTTCGCCGTGACTTGCGCGGCCATGACCACGCCGCCTTGCATCATGCCTTGACGCATTACCGGCGCGTGTATTGCGCCTTTGTCTTCGACACCACGATTCTCGATCTCCTGCCCCGCTGCGATCGTCGCGTCGATTTCATCCTGCGCGCACTGCAAGAGCTGAAAGCCGCGTTGTGCGATATGGGCGGGGATCTGATCGTTTGCCACGGCGATCCTGTGCGCGAAGTGCCGCGTCTTGCGGCCGGGCTCGGTGTGTCCGCCGTGTGTGTCAACCGCGATTACGAACCGGCTGCGATTGCCCGCGATGCAGCCGTCAGACAAGGCCTCGGCGGCGTCGAATTCCTCGATTTCAAGGATCAGGTGATTTTCGATCGCGACGAGGTGATGACGCAGGGCGGTACGCCTTACTCGGTATTTACGCCCTACAAGAATGCCTGGCTGGGAAGGCTGGCACTGACCGGAACGCACGCCTGGCCGGTCCGAGAACACGCCGCGCATCTGGCCAAACCCCATGTCGCATGCGAACTCCCAACGCTCAGGCAAATCGGCTTCGAGGAAACTGATCTCGACGCGCTGGGTATTCCCACGGGCATGAGCGGTGCGTGGCGCATGCTCCGCAGCTTTGTTGAGCGCCTCGATGATTACGCCGACACCCGCGACTTTCCCGCGATCAACGGAACCTCTTGTCTTTCACCGCACTTGCGCTTTGGCACTGTTTCGATTCGCGAACTGGTGACTTATGCGCAGGCCCAGGCCGGAAGGGGCGCCCAGACCTGGCTTGCGGAATTGATCTGGCGTGACTTCTACCATGCCATTCTCTGGCACCACCCCGATGTCGTTACACGATGCTTCAAGCCCAAATACGAAGCCCTGCGCTGGGATATTTCGGAAGAGAGCCTTGCGGCCTGGCAGCTCGGCCGCACCGGCTATCCGCTGGTGGATGCCGCGATGCGCCAATTGAGTCTCACCGGTTTCATGCACAACCGGCTGCGCATGGTCGTCGCGTCGTTTCTCGCCAAGGATCTCGGGCTGGACTGGCGCAAGGGCGAGGCCTGGTTTGCGGAAAGGCTTCTGGATTACGATCTTGCCGCCAATAATGGCGGCTGGCAATGGGTGGCTTCCACAGGCTGCGATGCGCAGCCCTGGTTCCGCATTCTCAATCCGATTACCCAGTCGGAAAAATTTGATCCGCAAGGACAGTTCATACGCCGGTTCGTGCCGGAGCTTGCTGCAGTTCCGCAGAAGTTCATTCACGCACCCTGGAAGATGAGTGCTGCCGAACAAGCCGCTTGCGGCGTCGAGATCGGCAGACATTATCCGCGGCCGCTGATCGATCACGGCCTCGCCCGGCAGCGAACCCTGGTGCGGTACAGGAGTGCTTTCGGTGCGAGGGCATGACGCTGCAAAAAGCGCTTGTTTGGGCTTGTGCTACACTCAAACGAGCAGTCTTTTGCTCATATGGAGATCAACACCATGACAAACAAACCGCTATTTTTTTCGATCGCATTTCTATTGCTGGCGAGCAGCGCGTTGCCGGTCGTTGCCAGCGACAATAAGTCAGGCAACGACGCCACCAAGGCAGCGACATCCCGCTATAAAGCGGACAAGAAACTGTGTGCCGAAGAGTCGACTTCCAGTGCCAGGATGCAATGCCTCAGGGACGCAAAAGAGGAATACAACAAGGCCATCGATGCGGCCAAGAAAACCCAGGCAGTCGATAGCAAATCCAGCCAGGGCAGATCAGCCTGCGCAGACTGCGGCAAGGTCGTCGACGTCACCACCAGTGAGAAAAAAGGTGAAGGCGGTGCGCTGGGCATGATCGGCGGCGGCGTGGCGGGCGCACTCCTGGGGCGCCAGGTGGGTGGCGGTACGGGCAAAGATTTGGCGACCATCGCCGGTGCTGCCGGTGGCGCTTACGCCGGGCACAAGATCGAAGAGAAAATGAAGACGGCCAAGGTCTGGCTGGTCAAAGTCCATCTGGACAGCGGCGAGGAACGCAGCTTCGAGTTTGATCACGATCCGGGATTCGCTGCCGGAAATTTAATCAAGCTGTCAGGCGCAACGATCGTCCGTCGCTGATGCCGGGCTATCCGTGATTTGACACTGCGCGAAAGAGGAGATTTTTGATGTTGAAGCTCTACTATGGCCCCGGCGCCTGTTCATTTGTTCCCCATGCGGCACTTGAAGCGATCCGGATCGCGACGGGAGAAAATTTCGAGGCACAGGCCGTCAAGCTGCACAAGGGCGAGCAACGCACACCCGAATATTTGGCGCTCAATCCACTCGGCCTGGTGCCGCTCCTGGTGGTTGACGGCAAGCCGCTGGGCCAGATTCTGGCTATCTGCGACTATCTCGACCGGCGCTACCCTGCGGTCGGTCTGCTCCCCTCGGCGCCCTGGCAGCGTGCCGAGGCGATGTCCACCTTCGCCTGGATGAACAATACCGTGCATCCGACCTTCACTCATATTTTCCGCCCGCAGAATTATGCCGACGGCGAGGCCGCCCACGCAGAAATCAAAAAGGCAGCGCAAGTGAAGTTTCGCGAGCACCTGGAACGCATTCAGGGAATGACGGAAAAGGCGGCCCCCTTCCTGCTGGGCGACAAGCTTTCCTTCATCGACGCCTACGCGCTGGTGTTCCTGCGCTGGGCCGGTCTTGCCGAGATCGATCCGGCGGGCTACCCGGCTTATCGGGATTACATCGCCCGTGTCGCACAGGCCCCTGCCATCGCGGCCGCCATGGCACGCGAAGGCATTGCCCTGGACACATACAAAAAGAAATAACCGCAGAGTCTTATAACGGCACAGCACCCACCACGGTGATGCCGGCCCAGCCGACGCTGGCCCGGACCGGGGTGAGCTTGCCGAGCAGGGAGAGTTCTTCAACCGGGTGCGGCAAGATATTGAGCGTTGCTTCCGCTTCGTGCCAGGCGGAGGCGACCTTGCTCTGGATGTCGGGCAGAACCCAGCGCAATTCCGGCCCGGCCTGAGGCTTTGTCAGATCAGGCCAGCCGATGGTGCCTATTGTTCGGTTGGTCAGGAAACCCAGCGGACTGCCTGGCTGGCCGGTGAGTTCCAGGCGTGCCTCGATCAGGCGCCGCTCCTTGACGCTGAGGCTGGCGCCGAGTCGCGTTCCTGCCTTGAGCGGCGCGGCGGCAAGCTGATCGAGCGGCAAGGAACGGGTCATATACGTGGTGCCGAGTTTCTTGGGCCAGCCCTGCAGCAACCCGCGCACCAGGGAGATATCCTGATCGACCCAGATGAAAGGGCAGAAATTGGCCAGGCTGCCGTCCGAGCGTTCGATTTCAACGATAACGATGGTTTCGCGATACTGGGCATAGACCGGATCGACCAATTCGCTGCCGTCGGTGGTGGCCTGCCAGTCGGCAAAGTGGATGCAGCCGTTTCCCGTCAGGCGACCCAAAGCGGCAGGCAGAAAATCGGGTCCGTGCACCGTTTCGCACCGCAACGCCACGTTCATCAGCCAGCCGGCGTAGTGCCAGGGCGGCGGGGGTACGATGGCGGCGCGGCCGCTGGCAGTGAATGGGGCGGTATAGCTCTTGAGTTGATGATCCATATTGCACTCCGTTTTCTACCTCTAAGGAGGTATCTCCAAATACCCGCTTCCAAAAAATGGCAACACTCCCAGCGAGAGGATAATAACAGGCAGTCATTTGTGCAGTTGCAGCAATCCATTCGAATCACCAGGGAGGTAAATCATGCAGTCGCTTCGTGTAACCAAAATTTTGCGCATGGGCTTGACCCTTGCGCTGATCGCCTTTGCGTCTTCGCCGGCGCTGGCCGAGAAACCCGGCAAGGCAGCCGCCAAAAAGGCGGCTTTCGATGCCACGGCCTGTTACCAGTGCCACGCGCCGATCAAGGCCTTCCACGCTGACGGCAAGCACAAGAGCGTCGGTTGCAACAGTTGCCATGACGGCATAGACAAGCACATGGGCGACGCCAAGGCGCGTCCGACCACCAAGGTCGATCCTGCTGCCTGCGGCGCCTGCCACGCCAAGCAGTTCGAGACCTTGTACACGATGAACTGGAACAAGATCGCGCGTTCCGAGAAGTCGCAGGCCACCGGCCCCTCCCCCAACCCGGCCTGGGAAAAGCTGATGATCCCGCACGGCTTCACCAAGGAACACAACGTGCCGCGCTCGCATGCCTTCATGCTGATGGATCAGTTTGTCGTAGATCGCGCCTTTGGCAGCCGTTTCGTGCCCAAGGACGGTTGGCAATATCTGACCCAGCCCGGCGGCAACTTCAAGGTGAATGACATGGTCAAGGACCAGTATCCCGACAATGCCGATCACAAGCCGTTCAAGCCGGGAACAGCGGCGGCGGCCAACCCGGTTTGTCTGTCCTGCAAGACCCAGGACCATATTCTCGACTGGGCCTACATGGGCGACCCGGCCCCCACCGCCAAGTGGAGCCGCAGTTCGAAAGTGGTGGAACTGGCACGCAGCGTCAATCACGCCCTGAATTGTTTCTTCTGTCACGATCCTCACTCGGCCGGCCCGCGCGTGGTGCGCGATGCGCTGATCCAGGCGCTCTCGCGTCCGGAGAAGGATACGCTGTGGCACAAAGACAAGGACGGTGCCAAGATCGACATCAAGAACCTCGGCGTGCGCGGCCATACGCGCAAGATCGCACTGCTGGATCGCTACGACACCAAGCTGCAGTGCGGCCAGTGCCACGTCGAATACAACTGCAATCCGGGTACCGATCTGGAGAACGGCAAGGCAATCGGCATGGGCGACCAGCGCACCAATCACTTCCCGTTCAAGGATGTGACTCAGATCGCCAAGCACTATTCCGACCTCAAGTTCCGCGACTTCAAACATGCCATTACCGGCGCCATGTTGTGGAAAGGACAGCATCCGGACGTGGAGAACTACTACAACTCCAAGCACCAGAAGGCCGGCGTCGAATGCCATCAGTGCCACATGCCCAAGGTCAAGGACAAGAAGACCGGCAAGACCTACACTTCGCATTGGCAAACCAGCCCGCGCAATTACGTCAAGGAGACCTGCCTGAACTGCCACGGCGATTGGAGCGAGCGCCAGGCGACGTATGTGATGGATTCCCTCAGCGCGCGCTACCAGGGCAAGGCGCGCAAGGCCGAATTCTGGCTGACCCGCATGGTGGACAAGTTCGAGGAAGCGAAAGGCGCCGGTGTCGACGATTCGGTGCTTAACCCGGTGCGCGAGAAGCACTACGAAGCCCAGATCAATTGGGAATGGTGGACAGCTTCCAACGGTGCGGCTTTCCATAATCCGGAAGCAGCGGTCGACTCGCTCAACAAGTCGATGGCCATTTCGCAGGAAGCTATCAAGATGCTTGAGGATGCAACCGCTGCCAAGCGCGGTTTGGCGGCGAAGTAAAGCTGAGCTGAGCGAGTACATAATATAAGGCGGCCCGTGGGGCCGCCTTTTTTCTATCGGGAACCTCGATTGATGAATTGGTGGAAACGTCCTGCAGTGTTGGCGGTGGTCGCCTTGACCGTTGGCGCATCCCTGCTGGCAGTCTATTGGGATGGCGGCAGCGCGGACTCGACCGGCGAGACGGAAGCCTTGCTGCAACGCCTGGGCCGCTATTTCGAGAAGCAGCCGCGTGATGCCAGGGAATTGGTGTTCGCGGCGCGCCGTCTGGCCGAGGCGGAACGCTACGCCGAGGCGGCGCAGGCCTATGAGAAGGCTCTGGCGCTGCCTTCGAAAGTGGTGAAAGACCCGGCGGTATGGTGCGAATATGCCGATGCACTGGGCATGACGCAACATGGCAAGCTGGCCGGCAAGCCGCGCCAACTCATTGACCGGGCGCTGGCGCTGAATCCGGAACATCCCAAGGCGCTGGAACTGGCGGGCAGCGCCGAATACGAGCAAGGAAACTACGATGTGGCGCTGGGCTTCTGGCGCCCTTTACTGGCGCTGCTCAAGCCTGGCACGCAGATGCACACTGAGATGGCTGCCGCGATTGCGCGCACCGAAGGCCTTGCTGCGAAGTCTGCGCAGGTTCGCCAATAACCGATCAGCAAAGCTGACAGGGGCCTGTCAGAGTCAGGGCCGCCGACGTTGCCGCCAATATTTCTGCACAGGAGTGCTCCAACTTCAGGTCAAGCAGGTGGTCGGCGCGGGTGACGCCGCGATTGACGACGGCAATCGGTTTGCCGAGGGCTTTGGCCTGCTGGCAGAAACGAAAGCCGGAATACACCATGAGCGATGAGCCGACCACCAGCAACGCTGCGGCCTGCTCGAGCGCTGCCATGGCGGCGGCAACGCGGGGGCGCGGAATGTTGTCGCCGAAAAACACCACATCCGGTTTCAGTACGCCGCCGCAGTGCTCGCAGCCGGGGATGGCAAAGCCTGAAAGGTCCTCCGGCAGGAAATCGGCGTCACCGTCCGGCGCCAGGGGCGCCGCCAGCCCACGGAAGCGTGGATTGAGTTCCTCCAGCCGTTGCTGCAAGCGCGCGCGGGCGCTTTGCTCACCGCAGGCCATGCAGACCACCTGGCCGATGTTGCCATGGATCTCGATGAGCTTGTCCTGGCCGGCCTCCTGATGCAGGCCATCGACATTCTGGGTGACCAGGCAACCGACATAGCCCGCCTGCTCCAGGTCGGCCAGGATCCGGTGCGCCAGATTCGGCGCGGCGTGCTGGAATTTCGGCCAGCCGACCATGCTGCGCGCCCAGTAGCGCTGGCGCACGACTGGCGCGGCCAGGAATTCCTGGTGCGTGACCGGTTGGCGCCGCCGCCATTGACCGCTTTCGTCGCGGTAATCCGGAATCCCCGAATCGGTGCTGCAACCGGCGCCGGTCAGCACCAGTACAGGTCGATGACTGGCAATGAAACGGGCAAGGGGAGCGCCTTCAGTCACAGTTTTTTTGGCCGAGGGGAGGGAAAAAATTGTCGCGGATCAAGAGATCGCAATTTTCCTTTTGCGGCGGTGCAATAATTGTTGATATTTTGTTATTATCACATCAACCCCAGCTTGGTTCGGTTGATTGGTTACATCCGAAGTATTCGTGAAGCCATTACCCCGGCTTCATTATCTGGCAGTGCTTCGGTTCTGGATTTGGCCCACCCCAATAATCCGGCGCAGTCGAGCAGGCCCACTATACTCAAGGAGCTTTGAACATGCTGCATCCACGCGCAGGCGGTAGTGCCGTTGTTGAGGCGAAGAACAAATCCCAAGCCACACCCGGCGTTCATGCCGATGACAAGCATCATCATCCCCACATCGTGACGGTGGACGGCAACGAGGCTGCGGCCTACGTCGCGCATCTGACCAATGAAGTGATTGCCATCTATCCGATCACGCCCTCCTCGCCGATGGGCGAGTTGTGCGACCAGTGGTCGGCTCACGGCGTCAAGAATATCTGGGGCACTGTACCTGCGGTCATCGAAATGCAGCACGAAGGCGGTGCCGCCGGCGCGATCCACGGTGCCTTGCAAACCGGCGCCTTGTCAACCACCTTCACGTCGTCGCAAGGCCTGCTGCTGATGATCCCCAACATGTTCAAGATTGCCGGGGAACTGACAGCGACAGTCTTCCATATTGCCGCCCGCACCGTGGCCACGCATGCGCTGTCGATTTTTGGCGACCATTCCGACGTCATGGCGGCGCGTTCCACGGGCTGGGCCATGCTGTGTTCCAACTCGGTGCAGGAGGCTCAGGATTTCGCGCTGATCGCCCAGGCCGCCACCTTGCGCGGACGCTTGCCGGTGATGCATTTTTTCGACGGCTTCCGCACTTCCCATGAAGTCGCCAAGATCGAGCGGGTCGGCCACCAGGTGGTGCGCACCATGATTTCCGACGAACTGGTGCAGGAGCACCGGGCGCGCGCATTGTCGCCGGACAAGCCGGTCGTGCGCGGCACCTCGCAGAATCCGGACGTCTTCTTCCAGATGCGCGAAACCATCAATCCCTACTATGCGGCGATGCCCGGCATCATGCAGGAGGAGATGGACAAGTTCGCTTCCCTCACCGGGCGCCAGTATCGCCTGTATGAGTACCATGGCGCAGCCGATGCCGACCGCGTCATCGTGATCATGGGCTCGGGCGCCACCGCCACCGAGGAAGTGGTCGAACATCTGAATGCGCGCGGCGAGAAGCTCGGCGTGCTGAAGGTTCGCCTGTTCCGGCCGTTTGCTCCCGAAACCTTGCTCGCCGCTCTGCCCGCCACGGTCAAGAAGATTGCCGTGCTCGACCGCAACAAGGAGCCCGGCGCCGATGGCGAGCCGCTCTACAAGGACATCCTGGTCGCCGTTGCCGAGTCCTTCAGCACGGGTAGATCGCGTTTTGCCGGCATGCCGCGCGTGATCGGCGGGCGCTATGGCTTGTCTTCCAAGGAATTCGCGCCGGGCATGATCAAGGCCGTGTTCGACGAACTGGCCAAGCCGGAACCCAAGAATCAATTCACCGTCGGCATCAACGACGACTTGTCGCACACCAGCCTGGAGTGGGACGACAGCTTCACGGTCGATGCCGCGCAAGGCGTGGTGCGCGCCATGTTCTACGGCCTCGGCTCGGACGGCACGGTTTCCGCCAACAAGAATTCCATCAAGATCATCGGCGAGGAAACGGATCAGCATTGCCAGGGCTATTTCGTGTACGACTCGAAGAAAGCCGGCGCAATGACCATTTCCCATTTGCGCTTCGGCCACCAGCCGATTCGTTCCTCCTACCTTATCGGCAACAACCAGGCCGACTTCGTCGCCTGCCACCTGCCGGTATTCCTCGAACGCTACGACATTCTCGATGTGGCGGCCAAAGGCGCCGTATTCCTGCTGAATTCGACGGCGCCTGCCGACAAGGTCTGGGATACCCTGCCGCGCCGCATGCAGCAGCAGATCATCGACAAGCAGATCAAGTTCTACAGCATCGATGCCTACGCCGTGGCCCACAAGGCCGGCATGGGCAACCGCACCAATACCGTGATGCAGACCTGCTTCTTTGCGATTTCCAACGTCATTCCGCGCCAAGATGCCATCGATTCGATCAAGAGCGCGGTGCTCAAGACTTATGGCAAGTCCGGCCGGGAAATCATCGAGAAGAACTATCTGGCGATCGACGAGGCACTGGCCAACCTGCACCAGGTCAGCATTCCGGCGACAGCCACCAGCACTTTCGAAAAACTTGCGGCAGTGGCAGAGGATGTACCGGCGTTCGTCTGCCAGGTGACCGGCGAGATCATCGGTTGCCGCGGCGATACCATTCCGGTCTCCTTCTTCCCCAAGGATGGCACCTTCCCGTCAGGCACGACCCAGTACGAGAAGCGCAACTTGGCGCTGGAAATCCCGGTGTGGGACGAGGAGCTCTGCATCCATTGCGGCAAGTGCCCGTTTGTCTGCCCGCATGCGGCGATCCGCTCCAAGGCCTTCCCCGCCAATCTGACCGAATCCGCTCCGGCGACTTTCAAGCATGTCCCGATCAAGGGCAAGGAAATGGAAGCCGGTTACCATATTTCCTATCAAGTCTCGCCGGAGGATTGCACCGGTTGCAACTTGTGCGCTGAGATCTGCCCGGCTGCCGACAAGAAGGATCCGAGCCGCAAGGCCTTGATGATGATGCCGATCGCTCCGCTCAAGCAGCAGGAGAAGGAAAACTGGGATTTCTTCCTCAAGCTGCCGGAATACGATCGCGAGAAAATCAAGCTCAGCACCATGAAGGGCGCCATGCTGATGCAGCCCCTGTTCGAGTTCTCCGGCGCCTGCGTGGGTTGCGGCGAGACCCCCTACATCAAACTGGCCACCCAGCTGTTCGGCGATCGCATGGTGGTGGCGAATGCCACCGGCTGCTCGTCGATCTACGGCGGCAACCTGCCCTCGACGCCCTGGACCACCAACGCCGAGGGACGCGGCCCGGCCTGGTCGAATTCATTGTTCGAGGACAACGCCGAGTTCGGCCTGGGCTTCCGCATCAGCATCGACAAGCAGCAGGAATATGCGCGCGAGCTGGTTCTGCGTCTTGCCGATGACCTCGGTGGCGATTTGTCCGAAGCCCTTCTGACGGCCGACCAGACCAGCGAAGCCGGCATTCAGCAGCAGCGCGAGCGCGTCCTTGAGCTCCGGCGTCTCCTGGCGGGCCTGTCCTCGCCGCAGGCACGCGAACTGGAAAGCCTGGCCGATGCGCTGGTGAAGCGCAGCGTCTGGATCATCGGCGGCGATGGCTGGGCTTACGACATCGGCTTCTCCGGCCTTGATCACGTGATCGCTTCGGGACGCAATGTGAATATCCTGGTGCTGGATACCGAGGTCTATTCGAATACCGGCGGCCAGGCGTCCAAATCCACGCCGTTCGGCGCCGTCGCCAAGTTCGCCGCCAATGGCAAGACCACGGGCAAGAAGGATCTGGCACAGATGGCCATGACCTACGGCAATGTGTATGTCGCCCGCGTTGCGTTCGGCGCCAAGGACGTGCATACGCTCAAGGTGTTCCTGGAAGCAGAGGCCTACGATGGCCCGTCGCTGATCATCGCCTACAGTCCGTGCCGCGAGCAGGGCTTTGATCTGTCCAACAACATCAACCAGCAGCAGCTCGCCGTGGATTCGGGCCACTGGCCCTTGTTCCGGTTCGATCCGCGCCTCGCCGAGCAGGGCAAGAACCCGATGCAGATGGACTCGAAAAAACCGTCGATTGCCTACAAGGAGTTCGCCTCAACCGAGACCCGCTTCCGCGAGGTGCTCAACAGCAAGGACTCTGCTGAAAAGCTGGCGGTGATCCAGAAGCAGGTCGAAGACCGCTATGAGCATTACCAGCAGCTCGCTGGTGGCGGGGATGCCGGAGCTAAGGAGGAGTAGCGAAACTCGGGCAGGGAAGGGCGTGCTAGTACCCCAGATTCAGAGTCGGTCTAGTGCATGCCCTTCCTCGGCCGCAACGGCAAAGGAATCACGCCGATATCTTCTTCCAGCAGGGAACGCACTTCCGCCACCGAGGCGGTGCCGTGGATGTTGCGCGCGGGGGTTTCCTCGTAGTGGATTTTGCGGGCTTCCTCGGGGAAGCTCGCACCGACGTTGTCGCTGTTGTTGAGCAGCTGCTCGAGGGCGGCCAGGACTTTGGCCTCGTCGCTGATGCTGGCCGGCACTGCAGATTTTTCCATGACAGCCCGCCGCACATGTGATCCAGCCGGCAGCTTGGTGATGTTGACGTCATTGCAATGCGGGCAGGTCACTTGCTGCGCGACGGCCTGGCGCTGAAACTCCTCGAGCGAAGCGAACCATCCTTCGAAACTGTGGCTGTTGCTGCAACTCAAGTTAAGCACGATCATGTGCGTCAGGCTCCGTCCGCTTATTTTTCCGTTTTTTTGCAACCGGTAAAGACGTTCGCCGGGCCGTCCTCGAGCGTCGCTTCACTGCCGTTGAGCGTCAGCACGGCAATGCCATTGCTGTAGCGATGGCCGGAACCCGCCACCTTGTCCAGGCGGACCTCCCGGTCGGGAAAGATGATCCAGGCCGCGCCGCCATTGTCCAGCATGCGCAGATAAAAGCGCTTGCTGTTGGCGCATTGATAATCGCTGGCGTTGGTCGGCGTGCGCGGACGCTCCCGTATTTCTTCCCTGCCGAACGGCCAGAGGCTGAAGTTGCTACAGGCGCCCAGCAATAGAACTGCACAGAGTGTGAGCGGAACAGTCCAGGTCGCACGGATAAATTTATTTGTCATCGTTCCTCACTTGGATCACGTTTTTGGGTAGCGTTTCTGGCTCAAGGCGTTTTGCTGAAATCCGGTTTGCGCTTTTCCTGGAACGCGGAGATGCCTTCACGTGCTCCGGCGGTACAGGCGCTATCACCGAAGGCACTATAACCAATTTCCAGTGCTGCGGCGAAACTTGGCGCGGCTGCTGCTGCACGGATCGCCTTCTCCATGATGCCGATAACTTCGGCGCTGAGCGTCTGCCCGCTGCCGGCCTTGGGCTCGATGGCCGACAGCGGGGCCAGTTCGATCGCGCCGTCCGGAATGCAGCGGAAGCCGCTGGAGAGGGCTGCGACGCGCGCCACGGCCGTCTTGATGAGGCCGGCATAGTCATCGGCCAGCGCATCCACTACGCCCAGCTCATGCGCGCGCGCCGCCTTGAGCCGGTCGGCCTGGCGCAGCATGCCGTGAAACACGCTGGCCGCTTGCGGCCAGCGGCGATACGGCACCACCATCGCGCCGATGCCCGGCACGATGCCGAGCGTGATTTCGGGCAACTGCATCCAGGCATTCCTGAGGGCGACGATGCCGTGGCAACGCATCGCCAGTTCAAAGCCGCCGCCCAACGCCATGCCGTTCAGGGCGGCCACCACGGGCTTCTGCATCTTGTCGAGGTGCACCAGCAGGCGCGAGCAGTCGCGCGAGTATTGCGCCGCGGCCGGGGCATCGCCGAGCATGCGCGGGAAGCGGCCGATGTCGGCGCCGGCGCAGAAAGCCTTCGTGCCGTAGCCGACGATGACGAAACCTTTGACCTGGGGGTCTTTCTCGTGCTTCCTGATCACCGAGAGAATCTCGTCGGTCATTTCGTCATGCAGTGCATTCAGGGCTTCGGGGCGGCGCAGCGTGATTACCTTGACCCCATCCACGTCATCGACCAGCAAGTGGCGCAGGAAATCCTGGTAAGCCGCGAAGGGGCGCTTTGGCATCGGCATGCCCGGGCGTTCCTTGCCCAGGCGCAGCAGCGCGTTGCCGGTCACTTTTTCACCGAGGTCGCGCATCAGGTCGAGCGGTCCCTTTTTCAGAGCGAGTGCCTGGCGGCAGCCCAGGTCGAGGTCGGCCGGCTCGCCGATGTGGCGATCGACGATGTCCACGCCTTGCGAGAAGAGGATTCCCATCAGGCGCTCGCGCACGGCTTGGGTGGTTTTCGCATCGACCTCGACACGCTTGCCCGGCGGCACCGTGACCCAGGTGTTGACTGAGCGGAAGATGGTCGCCGGACGATAGTGCTCGCCCTCGAGATCGGCTTGCAGGGTATTGGTCTCGGTGATGATCGGGTTGCCGTGGGCGAGGTTGAGGACGAAGAACGGACCGGCATGGACGAACTCGTTGGCGACGCTATCGACCTCGCTTGCGGTGGCCTTGTCCAGCAGCATCGCGGCTTCGTTGCACCAGTTGTCGAAAATCCGGTCGAGCATGAAGCAGGCGACGTCGGCGGTGATCAGCGGGATCTTGCCGGTGACGCAGAACACCCAGCGCAGGTATTCGATCACGGCCGGGTCGGTCTGCTGCCAGCGGATCACTTCGACCACCGGGTTGCGCCAGGCTGGCGCGAAGAAATGCGTCACGGTGGCGCGCTGCTTGTGCTTGAGCTGGGAAAAAATTTCCGCGGCCGGCAGGGAACTGGTGTTGGAAGTGATCAAGGCATCCGGCCGCACGATCGCTTCGATCTGCGCAAAAATCTTGCGCTTCAGGCCGATGTTTTCCGTGGCCGCTTCGAGCACCCAGTCGGCGTCGGCGATATCCGGGTAATTCAGGGTGCCAATGATATTGCGGGTGATCTTTCCCGCTTCATCTTCGCTGAGCTTGCCCTTGGCCACGGCCTTCTTGGCGTAGTCGTGGCAGCGCTGCACAGCGCGGTCGACCGCTTCCTGCGCCACATCGACGAGGTAGAGCTTGATATCGGGGAGGGCGCTCTTGAGATAATAGCCAATGTCCGGACCGATGGTGCCGGCGCCGATGATGGCGACGATGCGGGGCAGGGGACGGGAAGGTACTGCGAGCAGCGGATTGGCGTATGGCTTGGCCATGAGTGAATCTCCTGACAATGGTTGTATCAATAGTTGAAGCTGGGGTTGAATCAAAGAATCTGGTCGAGTGCGCGTGACAGATGACCTACCGTGCGCTCGATGTCCTTGAGCTTGTCCAGGCCGAACAGCCCGATCCGGAAAGTCTGGAAGTCGCTCGGCTCATCGCATTGCAAAGGCACGCCGGCTGCGGTCTGCAGGCCGACTTCGGCGAATTTCCTGCCGGTGCGTATGCCATCGTCCTGGGTGTAGCTGACCACCACGCCGGGCGCCTCGAATCCCGCTGCCGCCACGCTCTTGAAGCCGCGTTGGGCCAGGAGCGCACGTACCCGTCGGCCCAGCTCAAGTTGCTGGGTGCGGGCTTTTTCGAAACCATATTGCTCGGTTTCGCGCATCGTCGCGTGAAAACTCCTCAGTCCGTCGGTTGGTGGCGTCGCATGGTAGGCATGACCGCCGTTTTCGTAGGCTTCCATGATCTGCAGCCATTTCTTCAAGTCGCAGGCAAAGCTGGTGCTGGTCGTGGCATCGATTTTTTCGCGCGCCTGTGCGCCCAGCATCACCAAGGCGCAACAGGGCGAACCGCTCCAGCCTTTTTGCGGCGCGCTGATGAGCACGTCGACATGATTCGCAACCATGTCCACCCAGACCGCCCCCGAAGCGATGCAATCGAGCACGAGCATGCCGCCGACCTCATGCGTGGCTTCGCCCAAGGCGCGCACATAGCTGTCCGGCAGCATGATGCCGGATGCGGTTTCGACATGCGGGGCAAACACCAGATCGGGCCGGCTCGCCTTGATCAGCGCCACGGCTTCCTCGATTGGTGCAGGGGCAAAGGCTGACTGCGGCGCTTCAGCAATGCGGCGCGCCTTGAGTACCGTCAATGCGGATGGAATATTGCCGGTTTCGAGAATCTGGCTCCAGCGATAACTGAACCAGCCGTTGCGAATCACCAGGCATTTCTTGCCGGTGGCGAATTGACGCGCGACCGCCTCCATGCCGAATGTGCCGCTGCCCGGCACTACCACGACGGATTTGGCCTGGTAGACTTTTTTCAGGGTGCGGGAAATATCTTTCATCACCTCCTGAAAGGCCTTGGACATATGATTGAGCGCGCGGTCGGTGTACACCACCGAATACTCGAGCAGGCCATCTGGATCTACTGTGGGGAGCAAGCTGGGCACAATCGCCTCCGGGATAAGGGTTTCAATTGAGGTTCAATTGAGAAACAAGTGAGCGGGAAAATGATGCAGGAGCAGGACGAGTCCTGCCGCACCCCTATTTCTTTTTCTGGGGTGGCTCCAGGATATTCTTGACCAGGGTGAAAAAGCGCGCGTAATAATCCTCGTCGGCGATGGTTTCTCCGCCGACCTTGACAAGATTCTCGGCGCTCTTGCCCCAGGGCAGAGACAGCGATCCCAGCGAGGAAATGCCGACACTGGTGGTCTGACTACTCTTCTTCAATTCGTACTTGGTTTGCACCGCATTGGCGAAAATGATCGAACCGGCGGGCACATTCTTGCAGATGACATCCAGGTCGATCGTGACGCTGCTGTCGTCATTGGGCTGGAAATCCTTCTGGCCGCGGATCTCGGTGGCTTCGTGATAACTGATCCGGTAGGCCTGGCTGAGCATGGCGAGCTGCGCGGCTTCGCAGGCTTTTTCCGCAGTCACGGAGAGATTGCGCCGGAACGGCGAATTTTCCTTGAAAGCCTCATCGCGATACACCGGACGGTCGCCGCAGCCGGCGCAGACCAGCATGGCCAAAACCATCACGACAGCAGAATTTCTATTCATGGCGGGCTTTCCCTCAACATTAGGGAATCGATTAAACATCCATGGCAAACCATGCCAATTATACCAACCGCAGGGTTGCGGGCCGCGTTGACCGAGATCAACGCCGGGTCAGCGCTGCGGTCTGCAGCGCTCTGTGGGTGCTGAGGCGCGTGATATGATCGACGCCCGGAGAAACATTGATCAAAGCCACATTTCCACATTTCGCAAGTGAAAGAATCCGTTGACCTGGTTGAACAAGATACTGCGCAGTGAAGCACCGGGCCGGCCCGCCGCCGCGGCAGAACGCGCTCAGCCGCAAAGCAAAGCGATCGTCGCCGATCCGCAGCAGATCAGGCAGCGCCTGGCCCAGGCCGCCAACGCGGAAGAAGCGGAGCGCCTGGCGCAAGCGTTGGGTGAGACCCTGGCGCATACGCGGCAAGCGCCGTTGCCTGAGGATTCGGCAAGGGTGCGCAGCCACGCCATCATGCAGCTCAGCGACAAGCCAAGTGCCTTGTCCTGGCTGGCCGAATTGACCGATGAGGAATGTCTGGCGGTAGTGGCGCTGCAAGCCCGTCTCGCCGAAGTCCGCCTCGGTGCGGCACGCCGCCTGGTTTCCGGCACTCTCCTGGAGCGCGTGGCACAGGCAAGCCGCGACAAGGACAAGGGCGTCTACCGGCATTGCGCGACGCTGCTGCAGCAGCGACAAATGGAAAGCGCCAGTGCAGCGCGGGCGGCAATCCTGGAACGCGAGTTGGACACGTTGCTGGCGGAAAATCCGGTTGCGGCGACACGCCTGGTCGATCTCGAAAGGGAGTTTCAGCAACTTGCCGGGAATGTGCCGGAACGCTGCAAGGAACTCATGGCGCAGTTCAGGGCGCGTGTGCAGGAACAATCGCGTCATCTGCAGATGCTGCATGCGCGCCACGTGGCGGCACAGGTCCTGGCGGCGGATCTGGAGCAGCCCGCAGGATTGTCCGCAGAGCGCTTGTTGCAACTGCGCCAGCGCTGGTGCGAATTGACCGAGAACCCCGCGGCTGGTCCGGAATGGTTGTTGAAGCACAAGGAAGCAGCGACCCTGGCGCAATTGCTTGGACAGGTCGAAGCTCGTCTGACCTTTGCGGCTGAAGATCTGCAGCGCTTGAACAACTGCGCGGATTTTCTTGCAAGCCTCGAACACGGGCAGGTGATCGGCGCGGCGGAAATTACTGCGTGGGAAGCCTTGGCCAAGCCGGAAAATCAGCAACAGCGGGTGGATCTGCAAACACGCTGGGAGACTTGCCTGAGGAAGCAGGTCAAGCCGGTTGCCGCAGTCGTTGCACCGATAGTGCCGGTGCGAGTGCGTCCGGTTCGCGACCATGCGGTTTCGGCGCAACTCATCGACCGCCTGAGTGAAGTTATCGAACAAGGCCATCTGGCGGAAGCAAGCAAGCTTGATGCGGAAATCGCCAAGCTGGAGTCTGCCGCCGCTTTGCCGCATGGCCAGGTACAGCGGCTGGTCCGGATTCGCGCCGATCTGCTGAAGCTGCGTGGCTGGGCGCGCTGGGGCAACGACCAGGCGCGGCAGCAGCTGATTCTTCAAGCCGAGCAGTTAGCCCAGGGCCATGCTGATGTCGCTGCCCTGGCGCAAGCGATCGCCAAGCTGCGTCAGGATTGGAAAAGCCTGGATGCGCACGCGGTCTCGAACAAGGCGTTGTGGCAGCAGTTCGATACCCTCGTCGAGAAGGCCTATGCCCCGGTCGCAGCGCACCGTGCCGAATTGGCGGCCAAGCTGCAGGCTGCGCGCCAGGCCAGGGAAGCCTTGTGCCGCAAATGGGAGGAATGGCAGGCGCAGGTCGTCTGGGAGCACGCCGACATGAAGCTGATCCAGACCGTGCGGCAGGAAATCTGCGATGCCTGGCGTGCCCTTTCTGCACCTGGGGGGCGCGAACGACGCAGCTTGCAGAAGCGTTTCGAGAAGCTGCTGGCCGGCCTGGATATCCACCTCGACGCGGCGCGGCGTGCGGAAAGCGAGCGCTGCGAAGCACTGATCGGCGCAGCCCAGGCCTTGTCCCAGGAAGGGCGGTTGCGCCAGGCAATCGAGGGCATCAAGAAGCTGCAGCAACGTTGGCGCGAAGAAGCAGGCAGTGTCCGGCTCGCGCGAGCGGAGCAGGAGAAACTCTGGAAGCGCTTCCGCAGCGCATGCGACGCGGTTTTCGCCCGGCGCGAGGAGGAGAAAGTCCAGCAGACTGCGCAACGGGCGCATTTGAGAGAAGCAGCGCAGCTGAAGCTGACGGAATTGCAGGAAGCGCACAACATTCAGGATGAAACCCAGGTCCGGCAACGCATCGCCGATTTTCGCAGCGCCTGGCGCGAGGCTCAGGCCGGGGCCATGCCAGCCAAGGCGAATCAGCTTCTGCAAAGCGCCGAAGCACATCTCGAATCTCTGCAAATCAGCAAGCGGGAAGCGCCTTTGCGTTTGCTCGCGCAGAAAACTGCCTTGATCGAGCAGGTCGAAAGTCTGGCGGCGGGAGGCGCTGTCGCCGAGTCGATTGCCGAACTCATGAGCGCTGCCCAGTCCCAATGGCAAGCCCTGCCGCGTTTGCCGGCCAAGTTTGAGCAGCCTCTGGCGCGTCGTTTGGCTGCCGCGTCCCGTGCCACGGCAAGCAGCCTGGCAGAGGGATGCAAGCTGCGCGAGACCCTGCTGCTCGATCTCGAACTGGCGCTCGGATTGGGCGCCGATGGCGCGACCGAGGCGTTGCGCCGCAACCGGCATTTGCAAATGCTTCAGCAAAAATTCCACAGGGGCCAGTCTCCGTCTGACGATCTTGAGCGACTGGTAGTAGATTGGCATGCCGTCGCGGCCGCTGCCGAAACACAACAGCAACAGCGCATGAGCCTCATCCTGCAGGCAATGAGGAGCAAATCCAAGACGAGCGTCTTATAGCGACTACGGGTTTCTGGGTATTCCCCGATACCTTTTTCAAGGTATATCCATGCTTTTCTTTTGCGCCTATATTAGAACCCGATTAAAGGCTTTTTCCGTTCACGGATAGGCTCTAAATCCGCTGCCTCAGGCAGGCCGAATCAGACATGAATCCCTCGACTTCCTGTCGAATATTGCTGGTCGAAGATGAACCCGGCGATGCAAATCTGGTGCGCCAGATTTTGCATTCCGTGCGTGATCTGCGTTTCGACATCACCTGGGTCGGCAACCTCGCTGAAGCGCGTCAGCAACTGATTGAGAACCCGCCTGAATTGCTGCTTCTGGACTTGTCCCTGCCCGACTCGAGCGGCTTGGCGACGGTGACTGCCGGGCGCCAGGCGGCCGGCGCCTTGCCGCTGATTGTGCTGACCGGGCGCGACGATACCGGTTTTGCCCTGCAGACACTGGAAGCCGGTGCGCAGGACTACCTGGTGAAGGGCAGTTTTGATGGCGACAGCCTGGCCCGCGCGATCCGTTACGCGTTGAGCCGGGCCAAGCTGGAACAGCGCCTGGAGCTGGCATCGCGCGTCTTCGAGACGACTGGCGAAGCGATCATGGTGACCGACGCCCATGCCAACATCATTGCCGTGAATCCGGCCTTTTGCCGCATCACGGGATACAGCGAGGCGGAAGTGCTCGGCAGGAATCCGCGCTTTCTCAATTCGGACCGCCACGACAAGGCCTTTCATGCGGAAATGTGGCGCAAGTTGCTGACCGACGGTGAGTGGGCCGGAGAAGTGTGGAATCGGCGCAAGAACGGCGATGTATTCCCCGAGTGGCAAACCGTCAGCAGCGTCGTCGATTCTGCGGGACAGGTGAGCCAGTACATTGCGGTATTTGCCGATCTCAGCGAAATCCGTCAGGCCCAGGACAAGGCCGAGCGGCTTTCCTGGCGTGATGCGCTGACCGGCCTGGCGAATCGTGCGCTGTTCCTGCGCCAGTTGGAGCAGACCCTGGCGGCTGCCCAGCGCGAAGCGCGCTATGCCAGCGTCTTGCTGCTCGACCTGGATCGTTTCAAGGACATTAACGAGGCACGCGGCCTGGGTCTCGGCGATGCCCTGCTCAAAACCGTTGCGGAGCGCCTCAACCGGTTGCTTGATCCCAATGACTTGCTGGCGCGGCTCGACTCGGACGAGTTTGCGCTGCTGCTGCCGCGTCTTGCCGTGGCTCGCGACATGGCCGGGCGCGATGCGCTGGCGATCGCCGAAAAATTTCGGACCGCGTTGCGCGAGGAAATCCGCCTGGATGGCGAACTGTTCCCTCTGGATGCCAGCATCGGCATTACCCTGTTCCCCGACTCGTTGCAGGAAGGCGCCTCCGATGTTCTGCGTCAGGCAGACATGGCGATGCACCAGGCCAAGGTCGGCGGCGGCGGTTGTGCCTTGTTCTTCGAAGCGGACATGGGCGAAAAGGTGAGAGAGCGCTATCAAATCGAGCGCGAATTGCGCCAGGCGGTGGAACAAAACCAGTTGCGCCTCTACCTGCAGCCGCAGGTGGCGCCTGGAGGACGGCAGGTTGGTGCCGAGGCGCTGGTGCGCTGGCAGCATGCCGAGCGTGGACTGGTCCCCCCCGGCATGTTCATCCCCCTGGCGGAAGCCAGCGATCTCATTGTTGCCGTCGATCGCTGGATGCTGACTGAAGTCTGCCGGCTGCTGGCGCGTCTGGATGGCATGGGAAGCAGCTTGCGCATATCGGTGAACGTGAGCCCGCGGCATTTCCAGAAAGAGGATTTTGTGGCCGAAGTGAAGCGCTTGCTGGCCGTCAGCGGGGCCGATCCCAATCATCTGGTGCTGGAAGTCACCGAAGGCCTGGTAATCGGTGACTTCGCCGATGTGGTTGGCAAGATGATGGCGCTGACCTCACTCGGCATACATTTTTCCATGGACGATTTTGGCACCGGCTACTCCAGTCTCGCCTACCTCAAGCGCCTGCCGATCCAGGAACTCAAGATCGACAAGAGCTTCATCCAGGATGCGCCCACTGACCCGAACGATGCCGCCCTGGTGGAAGCCATCCTCGCCGTTGCCGCTCATCTGCATTTGCGCGTGGTTGCAGAAGGCGTGGAAACGGAGGCCCAGGCCGAATTTCTCAACGCCCGCGGCAAGGTCATCCACCAAGGCTACCTCTACGGCCGGCCGGAACCGGTGGCTGCATGGTTAAGGCGCTTGCCGGAGGTCGTCGCATGAGGTCTGCCAGCATTTTGCAATACCGGCGATGGCAGCGGGTAGCGGGCTCGCGCGGCCGGCTCGATCAAACGACGCAATGAGAAGCCGATCCGATCCTTTCCAGATTCTGCTCGTCGAAGACGAATCCGCGGATGTTCATCTGGTGCGTCAGGCCCTCAAAGAGGGCGAGGTCGACTGCAGCCTGCAGCATGTGGTCGACGGTTTTGAAGCCCTGGAGTTCCTGCGGCGGCAGGTCGAGTCCGAGCGCAGTCCCGGTTTGCCGGACCTGATCCTGCTTGACCTCAACATGCCGCGCATGAACGGACGCGAGTTCCTGGCGGCGGTCAAGGCCGATGTCCGTTTCGTGGCAATCCCGGTGGTGGTGTTGAGCACGTCGGCGGTGGAACGGGATATCTCCCAGGCTTTTCAACTCGGAGCCGCCGGCTACATCACCAAGCCGGCCGACATGAACGAGTTTTTCTCCTCCATACACCAGCTCTGCCGCTACTGGTTCGCGTTGGCACGCCTGCCCAAGGGCGATTGAATCATGGACCGGGTCTTGCGCACCCTGATGATCAGCCTGTGCTTGACGGCTGGTCTGCCCGGAGTGACTTGGGCGCAAAGTTGGACAGATGCGGGCAAGGAAATCAGGATCTACCAACTGCTGATCCTCGACTCGCAACTGGGCAATCCCTACGATGAAGTCAGGGACGCTTTGACCAAGGCGCTTGAGACCCACGGCTATTCGGCGGACAAAAACCTGAAAATCACCCTGCAGGTTATCGGCAATGACGTGAAAACCGGCGAGGACATCCTGCGTCAGGAACTCGGCCGGCGTCGTTACGATGTCGTTTTCGTCGGGGGCACCGTCGCCACCATCGCGGCGAAGAACGTGCTGTACGGCAACAAGCGGCAAGCGGTGGTGTTCGCTGCGCCGACCGATCCTGTCGGCATCGGCGTGATTAAGGACTTCACTAGCAAGCCTGCCGCCAATTTTACCGGCATCTGCTATCCCGTACCGATAAAGGCGCGCTTCCGCTTCATCAGACAACTCATGCCGCAGGCGCGAACCTTCGGATTGATCTATGCCGACATGCCGCAGTCACACAGCTATATTCGTTGGCTGCAGGATTTAATCGAGCTGGACCCGGAATTCAAGCAATTCAAGATCATCCTGAGAAAAGTCGCCCTGGTGACCGGGGAGCAGGGTGACCAACAGATGGCAGCGGCGGCGGAAAAGCATGTCAAAGCGATCGATGCCAGCGTCGATGCCTTCATCAAGCCCGTCGATCAAATGGGTACGCGCAGATCATTCTCGGAGGTCGTCTATAAGACTGCCAGCAAGCCGCTGATCGGCATGGTCAAGGACGACGTAATGGCGCACTGGGGAGCCACTGCGGTGGTTTATCCGTCGCATGTCTCGATAGGTAAACAGGCTGCGCGCATGATCCGTGATCTGTTCCAGGGCAAACAGGTCACCGAGATTCTGCCTGAGTGGCCCAAGGAATACGGCTTTGCGGTCGACCTGGCGAAAGCGCGGCAGTTTGGCATAAACATACCCGTGGAAATTCTGCAGATGGCGGGCGAGAACATCGTCAAATAAGACTCATGAAGCTCAACGGAAAAATCATCCTGCTCACCATCAGCATCCTGCTGGTGTCCCTGCTGATCAGCTCTGCGGTAAGTATTATGAATTTCCGCAAGAACTACACCGAGGCCCTGATCACCGGCAGCTACGGCCTGGGTCAAAGCCTGAACAGCGTGCTGACGGAAATGCTCAACCTCGGCCTGCCGCTGGAGAGCCTGACGGGCATGAACAAGAAACTTCAGCAGGTGATCGAGAACAATCCCTATATCCGCTATGCCAGCATCGCCGACACCACCGGCAAGGAAGTTTTTCATTCCGATGCAGCTCGGGTCGGTCATGTCGCCGCGGACGACGCCATGCGTCGCAGCCTGGCGTCACCGGTGCCGCTGACCCAGTTGTACTCGCGTACTGACGGACACGAGTATTACGATGTGACGATCCCGGTGTTCGATGCGCGAAAAACCCATGTCGGCGTAATCCGACTAGGTTTTCGCACCGAGGTCGTCGATGACAAGGTCAAGTTGGCGGTTGCCGAGGTGGCGCTGAATTTTGTCCTGACCTTTGTTGTGATCGCGGTTCTGATCAATTTCCTACTGGCGCGACTGATTTCACAGCCGGTGGTTGCCTTGTCGGAGCAGGCAGAAAAAATCGCCGTCGGAGATTTCGCAAGTGAGGTCCATATCGATCGCCAGGACGAAATCGGCCGGCTTTCCGGTGCCCTGAACCACATGTCACGCACCATCCACAGCCAGCTTGAGGCGCTGCAGCGCGCGCGCAACGAACTGGAACGGCAGGTCGAAGAAAGAACCCGCGAGTTGGCCTTGACCAATCGCCAGTTGCAGCAGAGCAATCTCGAGATGCAGGCGAAGACCGAAGCCTTGCTGCGCTCCAACGCCGACCTCGATCAATTCGCCTACAGCGTTTCGCACGACATGCGCCAGCCCCTGCGCATGGTCAGTGGCCACCTGCAGCTGCTGCAAAAGGGCTTGCAGGACCAGCTCGACGAAAACAACCGCGAGAACCTGTCGTTCGCCCTGGATGGCGCCCGGCGCATGGATCAGATGATCGTCTCGCTGCTTGAGTACTCGCGCGTTGGCCGCAAAACCGAGGGAAAGGACTGGATGGAGAGCCGCATTTCGCTTGACGAGGCGCTCGACTTTCTGGCGCCAGCCCTTGACGAGGCGCAGGCCGGCATCGAAATCGGCGGCATTTGGCCGCGGGTTTATGCCAGCCGCGACGAATTGACGCGGCTGTTCCAGAACCTGGTTGGCAATGCGGCGCATTATCACGAACCGGATATGCCGCCGCATATCGAACTGGACTCGCAGGTGGCGGGCGATGTCTGGCGCGTCAGCGTGCGCGACCAGGGCATCGGCATCGATCCATCTCAGATCGACCGGTTGTTCCAGTTCTTCAGCCGGCTTCAATCACGCGAGCGTTTCGCCGGAACCGGCATGGGTCTGGCTCTGTGCCGGCGCATCGTCGAGCACCATGGCGGGCGCATTTGGGCGGAGTCGGCAGGAGAAGGGCTGGGCAGCACATTCATTTTCGAAATGCCCTTGAGCGAAAGCGGAGAGAAGGAGCGGAAATCATGACACGTCATCAGGCGTTGCATCGCATCACGATTGCATCGATGCTGATCTGGACGGCCATCATCGGCAGCATCCTGGCCTGGGATCGGTATCACGCCTTCGAGCATGCCGAGGAGTTGGCGAGAAAAGAGGCGCACATCCATTTCAACAAGGATCTGTCTTTCCGCCGGTGGGCCACGCGCCACGGCGGCGTGTATGTGCCGATCGACGCGCGCACCCAGCCCAATCCAGGACTGGCCCACATTCCCGAGCGCGACATCGAGACACCCTCGGGCAGGAAGCTGACCCTGATGAATCCCGCCTACATCATGCGTCAGACCATGACTGAATATGCCGAGTTGTTCGGTGTGCAGGGAAAAATCACCAGCCTCAAGCTGATCAACCCGAACAACGCGCCCGACGCCTGGGAAGAAGCCGCCCTGCATCGGTTCGCCCAGGGGGTGACTGAGATTTCAGAGTTCACCGAGATTGATGGAAAACCGGTGCTGCGCCTCATGGGCGCCCTCAAAACCGAGACGGGCTGCCTCAAATGCCATGCCTTCCAGGGCTACAAGGTCGGCGATGTGCGCGGCGGCATCGATGTGACCGTGCCGATGCATGCCTACCTGAAAGATGCCAAGAATGAATTCGTGAAAAATGTCCTGCCGTTGAGCGGAATCTGGGTGCTCGGTTTGGCCACGCTGGCCATTCTGTTTTTTGAGGTACGCAACCGGCTGCGGGAACAACAGCGCGCGGAAGTCGAACTGCAGCAGAAGAATCGGGCGATCAGCCGCTCCAATGCCGACCTCACCCGTTTTGCCGAGGTCTCCGCGCATCATTTGATGGAACCGACGCGTCGCCTCATGAGTTACGCCCAGCGTTTGCGCACCCGCCTGGCGAATCAACCCGTGCTGAGCGAAGATGAGGAAGCGCGGCTTGCCCTGACGACGCTGGAGCACGATGCCGGCCATCTGCGCAGCCTGGTGCGCGACATTCAGCTCTATCTGGCGGCTGGCGTAGCGCGCGGCGAAGTGCGCCTGGAAGACGCCAATGCCGCATGCTCGGCCGTGGAAAAACGTCTGACGGACCAGATCAAGGCGGTCGGTGCGCGCCTCGAGATTCAGCGCCTGCCGCTGGCAAGATTGGATCGGGCGCGTTTGACCGATTTGTTTGCCATATTGCTGGAAAATGCATTGCACCACGGCCGGCCGATCGACCCGAAAGTTACCCCGGTGATTCGCGTCGAAGGCGAGCGTATCGATGCCACGAGCCGTTATAGCGTCAGTGACAACGGTCCTGGGATTGCCAGCGAGTACCGCGAACGGGTCTTTGAAATCTTTGAACGGCTGGCCCCTGCCAGCATCCGTGTCGATGACAATTCGGGTACGGGCATCGGCCTGTCGATCGCCCGCCGGATTATCGAGAGTCGCCACGGTAGAATCTGGATTGAAAACCTGTCCCAGGGTGGCGCCAGAGTGGTCTTCGAACTTCCCGATGGAGAAATATCATGATTCACGACAACACGGCACCATTCGATATCCTGCTCGTTGAAGACGAGCCGGCGGATGCGCACCTGGTTCGCTCGGCGCTGCAGGAAGGTCGGATCTATTGCAAGCTGCACCATGTTGTCGATGGCATCGATGCGCTTGCCTTTTTGCGCCATCAGGGCGAGCAGTACCAAAGTGTGCCGCGGCCGGACATGATTTTGCTGGATCTCAACATGCCGCGCATGAACGGCGGCGAGTTCCTTGCGGTGGTCAAGGCGGACGAAGCGCTCAAGGCCATCCCGGTGGTCGTGCTGACCACTTCGGATGTCGAACGCGACATCATTGCTTCCTATCATCTTGGCGCTGCCGGCTATATCACCAAGCCGGTGGACATGGAACAGTTCATCGATGCCATCAGGCAGGTGGGCGATTACTGGTTCGTGCTCACGCGTCTGCCCAGGAAGGATTGAGCAGGGATGTCTGACGTTCCGCATTGCCGGGTACTGCTGGTCGAGGATGAAGCGTCCGACGCCAATCTGGTGAAGCGGGCTTTGCGCGCGTCGCCCGGCATGCATTACGAGGTGGTCTGGGTGACCAATCTGGGCCAGGCCAAGCAGCAACTCCAGCAAGGGCAGCATGATGTGGTGCTGGCCGATCTGAGCCTGCCCGATTCGGCCGGGCTGCATACGGTGCAGCATTTGCATCAGGCCAGAAGCATCGTGCCGCTGATCGTCCTGACGGGCAACGACGACGGCGGTTTTGCGCTGCAGGCCCTGGAGTCCGGCGCCCAGGACTACCTCGTCAAGGGCGACTTCGACAACGATAGCCTGACCCGCGCGATTCGCTATGCGATCAGCCGGGCCAGGCTGGAACAACGCTTGATACAAAGCGAAGCCCTGTTGCGGACCGTGACCGACTACACCTACGACTGGGTCTACTGGATCAATCCGCAGCGCCAGATACTTTACATGAGTCCTTCCTGCGAACGTATTTCCGGCTATTCCCGCAGCGAGTTCATCGCGTTTCCCGATCTGCTCGAGCGCATTGTCCATCCTGACGATCAGGCGCTGATGCAAACCCATCTGCTCGGAGAGGGCAAGGAGTTCGCCGAAGCGGATTTCCGCATCATCCGCCGCGACGGCGAAATCCGCTGGATCGCCCATGCCTGCAATGCGGTGCGCGGTCTGGATGGCGAGGACCAGGGACGGCGCGTCAGCAATCGCGATATCACCGAGCGCAAGCGTCTTGAAGCGGAATTGCGCGAACTGGCGACGACCGATACCCTGACCGGCTTGTCCAACCGGCGTCATTTCCTCGCCCGGCTCGAAGAGGAACTGGCCCGCGTCAAGCGCCTGGATGCCCTGCACACGGCAGTGCTGATGCTCGATCTGGATTTCTTCAAGCGCGTCAACGACGAATACGGCCATCTGACCGGCGATGCCGTTCTGGTGCATTTCGCCACCCTGATGCGCGAGGCCTTGCGCAAGATCGATACCGGCGGCCGCGTCGGCGGCGAGGAATTCGCCATCATTCTGGCCGGCGCCGACCAGGCCGCGGCGCAAGTCTTTGCCGAGCGCCTGCGCAGCAAGGTTGCCAGTACGCCGCTGCGGCAGCACGGCACGGAGATCCTCGTGACGGTGAGCATCGGCATCTCGGTCCTGGACCCCGCGGATGCCAGTGCCGATGCCGTGCTGATGCGCGCCGACGGGGCGCTCTATCATGCCAAGCGCAGCGGCCGCAATCGAGTTGAAACAACCCCATGACCGGAGATCCCAGCATGATCGACGAAGCCGTCAAGTTGCCCGACCAGGAGCCGGTGTTGCGGGTGGTGCCGATGCCGTCCGACATGAATCCTTCCGGCGACATTTTCGGTGGCTGGGTGATGGCCCAGGTCGACATCGCCGGCAGCATTCCCGCGTTGCGCCTGGCGCGCGGACGCATCGCGACGGTCGCGGTGAATTCGTTTCTGTTCAAGCAGCCGATTTCGGTCGGCGATCTTGTGAGTTTTTATGCCGAAGTGGTGCGCGTCGGCAAGACCTCCATCACTGTCGATGTGCAGGTGTATGCCGAGCGCAATCCGGCCAATCCGTTCATCGTCAGGGTCACCGAAGCGCTGCTGACCTATGTGGCGCTCAACAAGGACGGCAGCAAGCGTCAGCTCGACCAGCCCAGCCGCTGAATTTATTCGGCTACGCGGCCGCCAGTCGCCGGTAGAGTTCGGCGTATTGCCGGGCCGGGGCACGCCAGCTCCAGTCGCGCTGCATGCCATTGTGTTGAAGCTGGCGCCAGATGGCTGGCTCGTGCCAGGCCAGAATGGCGCGCCGGATAGCGCTCAATAGCGCGGTTGCGGTCGGCGCTTTGAAGGCGAAGCCGTTGGCTGTGGCGCTGGCGAGGGTGGCCGGGATGCAATCGACGACGCTGTCGGCGAGGCCGCCGGTGCTGCGCACGACCGGCGGCGTGCCGTAGCGCAGGCTGTACATCTGGTTGAGGCCGCAAGGTTCGAAGCGCGATGGCATGAGGAACATATCGGCGCCGGCCTCGATGAGGTGCGCGAGGCCCTCGTCGAAGCCGATCCGCGCGGCGAACTGTCCTGGATGTTTCTGAGCCATGGCGCGGAAGGCCTGCTCGAGTTCGCGGTCGCCGCTGCCGAGCACAGCAAGTTGCGCCGGCAGCGCGGCGATTTCAGCCGCGAGCGGCGGCAGCAGGTCCAGCCCTTTCTGTTCGGTAAGACGGCTGATGATGCCCAGCAGCGGCATCCTTGAATCCTCGGCAAGCCCCATGCGCTGCTGCAGGGCGCGCTTGTTGGCGGCCTTGCCCCGCAGATTGCCGGCAGCGTAATTGACCTTCAGTTGCGGGTCGGTGGCCGGATTCCAGAGATCGTCGTCGATGCCGTTGAGGATTCCCGAAAGCTGCTCGCTGCGCCAGCGCAGCAGGCCGGCCAAACCCATGCCCTCCGCGTCGGTCTGAATTTCGCGGGCATAGGTGGGGCTGACGCTGGTGATCCAGTCGGCATGCTGCAGGCCGCCCTTGAGGAAGGACAGATAGCCGTGATACTCGACCCCGTCGATCTGCCAGGCCTGTGGCGGCAGGCCGAGTTCCGCGAGCATGGCGGCGCCGAACAGCCCCTGAAAGGCGAGGTTATGCACCGTGATCAGTGTTCGTGCGCGCGCTCCGCCCAGGTACTTGAGGTAGGCCGGCGCAAGCGCCGTTTGCCAGTCGTGACAATGAATCAGCTGCGCCTGCCAGGGCAGCGGATTGGCGTCGCTGCCGAGCAGCGCGGCGACGCGCGAGAGCAGGCCGTAGCGGAGCGCATTGTCCTGCCAGTCGCGGCCGTCGGCATCCAGATAGGGGTTGCCGGGGCGGTCAAACAAGGTTGGACAGTCGAGCAGCAGCAGGGGCAAGCCGCTTGCGGTCTTGGCCTGGCGCAGTATGGCGGGCGGCAACTTGCCGCCGAGGTCGCCGAGTTCGGCGATTCGCTTTGCCGCGGGAAATGCTTGCGCCAGGGCAGGGTAGTACGGCACCAGCAGGCGCACGTCGATGCCCAGTTCGCGCAATGCCTGCGGCAGCACGCCGCAGACATCGCCAAGACCGCCGGTCTTCACCCAGGGGGCGATCTCGGAAGTGACAAACAGGATCTTGAGTTTATTCATCCGGCGCGAAGCGGCAACAAAAATCAAGTTTTGCAGGCGGCGATCAATCCTGTCGTCGAACTGTCCAGGCCGCTGACCAGTTGCTTGCCTTCGAGCATGGGCAGCAGGCGCGAAGCGAGTTGCTTGCCGTATTCGACGCCCCATTGATCGAAGGAATTGAGGCCCCACAGGATGCCCTGGACGAAAGTCTTGTGCTCGTAAAGCGCGATCAATTGTCCGAGCGAGTAAGGATCAAGGCGGTCGAGCAGCAGCGTCGTGGACGGCTGGTTGCCGGGGAACACCTTGAGGGGGGCGAGTTGCTGAATTTTTTCTTCGGCCATCCCGCCGGCCTTCAATTCGGTACGTACTTCGGCCAGCGTCTTGCCGCGCATCAGCGCTTCGCTCTGGGCGAAACAGTTTGCGAGCAGCGCGGCATGATGCCCGGGCAGATCGAAATCGGCCTGCTTGAGCGCGATGAAGTCGCAGGGGATCAGGCGTCCGCCCTGGTGGATCAACTGGTAGAAGGCATGCTGGCCGTTGGTGCCGGGCTCGCCCCAGACCACCGGCGCAGTGGCGCAGCCGACCGGCTGGCCGTCGCGGCCGACCTGCTTGCCGTTGCTTTCCATTTCGAGTTGCTGCAGGTAGCGCGACAGGTGTTCGAGCGACTGGCTGTAGGGCAGCACGGCCTGGGTCGCGGCATCGAGAAAATTGGTGTTCCAGATCCCGAGCAGGGCCAGCGTTGCCGGCAGGTTCTGTGCGACGGGCGCAGTGAAGAAGTGCTGGTCCATGGCATGGGCGCCGGCCAGCAGGCGCTCGAAATTGCCAAAGCCTACCGCCAGTGCCAGGGGCAGGCCGATGGCCGACCAGAGCGAGAAGCGGCCGCCGACCCAGTCCCAGAATTCGAAGGCATGGGCCGGGTCGATGCCGAATTGCGCGACGGCGGCAAGATTGGTCGACCCTGCGACGAAATGCCGCGCCACGGCGGCTTCGCCGAGTGCCGCGACCAGCCAGGCGCGCGCCGACCGGGCATTGGTCATGGTTTCCTGGGTGGTGAAGGTCTTGCTGGCGATGATGAACAGGGTGCGTTTGGGATCGAGCCTGGCGAGCGTGGTGACGAGATGGGCGGCATCGAGATTCGAAACGTAATGCACACGCAAATTCGGCTGATGGAAGGCGGCGAGGGCCTGCGTGGCCATCTTCGGGCCGAGGTCGGAGCCGCCGATGCCGATGTTCACCACATCGCAAATGGTTTCCCCCGTGGCGCCGCGCCAGCTGCCGGAATGGATGTCCGCACAAAAGCCGCGCATTTTTTCGAGCACAGCGCGTACCTCCGGGCGGGCTGCCGGTTCGCGCAGGGCGATGTGCAGCACCGCACGTCCTTCGCTGGCATTGATGGGCTCGCCGGCGCGCATTTTCGCGATCCAGGCGGGAACGCCGGCGCTGGTCCACAGCGCATGCAGCGCCGCCATCACTTCGCTGTTGACGCGCTGTTTCGAGTAATCCAGCAGCAGTCCGTCGTGGTTCAGCGAGAAGCGTCCGAAACGCTGCGGGTCGGTGGCGAACAGTTCGCGCAAGGCCAGGCTGTGCCGCGACAGCGTGGCCAGGGTCTGCCAGGCCGGGGTTTCGATCAGTTGCTTCATAGCCACTCCATCATGCCCATTTCGAAGGGATGGGTGAGCAGATCGTGATGCGGGAAGGCACGGATGCGATAGTCCATCTTGCCGCACTGCTCGAGACTCAGCTCACGCACGAAGAGATGTTCGCCGCGGTCAAGCACCTGTTCGTGCCGCAGCGCATAGCGCTTGGACTTGGCGGGGTTGTTTTCGCCGGGGCGGGCGATCACGAGTTCGACGATCAGGTCCTTGGGCTCGAGACCGTTGAGCTGCACCGCGACCTCGAAGCACAGCGCCTCGCCATAACGCACGCGCGCCAGGGGCAGTTCCACCCGGCGCAGGCGTACGCCGGGCCAGGCGCTGCGGATCCTGGCCTTCCACGCCGCGACATGTTGGGCGCCGGCAAAGTTTTCCCCGGCATATTTGCGCCACTGCGCGGCGGCGGGGGCGTAAAACTTCTTCGTGTATTCGTTGAGCATGCGCTGCATGTTGAAGCGCGGCATGATGCTGGCAATCGAGTGCTTGGCCATCGCCACCCAATCGGGTGAATAGCCGAGCGAACTGTTGCGATAGTAGAGCGGAATGACACTGTCCTGGAGCAGCTCATACAGGGTGCGCGCCTCTTCGGTGTCGCGCTCGCCGGGATCGAGTCCTTCCGAAGTCGGCTTGATCGCCCAACCGTTTTTGCCGTCGTAGCCCTCGCCCCACCAGCCGTCGAGCACCGAGAGGTTCATGGCGCCGTTGATGGCGGCTTTCATGCCCGAGGTACCGGAGGCTTCGAGCGGGTAGATCGGGTTGTTGAGCCAGACATCCACGCCCGATACCAACCGCCGCGCCAGGTGCAGGTCGTAACCTTCGAGCACCATGATGCGGCCTTCGAATTCCGGCTGGCGCGACAATTCGCTGATCTGGCGGATCAGCGACTGGCCCGGCTCATCGGCCGGATGGGCCTTGCCGGCGAAGATGAAGAGCACCGGCATCGACTCGTTGCCAAGGATGTCGCGCAGCCAGTTGCGGTTGTTGAAGAGCAGCGTGGCACGCTTGTAGGTGGCGAAACGGCGCGCGAAACCGATGGTGAGCACCGTCGGGTTGGCTGGATCGGCGTATTTGAGGATGCGATCGAGGTGGGATTCCGAACCCTGGTTGCGCAGGTGCTGTTCGCGCACCCGATGGCGAATCAGGTGCAGCAACTGGGCCTTGAGCGACTGGCGGATGCTCCAGAAAATCTGGTCGGGGATGCGATGCACGCCTTGCCAGCAATTCTGGTCGGTGAGGCGATGCATCCAGCCGAGGCCGAGATGGCGGTCAAAAGTCTCGTGCCAGTCGGTGGCGAGGAAGGAAGGGACGTGCACCGCATTGGTGACGTAGTCCACCGGATTTTCGGCGGGTTCGATCTGCGGCCACAGGCTTGCCAGTATCGACGAAGAGAGATTGCCATGGATGCGCGAGACGCCGTTGTGGAAGCGTGAGCCGCGTATCGCCAGCGCCGTCATGTTGAACTCCGGGCTGTTGGGCGTGCGCCCGAGGCCGAGCAGGTCGGCGCCGCTGATGCCGATGTCGCTGCAGAACTGGCTGAAGTAATGCAGCAGCATGCCCTCGGTGAAATGGTCATGACCCGCCGGCACCGCAGTATGCGTGGTGAATACGGTATTCGACGCCACCGCTTCGAGTGCGCTGTCGAAGGCCAGCCCCTGGCCGTGCAGGCCGCGCACGCGTTCGAGGATCAGGAAGGCGGCATGGCCCTCGTTGATGTGCCAGACGGTCGGCTTGATGTTGAGTTCGCGCAGGGTGCGCACGCCGCCGACGCCGAGCAGGATTTCCTGCTCGATGCGGGTGGTGCGATCGCCGCCATAGAGGCGGTGGGTGATGTCGCGGTCGGCCGGCGTATTCTTGGCCAGGTCCGTGTCCAGCAGATAGAGCATGCTGTTGCCGGTTTTCGCCGACCAGACCTTGGCCCACACGCTGCGCCCCGGCAGTTCCACCGAAATCAGCATTTCGCTGCCATCCTCGCGCAGCACCGGAACGATGGGCAGGTCGTCAAAGTCGGTGTCGAAATAATGCGGATGCTGGCGGCCGTCGCGGTCTATGGTTTGCTGGAAATAACCCTGGCGGTAAAGCAGGCCGACCGACACGAAAGGCAGGCGCAGATCCGATGCGCCCTTGCAATGGTCGCCGGCAAGGATGCCGAGGCCGCCGGAATAAATCGGCAGGCTCTCGTGAAAACCGAATTCGGCGCAGAAGTATGCGATCAGGTCGTTCGGGCCGAGGGCGAAGTGGCTGTGAACCTCCTGGTTGGTGCCCTGGTGATAGCTGTCGTAGGCCGACAGCACCCGGCTCATGGTGCCGAGGAAGATCGGGTCTTCGGCGGCACTGAGCAGACGCTTCTGGTCGATACGCTTGAGGAAGGCCTTGGGACTGTGATTCACCGCGTGCCACAGGGACGGATGCAGCCGCGAGAACAGCGCGCGGGTTGCACGATCCCAGCTGTACCAGAGGTTGTTGGAGAGTTCCTCGAGCCGCGCCAGGCGCGCGGGGATCGCCGGATTGACTTCGAGTTGGAAACGGGTGCCGGGCATGGTGGTCTCGGATCAGTTTAGGAATGGGATAGGGGTTGGGCGCGGCGCATGCTGCCGCCGCCTTCGGCCTGCGGCGTGGCGTCGCCGGATATTGCGGAGATGGGCAAGTCGAGATGCGCAGGGGGCGACAACTCGAGCAGGTAGTAGAGGTTGGCGAGGTTGCGGCGGAACAGCCGATCGAAACTGGCCACCGCAACCTCCGGGTTGTAGTCGCCAAACCACCAGAACCAGTCGGAGCTTTCGCAAATCGCCAACTGCGCCGCGGCGTTGGTGCGCGCCTGGGGCGAGAGTCGTTCGCTTGCCATGACCAGATCATAGCTTTGCTTGGCGGCGCAGAGCAGGTCCCAGGCGCGGTTCTTGTTGGCATCGCCGATCCAGGTCGATAACGTGCCATACACCCAGCTGCCGGCGACGAGCTCCGGCAGTGTCGACACCGGCGGCGGCTTGGCGCGGGCCAGCAGTTCGGCGTAGGTGGTGGTGCGGATGTCGGGATGCTGCTCGAGCAACCCGTACAGATCTTCGAAGAAGAAATGGCCGTTGTAGGGGTAGTGCTCCCAGGCATTTTCGCCATCCATGATGATGCTGACCACTGCCGATTCATTGTCCGGTGTGGCGGCATGGATGGCTTCGAGCTCGGCGACGAAGTGCTGGGCCGCGTCCTGGCCGTGCCATTTGGCGTACTCGAAGCCGATCAGGTCGGACAGTTTCTCGTTGCGGAAGAAGAGGGTCAGTCCGGGTGCGCGGGCCAATTGCCAGGGTTGGAAAACCGCGCGGCTGTCGGCGCAGTTGGCGCGGCGCAAAGAGGCATTCAGCACACCCTCGCCGCTGGCGATCCAGCGGCAGCCTTGCGCCGCGAGTTTCTGCACGTACGCCGTCGAGATCGCTCCCTCCGCCGGCCACATGCCGACCGGTGGCTGGCCGAAGCGGCTGGCGTGGCTGGCGCGGGCATCCTCGATCTGCGCCATGACGCGGTTGCGCCCGCCGGGGTAGGCGGCGGTGGCGGGCAGTGATGCTTCGGGCTGCGCTTCGCGCGCGACCTTGAAGTCGATCAGCAACGGCGCCAGCGGATGGGTCTGGGGCGTGCAGGAGATTTCGATCTGGCCGCGCTGCGCCAGCGCCCGGTAGCGCGGAATGATGCTTTTGATATCCTCGCCGATCAAGGTCAGCAGGGCTTTCCGGTCGGCCAGCGTGTAGCCCTGGCCCTTGCTCATGAGTTGCGCCAGGACGGGCTGGCGGCGTCTTTCGGTTTCACCGGTCCAGGCCAGGTGGTACCAGGTCACCAGGTCGGCGAAATAGGCGCCGGATAGATAGTCAAGTCCCGCCTGACCCTCGCCGCCGAGCTTGAGAGAGAGATCGTGCAGGCGCTGATAGAGCGGGAAGGGCGCCAGCATCGTGGCGTGGTTGCTGCGAAAGCAGGTGTTGAGCAGGAAATCGCGCTGGGCCTTGCTCAGCTGCTCAAAATCCGGACAGGCCAGCAATTGCAGCAACTGGTCGTGGAACTGCCCCGTCTCGAACTGTGCCACGTAATCCTCGATCTGCTCCAGCAGCACCGGGACGAAATTGATCACCGCGCGGATCTGCGGATGCCGCTCCAGGTGCGCCGCCATGTCGGTGTAGTCCTTGATGACATGCAGATAGACCCAGGGCAGGACCAGCTCGTCCTGGCGATGGTCGCGATAATCCGGCTGGTGCATGTGCCAGAGGAATACCAGGTCGAGCGGAGGCTTCATCTCGTTGCGCTGTCAGCGAATGTAGTGGGCATGCTGGCCGAGCATTTCCGGCGTGACCAGGGTGATGCCTTTCTCGGTGACATGGAAGCGCTTGCGGTCTTCGGCGGCGTCGTAGCCGATCACCATGCCGTCGGGGATGCGGCAGTGCTTGTCCACCACCACGCGGCGCAGGCGTGCGCTGCGGCCGATATCCACCTTGGGCAGGATCACTGCATCCTCGACGGTCGCGAAGCTGTGCACCCGCACGCGCGAGAACAGCATTGAGCGGCGCACTTCGGCGCCGCTGATGATGTTGCCGCCGGATACCAGAGAGTCGATCGCCATGCCGCGCCTGCCGTCGTCATCGAAGACGAACTTGGCCGGCGGCAGCTGCTCCTGGTAGGTCCAGATCGGCCACTCCTCGTCGTAGATGTTGAGGTCGGGGGTGACCTTGGTGAGTTCCATGTTGGCTTCCCAATAGGCATCGATGGTGCCGACATCGCGCCAATAGGGAACCGCATCCGGCTCGTCGGACTTGAGGCCGACGCAACTGGCGCTGAAGTTGTGGGCGAAGACGCGATAACGCGACACGGCGTAGGGGATCAGATCCTTGCCGAAATCATGCGTGGAGAGTTTCATGTCGCTGTCGCGGATCAACTGCTCATAGAGAAACTCGGTGTTGAAGATATATACGCCCATGCTGGCCATGGCGCGGCTCGGCTGTCCCGGAATCGGCTGGGGATTCTTCGGCTTTTCGGCGAAGCTGATGACGCGCTGGTTCTCATCCAGCCCCATCACGCCGAAGGCGCTGGCTTCCTCGATCGGCACGTCGATGCAGGCCACGGAGAGGTCGGCGCACGTCCGTACATGCTGCTCCAGCATTTTCGCGTAATCCATCTTGTACACATGATCGCCGGAGAGGATGAACACGTATTTCGGTTGGTTGCGGCGCAAAACATCGAGATTCTGGAACACCGCATCGGCCGTGCCGAGATACCAGTTTTCGGCGACCTGCTGCTGCGCCGGCAAGAGGTCGATGAATTCGTCGAAGCGTCCGTCGAGAAAACTCCAGCCGCGCTGCAGGTGATGGATCAGGCTTTGCGCCTTGTACTGGGTTGCCACGCCAATGCGCCGGATGCCGGAGTTGACGCAATTCGACAAGGTGAAATCGATGATGCGGAACTTGCCGCCGAAAGGCACCGCCGGCTTGGAGCGCCAGTTGGTCAGTTGCAACAGGCGGCTGCCGCGCCCGCCGGCCAATATGAAGGCGAAGGCGGAACGCGTCAGGTGCGGGTCGAGATGCGGATCGTCGACGGGCTTCTCGTGCTGCGGGTTCGATTGCATGTTGCTTCCTCTCGGAGACTACAATAAGCACTTGTTCAAGTGTAATCCAGATGCCCTTATGGTTGAAGCAGCCTTGCGTTCATTGCTGGAATCCCGCGAGCACGATCCGTTTCATCTGCTCGGACTGCACCGTGATGGTGCAAGTTGGTTTCTGCGCGTGTTTCGTCCCTATGCGCGCAGCGTTGCCGTAGCCTGGGCAGACCGGGCGGAGTTGCAGGCGCTGCAGCGCATTCATGACAAAGGTATATTCGAATGGCGCGGTGAGCTGCCCGCCGCGGCGCAGCCGCCGGCTTCCTACCAGCTGGTCGTGGAGGAAGACGGCGCATCGCGGCACTTGCATGACCCGTATGCCTTTCCGCCCGAGCCGCCCGCCGACGACTTGTATTTGTTCAACGAAGGACGCAATTTCCAGGCGTATCGGCTGCTCGGCGCGCGGCCGGAGTCCCGGCGCGGCGTCGCCGGCGTGCGCTTCCGGGTGTGGGCGCCGAATGCCGGCCGGGTTTCGGTGGTGGGCGATTTCAACCGCTGGGACGGGCGCGTCCATCCAATGGGGACGCTGGGAGCAAGCGGTGTCTGGGAACTTTTCATCCCAGGGCTTGGGGCCGGCACGCTCTATAAATTCGAGTTGCGCAACCGGCAGAGCGGTAGCATCGCGGTCAAGGCGGATCCTTATGCGCGCTGCTTCGAACCGCGTCCGGCCACGGCGGCCCGGGTTACCGGCCATTCCGATTATGCCTGGGGCGACGCGGCGTGGCAGGAGAGACGTGCGCGCTGGGACTGGCAGCATGCGCCGCTGTCGATCTATGAAATTCATGCGGGATCCTGGATGCGCCATCCGGACGGTCGTTTCTACACCTACCGCGAGCTGGCCGCGCGGCTGATTCCCTATGTGCGCGATCTGGCTTATACGCATATCGAATTCATGCCGCTCATGGAGCATCCGCTCGACGAGTCCTGGGGCTACCAGAGCACCGGCCATTTTGCGCCGACTTCGCGCTTTGGCACGCCCGACGACTTGCGCTACCTGATCGACGCCTGCCACCAGGCCGGCCTGGGCGTGATCCTCGACTGGGTGCCGGGGCATTTTCCCAGCGATGCCTTTGCCCTGGCGCATTTCGACGGCACCGCACTCTACGAGCATGAAGATCCGCGTCTCAAGTGGCAGCCCGACTGGGGCACCCATGTTTTCAATTTCGGCCGCAACGAGGTCAAGAGCTTCCTGCTTTCGAGCGCCCACTACTGGCTGGAGGAGTTCCATGCCGACGGCCTGCGCGTCGACGCCGTGGCGTCGATGCTCTATCTCGACTATTCGCGCAAGGCTGGCGAGTGGCTGCCGAACCGCCACGGCGGTCGCGAGAACCTCGAGGCGATCCAGTTCCTGCAGGAACTCAACACCATGGTGCATCACGATTTCCCCGGCGCCCTCACCATCGCCGAGGAATCGACGGCCTGGCCGATGGTGTCGCGCCCGGTGCATCTGGGCGGGCTGGGCTTCTCGATGAAATGGAACATGGGCTGGATGCACGATACGCTCGAGTACATGGAGAACGACCCGGTCCATCGCCGCTACCACCATGAGCGCCTGACCTTCGGCCAGCTCTATGCCTATACCGAGAATTTCGTCCTGCCGCTGTCGCATGACGAGGTGGTGCATGGCAAGCGTTCCCTGCTCGACAAAATGCCGGGCGATCGCTGGCAGCGCTTTGCCAATCTGCGCCTGCTGTTTGCCTACCAGATGAGCATGCCGGGCAAGAAGCTCGACTTCATGGGCGGGGAGATCGCCCAGCCGCATGAGTGGCGCAGCAGCGAGGAACTGCCGTGGGCGCTGCTGGCCCAGCCGGCGCACGCCAACCTGCAAGCGCTGCTGCGCGATCTGAACCGGCTTTACGTGGCGCTGCCGGCATTGCACGACCTGGATTTCTCGGCGCAAGGATTTGGCTGGATCGATTGTCACGATAACGAGCAGTCGGTGATCAGTTGGCTGCGCTTTGCGCGCGATGGCAGTTTCGCCGTGGTCGTTTTCAACTTCACGCCGGTGCCGCGTCACGATTATCGGATCGGCGTGCCGCGAGCCGGCGCTTATCGTGAATTGCTCAATACCGATTCGGAATATTACGGCGGCAGCAACCTCGGCAACGGCCCGGGAGCAATGCAGGCCAGCACCCAGCCCTGGATGAACCTGCCCGCCTCGCTAACGTTGACGCTGCCACCGCTGGCGGGAATCATCCTGGCGCCGGCCTAGCGCCAAAGCATCCAGCCTCAGGTATTGAGCTTGCCTTCCCTGAGCAGGCGGTCGATTTCCGCCTCGGCCTGGACCCAATGATCGAGCACGCTGTCCGGCGCGAAGCCATTGCGTTCGGCAATGAAATAGGCCGCCACTTCAATGTAATGCCGGCGTTGCTCGGAGGAAACCTTCGGGGTGGCTGGCTTCGCGGGCATCTTCGCCGGTAACTTGGGTGGTGCGACGGTAGGCTTGGACGTACCAGCCTTGGGTGCAACACTTTTCTTGACGGGAATCTTGGCTGGCTTGGTCGCAGTGCCAGTTGTTTTGGCGGGCGTCTTGGCCTTTGCGCCTGGTGCGGTTCTCGTTGCCACTACTGGCGTTACTTTGACCGCTTTGGCCAATTTGGCCGGCGGCTTGGTTGCCTTGCTTGCTGTTGCCATGACAGGCTTCCTCCCTACGTGTTAGCTTCGGATCAGATATAGCACAGGATGCATATCCGCTTGTTGATAGTGGTCAACTTATCGCAGCGCAAGCCTCCCTATACTTGTAGCCTCAAGATTCTTCAGAATAGTTGTGCCTACCACATCATGAGCGCAAGAAAAGCTGTTACGTCAATTATCTCTCAACCCGCAGCCAAGAAGATGGCTACGGCCAGAACCGCAGCGCCGCGCCGCAAGGCAAACCCTCGACCATCGGCTGCCGGCGACATCGGCCCGATCGCCTCGGCTGCGGGTATCGAAACCTTTGCTGTCGGCCAGGCCGTCGATGCCGCCCAGGAAGCGCGTCTCGAGGCCATGCGCGACATCATTTCCGGCGCCTCCACGGAAGAGTCCAGCGCATTGCTCAAGTCGCTGCTCAAGCAGCAGCGCATGGGGCTCGACACGGTGCAACTGAATCCCGACGAGGAACTTGCCCCGGGCTGGCGCGATGGTGTCTACCCCTACAAGAACCTGATGTCGCGGCGCGCCTACGAGCGCCAGAAATATCGCCTGCAGGTCGAACTGCTCAAGCTGCAGGCCTGGGTCAAGGAAACCGGCCAGAAAGTCGTGATCCTCTTCGAAGGCCGCGACGCCGCTGGCAAGGGGGGCACCATCAAGCGCTTCATGGAGCACGTCAATCCTCGCGGCGCACGCGTCGTCGCCCTGGAAAAACCGAGCGAGTTGGAGCGTGGCCAGTGGTATTTCCAGCGCTATGTGCAGCACCTGCCCACTGCCGGCGAGATCGTCCTGTTCGACCGTTCCTGGTACAACCGTGCCGGCGTCGAGCGCGTCATGGGCTTTTGCACCGAGGCCGAGTATCAGGAGTTCATGCGCCAGGCCCCCGAGTTCGAGCGCATGATGGTGAGGAACGGCACCCACCTGATCAAGTTCTGGTTCTCCGTGAGCCGCGACGAACAGCGTCGCCGCTTCAAGGAGCGCAAGGTGCATCCGCTCAAGCAGTGGAAGCTCTCGCCGATCGACTTGGCCTCGCTCGACAAGTGGGACGACTACACCAAGGCCAAGGAGGCGATGTTCTTCTACACCGACACCGCCGACGCACCCTGGACCGTGATCAAGTCCGATTGCAAAAAGCGCGCACGCCTCAATGCCATGCGCTACATCCTGCATCGCTTGCCCTACGCCAGGAAGGATACCGACCGCATCGGTTCACTCGATTCTCTCATCGTTGGGCGCGCCAACGTGGTGTATGAGCGCGGGGAGAGGCTTGGGGTGCCGATTTTGTAGTTCTGCGGCACAAACTCAGGAACTGATTTCGACGGCTTCCTGGGTAAGTGCCTTGCGCTGCTTGCTCCACCGGTAGATCAGCGGTACGAGCAGGATCAACCCGCCTGGCAGCAGGAGCGCGGTGAGGATGATCGGCAGGATGCGGAAGAAGTTCATGGCTTCATTTTGTCATGATCGTCCTGGATAGAAAGTGACTGGGGTCACTATTGTCTATTCATGGCCTCGCATCAGGAGTCGGGGCACGGTTCGGAATATGTATAAGGCTTACGGTAGATAGGCCCCGTGCAGTAAAATTCGCTGATGGGTATCTCCAATGCTTCCCTCCTCGGCTTTCTGCTCTTGATTTTCAGCGGTATTGCGTCCGGATTCAGCTGTTACCTAATCATCCGCTACGATCATCATCATGCCCATTTAAGTCACGATCTCAATGACGGGCCGCAGAAAGTCCACTTCGTACCGACACCCAGGATCGGGGGTATAGGTTTGATGCTGGGTTTGCTGTTTGCAGGGATCGGAGTGGTCCCGGTCCAGCTTGGTTTTTCTATGGAGCAATACATATACTTGATATTGGCATCCATACCTGCATTCCTGGGCGGCCTCACGGAAGATATCACCAAGCGCGTCGGTGTGATTACCCGACTAATGCTGACTTTTGCATCCAGCGGGATTGCAATATGGCTGCTGGGGGCATCGATCAATCGCATGGACATTCCAGGTTTCGATGCCCTCTTCAATTGGATGCCTTTTTCAGTCATATTGACGGTCATTGCGGTAGGCGGTGTTGCCAACGCGGTCAACATCATTGACGGATTCAACGGCTTGGCAGGCGGGTATTCAGTGGTCGTACTTGCTGCGCTTTCTTGGGTGGCGGGAATACTTGACGATACGTTCCTGATGACGACCTCGTTGTCATTGATTGGCGCACTGATTGGCTATCTGATCTGGAATTACCCGAAGGGCAGGATTTTCCTCGGGGATGGCGGTGCTTACCTGCTCGGGTTCTTGATTGCTGAAATTTCCGTACTGCTGGTGGTCAGGCACCCTGAAGTGTCGGCGTGGTTTCCGCTGTTTCTTCTGGCTTATCCCATATTTGAGACCCTATTTACCATGGTGCGCAGAAAAATCATGAAGGGATATTCGGTAGGGCAGCCGGATTTCCTTCATTTGCATCAACTGATTTATCGTCGTTTGTTGGGGGACAGAATTGGCGTCGACAGCCCGGAGTTCATGACACTCAGAAATAACCGGGTGGCGCCCTATTTCTGGCTCATGGCTTGCTGCGTTGCCATTCCCGCGCTACTGCTGTGGCGGGAAACGCGCTGGCTTGTCGCGCTGGCTTTTACTTATGGTTTCCTTTATTCGGGGTTGTATTTTCGACTCGCTAGCGGATCCATGACAAAAGCTATCGAAACCTCTCACAAATCTCCTTGAGCGTTTGCAGATGCCCTCATCTGCTTCTGCCGAGTGTCCGCGTCCGAAGGCGTGCCATTGATTCGGGGCGTTGTGTCTTGCAAAAGGATGCTTGGTTGACCTTTTTGCGATGAAGGATTTAACCTGCGATCTTAGGCGTGAAGCCTCGAGGCAAGGTACAGTTCAAAACCCCAAAAAACCAAGAAATTACAATAAGTCGAGGTTTTCGTGCAAATAGTCGTTCCCATGTCTGGCTTTGGCGAACGGTTTCGCCGAGCAGGGTACAAAGTCCCAAAGCCGCTTATCGAAATAGATGGCAAGCCAATTATTGCGCATGTTATCGACATGTTCCCAGGTGAAAATGATTTCGTATTTATTTGCAACCATGACCATCTAAACGAGCCTGCTTATCTATTGGAGGCAACCTTAAAGAAGTATTGCCCTTCGGGACGAATAGCGGGTATCCCTCCGCATAAACTTGGCCCAATCAATGCCGTTCGACAGATCGAACATCTGCTTGACCGAACCCGACCGGTCGTGGTGAATTACTGCGATTTCACTTGTTATTGGGATTGGCGTCACTTCAAGCAGTTTGTAAAAGAGACTGCTTGTGCAGGGGCGATACCTGCATATAAAGGTTTCCATCCTCACACGCTTGGCAGCACGAATTACGCATATATGCGCGTATTGAATGGCTGGGTTCATGAGATTCAGGAAAAGCAACCTTATACGAATAATCGCATGGAGGAATTTGCCTCCAGTGGTACTTATTACTTTGCGTCAGCTCAAATTATGAGCGAAGCTTTTCGGGTTGCGATGGAGCAAGATTTCAATGTTGGTGGCGAATATTACGTCAGTCTCGCTTATAGGTCGCTTCTTGCCAACGACCAGCCCGTGGCTGTTTATCCGCTTCAGCATTTCATGCAATGGGGAACTCCGGAAGACGTTGCTGAATACAGCATATGGTCTGATGCCTTTAGGCGGTTGATCGATTCGGTAAAAGGAAAACCCGACCCTCAAGGTTCATTGATTGTCCCGATGGCAGGCTTGGGGCAGCGTTTCACGAACGAAGGGTATACGCTGGCAAAACCGCTGATTCCTGTCTCGGGATTACCCATGGTTGCGCAAGCAATATATGACCTGCCCCCCGCCGAGCAGCATGTTTTTGTGTTGAGAGCCGATATGCAAGGGTACGCAGATCTTTCGACCGAGCTTAAACGACTCCATCCGATGGCGATCATCAAAACGATTGATCGTATCACTGAGGGCCAGGCTTGCACGGCATTGATTGGCCTGGATGCTTTAGAGGATGATGTGGGTAACGTCACCGGGCCTATCACCATTGGGGCTTGTGACAATGGGGCGTTATATGACTCCAAAGTTTTTGAAGAGTTGATCGGAAACCCGGAGGTGGACGTAATCGTCTGGGGTGTTCGTGGCTACCCCAATGCGGTACGCTACCCGGAAATGTTCGGCTGGATTGATATGGAGGGGGGGCGAATCAGTTCGATTTCCGTCAAAATCCCGCTCGATAATTCGGCCTCGGACCCCATTGTCTTGGGGACGTTTACCTTCCGTCGCGCCGCAGATTTCCGGCGCACTGTCGAGCGTTTGATTGCGCGTGACGAACGAATCAACGGCGAGTTTTACCTTGATTCATGCATCAACGATGCGATAGAACTTGGATTGCGGTGTCACCTGTTTGAAGTTGATAGTTATCTGTGCTGGGGAACACCGAATGACCTGCGTACTTTTGAATACTGGCAGTCATGCTTCCACAAATGGCCAAGCCACCCCTATCGACTGGAGTTAGACAGACGCGTCCCAGCAGATCGGCTAACAGATCTCGTGGCACGGTACCAAACCACATTGCCATATCCACCTGGCAAGAACGCATGATCAAGCGCGAACTTGGCATTTTCTTGATCGTTGGTTCATTGACCGTCTTGGTTGATTTTGGCGCATACCGAAGTTTGGTCTGGCTTGGGCTAGCGGGGGTTAATATGGCAAAGGCAATAGGATTCCTTGCCGGGACGATATTTGCCTACTATGCCAACCGTTTCTGGACCTTTGGCCACAAGCCACATGCACCTGGCAGTATGTGGCGATTTGCGGTCTTGTATGGGACCACGCTGGGAGCAAATGTACTGGTCAATTCATTAGCGCTGGAGTTGTTCGCCAAGGCGACCGCAGCAATTCAACTTGCTTTCTTGTTCGCAACAGGGGTTTCTGCCGCGCTGAATTTCTTGGGCATGAAATTGTTCGTATTCAAACGGCGTGCTGCTTCGGGGTTTATATGAGGTTTTCACTGGTCATCCCTTGCTATAACGAGGCCACAAATCTTCCCTTGCTGCTAGCGCGTTGTGCAGCGCTAGCAGCTATGCCAGAAGTTGAAGTCATCCTGGTAGACAATGGCTCGACAGACAATACGCCCGAAGTATTCTTGGATTTGCTACCGATGTATCCAGGTTGTCGGGCCATGCGTGTTGAGAAAAACCAAGGCTACGGTTATGGAATTTTGTCAGGACTCCGTGCAGCGAAAGGTGAAATCCTTGGCTGGACGCACGCTGACATGCAGACTGATCCACAAGATGCTCTGATTGGGCTTGAGCTATTTGAGAAACACGGCGCGGACATCTTCGTGAAGGGACGTCGCTATGGCCGCCCATATGCGGATGTCGTGTTTACTGTTGGTATGAGCGTGTTCGAAACATTCTTGCTGCTCAGGCCGCTGTGGGATATCAACGCCCAACCTACGATGTTCCCTCGAAAATTCTTCGAGACGTGGAGTTCGCCACCCTGCGACTTTTCACTCGATCTGTACGCCTACTATCAGGCTCAAGCCCAAGGGTTCAAAGTTTATCGCTTCCCAGTCAGGTTTGGTGAACGGGCGCATGGCGTCTCGCATTGGAATGTTAACTGGGCAGCGAAGTGGAAGTTCATTCGCAGGACCGTGGACTTCAGTCTTCAATTGAGAAAGAAGATCTCGGCATGAAGCTAATTTCTCATCGTCGCAACACCATCGCCGAACTTCGCGCAACTGATTATAAGTATGGCGTTGAAGTAGATATCCGCAGCCAAGGGCAGCAGTTGATCATGCATCATGATCCCTTCGTGGCGGGCGAATCCTTCGATGAGTGGATTGAAGCCTATCGGCATGGAACATTAATTCTCAATGTAAAAGAAGAGGGTCTTGAAGCCCGCCTTCTTAAGCTTTTGGCCTCAAAAGGAATTGACGACTATTTCTTTCTGGACCAATCCTTCCCATTTTTGGTTCAGTGGTCCAAGGCTGGAAAGCATCGTTGTGCCGTTCGAGTATCGGAGTTCGAATCAATTGAAACAGCGCTGGCCTTGGCCGGCAAGGTAGATTGGGTTTGGGTGGACTGTTTTACCCGTTTTCCTTTGAGCGGAAATGATGCTCAATGCCTCAAGAGTGCCGGATTCAAGCTTTGCCTTGCATCTCCAGAATTGCAGGGGCGGATTGCTGAAACTGAAATTCCCGCGCTAGCATCGCTACTAAAGGAGCGAAACATTGAGTCCGATGCTGTTTGCACGAAACGCCCGGATCTTTGGGAAAAAGCGGTACTTTCGCAATGAAGAAAATGTGTCTTCACCCGATGTTTTTCTTGGGACTTGCAATCCGCGCAGTCCTGATCATCGGGATGACTCCACTTGCAGTATCTGATTGGTATGTCCCATTTTTGGATGCCAGCATTTCTTCGATAACACTTGACCCGTGGTCAGCATGGCTGGCTGGAGGCGGGACGCCGTTAGCGTTTCCTTATGGCTATGCGATGTGGTTGGTTTTTCTACCGTTAACGCTTGTTGCCAAATTGGTCGGTAGTCCTCTGCACTATGGGTATGGGCTGACGCTGTTGGCAGCTGATTTCTGCTTGCTAATCACGCTTCATCATCTCTTGCCCGGACGTGAACGTCTGCTCCTGGCTGTCTACTGGTTGTCTCCCATTGTTGTTCTGGCTAGTTATGCACTAGGGCTCAACGACCTAGTGCCCGCTTTGCTCTTGACCATGTCAGTATTTTTCATGCGTCGAGTTGAGCTAAGACTAGCCGGGTGTTTTTGTGCTGCAGCGATCTCGGCAAAATTGAGCATGGTTGTAGCCTTGCCATTTTTTGCGATCTATCTATACAACAACAAAGCCTTACGGCAACGCATTGCCCAATTATTCTTAGGATTTCTTACCTGTACGCTGATCCTTGGCGTGCCTTTCCTTTTCTCTAACGCTGGTCTTCAAATGTTGTTCGGCAATCCGGAGATGGGAAAAATCTATAGAGTAGCGCTGGGCCTTGGCGGAAATGTTTCAGTCTATTTAGTCCCCTTGATTTATATGGTCATGCTTTACTTGGTATGGCGAGTTCGACGTCTGAACTTTGATTTGTTTCAAGCAACAACGGGAATGGCCTTCTTGCTGATCGTTTTGATGACGCCGGCTTCACCTGGTTGGTTTGTCTGGAGCATTCCTTTTCTTGTTCTCTATCAGGCAATGAGCGGGCGAACCGCAATTATATTGATCGGGGTGTTTTCTGTTCTGTATGTGCTGAGCACCTTGCTTGTCACGCCGCTTCTGTTGTCGAATGGGCTGGATCTTGATTTTGGTAGAGTGCTGCATGTGTCGGGACAACTGGGAAATCATGCAGCCTCACTTTTGCACACCGCTATGGTGGCCATCGGCGTTGTCTTGGCTATCCGCATCTGGCGCGAGGCAATCACCCGCAATGATTTTTTCAGGCTGAGCCGCAAGCCTTTTGTCATCGGCATCGCGGGTGATTCTGGTTCTGGTAAAGATACCTATGCAGATTCCATCACAGGGCTTTTTGGAGGGCATTCGGTCGTCAAACTCTCTGGTGACGACTACCACCGCTGGGATAGACAAAAACCGATGTGGCAGGTGATGACCCATCTGAATCCCATGGCCAATGATCTGGAAGGTTTTTGCAACGACGTCGTTTCTCTGGCTGATGGAAAGAGCATCCAGTCCAAACATTATGATCATCAAACGGGGAAGATGAGCAAGTCATTTCGGATTAAGAGCAACGACTTCATTATCGCCAGTGGTTTACATGCGCTTTATCTTCCGATACTCAGAGATTGCTACAACCTGAAGGTCTACCTGGATATTGATGAGGCGTTGCGCAGACAGTTCAAGCTCAGACGGGATGTTCTTCAGCGAGGGCACGCTGTTGAGCGGACATTAACTTCATTCGAAAAAAGAGAGCCTGATGCCGAACGGTTCATCAGGCCTCAATCGAACTATGCTGACCTCACCCTTGCCTTGCAGCCGATTCATCCTCGGATGCTACAACACGTCGATGACAAAAACCCTCTGCGCTTAAAGCTGGTAGTCAAATCACGGCAAGGGTTCAACGAAGTCTCGTTGAACCGAGTCTTGGTTGGCGTCTGCGGTCTGCATGTCGATATCGTACTCAGCGACGATAGCGCTGAAGTACAGATGACAATAGAGGGAGAGACTTCAGCAGCAGATATTGAGATGGCGGCAGAGATGCTATGCCCGCGAATTCTTGAGTTTTTGGATATCCCACCTAGGTGGCAGGATGGTATGGCGGGTTTGATGCAGTTGATCACCCTGTCCCATATCAGCCAAGCACTGACAAAGCGGTTCATATAGTGAAGATCAATAACCAAGAGCGATTCGCTCGCCTGCCCGATGCTTTTCTGTTTGATACAGATAACACACTGTATCCGTATGACCCGGCGCATGCAGCCGCACAAAAGGCGGTGCGAGACAAGGTGGTGAATACGTTTTCGATCATGCCGGATGATTTTGACCAGGCATTCCGGGAAGCTAGAGGTCAGGTCAAGACTCGGCTCAAACATACTGCGTCTTCCCATAGCAGGTTGCTTTACCTTCAGCGCATGCTTGAGATCATGGGCTTGGGTTCCCAGGTTCTCCTGGCTTTGGATTTTGAACAGACCTATTGGAGAACTTTCTTAAGCAATGCGGTCTTGTTTGATGGTGTAAAAGATCTGTTGGATGACATTCGATTACTCGGCATTCCGACCGCGATCGTCACCGACCTGACCGCGCAGATCCAGTTCAGAAAGATCGTCTACTTCGGGCTGGATAACTACTTTGACTTCATTGTCACCAGTGAAGAGGCTGGGTATGACAAGCCACACGAAGCACCATTTCAGATAGCCCTGGAGAAAATGCGCCCGAAAGGTGATTGTATCTGGATGATTGGCGACAACCCCGTGAGCGATATACGTGGTGCTCGAGAAAAAATCAATGCGGTGACGCTTCAAAAAACGCATGCTGGCGTCGAACTAGGTACTGATGCGAATGCTCCCGATGCCTCCTTCAGCGAGTTTGCGGCATTGAGGAAACTGATCGCAAAATTGGGTTTCCAGCGATGAAAATGTCAAATCTAGAAACTGCAGCGCAGTTGAGGGCATATTGCGCCAGAATTGGCGCAGACCCGCTGTTGGTTCAAGGGGCAGGAGGAAATGCTTCTTGGAAGGACGGCGGGACGCTTTGGGTGAAGGCCTCTGGAACATGGCTTGCTGATGCAGAGATAAATGACATTTTTGTCCCGGCGGACCTTACTCATCTACGGCGGGCAATCACTAATAGCAACTATTCTGTAACGCCCAAAGTAGTTGGTAGTTCAAATGGGAGACCGTCAATTGAGACATTGCTGCATGCCTTGATGCCGCACAAAGTGGTTGTGCATCTTCATGCAGTGGAAATCCTGGCGCACTTGGTTCGAGAAAATCCCATCGAGGATTTCAAGAAGTTAATTGGCGACTCTATCAAATGGGTTTGTGTCGATTACTTCAAGCCTGGTGCGGATCTCGCTGAGGCAGTGGCCGAGCAGTTAGCGACGCAACCTGATGTGGACGTCGTATTTCTCAGGAGCCACGGCCTTGTGATCGGAGGAGAGGACGTCGAGCGTATTGAGAGCACACTCTGCCAACTGCTATCGCTATTGAAAAATAGAACTTTGCCACCTTCAACTGATATCGAAAGTGCAACGCCGGACTCGACATTTCAGATTGGCGGCTATGTTCCGTGTGGCGATAAGGAAGTTAACCAGCTCGCGATTAAGGACGAGTTCGTGTCCAGGCTTCAGACTGAATGGGCGCTCTACCCTGATCAGGTTGTTTTTCTGGGTGGTGAAGCAGCCATTATTGGGAGATCTTTTGAATTAAGCGACCTTGATAAGGTTTCCGAAACTAATCCTCCATATGTATTCTCTATTGGTAAAGGTGTTTATGAAAGCCTGACAATTAGCGCTGCACAAAAAGCCCAGCTTCGTTGTTACTACGATGTTCTTGTGAGGCAAGAAGTGGCTGGGAAACTTACTTCGCTAAATAACGATCAGATAGCAAGCTTGCTTAGTTGGGATGCAGAAAGATACAGAAAAATTGCTTCTACGTAAAATCAGCCAGGGCCGAGATTTAAGTGTCTACAAATGAAAAAGGCAGAATAAGTTTCGACAAAAGATTAATAAAGCTTACTGCGTTATCTGCCGTTATCTCAGCGATTTTAGTGCTCCTGCTGAGCATTAATGGTACAGCTGTAACTTGGCCATCAAGCGATAATCTTCCTGCAGTTTGTCGGATGCTTGATAGCTCTTGCCTAGCTAACGACTTTTTTACGAATGCAAGTTCTGGAATAACTCCGCGTCTGCCCTATATATTCGTATTGGGTGAAATTACCAGAGCCATTGGAAATGGCGTTGGTGGGGGGCTATCAGTAGTTAAAGCCTTACTTCTAGCTTTTATTCCAGCTGTTATGACTTTTGTTATTGTTGCTTCAATAAGTTCGCACACAATTACTAATAATGAAGATGTAGCAAAGCATGGTCCTTTTCCGGCTACTATTTTTGCTGCCATAGGTTCTCCGATACTGATTATATTAATGCAAGGAGAGGTGGGGGCGGGGCTGAGCGTTGCGTGGTGGGTGCCTTTATACTTTGAAGGAACGCCACATAACTTTTCTCTTCTTCTCACATTGATTGGGTTCAGTCTCATATGTGTGGGAGCTAGCTTTATTGGGGCAATGATTGTTTTTATTGGCGGAATATTTCATCCTGCTGTCGGTTTATTCACCTCAGTTTTTTCTCTTGTTTTATTTTGCAAGCTAAATTCGATTAGACAGGATATTGGCTTTTTGATTATTGGTTTCATCGCTAGTCTTCTTGCAGCTATCATTGTCAAATTATTTCTTGAATCAAGCAGCTCTCTGAGTGCGCAAGAGTTCGTAAGGATTTATGTTGTTGAGGCGCATCCTTCGCATTATCTGCCATCTCAATTTGGCTCGTTGAGCAAGATACCCTGGTACGGCTCTTTCTCGATTGTTGGTGGAGGTCTTGCTTGGGCAACATATGCTTTGTATAAGCTAGACAACGCGGCCTGGAAGAATTCGTTCATCGCTCTTGTTTCATATCTTGGCGCAGTTGTATTTCAGTACTTATTTGTTGAGCTGTATCCAATAAAAATAATTGCAGCTCTAGGGCCATCAAGATTTACGATGTTTGGCCCATGGTTCCTGTTCATTTTTTCCTTTATCGCTATTTACACTTCTTTCAACACCAATATGTTTTTGATTAGCTTCGCAAGAACACTTAATTTAGCTATTCCGTTTGTTTGCTGGCGCCATGTCGGTTTTGGTGGTTTTCTTGTGGCGACCTTGGTTGTTATTTATTCTAATAAATCAGCTTCTATTGAGCTTCCTGATGACGACAGCAAAGAGTTGGCTGATTTTGCAATAGCAAATACAGGTAAAGGAGACATTTTCGCGCTGCCATTCAGCGCACCACGCGTCGATTTTTCTTTGAAAACCGGGCGAGGTGTTTTTCATGGAAACGGATTCCCATTCTCTGAATCATATTTCAATGAATGGGATGCGCGACATACAATAATCGATGGCAGTAATGCCGAAATTAGAAAGCATCCTGGGGCGTGGATAGGTGAAAAATATGCCAACCATTATCGTTCGCTTACACCGGCTGATTTTATAAATGCCGCTTCCAGATACGAGCTGGACTGGGTTGTTGTGGAAAATGAGTTCTCAAGAAAATTCGTTAACTGTAGAGCGGATTTTGAGTCATTGAAATATGAGGCATACTCATTGAGTGCGCTCAAACTTTGTGCGTTATCAACGCAAAGTCCTCAATGAAAGTTGACGCCAAAGTTTTCAAGAATTCAATCACCACGAAAGTAGTCCCTGTACTTCTGTGCTGTATTGCATTGTGCTCCTTCATCCATCATTCGGTAGCTGCGAATATTGATTTATCCATTGGGCGATTCGTCCTTTTCATGGATGAGAGGATAACCTTTGACGGTGTCAAAATGATTCTACATCCTGAAGGGTTTAGATCATTTATTGGGGCCGTTATAGGGGGTGATCAAAGATATGGCAGAAGCCTTTGGAATTTGATGGCTGCATTTTCCTTTTTTCCTGCACTGGTATGGGGTGATCAGGGTCAGATAATTGCGGGGAGAATGCTTCAGGTATTGCTAATCGTATCTGCATGCTTTGTTTTTACATTTGGAATTTTGCGCAACTGGTATTTAAGGCTCGTTCTGGTAATTGTGATGCTGGCGATGCCCTATTCCGACTACTACATGTCGATGCCAAAGCCTGAGCCGTTGCAGCTTCTTCTTCTCGCGATATTTTGTTTCTACTACTTTAGATACAAACTCAAGTTCGGCTGGTATTGGATTTTTGCTGGGCTTGCGTTTGGGACAAAAATCTCTACGTTGCCTGCATTGATTGTATACGGTTTGTTTGCTTTAGTTGTAAATGTTAACTATATGCCGGATGCACATCTTGGGCGATCTATAAAAGTTGCTTTGTTAAGCTTTTTCATCGGGCTGGCAATTGCCGTACCGATTCTTTTGTCTCCAGTCCTGTTGGGTGCTGGAGGTTATTATTTGTTCGGACGCCTGAAGAACGGGTTACGCCTTAGTGTGATGTCGCAAGGATTATTTATTTCCTTTGGTCTCGTTGCCATTTATTTTATTTCGTGGAAAGTAATTGAGGTTTGGGTCGGAAGCACATTTTTGAATACAAAACATGGTGCCGATCAAGTCAGCGTCAACGCCGTGAGCTGGATCAAATATTTTTTTGAAACATGGCTCGTTGTTCCAGAACTGGTTGGTATTTCTTGTTTTGTTGTGGCGATCTTATTTATCTCTCTATCAGGCATTTTCTTACTACGAACAAAAGCTGTTTCACATAACAAGATAGCTGCGCTATCCGTTGCACTTTCCGGCATTGCTCTAAACTTGGCAATATTCTTTGGGGTGCAAAGGCTGTGGGGTTTTTATTTGTATCCCGGAACCATTTTATTAGTGGCAGGTTTGGTGCTCATGATCGATGCAAGTTTTCATGAACAATCGGAAAATTGCGCGAGTCAGTTCAAAAAGACGCTGAGATTTCTTGGGTATGTTGTCGCATTGCTTGTTTTCTTCGTAGCCACTTTTTCTTGGACGCCACATACTATAAGTAGACTGGAGGAGCTTGCACGCAGAACGATATCGATGGACTACATTCAGCAGTACTCCTCCTATCAGGAAGTACTAAAATTTCTCGATAACCAGAAAAATATTGTGAATAAATCCTTAAGAGTTATGCTGACACCATCACTCTTCCCACCAGAGAGTGGCGCTTATTATCAGATAGTGGAATTTTGGGGGCCGTTTATTCAGTGGAATGAATCCCCTGACGTAATAATTTTCGGTTCCGTTAACACTCCGAGAGGAATGCCAACCCCTCAAGATTCGCCAAGCTATAGTAGTTTCTTGCTTGAACGTCAAGGTTACGCAATGCATGTTGCAGAAAGTGGATCGGAGTGCAAAGCTAGGCCTTGCTTTGAGAGAAAGCTATTGCTTCCGAACGGAGGCGAGATTCTCGTTCTTAAAAAATGAATTGGTTTTTGGCGGCTAATTCAAGAGCATGCTTCATGATCCCAGTAGTAGTGATGGTGTGCTCGATAGTAGTCCAATGTTCGTTGCAGTCCCTCACGCAGCCCTATCTTCGGTTGCCAGCCCAGTTCTCGCGTTATCAGGGAAAAATCGCTGTAATAATCGCCAATATCTATAGCTTTGCGTGCGGAAGGGAAGGGGACCAGTTCGAAATTGGTTCCTCGACCGAGTTCGATCATCATCGCTGCCAGTGTTTTTAGGTCGATTATCTCGGTACTGCCCAGGTTATATATCTTGCCGTTTGCCTCGTCGCTTGCCCCGGCAAGCAGAAGCGCCTCGACACAGTCATCTACATAGTTGAAATCGCGTAGCTGCAGTCCATCCCCAAAAACTCGGATCGGTTTGCCTTCGACGAGCAACCGTACCCAAATGCCAAGAAAGGTTTGCCGAGCGTCCATGACTCGCATGCCGGGACCATAAGTATTGGTCAGGCGCAGTGCGCAGGTACGGATGCCATAGACGTTGTGATAGACCAGGTGATAAAGTTCCCCGGCCAGTTTGTTGATGCCATTGACATCGACTGGATGAATCGGGTGCTTCTCATCCACTGGCAGGTATTGCGGTTTGCCATAAAGCTGGCGAGTGCTGGCAAAGACAATCTTGATCCCGGTGTTGGCTTTGCGGCATGCCTCCAGAATGGAAAGTTGCGCCGAGGCATTGATATCCAGGTCCGTCTGAGGATCTGTCATCGAGTCGATATGGCTGGTCTGACCGGCCAGGTTGAACAGGTAATCCTTACCCTGCAGCAGATATGCCATCGCGAACGGGTCACGCACATCACAAACATTCACGGCGACTTTGTCGCGAATTCCATCGATGTTGAACGGATTGCCGCCGTATTGGGGGATAAGGCTATCTACCACGGTAACTTTTGCGCCCTGGGCCACAAGCGCCCGAGCAAGGTTGGAGCCGATGAAGCCCAGACCTCCGGTGATCAGCACGGCTTTGTCTGAGTAAATATTCTGATCAACCATACGTCTGTCCTTCGAAAATGAGGTCTGCCCAGGAGAATGCGCTATCAGTCTCTTGCCAAAAACTGGTCTAACTTGCTTAGGTTTTTCCATATCAAAGCAAAAAAGCCACCGACATTGTTTTGTCGCAGGGCTTTGTAATCCTCGTAGCTTTTGAGAAAAATTCGTCGAATAGAATGATTGCTCTGACCGCCGATGCGCATTTTGACGAGGACCTTTGGTATATAAGCGGCTCTGATTTTTCCTTGGCCAAAATACCTCAAAATGGCGTCATAGTCGGCAGCGATTAGGAAGCGTGTGTCAAATCCCCCCCACTGCTCAATAACCTGACGTCGAAGGAACAACGTTGGATGCGGCGGCATCCAGCCCCATGCAAGACATCCTTGAGTGTACTCTCCCGCTTTCCAATGGCGGATTATGCGGTTAGTGTCGGTCTTTGCAACGTAATCGAGATCACCGTAGACAGCATCAACAGCAGGATCAGTGAAAATCTGCGCAACATGGTACAACACATTTTCATCCGCAAAGAAATCATCAGAATGCATCAGACCGATAATTTCACCCGACGCTCGTGCCAGCCCCTTATTGAGTGCGTCGTAAATCCCATGATCTGGTTCGCTGACGAGAGTTGCCCGATCATCCAGGCATCTATGCAATACTTCTAGCGTACCATCGGTTGAACCGCCATCGACGACGACATACTCCAGATTCGAATATGTTTGCTGTTGTACACTATTAACCGCCTGGACAATGTTATCCACGCGGTTCAAGACTGCGGTGATCACGGAAATTCTCACAATTGAAACACCCATCGACAACGGCAAGCCGGGATACCAAGCTTATTTACATGGATATTATTCTTCTTATAGCATTTTTAATGAAATGCGGTACATAAGCTTGCACCATTCGCCGAAGCGATATCGCAGCCGGTGATTTCATCCCTTCAGAGAAACCTGGATAATGTATCCGAATCTCTCTGAGTATTTGAATCAGAATTTTTTCATAAATCTGGTAAATCCTATCAGGCTCCTTCTGTTCCGAGGCGTAGAAGTTTGATAACCGATCAAATGAGCCATTATTTAAGAGCTGAAATTGATGGAAGTGGTAGAAAATCAATGGCGCATTTTCAACAATAACATTGCCGTTCAAGTCACAATCAAATTGGTATTGGGCATAGTTCCAAGGCGCAATCCCAGCCCCGGGATGCTGCAGGATATGGCAATGCGCATATCGCAGCGGCCACTCATCGAGATACTTCTGATCTCCCATGCGCCCCTCTTCTAGTCGGTAGTAGCACCATTCAATACATTGCTCCCGCCATCGTAAGAGACAGGCCATTCCCTCTTCGTCCCGGCGAAAACTGACCCACTCAACGCAGAATCGACCGTTTACCTCGCGATCCTTTAGCCGTGGTGTAAAACGATGCTCGATAATCGCTATCGATGCCCCTCCAATTTCATCATACAACGGCTGTACGGGTGAGAAAAAAAGCAAGTCCGCATCAAGGTAGGTTATGAAATCAATCTCTGAATTTCTCTGTAAAACGTGCCAAGGCAGGCAGGGCGATAGGGTCCAGCAATATTCGGCAACACCGCGATCTTTCTTTGCGGCTAACAAGGCATCATCTTCAATATCGCACAATGGAATGCACGTGACGAAATCAAGCGCCAATCTTTTCAATATCGCCTGAGTCTGCTCATCCATGCAAAGCACAAATACTTTTGCGCCGGGACAATAAATGGCAAGACTTTTCAGCATTGCCACGCCCTTTAGCAGATAGCCACTGTCAAAAAGCGTGCAGAAATATCTAAGCTCAAGCCGCATTAGTCTTTTTCCGGCAAACGTAGGTGCGGTTGAAGCGCCAGGCGTCAGGGACTTTGGCATCCCGGTCTTGTGTCAGCGTGTGTACGGCAATCAATTCCAGATCGTATTTGGAGAATAGTGCGAGCAACTCTTCCTCGTTGAAATGTATTTCCATTGTTTCAACACCGTAGGCCTGCTTGCGAAAATATTGGGTTGGCAGGCCATTCACCACCGGTGTCCGATGGAAAATGGCAGACTCCCGTGCTACCCGGGCGGTCTCGGCAATCGCCTTTTCGAACTCGGGTATATGCAACAAACAGCCTCCTGATACGACCACGTCGAATGAAGCATTTTCAAAGTGCAGGACAGTGGCGTCCTGTACCGATAATGGAATATTCGGATATCGTCTTTTCCCTAGGTCAATGAGTGCAAGAGAATAATCGCATCCGCTATATGTGTAAGGGAGGTTTTTAATATTCAGAACTTCCGAATAGAAACCGCTGGAGCAGCCTACTTCCAATAGCGTTCGAGGACCATTATCAGTACTTAGACTGGACAACGCCGCGACCAATACGTCGAATACGTCAATCGGCTTACCCGTCCGGTAGGCTTCAAGTTGCCGATCAACGAGTTTCCTCTGCCGAGCCGGTATGAGCTCTGACTGCCATGAAGCTCTTAGTCGTTGGGTTTGCTCAACTACATGCTCATGTTGAATTGATTCGTATGATGTTGAAACGGAGCGATCCGGAAAAAGTCGTGCATACACTCGACGTGCAACTTGCTTTATTTTTGGGTGGCGACTTAGGAAAGCTCTCAAGTTTGAACTCATCGCGATTCCTTGTAGTACCGTTTAAGGATAGGAACAAGCTCACGCATCCGATGTGCATAAGTATGTTCCGACAACGTCCGCAATTGTCCCGCCTTCGCGATTGCGATGGCCTCTTCAGGGTTGGCTAAATAGTGTTTGATGAGTTCAGCGGCTTCCTCCCGGCTGGAATAAACCACCACTTCCTTATCTGCGGCGAACAACTCACCCAGATTGTCTTTGCGGTCGGTGATCAGTAATGCCCCGACACCTGTGGCTTCATAGAGACGCATATTATTGGCATTGTTCTCAGCCACATCTATATGCCGGTTGAGAGTGACTTGGCTACGCGCCAGAACGCGATACATGTCGAGTCCCCAAACTTCGCCGTGATGCTTTCTGAGGATGGGAGATCTTGAGTTCAGAATTGATGCACCATATCCAAAGAACTCAATCGGGGTTGCGTCTGCCAGGTACTCTAGCGTAGAAATGGCCTTTCCGTGATTTCGGCTGATGCCGCCGACAAAGCTCACCGGCAGATTCTTTTCGACCGCACCCAGTTTTTCCAGCACGCGGGAATCAAAACCAATGCGAAAATACTCCGAGGCAATGCCCAACTGACGCAGACGCGGCACGTAATGCGGGAAGGACGTCAGGATAAGATCGTAGGGCTGTAGAAAATGGGAAGGTGGGAGCGGACAGGCGATTTGCCCCACAATCAGTTTTGCATGCTCCTTTAACGTATTCAGTACTCCAGGTGGAAAAAAACTCAAATCCTGACAATACAAAATATCCGGAGCAAATGTCTTTACTTGCTCAATCGCGATATCTAATAGTCCTGGGAGCCGCGCAAGTAAATTGCCTAGCAAAGGTATGCGATAGGCTCGATGTGGTATGCGTAACGACCATTCCTGAAAGGAGAACTGGTTTTCCCTCGCCCACCGCGTCTGAAGAGGCGCACAGTTGACAATCAAATCTTGGACTTCACACCCTAGTGCATTTAAATGGCGGCTATAAAAGTCGGCCGTTCCAAAGCATTGATCAACGAGCGCCTCGATTTGGGCATCATATGCGGATCGCTGTATTGCTGAATTGGTGCCATAGAACCACGCCAGGAACGACGGGTAGTATGTGTCAACAATAAGTATTTTCATTAATGGCGTGAACGTTGTTTAAGTCCAACATAGATTAATCGAGGCAAGAGCGTGACCCGCTCTATCCAAGAACTGCAACTCCACCAGAACAACCATGTCGCAGGCAAGTAGTAGGGTGAGCGCACATTAAAGAACTTGTCTGCCAAACTCGATGGTCTGTATGAACTGCCGTAATCGTTGGCTGACAATGTAGCGGCGTTTGCGCATACCAACAGGCGGTAACCTGCACGTCTCGCCCGGACAGCCAATTCATAATCGCCAAGATAATGCGGCAGCCAACGTGGTCGCATAGTTCCGACACGTTTGAATACGCTTAGGGGGTATAAGGTTCCCCGACCGCTTAAAACGTCAACCAAGTGGGGACCGCTCTTTGCATTCAAATCCCAATTCGCCTCAAGCTTGTCGCGAACCTGAAAACGCCATGAATCGATCATTCCTCCAATAGAAAGTAGCGACGATGGGTTTTTTTCGTCACAGATCACGCTGCCGACAACCGCAGGCGAATGAGTGCGCGCAGTGCTTACTAAAGTTTGCACGAAGTTCTGATTGAATTTTGTGTCATTATTTATCATCAACACCCAATCGGTTCCAGGGGAGTTCCTTAATACATAGCGTAATCCTGTTTCCATGGCTCCCCCCCACCAAAGAGAGCCATCGCCATCAAGCACAACGATATTTTCCTGTGTGGATAAATACTCGGCAGTTCCATCCGTCGAACCATCATTGATCACAATCAATCGTAGCGGTTCGTCCAATTCTTGTTCCCGCAAACATGCCAATATCTGCCGCGTCTTTTCCAGCCGGTTAAAAACCGGCACCAAAGCATGAACAGTCACGTTTCCACCGCAAGTTCAACCAAGAGGCTATCTCCTTGTCTCAGTGCATCTATGGCGCGATTAAGAATGGCTAATCCTGATAAAACAACAAGCCGGGTCGTATAGCGTAAGACTCGTCGAAGTGACAAAGAGGGCGTGTGGGTAGTACTGGATTGAGAAACCCGATTATTCATGTTTGAAGCTGACTTAACTTGCCATTGAGGTGCAGGTATTCCTCGATGCGGTGTCTCGAACAGAGCGCGCAATTGGAGCGCGGTCCAAAGATTAGGTGTGATGGTCGACTGAGTAAGTACACGATATCCATGACGATGGGCGAATGCTTTGAAGCCAACTGCATCGAAGTGATGAAGATGATAGGGAATATGCCAGTTGATCCAGCGCTCGCCCGATAGTCGTTGCCAGAATGAGCCGCGGTTAGGGAATGCCAGCACAATTCTCCCGTCCGGGCGCAGGCGCTTCCGGAGCGCATCCAATGCCTTGCCTGGTTCCGGAATGTGTTCTATGACTTGGTTGAGTACGATCAAGTCAAAAAACACGTCAGGAAATGGCACATCGTGCAAGCTACCGATGTGAATATTGAGATCTAATTCCTCAGCAATCGTCCGGACATTCGGGTCGGTTTCAATTCCATAAGCGGTTGCCCCCATTGCTATTGCTTCCAGCAACGACAAACCGCTCCCGCAACCTATATCCAAAATTGTCTGCCCGGCTTTCGCCCGGTACTGTCCCTGATTATCGGTACCCTCCCACCATCGCTTGAGTGCTGGCAACCATCCCGCCACGGATTGAGCAATACGAAGAAGGTCCTGCGTATCCACAAGTTTTCGCGGGTAATAGGTACTGTAAAGCTTGCCCAACTCGGACTCTGCGAGGGCGGGCGATGTCATCCAATGCCCGCATTTAGTGCATCGCACAAGGGAGAACGAATCGGGGCAACCGTATCGGTCGTCAAATACGTTGCGTATCACTGAAACAGATTGACCTGAACATACTGGGCAGACAGGGTTGCAGTGGCCAAAGTGACGTTGATTCGTCCTCATGATAACTGAAATGTACAACTCAAAGAGAAAGGCTCGCAGCCTTGTTAATCACCAATTTCAAAGTAGATTCGTTTAGTGCGAACGGGGTAAATAATGGCACGAGTCGCGTCGACGAAGCTACCACTTTCGTAATGCATAGGCATTAACCCATCGGGAGTCGTGAGGCAATCTTCCAATAAGGCAATCTCCTGTTGATTCAATGAAGGTGGCGCATCGGGAATCTTGTCCTGCGAAACAGGGCGCCATACGGGAGTCATTGCTGCGGGAAAACTCGCCCCGCTATCGTGGACTTCAATCCGTGGGGCGCCTTCCCAAAACTGAATTGCATTAAAGATATCGTGTCGTTCCCAAAAAAATGGTTGCCAAGGATGAAATTCATTCTGACACCAGATATTCATGATTGGCGAATTAACTTGGGCCTGATGCTGACGGGAAGTGTAGGGGAAAAAATGAAAAGTGCCCTGATTGGGTACGATCTGCCAAATATGCTGGTTTCCCGTACCCACCAGCACATCTTTGCCATAGGCGGGTGTTTCTAAGTAACCCCTACGAGACACTCGTGCAATTTCACGTGCGGCGCTGTCAGGATCAGGAACATGTTCCAATACATGTGAGCAAATTGAAAGATCAAAACAACCATCACGCAGCGGCATACGCGTGGCAGAGCAGACAATCAGCGGCCTATCTTCTACCATTGGCCTGGCGCGATGGATGCTCTCGTCAGGGAAGAAATCCGTCAATACTGTCGCTATCGGCGAGGGGGTTGCACCGCAACCGATGTCAATGACGCGATCGCCGGGTGTGAAATGGGGCAAAACGTAGGAAGATTGATAGTTCCAAGCTGGTTGATCGACATAAACATTAGTGCGGCGTTCCACCCGCCTGATGTCCAATCCGATGGCTCGGAAAGCTTTTCTTATTAAATTGGTGATCATCCATACTTCCAAGTGTAGTCGCACAAAAAATGAGGATACCCTTCGTTGGGCAATCGTCCTGTTCCATAAAAATCGGCATCCTCAACTTGAAATCTAAATGCATCTATAACGTAGTCAGCGACTATCCCATTAACGGAAAGGAATAGGTTCATCGAGTAATGCCCTATCCTGATAGGAAATCTCTTGATTTCACAAGAGAATGTCTTGGTCATCGCAAGGTCATCAATGTTAAATCCACTGATTTCAGTGGAAAGAAGAATGAGCCCCTCGTCTCGCAGGGTTGTAATTCCTGCGGCCAAGTGGAGGTTCCGTAATTTTTCCGATCGTGGCTCTACTTCAATATTAAGATAAGTAGTCTCACCAGATCGGAGCATTGATAATCGTTTGCCATTTCCATCGCAAAACCATAAATCAATTATTCGGGCTCGCCCATCACCGCTGCGTTTAGCCCCGTCCAAGTTGTTTCCGTTTGATGATTCAAAAAAAGAATAATAGTGATGTATCCCATCTCTAACATCGCCATCAAAATCCACATGGCCATCCTTAAGCACCAACGCTCTAGTACATAAATTCTGGACAGAGGCCATATTGTGGCTGACGAATAGGATGGTTCGCCCGCTGGAACCCACGGCCTCCATTTTTCCGATGCATTTTTTTTGAAACGAAATATCACCGACTGCAAGCACTTCATCAACCAATAAGATGTCCGACTCCAGGTGAGCTGCGACTGAGAAAGCCAGTCGTACATACATGCCCGACGAGTACCGTTTGACAGGGGTGTCTACAAACTGGTCAATCTCCGCAAACTCGACAATCTCGTCAAACTTGCTACCGATCTCTGACCTGGACATTCCCAAGATGGCCCCGTTGAGGAAGATATTCTCACGTCCGGTTAACTCGGGGTGAAAGCCTGTTCCCACTTCCAATAGACTTGCCACTCTACCTTTTAGTCGTACTTCACCTGCTGTTGGAGCCGTAATTCGGGAAAGAATCTTGAGTAAGGTTGATTTTCCTGCACCGTTTCCGCCAATGACACCTAAAATCTCCCCGCGTCTAACCTTGAAGCTGAGGTCGTCAAGCGCATGAAACAGGTCGCCTTGTACCCGGGCCAACTGAGGACCCCATCCGCCAATAGCGCTATTGGGATCAGGGTGGCCGCGATATCTGGCCCACCAACTCTGCAGATCGCGGTAAAGCGTCCCGTGATTGATTATCCCCAGTCGATAGTGCTTGCTGAGTTGTTCAACTTGAATAACTAGGTCACTCGACATGGGTTAGCTTAAACCGTATCCATGGCATTCGATTCGGATCGGGTGAACAGGATCAATCCCACAAGCAGGAAAACAGATGTAATTGCCAAATTGGAAAACCACAGCGACGTATCGACGCCTGGGGTTCCATAAAGTAAAGCGCGCAGGCTCTCAATCGGGGCGGTCATGGGGTTTAAGTGAAACAATATCTGGTAGGACTGCGGAATTTTGCTAAATGGATAAACGACTGGCGTGGCAAACATCCACAGTTGGGTCACAAAGCCTACAGCAAAGGCTAAGTCACGAAAACGTACAGTCAGGGCCGAGACAATCAGCCCGACGCCAACGCCTGCCCCGGCAGTATAGAGAGCGAGCACTGGTACCCAAAGTATGGCGGCCCAGTTAACGTGCAGATCGCTGCTCCCAATAGCAGATACCGACGACACGGCCAACAACAGAACAAACTGGATCCCGAACGCTACCATGCCGCTCAGGGCAACGGATAGAGGTACAACCAAACGTGGGAAGTATACTTTTCCAAACAGTTGCGCGTTTTTCGAGAACACCTCTGCATTGTTCGTCAGGCAAGCCGCAAAATAGCTCCACATGACAATGCCTGACATGTAAAACACAAACGGAGGCAAGCCATCCGTTGATAGATTGGCAATCTTGCCGAAGACCACGAAATAGGTCAGCGCTGTCAGCACTGGTTGAATTAGATACCAGAGCGGCCCCAAGATTGTTTGCTTGTAAAGTGTGACAAAGTCACGCTGAAAAAACATCCATATCAAGTCACGGTAAAGCCAGAGCGTTTTTAGGTTGATCGAAAACCATTTGCTTCGAGGTCTAAGAATGATGTCCCACTCGTCATCATTAATGTCAGGATCATTGAACATCACGGAACCTTGCGCCTAGTTTCCTGATCGCCTGGCAAACTTGCAAGACATCGCTTTCTGTGTGCCCAACAGAGATAGGCAGGCTCAGTTCAGTTGCATGATGCTCGTCCGCAATAGGGTAACTGCCAGACAATATCCCATGCATGGCTTCTTGGCGGTGCGGCGCAATCGGATAGTGAACTTCTGTTTTTATACCAAGATCAAGCAACTCCACTCGCAACTCATCGCGCCGAGGGTGGCGGATGCCGAAGATATGAAAGACGTCATATTCATCGGGGCGAGTCACGGGCATTGCGATCCAAGATGGCAGATTGTTGAAATAAGTGGTAGCCAACGTCCGCTTATGCTTTGTTATCATATCCAAGTGCCGAAGTTTAACTCTCAAGAACGCTGCTTGTAATTCATCCAGTCGAGAGTTAACGCCAATGAACCGGTTGATATCCTTCTTCTTTGCGCCATAGTTTCGGAGGTGGCGAAGTCGATCAGCGAGAGCATCATCATCTGTCACCACAGCTCCTGCATCGCCAATGGCGCCGAGGTTTTTTGTCGGATAAAAACTAAAGCAGCCTGCATCGCCGAAGGTTCCAGTCTGTTTCCCTTGCAGCATTGCTCCATGCGATTGGGCACAATCCTCAATTACCCGCAAATCGTGATTTTGTGCAAATGCGCAAATCTCATCCATTCGACAAGGTTTACCGAATAGATGAGTAACACAAATGGCTCTTGTCTTTAACGTCAACACCTCGGGAAGACGTGCAGGATCCATATTAAATGTTTCCAACACAGGCTCGACAAGTACAGGATGATGCCCCGCTCTTATAATTGCCAATATCGTGGCGATATAGGTATTTGATGCAACCAATATTTCACTGCCTTTGGGTAGATACAAGGCTTCAATAGACAAAAGTAATGCATCGAGACCATTGGCTACGCCGATGCAATGCTTCCCTCCAACGAAACGAGCGAACTCTTCTTCAAAACAAGTTACTTCATGGCCGAGTACATACCATCCCGATCTAAGTACTCGAATAGACGCCTCCTCCAATTCCGTCATGCAAGCAGCATTGGAGCCCACAAGATTTTCATATTCAATAAATTTCTTATTGCTCATATATAGTATCGTAGCGACGATTGCGACCAACCTTATGAGTGAACACAGGTTTGCCGGTGTACATCAGTTTGGACTGCGAACTTGATGCTTTTCCTCGTGTTTGTTCTAATACGGCAGCTAACGGAAGCGAACCAATTACGCTGCTCTCTACTTAATTTTCTGCGACGGCTATTCATTCTGAAGGTCAAAATGGAAGATGTTTTCATAAATTCACCAAACAATCTGCGCATAGCTGTATTGATCCCATGTTACAACGAGGAACTGACTATAGGGAAAGTGGTGCGAGATTTCAATGCGGCATTACCCAAGGCCGACGTATACGTTTTTGATAACAACTCCAGCGATCTTTCAATCAGAATGGCAAGGGAAGCTGGAGCCAATGTCCGCCAAGTGGCTATGCAAGGAAAAGGGAATGTAGTACGGCGCATGTTTGCGGACATAGGCGCTGATGTCTATGTATTGGCGGATGGAGACGACACCTACCCTGCCGCCAATGCACCAGCGATGGTGCGACGGCTACTAACCGAGAATCTTGACATGGTGGTCGGCCGCCGTGTTACTGATGAAATCACGGCGTATCGCGAGGGCCATCGGTTCGGTAACTGGTTACTGACCGAATGTGTCGCCCGGTTGTTCGGCCGTACATTTACCGACATTCTGTCTGGCTATCGTGTGTTCTCGAGGCGTTTTGTGAAATCATTCCCTGCCCTGGCAACGGGATTTGAAATCGAGACTGAATTGACCGTGCATGCTCTCGAATTGCGGATGCCCATTGATGAGGTTGAAATCCCTTACAAGTCCCGCCCCGCTGGTTCCACGAGCAAGCTCAGTACATATCGCGACGGATTGCGCATACTGATGACGATCTTGAAGATGTATAGCCATGAGAGGCCTTTGATGTTTTTTGGTTCGATCGGGGCTGCACTTGGACTGATAGCGTTGGCGCTAGCCGTTCCACTATTTATCACATACGCAGAAACAGGATTGGTTCCCCGTTTCCCAACCGCGATTCTGGTCACGGGCATGAGCCTTTCTGCCTTTCTATGTTTCGGCTGTGGGCTGATTCTTGATACCGTCACCCGCGGGCGACAGGAAATGAAACATTTGGCCTATCTCCAAATTGCGTCGCCGCAGTTGGGATCGAACAAAAATATTGGCGAATCTGGCTAATTTGCGTCAGTCGGCTTTTTAGGTTTTTCCGATGCTGCTTGTAATGCCTTTGCCGTCCATCGTTTGAAACTTCCCGAGATTGAAAACTTGATTACTGAAAACCCAGCAGAGCCGCAGTCACGCGTTAGCGACAGGCGCTTTGAACAATGCGCGGAATTTGTTTCAAGAAAGTTGGGTTTCTTGCGCAGAACTTCCCCTGAGTTCTGGCCAATATTGTTTTTTTCATATGTTGCGCTGATATACAGTGTGACCTCGTATGTGCAAAGCGGACTGTACGAGCGGGACGGCTACTTCCATGCGCGTTTTGTGCAGATGATGCCGCAGCGCGGCTTCTCCCAGTCTTTTCCTTGGACGCAACTAAGCACTTGGCGGGAAAATTTCTGCGATAAGGAGTTTCTCTACCATCTGGCCATGTTGCCTTTCGTCCAGCTTGGCGAGGACCCTATACTCGGAGCTCGCATCTTTGCCGTCGTACTTGCCGTGACGGTGCTGGTTGTTTTGTATGTCGTCCTGCGTCTTAATCAAGTTCGGTATCCGCTTTTCTTCACTGCGCTGCCATTGTCCATGGGCATTATCTTCATCAACCGTCTTGGCATGATCCGATCGCATGTGCTGAGTATGTTGCTGCTGGTGATCGGTTTGCATTTACTTCAAAAAAGAGATCGAAGGGCGCTATTTCTCCTGGGCTTTGTCTATGCGTGGAGTTATACGGTGCCTTTCGTACTTGCCATGACTGCCGCAGCCTTTGCAACAGGCGAATGGATAGCAACCCGCAAGATGGAGTGGCAGGCACCTTTGTTGACTTTATTGGGTTCATGTCTCGGGTTGGCAATTCATCCTTATACGCCGCTGACTCTTGAAACTTTCCTGACCTATGTGCAAATATTTAAGTCAGTTCTGCCCGGAACAGAGCCTGCAGGAGTATTGCTGGGATCCGAGCTATATCGTGTTCCATTCGCGAATTTTCTCAATCACAACCCAATGCTCACAGTTCTGACCCCGATTATTTTGTTGGTTTCCGTCTGGTTCCGGCGCTCATTGACAGGTGCGACTTGCGGGATCTGTGCTGCCGCAATTTTCTGGGCAGCGATGACTGTAGTGTCGCCACGCTTTGTTGAGTATTCCGTGCTCGTAGTCGTATTGGCTTTGGCTCTGTTGTTGCGCGATCTGCTGCCAGAGCTTAACCGACCTGGAAGTTGGCTGAGGCGACCGCGTTTCAAGGCTTATTTTGTCTTTCTCATAATGTATTTGTTAGTGCTTTACCATGTCAGAACCTTGGTTTATTACGAAGTCATCCAAGCCAGAGTGTCGCCGCGCCAATTTCAGGGCGCCAGTGCCTGGATGGCAAGAAACCTCCCTCCAGGAGAAACTGTCATCAACCTGTTTTGGGATGATTTCCCGGATCTGTTCTACGATGGCTATCGCCAGACCTACCTGTTGGGACTCGATCCTACCTATGCGGTTCGCGAAGATCGGGTTCGGCTTCTACTTCTGGAACAGTTTGCGAATCGTAAAATTCCGCTTGATTCCAAGGTTCTCAGCGAAAAATTTCGTTCCCGTTACCTAGTGCTAGGCGTTGAAAGAGCCTCTAAGTTTCCCGAACTTAAGCGGGATTCTTTCAGGGAAGTCTATCGTGATTCGTTGTCGGTGGTCTATGCATTATGGTGAAATACAGCCAATTGAGGGAAGTTGCTTGCCAACTCAATTTGTCCGTTTGATAATAACTCGGCAATCAACGATCAATCGAAATCAAACTGGGTCACGGATAGCGAATCAATCGGGTTGAACTGGTCCGAACACAAGGAGGCTGTATGTTGCGCATCAATCAGTCCGTCGTCGAACATATCATCGCACCAACGCTGGTGACATTTTTTTTCATAGGGGGGGTCGTCGCGGTGGCCGTCAGTGTGGGATTGATTATGAGAAGCCCCCAATTATTCCGTTTGTTTGAGCGCATGAACCGGTTCGTGACGCTGCGTCAAGCCACTAGAGCCATAGAAATCCCCCGTGACAGTAGCCCGCTAGTTTGGAAATATCGCCAGTTTCTTGGCATCGTCTTTATTCTTGGGGCAATTTATTCCGTATGGGGGTTGTTCGATACGGCGGGTAGCTCAGCCATCGTATTGATGCTCACCAAGAAGCAGCCCGGCCCGTTCTTGTTCTGGATAGCTGAGAGCTTACGGTATTTCCTGATTGTGGGTGGCGTAGTCTCGATTATCGTCGGCATATTGCTGATAGTTTCACCAGACACAGTGAAGTCCCTCGAGAAAATAGGCGCGCGCTGGTATTCCACGCGGCAACTGACTCGGGATGTGGATAAGATGAACCTATCGTTCGACAGGTGGGTTACGACATATCCCCGAACTGCAGGCTTGATTCTTATTCTGCCGGCACTCGGTGTGATGGTTCATTTTGGGGAACTGTTACTCAAACGTTTGTAACGTCCGTGCGTTAATCGCGAGCCAAAAAGGAGACAGCGGAGCAGAACTGCGGATTCTGTGAAGCCGCTCAGTAAATCAAGCAGGAAGCCGCAGTCCCCAAAGTGTTTCAGTTAACAACTGTTATAGACCGCTGACCTTGTTATTCATGTTAGAAATATGATTATTAGTATCATTTACACCTGACTGATATTGGGATTTGGCATTATTTGCTTGGGCTGATAAGTCGACATAATTCGGAATCGCCGTCGCTGCGAGAATGCCAAGGATGACGATCACCATCACCAACTCGACCAGGGTAAAGCCTGATTGCTGTTTGTTCATCTTTCTCTCCTAGAAATTTAGGGCCTCAGCCCAAACGCAGACATCGCGATGCCTACAGCTCGGTTGTATCACAACCGATAGCGCTTTGCAATTAAAACTTCTTTTCATACAGCAGACTACTTTCACTCCTAATGCAAAATTAGGATGTACAGGTCACAGTGACTTGGGTATTTGCCGTACCTCCAGAAGTTCCCTTGCTGTGCTGTAGTTTGCAACTTGTTGAATTAGTGCCACCAGCGGCAGCTGGCGTACATGTAATCGTTTGTGCACTATTTGTAAACGTAACATCGGTCGGCAATCCGCCTTGAAGCAGCGCAGTGAGGCTTGAGCATTGCGTTGTACCCGATTGGATCGTGGTTCCGGTGCCACCCACAATCACCTTGGCAAAGTTTATCGCTGATGCTGAAGTCAACGCTCCCGCCACTGCCGTGGCAGAGGCGTCGCCCGCTTTTGAAGATAAGTCGACATAGTTCGGAATCGCCGTCGCCGCAAGAATTCCGAGGATCACGATAACCATCACCAGCTCAACCAGCGTGAAGCCGGATTGTATTTGTTGCCTTTTCATGAAAATACCCCTTGACTAAACAGGCCGCAGCCCATGAGCAGAAGCCGCAGCCTCTCGGAGTACATAAATAGCACAACTTGTAATTTTTCGCTAATCACTATGCCACACTGCGAAATAAAAACTTGCCTAAAACGACAAGGGTATAGCCACTGCCGATAAGGATGAATACGCCGGCAAATCGGGAGTGATCAAGGATATGTTGCTCGATCGAATAGTTCGCAGTATCAAACACGCCCAGCACAGAATCCGTTGATATCCAGCGATTGACAGAATTTTCAATATCCCGCAACAGGCTGGGTTTGGTCATGATGATGCCACCAACCAGTGCTGCCAGAACGCTGCCGATCTGTAACATACCCAAGAGCGCATCAGTTAACCACCAATATTCAGGGGGCACGACAAACGAGATTGTCCTGACGTTGTAGCGGAAAAGAAAAACGTAAAGAACAACCAGGGCTCCGAGGAGCACAGCAGCACCGACCAACTGGTGGTGCCTGTATAGGAAACGTTCAATCAAACGCGGACGATCCAGTACGGTTTCCAGTTTTCTGGATGATATCCAGCGGGAAAAATAACCATTCAGTCGCAGTATGAGCTTGGGTGTGATTAACATCCCCATTCCAAACAGTATGCCCAGGATGCTCCCCCCCCAAAGGAACTTAAGCAGGGTAAGGTGCAGGAGATCATGCCATGCCAGCATAAGGGTCAGCAGCCCGTGGTGGTGACAGCGGAAATAAGCGCAGGAGAAGTCGCTGTCGCCTGGGTGTAGGTGAACTGACAGGTAGCCATGTCAGGGGCACCTTGAATCTGAAAAGTGGTCACTGTTCCCGATAAAGTGGCCGAGTAACCTTCATCCTGCAGATTTTGCGAATTCGGGTTGAATATTGTTGTCAAACCAGCGACGGCAACAATGCCGGGATTGACGGTAGCCGAAATCGTGACGGGGATGGCAGTGCTGGCCGGATACCCATATACCGTTGCTATGAGTCCATTTTCAGTACATACCGAACCATGTGCTGTCGGCGTTCCAGCGGCATTGCTGGCCGTAAACCCTCCTACGCATGCAACTGGATCAGCCGAGCTATTACGTGCCAGGACAGTCGAATGTATCAGCGCTGACGAGGCTGCTACAGAACCCCTGGCACCAAAAAGCTTGGCGATGCGTGCATCGCGTTGTAAAGCGATGAAGCGGGGCAAAGCCACTGCTGAAAGGATACCGATGATCGTGATTACAATCACCAGTTCGATTAGCGTAAAACCGTTGTTGCGGGCGGTTTTCATTTTAAAGCTTGGCAGATGAAAGGCTTATATTGTAGTCGCTTAGCGTGCGAATCGTACTTTTGAAACACTCATATTATCCCAAGCTCCCAACCATTTCATTTTTTGATTGTCCCAAATATCAAAGTGTGCGTTCGCGTGAATAGCAGGCAGTTTCAGGCTTATATCGGCTTGTCAGGGGTTTTCAGAGTCTTTGACACTTGATGGGCGCGGATTTGAGGGTTTTGGCAGGCAAAGTTGTTTCTACGGCATGCAAAAGAGGAGCAAATGGCAGATGCGGGTCGGCCTGTAAGCGAAAGCGAAGATCGCAAACATATTCAGGAATTCTTTCAGGAAAAGAGTGCATGGCCCAACGCTGTTGTTGCAAAGCCTCGTCTTGCCGTCCGGCCAATGCCAGCAACATGGCATGGCGATAAACAATTTTGGAGGATGGCGTAAAGCGCATCGCAGCTTCGGATATCCTGAGTTTTTCTGACAGGTTGGCACTGGTTGGAAGCAAGTGGTATGCGTAAAAGTAACCCACATAGGGGGCCAGGAGAGAAGTTCGATGCAGTTCTCGCAGAACCTTATTGCCTTCCCCGAATGGGGGCTTCCTAGCATTAGGGCCGGAGTACTCGCTCAGAAAATTGGATGTGGCAAATTCATGGGTGAGTTCATCGCCAAAGCTTACATAGTCATTGCGCAAGCTAATCAAGAATGTAACGCAGAGGAACATGAACGCCCACAATGAACTGCGCAGAAGAATGCTCGGCCTCAATAGTAATGCGTTGGCGTCGGCAGCACCTAACAGAAGCGCTGTGGGCAGCAAAAAATAGGCATACCAAAGCGGATATTCGACCATGCTATGCCATGCTTCTATCATGAGCACAGCAATTATCCAGACATGCGCCCCAGACCATTTCTGTGATGCAAAACCGCGCCACCACAATGCCAGAGTTAATATCAATACCAGAAGACTGCCAATACCCAGTTCCGCCAAAAAATGAGTGACCAGATTATGGGAATGTTCCGCATGCCCGGAGAATGGGGCAGGGTACTGCTCAGCAAGAACGAAACTGCGCCACAAAAAATTGCCTACGCCATTTCCTAGCCAGGGATGGTCAATAAACATGTCTATGGCGATCTTGCTTTCGAGAATCTTTATCGAGGCCGCATAAAGCGATGTCTCCGGTTGAGTGGCGAGCCCAGATAATTCGTAGGTTAACCTGGTCGTTGGTGTCTGTATTCCTAAGCTTGAACTTACACCTTGAGCAAGAATGAAGAATGGAATCATGGATAAAGAAAGCAGCAACAGGCGCCGAGTCGTCGGAGTGCGGGAGCGAAGCCACCAGGCGAGAGATATCAGGTTCAAACCAAAGAGATAGATAAAGGCGGATCTTGAAGAGATCATTGCCGATACCATCAATAAAGGCGCGAGAGCATGGATAAGCCAGACTGTCGACAAGCGGGAAGATATGTGCAGGAAACAAGCCGCTGCAATTCCCATCCAGAGGTAATTGGTGACGTGATTGGGTTGCATCAGATTGCCGAGCGGTATACCCGTTTGCCGGTGGTTTTCGACTAAGAGCGGAAGCCAGTGCGGCGCGAAGACGGAAAGAATTCCAATCAATGCACTGGCCAAGGAACCGATTAGCAAACATTTTGCTAATGCTAGCGCCAGGGGCGACAGTCCGATGCTTTGTCGCAGGCTCTGGCCGACGATCATGGCGAAAGCAGCTCCAAGCAGGTAGATCAAGAAAAATATTGCAGTTTCAGGTTGCTCGACGAGACCTAGCAAGCACTGAAACAGGACGATGCATCCCAGGCCGGCAGGTAACAAGATGATTCTTGGAATCAGCGGTTTTGCCCAGGTTTTTTGATGCAGCAGTGCAAGTCCAGCGATCAGCAGGCATGCTGCTGCCCACCATTCGGAAAAAAAGGATCTGGGAAAGGGAAAGTGCCGTGCATTGAGAAAAGGCAGGGCGAACATGGTGCAGGCCGATATCACGGATACATTCAGCAAGGCTTTGTACGGAGCAATTGTTGCGGTCATTGTCTTCCCGATGTAAATACATCAGAACCAGCGGTAGTTCGTCAATTCGACAAGTTTAACCATGCTCCGGCCGAACATTGGATTCCCTATTTTTTCTATGCGCCAGCCAAGTGTAATTTCGCCGTCAACAAGTTGGCATTCCACGCAAATCAAGTGATTCCCAAGACTCGGCCGATACTGCAATAGATGTTGTGACGTATCAAAATACCAACTGCCTCTCGGGAACTTCTCCGGGGTAGACGAGAACTCCCCCAGGTAGTTCTCCGGGATTTTTTCCAGCCAGCGCACGGGGTTGGTCCCGGCAAGTTCGCCAATGCTGGCTTCCCTGGCGGTCATGATGCGGTCGGACATTTCCCAGTGCAAGCCGGAGCGAATATTTCTGATGGTCATCTCGACCTTGGTTTTCTCCCCGATTTCCTGCAAATCCTGCAAACGATTAAATGCCATCAGCCAGAGAAAAGCCATCACGACGAGTACCATCGTGAACTCAAGTCGTTCTAAACCTGTTTGCTGAATGAACGCGGGGGTTGGCAGTTGCACGTATTCCCTCAGCACCAAACAACTTAGTGTTTCATGGCTGCTTTGCCGAGTTCCCAGATCGGCAGGAAGATACCGAGTGCAAGGACCAGTACCATACAGCCCAGCATGACGATGAGGATCGGTTCGATCTGTTGCGCCAGGGTTTTCAGTTCGTATTCAACCTCATTTTGGTACATGCCTGCGATTTCTTCCATCATATCGTCAATTGCACCGGATTCTTCTCCAACTGCCAGCATTTGCAAGACTACCGGCGTGAACACTGCGGCTTTAGTCGCCACCTGCAAGATGCTCTCACCGCGCTCGACGCCTTCACGCATACCCTCTACCTTGCGGGAGATGAAGTCGTTATCCACAGTCAGAGCTACATTGGTCAACGCCTGAATAATCGGTACGCCACTGCGTGTGGCCAGCGCGAAACTGCGCGCGAATCGGGCTAGAGTTGCCTTGCGGAGAATCTTCCCGGCGATGGGAAGCCGCAGCTTGATCTCGTCCCATTTTAGTCTTCCGGAGGGAGTGGCTGCCCAACTGCGAAAGGCAAAGAATGTGGCGACCATAGCACCAATGATCAAATGCCACCAAGTCACCATGAAATTGGAGAACGCTAGCAGCACGCGCGTCATCAGCGGCAACTCGGTATTGAAACCGGCAAAAACTTTTGCGAAAGTTGGGATGACGAAAATATTGACAATGAACATGGCGATCACCATTGCGGCGATCACGAAGGAGGGATAGCGCAATGCCGATTTAACCTGCTGCTTCATGAAGGCTTCGAACTCCATGTGCTCGAAGAGGCGGATGAAAACCTCCTCGAGCCGCCCGGTCATCTCTCCAACCCGGACCATGGAAAGATAGAAGGCAGAAAAAACCTTTGGATGTCGTGCCAGTGAAACTGACAGTTCGCGTCCCGAATCGAGGCTCTCGCGCACTTCCTGGAGAACTTCCTTCATCGTTGGATTGACGCTGGACTCCTGCAAGCCGGCAAGCGCACGCATGATCGGCACACCGGCTTTGAGCAGGGTGTATATCTGCTTGGAGAACATCAGCACGTCAATGTGCTGCACCGGCTGCTTAAAGATTGCGAGCTTGCTTAAGTCAGCCAGTTTGCTGCCAGACCCATCGGTTTTTGCACCTTCCGACGCAGGATTGATACTGAGAGGTATGATTCCTCGACTCATGAGCGCATCCGCAACCGCCGCCGAAGTCAGTCCTTCCAGGATTCCCTGGGTCATTTGCCCGCTGGCATCGCGGCCGCGATAGCTGAAGTTTGGCATCCGGATTTATTCTTCCAGTTGCGAGCTGATGCGCATGGCTTCATCCACGCTGGTGCGGCCTGCCAACACTAGGTTCACCGCATCACGTCGCAAGGTGTTGCCGGCCATTTCCTCGCGCGCGAGTTTCATGAAGTGATTCGGGTCGCCGTGGTTGACAGCCTCGACCAGGGCGTTGGTCATTTCGAGAAATTCATACACCCCCTGGCGCCCGGTGTAGCCGGTGTTGTTGCAGTGGGCACAGCCGCGGCCTTTCTTGTACTTGTGCGCATCAACCTCGTCCTTCAGTTCGTAGCGCAGCCACTCGTGCTCGTGCGGCGGCGGCGAGTAGTCCTCGATGCAATTCTCGCAGATCACCCGCACCAGGCGTTGCGCCAGCACCAGTTGCAGCGACAGCGCGACCATGTAGGGCGGCACGCCCATGTCGAGCAGGCGGATCGGGGTCGATAGGGCGTCGTTGGTGTGCAGGGTGGAGAGCACCATGTGGCCGGTCATGGAGGCGCGCATGCCGATTTCGGCAGTGATCTGGTCGCGCATTTCGCCGACCAGGATGATGTCGGGGTCCTGGCGCAAGGCCGAGCGCAGCACGCGATCGAAGGTGAGGTCGATCTTGTCGAGCACCTGCACCTGGTTGATGCCGGGCAGGCGGTATTCGACCGGGTCTTCGACAGTGATGACTTTCTTTTCCGGCGTGTTGAGTTCCGACAGGGCAGCGTAGAGCGTGGTGGTCTTGCCGGAGCCGGTTGGTCCGGTGACCAGAACCATGCCGCTCGGTCGGTGGATGGCGTGGCGCAGGCGCTCCAGGACGTGAGTCGGGATGCGCATCCGGTCCAGGCCGAGGATACCGGTGCTCTGGTTGAGCAAGCGCATCACCACGGATTCGCCGTATTGCGTGGGCATGCTGGAAATACGCACATCCACCGAAGTGTTGCGCAGATTGATGTTGAAGCGGCCGTCCTGCGGCAGGCGCTTTTCGGAAATGTCCAGGCCGGAAATGAGCTTCAGGCGCAGTATCACGGCAGTGGCGATTTTGCTGTCGGCTTCCATCTGCACATGCAGCACGCCGTCGATGCGGAAGCGAATCACCAGGTTTTTTTCCATGGGTTCGATGTGGATGTCCGAAGCCCGGGTTTTCAGGGCTTCCTCGAACACCGAATTGAGCAGCTTGACGACGGGGGCATCCTCGGCGCCAGTGGTGAGACCGAGCAGGTTGCCGAATTCCGCCGGGACATCGGCCATGTCCGTGGTCAATTCCTTGGCCAGACCGGCGATTTCCTCAGTGCGCGTATAGACCCGGTCGATCATGCCCATCAACTGGCTTTCCATAACCACGGCCAGGAAGATTTCGCGCCGCACGATGCGGGTGATCTCGTCGTAGGCGACGAGGTCGGTGGGATCGGCGAAGCCGATGATCAGCATGCCATTGTCTTCGTCGAGGACGATCGCGCGGAAGCGTCGCGCTTGCGCTTCGGGCAGGAGCTTGATGAGTTGCGGCTTGGGGCTAAAGGTCTTGAGATCGATGAAGGGGGCTTGTAACTGCTTCGCCAACGCCTGGGCGATGCTTTCCTCAGTGACGTAGCCGCTCTCGACGAAGATGCGTCCTAGTTTGCGTCCGCTGCGCTTTTGCTCGGCCAACGAGAGCTTGAGCTGCTCGTCGGTCAGCAGCTTTTGGTTGATCAGCAAGTCGCCGAGGCGGATTTTTTCCGGGCGGGCCATCTCAATCTCCAGTAGTATGACTTCGATTGTACTTTAAGCTCATGTTGGGCTCGCCGCCAAAAAGCGTATTTTTCCCTTCATGTTCAACATCATCCTCTATCAGCCCGAAATCCCGCCGAATACCGGCAACGTGATTCGCCTGAGCGCCAATGTCGGCGCCCGTCTGCACCTGGTCAAACCGCTCGGCTTCGAACTGAATGCGGCGCGCTTGCGGCGTGCCGGGATGGATTACGCGGAACTTGCGGATGTCCGCATTCATGAGAACTGGACCGCGTGCTTGGCTGAGCTAGGTCCGCGGCGCTTGTTTGCGCTGAGCACCAAGGGCACGATGCGTCACGATCTGCCGCGCTATGCGGACGGCGATTGCTTCGTGTTCGGTCCGGAAACCAGTGGCTTACCCAAAGAGATCTTGCACAGCATCCCGGCCGAGCAGCGCATCCGCTTGCCGATGACCCCCGGCTGCCGGAGTCTCAATCTGTCGAACAGTGTTGCGGTGGTGGCTTACGAAGCCTGGCGGCAGCTCGGTTTTGCCGGGGGCGCTTGAACCGGCCGCTATTCCTCTTTGGTATCGCGCGACATCAGATGAGCCACGGCTTCGGGCGCCGATAATGCACCGTCCAGCAAAGCGCACACCGTCTGTATGATGGGCATATCCACGTTCAACTGCCTGGCGCGCCGGGCGACTTCACGCGCGCTGGGAACGCCTTCAGCAACATGCCCGAGGTCGCGCGTGATGTCCGCGAGCGCCTGTCCCTTGGCCAAGGCCAGGCCGACCCGCCGGTTGCGCGACAAGTCGCCGGTGCAGGTGAGGATCAGGTCGCCCATGCCGGCCAGGCCCATCAAGGTTTCGCGGCGGCCGCCCATGGCTACGGCGAAGCGCACGGTTTCGGCCAGGCCGCGCGTGATCAACGCGGCACGGGCGTTGAGGCCTAGGCCGAGGCCGTCGCAAATGCCGGCGGCAATCGCGAGAACGTTCTTGACCGCGCCGCCGACCTCTGCTCCGACCACGTCGCTGCCGGCGTAGATGCGCAAGCGCGGGCTGGACAAGGCTTGCGCCTGGCGGCGGGCGAAATCGGCTGTGGTCGATGCCAGGGTGACGGCGGTGGGCAGACCGCGTGCCACTTCCTCGGCGAAGCTGGGTCCGGTCAAGACGCCGTGGGCCGGCGCCGTGTCGCTCATTTCCTCGGCGGCAACCTGGTGCGGCAGCAGCCCGGTATTTGCTTCGAGGCCTTTGCAGACCCAGAGAAAGGGCAGGGTGGGTGCTGTCTGGCGCAGCGAGCGCAGGGTGTTGCGTAGTTCCAGCAAGGGCGCAGCAACAACGGCCAGTTCGGCGTGGGCGACAGAGTCGGCGAAATCGGGGCTGAGTATCAGTTCTCGCGGCAGGGGGATGCCAGGCAGAAAGGCCTGGTTTTCTTTTGTCGAGAACAGTGCCTGAAACAGGTTGGCATCATGCACCCACAGCGTCAAGTCATGGGAACGCGAGAGCGTAATGGCCAGCGCAGTACCCCAGGCGCCGGCACCCAGAATGGCGACTTTCAAGAGCTACAGTCCCCAGACCTGGTTGCTGCGCACGAAGCCACTCTGGCCGTCGCGATGCCTGACTTTTGCCCAGCCGGTTGCGGCAGCGGGTTCGACCAGTTCCAGAATGACGTCCTTTTCCGCTTCGAACGCGGTTGCCGCATTCGGTTCCGCCTGGGCACGCACCTGGGCGCGCGGCGCCGTCACGATCAGATTACGCTTCTCCTGGAGCTGCTTCTTCTCGATCCATGACAAGGTGCCGCTCGCGTCGCGTACCTTGTACCAGCCTTCCAGCGCCACCACCACCTCGACCGGGGTGCCGCGGGCAATCACGAACATCGGCGTGGCTTTCAGGGAAGGCGCGTCATACATCACACCTGCTTCGGCCAGCGACAGATAGTCTAATGCGACAGCTGGCAATGCCACCCATGCCGCCAGCCACGTCATGACAAAAGTAACTCTGCGCATAGCCGCGCTCACTGAATCGGGATTTCGCCTGGCTTCTGCTGCTGTTGTGCCATCAGGCGCTGCTGATAGAGCCCCTCGAAATTCACCGGCGCCAGCAGCACCGGCGGAAAGCCGGCGCGCGTGACGAGGTCGGAAATGGTCTCGCGGGCGTACGGAAAAAGGATGTTGGGGCAGGCGATCGAGAGGATCGGCTCCATGTCCGACTCGGGGATATTGCGGATCTGGAAGATGCCGGCCTGTCCGGTTTCGGCCAGGAAGAAGGTTTTATCGTCTTTCTTGGCAGTGACGGTCACGGTCAGCAGGACCTGGAACATGCCTTCATCGATCTTGCTGCCTTCGCTATGCAACTGGACTTCGATTTCCGGCGCTTCGCGCTCGAGAAAAATCTTGGGTGCGTTCGGAACTTCGAGAGAGACGTCCTTGACGTAGACCTTTTCGATGCTGAATACCGGGGCTTGCTGTTCGCTCATGAGGATCGCCTGTAGGGTGGGGGTAAGTGTAAGAGGGATGCTATGCCAGCAGCGGATCGAGCCTGCCAGCGTGGTCGAGTGCGGCAAGGTCGTCAAAGCCACCAACATGGGTTTCGCCGATATAAATTTGCGGCACGGTGCGGCGACCGGTGCGTTCCATCATTTCCTGGCGCCGCTCCGGTTCCAGGTCGACACGGATTTTTTCAATGACTTTGACGCCCTTGTGCTGAAGCAGTTGCTCGGCGCGGACGCAGTACGGGCAGACCGCGGTGCAGTACATGAGGACGGGTGCGGGCATGGCGTGGCTTTATTTAGTCGTCATGGGCAGGCCGGCCTCGCTCCAGGCCGCTACGCCCCCTGCCAGGTTGAAGACCTTTTCGAAGCCTTGTTTTTTCAGTTTGGCACAGGCCGTGGATGCACGGTTGCCGGTTTGACAGCTGACGATCAATGGGCGCGTCTTGTATTTTTCGATCTCGTGGATCTGCTTTTCCAATTGGCCCAGGGCGATGTGGCGCGCGTTCGGAATGTGTCCCGCCGCCCATTCGCCGGCTTCACGCACGTCGATCATCAGCGCATCGTCGCGATTCAGCAGCAGTGTCGCCTGCAACGGGGAGATGCGATCGCCGCCGCCGCTGCTGAGCATTTGCCACAGCAGCATGCCGCCGCTGGTGACGGCGAGAATCACGTACATCAGGTTGTCTTGCACAAATTCCAAGGTTTGCTCCATCAATACATCGGCATGCCGCAGAACACCTCGCGCATCATCACGATCAGCTGCAGCGTGCGGGCATCGGCGATTCGGTAATATACCCGATTGGCATCCTTGCGCGTATGCAGCACGCCCTTGTCGCGCAGGATGGCGAGATGCTGGGAGATGTTGCTTTGCGAGGTGCCGACGGCATCGACGATATCCTGCACACAGATTTCCTGTTCACCGATGAAGCAGAGGATTTTCAGGCGCAGCGGGTGCGACATCGCCTTGAGCGCGCGCGCGGCGGTCTCGATATGTTCCTGTTTGTCGATCAGATTGAGGCGGGCCTCGTCCATGGCTGGCGGTGCTAGTCGATGTGGCATGCCGAATATTATAGAATACTTCTTTTCAATAACCTAAGCGCATTTCTGCGCCTGCCACCATGCATAAACTTGTCCTGCTGCGTCACGGTGAGTCGACCTGGAACATGGAGAACCGGTTTACCGGATGGACCGATGTCGGTCTGACCGAGAAAGGCCTGGCCGAAGCGGTGGCAGCCGGTCAATTGCTCAAGCGGGAGGGTTATCGCTTTGACCTCGCCTACACCTCGATGCTGAAGCGCGCCATCAAGACGCTGTGGACCGTGCTGGAAGAGATGGACCAGATGTGGATCCCTATCCATCACTCCTGGCGCCTTAACGAGCGACATTACGGTGCGCTGCAAGGACTCAACAAGGCCGAAACCGCCGCCAAGTTCGGCGAGGAACAAGTTAAGATCTGGCGGAGGGCCTACGATACGCCGCCGCCTGCCCTGGAAGACAATGACCCGCGTCTTGAAACCGGCAATCCACGCTACGCCGATCTACCGCCGGGCGATTTTCCGCGGACCGAGTGCCTCAGGGACACCGTCGCGCGCTTCCTGCCGCTGTGGAACGACACGATTGCGCCGCTGGTCAAGTCGGGCAAGCAAGTCGTGATAGCCGCCCATGGCAACAGTTTGCGCGCGCTGATCAAGTACCTCGACAATGTTTCGGACGCAGAAATCGTCGGCATCAACATTCCCACCGCCCAGCCGCTGGTGTATGAGCTGGATGACGCACTGAGGCCGCTCAAGCATTACTATCTCGGCGATGAAAAGGCGATCCAGGCAGCCATGCAGGCTGTCGCCAACCAGGGCAAGGCGAATCGATAAATTCCTCGCGCTGCTGTTGCTTTGCCTGATCGCAGGCAGCGGCAGCCCGGTGCTGGCTGCTGCGAAATCCGCGCGCATCGAGGCCAAGCAGGGCCAGCTCAAGGAACTGCAAGGCCACATTGCCAACTTGCAGCGGGATTTGGCGAAGAGCGAAGAGACCAGAGCCTACGCCGCTGACCAATTGAAGGAAACCGAGTCGGCGATTTCCGCGACGACCCGCGGCCTGCATGAACTCACGCAGCAGAGGAGTGCCATACAAGAGTCGCTGGGTGATCTGCAGCAACAGGCGCAGCAGCTTGAGATGCAGATCGGCAAACAGCAGGGACAGCTCGGCCGCCTGCTCTACCGCCAGTACCTCAACGGCGAGACGGATGCGCTGCAGCTATTGCTCTCCGGTGGAGATCCGAACCAGGCGGCGCGCGACCTGCATTACCTGACCCTGCTGTCGCGGGCCAAGGCGGAATTGCTGGGCGTGTTGCGAACGACCTTGGCGGAAAAGCAAAAACTTGCCGAAGCTGCCCGTACCAAGCGCGACGAGTTGGTCGCGATCGAGCAGCAGCAGCAGCAGCAGCGTGCCGCCTTACTGGCCCAGCAGCAGCGGCACAAGGGCGTCGTGGCCAAGCTGGCCGACAAGATCAAACTGCAGCAGCGTGAGATCGGGGCACTCAAGCAGGATGAACAGCGGCTCGGCAAGCTCATCGAAGGACTGGCACGCATCGTGGCCAAGTCCGCCAAGCAGCCTCGGCGAGCGCCAACTGCAAAGAGCGGACGTTCCGGCCAGACCAAGGAAGTGCCGCTGAACAATCAGGTAGCACCGGAAGCGTCGCGTCCAACCGGAAATTTCGCCCGGCTCAAAGGCCGTTTGCACCTTCCTGTCCGCGGCCAGATCGCCAATCGTTTTGGCACGCCGCGCGCAGAAAGCGGCGCGAGTTGGAAAGGCTTGTTCATTCGCGCCGCAGAGGGTAGCGAGGTCAAAGCCATCGCTCCTGGCCAGGTGGTTTTCGCCGACTGGCTGCGCGGTTTCGGCAATCTCATGATCGTCGACCACGGCGATACCTTCCTGAGCGTATATGGCAACAACCAGTCGCTGTACAGGCAGGTCGGCGATGCGGTCAATTCAGGAGAAGTCATTGCGACCATCGGTAACAGCGGTGGTAACCCTGAATCCGGTTTATACTTTGAACTCAGGCAACAAGGTCAGGCCATCGACCCGCTCAAGTGGGCTACTTTGAAGTAATCCATGGCTTGCCACCAGATTTTCCAGCGGAGTAATGCATTAATGCGCAAGAGAATTCAACAAGTTGGACTGATATTGCTCGGACTGGTCGCCGGCGTTCTGATCAGTCTCAATTTTTCTGCCAGTGCGCAGAAGGACGATGTCGGCACAGTGTTGCCGGTCGAGGAACTACGCAGCTTCGCCGATGTCTTCAACGCCATCAAGCAGGGTTACGTCGAGCCGATTGAGGACAAGAAACTCATCACCCACGCCATCAGCGGCATGCTCTCCAATCTCGATCCGCATTCCGCTTATCTCGATGCGGACTCGTTCAAGGACTTGCAGGTCAGCACCCAGGGCGAGTTCGGCGGGTTGGGTATTGAAGTCGGCATGGAAGACGGTTTTGTCAAAGTCATTTCACCGATCGAAGACACGCCCGCTTTCAAGGCCGGCATCAAGACCGGCGACCTGATCATCAAGCTTGACGATACCGTGGTCAAGGGCATGACCCTCAACGATGCGGTGAAACGCATGCGCGGCAAGCCGAAGACCTCGATCGTCCTGACCATCGCGCGCAAGGGCGAGACCAAGCCGCTGGTCATGACCATCGTGCGCGAGAAGATCAAGGTACAGAGCGTCAAATCGAAAATCCTCGAATCCGGCTTCGGTTATCTGCGGGTAACCCAGTTCCAGGAAGAAACTGCACCGGATGTCGCCCGGCATCTCGACAAGCTCTTCAAGGACAAGGACAACAAGGAGCCGTTGCGCGGGCTGGTGCTCGATTTGCGCAACGATCCGGGCGGCCTGCTGCATGGCGCGGTGGGCGTGGCGGCGACCTTCCTGCCGGCCAAGACCCTGGTCGTATCCACCGATGGCCGCACCAACGATGCTAAGCACAAATATTTCGCCAGTCCCGAGGATTACCTGCGCGGGACCCACGAGGATTTCCTCAGGAACCTGCCCGCCAGCGTCAAGACCATGCCCCTGGTGGTCCTGGTGAACGGCGGTTCGGCCTCGGCCTCGGAGATCGTTGCAGGAGCGCTGCAGGATCACAAGCGTGCCGTGGTGCTGGGCACGCAGACTTTCGGCAAGGGGTCGGTGCAGACCGTCCTGCCGCTGTCGAACAATGCGGCGATCAAATTGACCACGGCACGCTACTACACGCCCAGCGGCAATTCGATCCAGGCCAAGGGCATCACGCCGGACATCGTCGTCGAGGAGTCACCCAATGGCAGTGGCGGAACCCATGAGCGCTTGCGCGAAGCCGATCTGGAGCGCCATTTGACCAACGACAAGGACAAGGGCAAGACCAAGGAAGCCGTGCCACCGGTGCCGCAGACGAAGAATATCAAAGGCAAAGGCAAGGACGAGAAGGGCGCGCCGGACGAAGAAACTCCACCCCCGCCGATCGAGTTCGCCTCGAAGAGCGATTACCAATTGAGCCAGGCCCTGGGCTTGCTCAAAGCCTGGCAAATCATCAAGCAGCGGTGAACGATCAGCAACTCCTGCGCTACAGCCGCCATATCCTGCTGCCGCAGATCGACGTCGAGGGGCAGAGACGCCTGCTGAAGGCGCGAGTCCTGGTGGTCGGTGCTGGCGGTTTGGGTTCGCCGGCAGCCATGTATCTCGCCTCGGCAGGTGTCGGAACGTTGGTTCTGGCGGATGGCGATGCGGTTGACCTGACCAACCTGCAACGCCAAATTCTGCATCGCAACGCAGCGGTGGGGCGCCCCAAGGCGGAATCGGGACGGGATACCCTGGCCGAGTTGAATCCGGAATGCCAGGTCGTGCCTCTGGTCGAAAGATTGGAAGGGGAGCGCCTGGAGCAGGAGATCGCCGTTGCCGACGTGGTGCTCGACTGTTCCGACAACTTCGCTACCCGCCATGCTGTGAACCGCGCCTGCGTTGCCTTGCGCAAGCCGCTGGTGTCCGGTGCGGCGGTGCGCTTCGATGGTCAGGTATCGGTGTTCGACACGCGCCAAGCCAAGTCGCCCTGCTATAACTGCCTTTTTCCGGAAGGGCAGGGGGTTGAGGAGATGCGCTGTGCGGTGATGGGCGTGTTCGCACCGCTGACTGGCATTATCGGCAGCGTACAAGCTGCGGAAGCGCTCAAGGTGCTCATCGGCTGCGGCGAGACCCTGACGGGGCGGCTGTTGCTGCTCGACGGACTGGCGATGGAATGGCGTTCGATCAAGGTGCCGCGCGATCCGGGATGCGTGGTGTGCGGGCAGAGTTAGCTGAGCCTGTTGCAAGATAGGCTCCGTCATGGCTGCCTGCGCCCGCAGTGCACTGACATTCCTTATCACCATCACTAGGGGCATCTGAGATGCTGACTTCACTCGTCATCGTTTTCGTCATTGCTTATGCCGCCATTGCGCTTGAGCATCCGCTCAAGATTAACAAGTCCGCATCCGCCTTGGTAGGCGCCGGATTGCTTTGGACGATCTATGCCTTATCGACAGGCGATGCGCACAAAGTGGGCGAACAGCTTGGCGAGTCTGTGATGGCCACAGCACAAATCGTGTTCTTCCTGATGGGGGCCATGACCATCGTGGAGGTTGTGGATGCCCACAACGGATTTGAGGTCATCACGCGGCGCATCAGAACATCGAGGCTGTCGTCGCTGATGTGGCTCGTAGGTTTTGTCACCTTCTTCCTCAGCGCCATTCTCGACAACCTGACCACGACCATTGTCATGATTTCCCTGATGAGGAAGCTTCTCGCCAAGCATGAGGATCGTTTGTTCTTTGCCGGCATCATCGTTATTGCGGCCAACTCAGGAGGGGCGTGGTCGCCTATCGGTGATGTAACGACCACAATGCTTTGGATCGGCGGTCAGATCACCGCCCTGGCGATCATCAAATCCGTGTTCTTGCCTGCCATAGTCAGCATGGTTGTACCGCTGGCTGTTACCGCATTCGTCTTGCGCGGGCTCCCTGTCAATACTGTTCCAATCAGGGAGAGCAATCATGGTTTGCGAACGACCGAGTTTGAACGCAATCTGATGTTTTTCTTGGGACTGGGCATTCTGGTGACAGTGCCTGCCTTCAAGACAATAACGCACCTGCCGCCATTCATGGGCATCCTGTTCGGTTTGGGTATCCTGTGGCTCGTTGGCGATCTGGTTCATCGCCACAAGGAAGATGAGAGCAAGCAGCACCTGACGTTGGTGCATGCCCTGAGCCGGATCGACATGGGTTCAATCGTGTTCTTTATCGGCATCCTGCTGGCCGTCGCCACGTTGGAACACACCTACATCCTGGCCAATCTTGCGAAATGGCTTGACCAGACCGTTGGCAGGCAGGACGTGATCGTGCTAGTCATTGGTATTGTCAGCGCGGTTGTCGATAACGTGCCTTTGGTAGCAGCATCAATGGGCATGTACAGCCTGACAGACTACCCGTCCGATCATTTCCTCTGGGAGTTCCTTGCCTACTGCGCAGGTACAGGCGGCTCCATCCTGATCATTGGTTCCGCTGCCGGTGTGGCTGCTATGGGCTTGGAGAAAATTCACTTCTTCTGGTATGTCAGGAAGATTAGCGGCTTGGCCCTGTTGGGGTATTTTGCCGGTGCAGGCGCCTATCTGCTGCAATACCAATGGCTTCACTAAGTTGAAAGACAACCGATATGGCTTCAAAGTGGCGTGTAGCATAAAGAGGAGGAGTTTCAGGCGGTCTGGTGCCGCCTGCTTTTTTCCTTCTCGCGACACACCGCGCAGCCCCACTTTCTCTGGAGGGCTTATCTCATGAGACTGTCTTTGCGCTTCGTCCTGCCCCTGATGCTGGTTCTGGCCGGCATCGCCTACGCCATCGCCCCGCTGGTCGACCAGTTGACCCTGCGCTGGTTCGTGCGCGATCTCGACATGCGATCTGCGCTGATCGCCAACACCATTCAGGAACCCCTGCAGGAACAGCTTGCTGCCGGCAACAAAGCTAAAACCGTGGGATTCTTCCGCCGCATCACCCAGGATGAGCGTCTCTATGCCGTTGGCTATTGTGCCACGCCAACGAGCACCGCGTTGGTCAGCCGTTCGCTTCCGGCTGAGCTACGGTGTTCCGAGTTGAATCGATGGGAGCTTGCCGGCGAGCACCTGCTACCGAGCGCACAGGGTCCCTTGCATGTGGCGGTGAAACCGATGTCTAGCGAAGCGGCCCCGACCGGCCGTTTGGTTCTGGTACACGACATGAGTTTCATCACCCGCCGCAGCGAGGAAACCAAACGCTACGTCTTTTACTTTTTCATGGGGCTGGCGGCGGTGGTCTCGCTGATCACGGTGATCATTGCCCAGCTCTCGTGGCGCGGCTGGATGGCCGGCATGCAATCCCTGCTGCGCGGCGAAGGGCTGCTGCGGCAACCGGGGTCCGGTGCGCAATCCAACCTGCCCGAGTTCAAGCCCATTGCTCGCGACTTGCAGCGACTGATTCGCGAGCTCGAATCCGATGCGCGCGCAAGAGATGAAGACCAGATCACCTGGACGCCGGAGTCGCTGCGCGCCACACTCCAGGGCGAACTGCGCGGCGAGGACGTGATCGTGGTTTCCAACCGCGAGCCTTACATTCACCAGCGCCACGGTGAGCAGATTGAGGTTCAGCAACCTGCCAGCGGATTGGTCACGGCACTGGAGCCGATCATGCGCGCCTGCCGGGGTACCTGGATCGCCCATGGCAGCGGCTCGGCCGACCGCGACGTAGTCGATAGGCACGACCGCGTGGCGGTACCGCCAGAGAATCCCGCCTACCAGATTCGCCGCGTCTGGTTGACTGCTGAGGAAGAGGCTGGTTACTACTATGGATTCGCCAACGAGGGACTCTGGCCGCTGTGCCACATCGCCCATGTGCGCCCCACCTTCCGCTCGAGCGACTGGGACCAGTATGTCGCGGTCAACCGCAAGTTTGCCAAAGCGGTGGTGAGTGAAGCCAAGACTAAGGCTCCCATTGTCCTCGTGCAGGACTACCATTTCGCCCTGTTGCCGAAGATGCTTCGAGAGGAACTGCCGGATGCCACGATTATCGCTTTCTGGCACATCCCTTGGCCCAACCCCGAGTCCTTCGCCATCTGCCCCTGGCGCGACGAAGTGTTGGCGGGGATGCTGGGCAGCAGCATTCTCGGTTTCCACACCCAGTTCCACTGCAACAATTTCGTCGACACAGTAGATCGTTTTCTTGAGGCGCGGGTTGACCGGGAATCCTTTACGGTTTCCTTCGGGGGCAAACTTACCGCCGTGCGCCGCTACCCGATATCCATCGCCTGGCCGCCGGAAGTGGAGATGCTGCAAAAAACCGTGCCGGATTGCCGAAGCGCTATCCGGCAGATGAGCGATCTCCCTCCAGAACACAAGCTCGGCATCGGCGTCGACCGTCTGGATTACACCAAGGGAATCATGGAACGCTTTCGCGCCATTGAGCGTCTGCTGGAGCTCAAACCGGAGTGGGTCGGCCGCTTCACCTTTGTCCAAGCTGCCGCACCGTCGCGTTCCGGCATAGAGGAATATCAACATCACGAAGCGCAGGTAAGAGCCATGGCTCTGCGCATCAATGAGCGCTTTGGCCACGCGGGACCGCCACCCATCTTGCTCAAGGTCGAGCACCACGAACCGCGCGAAGTGTATGAGTATTTTCGCGCTGCAGATCTTTGTTTCGTCAGCAGCCTGCATGACGGCATGAACCTGGTCGCCAAGGAATTCATCGCGGCCCGCGACGATGAACGCGGGGTCCTCATTCTCTCGCAGTTCACCGGCGCTGCCAGGGAGTTACCCGAGGCTTTGATCGTCAATCCCTACGATGCCGACCAGTGCGCTGCCGCCCTGCACCTGGCCCTGACCATGCCAGCCGACGAGCAACGCGACCGCATGCGCCTGATGCGTGGGCTGGTGGCCGAATTCAACGTCTTCCGTTGGGCCGGCCGCATGCTGCTGGATGCTGCTGCCATGCGCCGACGCGGCCGGTTAATCGATAAAGGCAAGGCGGCGGGGTAATAATGGGACGCATCGGTCTTCCGCCGAAACCCTGCATCGAGTGGTCATTCTTTCTCGACGTCGATGGCACGCTGCTCGATATTGCCGACACGCCGGATGCCGTACGGGTGGATACGGCCTTGCTCGACCTGATTGGACGCTTGCATCGGGTAAGCGGCGGCGCAATGGCGCTTGTCAGCGGTCGATCGCTGTCGGACCTCGAAGGTTTGCTGGGCATGCCACGTCTGCCGATGGCCGGCCAGCATGGCCTGGAACGACGTGATGCTGCCGGGCGTCTGTGGATTCACGCCGCTCCGCCAGCGGCCAAGTGTGCGATCAAGGAAGCACTGGCACCGGTATTGGCTCGCCACCCGGGCCTGCTGCTGGAGGACAAGGGACTAACGCTGGCGCTGCATTACCGGCTGGCGCCACACCTTGCAGCCTACGCGCATCGGCTGATGACCCAACTTGTGAAGGAAGCTGGCGGAGAGTTGGAGATACAGAAAGGGAAGCGGGTGGTGGAGATCAAGCCGGCCAGTATCGACAAGGGTACGGCGGTAGCTGAATACATGGCCGAATCGCCTTTCCGGGGACGATACCCGGTGTTCATCGGTGACGACCTCAACGATGAGCATGGCTTCGCCGAGGTAAATATACTGGGCGGGACTTCCATCAAGGTGGGCAAGGGGTCCAGTTGTGCCCGTTTCCGCCTGTCCAATGTCGCAGCGGTAAGACGCTGGCTGGGAGAAGCTCTGAAAGGAAGGGCATGCATAACCTAGATCTTGCCTTGATCGGCAACTGCACCGTTGGCGCGCTGATCGATGTGCGCGCGAACATCGTTTGGAGCTGCTTTCCCCGTTTCGACGGCGACCCGGTGTTCTGCTCCCTGCTCAGGGATTCCGATGACTATGGATTCTTCGCGATAGAACTCGCGGATTGCGAACGGCACGAGCAGCATTACCTCGAGAACACGGCAATCCTAGTGACGCGACTTTACGACTGTCATGGTGGAGCCGTTGAAATAACGGACTTTGCGCCTCGCTTTGGGCAGTATGGCCGCATGTTCCGGCCGATGATGCTGGTGCGTCGCATCAGACGAATTTCTGGCAGTCCGCGTCTGACGCTGCGTCTTCGTCCCGCATGCAACGACGGCGCCGGACGGCCGGAAATGACTTGGGGAAGCAATCACATCCGTTATGTCGCCCCGACGCTCACGCTCAGGCTGACCACCGATGCTTCGCTGACTGCAATCCAGCAGGAAACGCCTTTCTTTCTTGAAGATACAGTCACCTTGCTGCTGGGGGCGGACGAAACTGTGCACGAGGCCGCCGGCGAAGTCGGCCGCCGTTTCCTCGAGGAAACCACGCAGTACTGGCGCGAGTGGGTGCGCTTTCTCGGCATTCCCTACGAATGGCAGGAGGCGGTGATCCGCGCGGCGATCACCCTCAAGCTCAACGCCTACGACGATACCGGCGCCATCGTTGCCGCCATGACCACTTCGATCCCTGAGGCGGCTGGCAGCGGCCGCAACTGGGATTACCGGTACTGCTGGCTGCGCGACAGTTATTTCGTGGTCAACGCGCTGAACCGGCTGGGAGCCACCCGTACCATGGAGCGCTATCTGGGCTACATCGTCAATGTTGCCGCCAATATCGGGGACGGTCCGCTGCAGCCGGTTTACGGCATCGATGGCCGGGCGGATTTGGTCGAACGGGAAGTGACAGCGCTGGCAGGCTACCGCGGGATGGGACCGGTACGCATCGGCAATCTGGCCTACCGCCAGGTGCAGCACGACGTCTATGGTTCGGCAATTCTCGCGGCTACCCACATCTTCTTCGACCAGCGCCTGACCCGGCGCGGCGACGAAGCCTTGTTCCGTCGTCTCGAACTCCTGGGCGAGCAGGCCAGGCGCTGCTATGACCAGCCGGATGCTGGCCTTTGGGAACTGCGCGGCAGCGCCCGCATTCATACCTTCTCCGCCGTGATGTGCTGGGCGGCCTGCAACCGTCTTGCGCGGATCGCCGACCGGCTGGGCTTGGCCGAACGTGCCAGCTACTGGCTCGAGCGGTCGCGGGAGATCCACGAAACCATATCCCGCCGGGCCTGGAACCAGCGGCGCAAAGTCTTCGTCTCCACTTTCGAGGGCGAGGCGATGGATGCGAGCCTGCTGCTGCTGGCCGAGGTCGGTTTCCTCGATGCGGCCGACCCACGCTTTGCCGCAACAGTCAGCGCCGTCGAGAAGGATTTGCGCCATGGCGATTTTATTTTCCGCTATGTTGAGAAGGACGACTTCGGCGAGCCGGAGAATGCCTTCCTCGTCTGCACTTTTTGGTATGTCAATGCGCTTGCCGCGCTGGATCGCCGCGACGAGGCGCGTGAACTGTTCGAGAAGCTGTTGGCTTGCCGCAACCAGCATGGCTTGCTGGCGGAACACGTCGATCCTCGCAGCGGCGAACAGTGGGGGAACTTCGTTCAGACATACAGCATGGTGGGATTGATCAACTCCGCGATACGGCTGTCGATACGCTGGGACCAAGCCTTCTGAGAATCTCAGGAAGAAGTTGATTGTTTGACCGTTCATGGATACACCATTATTGCTGCGGCTGTGATCCGTCAGAGGGCCTTCCGTCGCTCCGAAGCGTTTTGCAGACTGGCATCCGCTCCGGATGTGATCGCCAGCACGCAGGGATGCGTCAGTCGACGTTGCACCGACAAGGCGAAATATTCAATACGGACTTGATCGACATCACCCAGCAACTTTAGTTCGCCAGACGCCGTGTACTCGTCGACCAATACACTCGGCATAGGAAAGACACCGACGCGTTCGCGCCCGAAAGCGGCCATCAGCGCCGCGTCATCAAACTCCCCGGCGATCGTGACCCTAAGGTGCTTCTTGTTCAGCCATTCCGTCAGCTTCCGTCGCACCGCGGAATCTTCCCCCGGCATCAGGATCGGTACCTGATTCAAGCAAAGCGGGAAGGGTTCGGTGACCTGCTGGACAATGTCAGGATGGGCAAGAAAGGACAATCCCGATTCCCCAAGTTTGTGGCTGTAGGCGCGCACGTCGATATTGGGTGGCACTGGGGAATCCGAGATCACCAGGTCGAGACGATGCAGCGCGAGTTCCGTCAGCAACCGGTCGAGGCGCCATTCACGACAGACGATGCGCACTGGCTCAGGCAGGCTGACCGCGGGACGCAGCAACCGATAGGCCAGAGACTTCGGCAAGGCGTCGGATACGCCGACGCGGAACTCGGTTGGACGCCCTTTCGGATAATGGCGTATCACCTGATCGAGTTCGGCGCTAAGAGCAAACATTTCATCGGCGTATTCGAGCGCCAGCCTGCCTGCATCCGTGAGTTCCAGCATGCGGCCTTGTCGCCTGAAAAGTGCCGTTCCAAGCCGCTCCTCAAGCAGCTTGATCTGGCCGCTCAGTGTTTGCGGAGAGATATGAATCGCCTCGCTGGCACGGATCACCCCGCCATGCTTGGCGACTTTCCAGAAGTAGTAAAGATGCTTGAGATTCATTAGTCAATAATATTACGAGATTATCGTATAGTAGATACAAATAATACGACTATTACGGATAAACGATCTCCGCTACATTGCCACTACGCAGCATGTGCTGCGGCAATCAGGAGATGAAACATGCAAGTTCAAATTCAAGTGAAGAACCTGCCCAAATCTTCGGCGTTGCGCCGATATGCAAAGCACAAGCTGGATGTTGCGCTTTCGCGCTTTGCACACGCCATCCAGGAAACGACTATGCGCCTTACCGACATCAACGGTCCCGACCGTGGCGGCGTGGATAAACTTTGCCGCGTCATGGTAACGCTGAAGAATGACTCAGTGATCGTTATCGAGGACTTGGCAACCAACATCATGCAAGCGATCGATCGTGCGACCGATCGGTTGCATCAAAGCGTCTCACGTCAATTGTCCCGGATCGTAAAAATCAACCGGAACGGAATGCGACAGAGTACGCTGTTGTTGGCCGAAGCCTGATCCATCAGAATCATTTATAGGAGACTCACATGACCACCTCGAAAATCCAAGCGATTGCCCTGCCTCGCGGCGGTGCCGAATCCGCACTGGCCACCAACAAGGTGATCCGCAACACCTACATGCTGCTGTCAATGACGCTGCTGTTCGCTGCGGTCACCGCTGCCGTTTCCGTGGCACTCAAACTGCCGCATCCCGGTTTGATCATTACCCTGGTTGGTTACTTTGGTTTGCTGTTCGCCACCACCAAATTGCGCAACAGTGGCTGGGGCCTGGTGTCGGTGTTCGCACTGACCGGTTTCATGGGTTATACGCTCGGACCCATCGTCAGCCATTACCTCGGCCTGCACAATGGCGGCCAGACGGTAATGATGGCCATGGCCGGCACCGCTGCCATCTTCCTTGGCCTGTCCGTCTACGCGTTGTCCACACGCAAGAATTTCAGCTTCATGGGCGGTTTTCTGATGGTGGGTATCCTGCTCGCATTTCTCGCCAGCCTTGCTGCAATCTTCTTCGAGATTCCGGCGCTGTCGCTGACGATATCCGCCGCCTTCATGCTGCTGATGTCGGGGCTGATCCTCTATGAAACCAGCAATATCATTCACGGTGGCGAGACCAACTACGTGATGGCCACCGTGACCCTGTTCGTCTCGATCTTCAACCTCTTCACCAGCCTGCTGCATCTGCTCGGGTTCATGAACAGCAGTGACTGAGTCTGGAGCCCATCGTGCCCATTGCCGCCAGCGATATCGCCGCCCTGATCGGTGCCGTAGTGCTGGCCGCGGTCGGCGGCGAGGCTTTTCTTAAGTCCATCCTCGGCGCCGCCGCGCACCTGCGGGTGCCCAAGGCGGTGGCCGCGACCACGCTGGCGGCGTTTGCCACTTCCAGCCCGGAACTGACTGTTTCCACCATTGCGGCGGTCTCGGGCACTCCCGAGATCGGTCTGGGCGATGCGCTGGGCAGCAACGTCTTCAACATCGCCCTGATTTTCGGCCTGGCCTCGCTGTTCGGCGCGATACGATCCCCGCGCAAGGAATTCGGCCACGATTTTGCACTTGCCCTGGCAGTGCCCTTCCTAACGCTGGTTTTCGCGCTGGACGGGCACATCGCGCGCGGCGAGGGCGCGATACTGCTGCTCGTGTTTGCGATCTGGCTGGGATTCACTCTGCGCGCAGCCTTGCGCCACCGAGCGAGCAAGTCCGGTGAACCACCCACAAATACTGGACTTAATCCGTGGCTGACGCTGGTGCTTGGGGTGCTCGGTCTGGGTGCCCTGATCACGGCGGGCCGACTGTTTGTCCTCGGTGCCACCGGCATCGCGGTGGCCTTCCAGGTCGATATCTATGTAATTGGCGTGCTTGTGGTCGCCATCGGCACTTCCCTGCCGGAACTGGTCACCGTGCTACTGGCACGCCTGCGCGGTCACGACGACGTTGGCGTCGGCACCCTGATCGGCAGCAATCTCTTCAATGGTCTGGCGATCGTCGGTGTTGCTGCAAGCATTCATCCCATCGTAGCACCACTAAACGAAATCGTTGTGACCCTAGTCTGCGGCGTCGCCGGATTGCTGCTGCTGCTTCCCAATCGAGCCGGCATGATCTCTCTCGGTCGGGGAATTCTGCTGCTTGGTCTGTACGGCGGGTTCGTGTTGGCCACCCTCGCCGCCAGCAACCAACCGAAGTACGCAAACTGGTGTTGCGGGTAGTGCATCGATACCATACGACGATGCAGATACGCCAGGAGTCCAATTGATGTTCTCAATCTATGGCATCAGTGGGCCAGTCTTCAGCGGTAAGTTGGAATCGATGCCTCGCGTGCGCCAAGCACAGAGCGTGAGTCGTGTGCGCCCCATTGCCCTGGATGGCGAGGATCTCTCGATCGAAGCGACAACAAGGCCAAGCCCACGGGATGAAGCGATACGCACCTACCGTCAGATGCTGTACGGCGACCTCGACCGCGGACCGCTTTACCATGCTGCGCAGATAATGACTGGTTCAGTGATCACACTGAAATCGAGCGATGCCGTAGCTCAGGCTTGGCGCGTACTGCGTGAGAAGCACATCTATCAGGCGCCCGTGGTCGATGCGACAGGTCGGCTGGTTGGCATTGTCAGCGAACGTGATTTGCTGACGGCCATCAATATCGATGGCGATCGGATCATCGAAACCCTGCAACGCCAGGTGAGTGACGTTATGACCACGCCAGTAGTCGCTGCCGCGTCCGTGACCGACATTCGCCGCATCGCCGCCGTCATGTTGGAGTATGGAGTAGCCGGAGTGCCCATCGTTAATGATGCGGGGCATCTGGCAGGTTTCGTCTCGCGCAGTGACATTCTTCGCGCCGTGGTTACCGTTCCTCCCTTGAGCCTGTGGCGATGACATTACTTTTCCTAAGACGTAATCAGATAAGTTGAACTCTTCGCAGTCAGAACTTTGCGTTCCAGCGATCAAGTAGCACGCTTGGGTGGCGACGAATTTGCTGTCCTGCTTCCGGAAATTGGATACGACGCGGCTGTCGAAGCAGATCGAAAGATTTCCATTGCAGTTAACACTGCGCTTGAAGAATTGTAAGCGTGAGTCGCTACCAGGTCTGCCTACGAAGAAATTTGGCGCATATCTTGCGGGTGAAGCGGCAACAGAGAATCGATCTGTCTGTTGAGACAGGTTGGCAATTTCTCGAGGGTGTCACACAGCCATGTCGCGGGAT
>JACRAR010000061.1 GCA_016234745.1 Betaproteobacteria bacterium | reverse complement strand
GAGCAGGCTTCCATGCCGATCAGGCACGGCGGCAGTTGCGCCACCAGTTCGCACAACTGGTCGCGCGCAACTTTTGGCTTGACCAGCACCGACTTGCCGTTATCATCAACTCCATGCACGGCAAAGACGTTCTTGGCCAGATCGATTCCAACAGTGATAATTCTCATGGACTTCCCCTTTCGTGGTTTTGATGTGGTGTGCAAACTCCATCATGGCACTCGATGCCGTCTGCGGCTTCCGCCGCAACCTCGGGACGGGGAAGTCCCTTTCATTCGTTAGCCCCCGGAGAAACATATGGTCGACGAAACTCAGACGATGGCTCAAGATGTACTCGATACTTCATCCAATGAATCGCGTGCGTTATCGATGGACCCCGCGAAAGTTATGTTCGAGTCCACCCAGAAGTGGTTTTGGGATGTTGCAAACATTCTGATTCGCGGCCTAGCGTTCTACCTGGCACTAATGGCTGTAGTAGTTGGTTATGTTCTAACCCGCAATCTCTCGCTCTCGCTATTGCAGCTCGTCCTTACACTAGCATTTGTTACGTCTATTTTGTTTCTGGTTGGCTGGGCTGCCTGTGTCGCCGTGATGTTTCGCTGCATTGGGATACTTGAAGACCTACGTACGCTGTTCTTGAAAGCTCCCATCCTTCGAGACCGTGGATTGCCTGATGTTCTATTGGCGTCTCGCCGATCCGTTCAGGTGATAACAGCAGGCATCTATATTGTGGTGTTTTCATTTATGGTAGCCATCGTAGTGCTATGGAATGGTTTTCCGCTGGTAAGCGGTGAGCCAGGGGCTAACACTGCGCTCCAAGGGACGCTGCGCGATAAAGCTGCGCAGCGCCCCTGAGCTCGGACGTTAGCCTTCATATGGAATCTCCTACTCTAGCTACAGAAATTGCCAAAGCCCTTCCCGTCGTTCTCGGAGGGATATTGGCACTTATGGGTGGCGGAATCAGCCAGTGGTTGACGCACCAATTCGCGGAGAAGCGAGAAATAAACAAGCTTCGTCGAGAGCGCTTAGAGGCAATGGTCAAGTCTCTGTACGCTCACGAACAATGGCTGGAGGAGCGCTTCAACGTAATGTTGTTTGGGGAAGGCAGTCATGACAGGTCATCGCCTTTGAATGAGGCTCGAATGATTCAGTCGCTCCATTTCCCAGAGTTCTCCGAACACCTAGCACTTGTTCAGAAGGCGCAGATTCCGTTGATGCAGTTCGTCAGCGATCAGCGTATTTCGAAAATGACTGACCAAGCGGAATGGATCAAGAGTTGGAAGCCCGACCCGTACTATGAAGCCTATCGGCTATATCGTGCAGCAGTAGACTGCTTCGTGGAAAAAGCACGTAACGCAATGGTTGTTAAGAAATGAGGGCTAACCCTACGGTCGACCTCGCTCCCTTCGGTCGCTGGACGCTGCGCGATAAAACCGCGCAGCGCCGGTCACCTACACGTTGAAGCTGTAGAAGAACCCAATTTTACAGCCGGGTAAGACGCAAAAAAGCGCGGCATCGACCGCGCTTTTTCTATTCGAGTTTCAGGTTTTGTTACCGGCTGCGCAGACGTGCAGAGCATTTATAGAGGCGGTGTGCCTTTGCCCGCCCTTGATTCCTATTGCCCATACCCGTGATGCGCCAGCTTCTCGATGTTATGCACCAGGCAGAAGAGCTTCCATTGTCCATCGACCTTCTTTCGTCCGCGCAAGGTGAAGCGATTGAGCCGCTTGTCCCGCCAGGGGACTTCCTTTGGTCGTTGTGGCGGAGATTCCCAAATACCGGCTCCACCGCAGCGAACCGCCCGTCATACAGTTCCCGACCACGTGGCGAGTCGATGGCCTGCTTCATGATCTGCATGTAATTCGCCGTCGATGTATCCGCTTTGCCACGGAAGAAGCACACCTGTCGTGCTTGGGTCTTGTGTGGCGTTCTCAGGCATTTGTCCCGCTGGTCACAGGGTACACAGTCCCGTACCGCGCATGAACCGCCCTTCGAGATCGACCGCGAGAAAGCGCGGGCTGGTGTCAATGTGCTTGTAGCGGGCCATGAGAATGCTTCCGAACAGAACACGCTTATGACACTTGATTTCACTGATGGTTCACAGCAGAATGCGCGGATGAAAAGCGTTTTTCTACACCTTCGTTGGGCGTATCCATCACTCGGCACTAAGCTAGCGGTATAATTTCCATTATCGTTACGGAGGCATTAGCCATGGGGAATCAACTTGAATTGCTCGAAGCCGAAGCCCTGAAACTAACTGCCGGTGAACGCGCAGCTTTCGCCCAGCTATTGCTCGCTAGTCTCGACGAAGATGCCGAGATTGAGGAAGCGTGGGACGCCGAAACCGAACGCAGAATTGCTGACATTGAGAGTGGCGCGGTACAAGTTATTCCGATTGCTGACGCACTAGCGCAGGTCCGTGCAGCCCTGAAGTGAAGCTCGTTGTTTCTCCACCGGCGCTCGCCGAACTGCACGACGCGGCCGCATTCTATGCGCTGAAGGCGAATGTAGAGCTTGGTCTCGCGTTTGTGGCCGAGTTCGAACGAACGGCCAATCTCATTTTGGACAATCCTCTGCTCGGTGTTGTGTTTCGTGGCACTCGTCGGCGATTTATCCTCCGTCGATTCCCATATAGCATCATCTATCAGGTCACCGCAGAAGAGCTTCGAATTCTAGCTGTGGCACATCACCGGCGGCGTCCTGGCTACTGGACACAACGGAAGTAGGACACCGTGTCACTTCGGCCAGTGACGCCCAACCCATCCATCAACACGGACGCAAGCGATAAAGCCGCTTGCGCCGGTTATGTCAGACGTTGAAGCTGTAGAAAAACCCGATTTCCGGGCGACGGGGCACGACAAATAGCGCGGAATTCTTTGCGCCGTTTGTCATTTTGCCGACTGGAATTTATCGCGTGCTATGCGATCAGGAATGTCGCACACGCACGCATGGGCGTTCCTACACCTATCAATGTGCTTGTAGCGCGCCATGCCAAACTCCGAAAAACTCAACACGCGTTGGAGCCTTGATATTCCATTTGGTTCACAGCAGAATGTGTCTATGAAAAAGTTTTCCTACAGCCTCGTTAGGCATTTTTCAGTTACCGGCGTAATATTTGCGCATGAAAGTATCTGAATTATTGCAACTACTAGAAAAGGATGGTTGGTCAGTTGTTCGTCAGCGCGGTAGCCATCTCCAGTTACACCACAGTACGAAACCTGGTACCGTTACTGTTGCCGGCAAACCGAGCGTGGATGTTCCTCCGGGTACATTAAACAGTGCGCTCAAACAAGCTGGATTAAAGGAGTAATTCCATGCGCTATATGGTCGTTATTGAAAAAGGCTCTTCTAGTTACGGTGCATTTGTCCCAGACTTGCCTGGCTGCATCGCTGTTGGCGAAACGGAGGCGGAGGCACTTATGCTTATTGAAGAAGCAATCCAATTTCATCTTGAAGATATGAAAGCTGGTGGCCTTCAAATTCCACAACCTGCATCGAAGAGCACTTTTGTTGAAGTAGCTCTGGCTGCCTAACACCTCGGTCAGCACGGACGCTGCGCTCGTAGGCGGTCCATCCTTTTCGTGGTTAATCAACCGGCATTCCTTCGATGGCTGTCCTTTTGGCGCAGCCCCGGTTATTGGCGGAAAGGCAAGGCAATTTATGAGCGCGAAAATTAAGTACACAGATGAGCCACTTGGCGACATAAAAGTTGTCCGCGACTTCCTTCCTCCTCCAGAGCAGTTGGCTTTCCGTGAAGAGGGAGTAAAAGTCACGCTTGCGTTGAGCAAGAAGAGCGTTGAATTTTTCAAATCCGAAGCGGCGAAACATCACACCCAGTATCAGCGCATGATCCGGCACCTTGTAGACGCTTACGTGGAAAATTACACCCCACCTCTAACCACTCGCTCAACACGGACCGCCCGCAAGCGGGCGGCCGGTTAGCCGTCTCAGGAATACGCATCGTGTCCCTCGAACTCTGGTTTGCATTTGTCGTATCGTCGGCAGTGCTGCTGGTCATACCCGGCCCGACCATCCTCACCGTTATTAGTTACTCCATGGCTCATGGCCGGCGCGCGAATGTCCCGTTGGTTGCTGCTGTCGCGCTCGGTGATTCAACTGCACTTGCTCTATCTCTGTTGGGTCTTGGGGCACTCCTGGCAACTTCGGCGCTTTGGTTCGCTGCGGTCAAGTTGGTTGGCGGCCTGTATCTGCTTTATCTCGGTGCAAGGCTCCTGCGCACCGGCATCTCGCCCAACGAATTGCCCTTGCCCAAAGCGCCTAACTCACGGTGGCGCCTGTTCGCGAACACCTATCTGGTTACTGCCCTGAATCCAAAGGGCATGGTGTTCTTCGTGGCATTTCTGCCACAGTTCATCAACCCAAACGCCGGCGTCACTCAACAGCTTTGGGTGCTGGCGGTCACGTTCGTGGTCTTGGCAATTTTCAACGCCACGTTTTACGCAGTGTTCGCTGCATCGGCGCGTAGAGTGCTGTCCTCGCCGAACGCTCAGCGTGGTTTCAACATTGCCGGTGGTTCGCTGCTTTCGGCAGCAGGCGTCTGGGCATTGCTTGCTCGTCGTCCGGCATGAAGAGTCGGCTAACCCCATCATGGCACTTCGTTGCCGCTTTGCGCCCGGCTCTCGCCCGGCGCTCCGCCTGGGACGGGGGAGTCCCTTTCATTCGTTGGGCGTCTCAGTAATGGAAGCGCAATTGAGCAATCAGCAGCGCACTACCTTCGATGCGGTACACCATGCGGTGCTCGTCCGTTATGCGACGTGACCAGTACCCCGAGAGCGCGTGTTTCAACGCTTCGGGTTTTCCTACGCCGGCGAAAGGCTCACGCTGGGTTTCTTGTATCAGCTTATTGATTCGCTCCACCATGCGCTTGTCCTGCTTTTGCCAATACAGGTAGTCTTCCCATGCCTCGTCCGCGAAAATCAGCTTCACTTTGCCAGTTTCCGCTCAACGCCTTTGCCGGTGTTCAGTTGTGCGGCGGCCGAGAGAAGGCGCTTTGCGTTGGCGGGTGTGCGCAACAGATAAGCCGTTTCCTCAAGGGCTTTGAAGTCTTCGAGCGAAAGCATCACTACGGCCTGCTCGCCGTTGCGGGTAATAATCAAGGCTTCGTGGTCGTTGCAAACCCGATCCATGGTGCTGGCGAGGTTGGCGCGAACGGTGGTGTAGGTCATTGCATCCATGTCAGGGCTCCGAATATGTACGTAATAATGTACAGCACTGCTCTTCAGTTGTCCAGCAGTCGGCGGCGACGCCCAACCCATCCATCAACACGGACGCAAGCGATAAGGCCGCTTGCGCCGGTTATGTCAACTACATGGGCGTCTTGAGGCTGCTCTGTAACTAGCCTGGTGACAAAAGGCACACAGCGGCGTAACATGGCATTATGAAGCCGTTTCGCTGGGGCCAAGAGAAGAATGAAACGCTCAGAACAGAGCGGGGAATCTCATTCGAAAACATCGTGGTTGCGGTTGAGTCTGGCGGGCTGCTCGACATTCTTGCCCACCCGAATCAGACAAAGTACCCTAAACAGCGCGTCTTTGTTGTGGCTTGCGACAACTACGCATACTTGGTGCCATTTGTCGACGAAGACGATTACTTCTTTCTCAAGACCGCGATCCCGAGCCGCAAGGCGACGAAGGAATATCTGAATAAAGGTGAAACCGATGCCGAAAATTGACGAATATGAATTAGAAGTCCTTACTGCCTTCGAGAAAGGTCAACTCAGGTCCGTCGCCACCAAATCTGAGCTTGCAAAGTTCAGGGCAGCCGCGCGAGCCACAGCCATAAAAGATCGGCGAGTCAACATCCGCCTGTCTTCCGGTGATCTAAACGACATTCAAGTCAAGGCTCTGGAAGAAGGTGTGCCGTACCAAACACTGATTGCAAGTGTTCTCCATAAGTACGTTACGGGTCGTTTGTCCGAGCCTCGCACGACCAAGCAGCCTCATAGTATTGAAGCTAAGCAACGCCCCACCCGTCGTTCGAGCGGATCTCGCGCATAAGACCGCGCGAGGCCGCTCAACTCAACTTCGTTATGCATCACCACTGTAACCAATACGCCTATAGGCACCACAAATTACGTACCTGATCCGCCTCCCGAAAAGAGAGTTGAATATCGCGAGGAACCCCTCATGCGTCAGTTGAAACCAAGCAAGACCTTTACCCTGATGGAATCAGGGCCTGTTGTCCTCGTGACGACCCGTGACGGACAGAAAGACAACATCATGACTATCTCCTGGACCATGGTGGTGGATTTCACTCCGATATTTGCCATCGTGACGGGCGAATGGAATCACTCTTTTGCGGCGTTGCGAAAGAACAGGGAATGCGTCATTGCCATTCCCACGGTTGACATGTTGGATAAGGTCGTCGGCATAGGGACGTGCTCCGGGGCAGAGACGGACAAGTTTGCCAAGTTCAAGCTCACACCTGTACCGGCCAAAGTCGTCACGCCGCCCTTGATCAAGGAGTGCCTCGCCAACATCGAGTGTAAGGTCATCGACATCGTCAAGAAGCACAACATCGTCGTGTTAGAGGCGGTTGCCGCATACATCGATACCGCACGCAAGGAAAAGCGCACGGTTCACGCTGTTGGCGACGGAACGTTTATTGTCGACGGGCGCAAGATTGACCGCAGGAAGATGATGGCCTCCAAGCTCCCATACGGCGTTTAGCGTTCATTGACCAACCATTCGTTGGTTTTGCCAATTATTCCTTCGACATCGTGACCTCACACTCCAACTTTCCTCTTGAAGGCGGCTGCGATTGCCGCTACATTCGTTATCGCATGGAAACCAAACCGTTATTCGTTCATTGCTGCCATTGCCGCTGGTGTCAGCGCGAAAGCGGTGCTTCATTCGCACTGAACGCCATGATCGAAGCTGATCGAGTGACACTTGTGGCCGGAGTACCGGAAGTAGTTGTTACGCCCTCTGAAAGTGGCATGGGGCAAAAAATTGCCCGGTGTCCGCGCTGTCGCCTAGCCTTGTGGAGTAACTACGCCGGCACCGGCCCCGCAGTCAGATTTGTTCGCGTTGGGACACTTGATGAACCAGATCGCTTGCCACCCGACGTCCACATCTTTACCTCCTCAAAGCAGCCGTGGGTCCTCATCCCGCCGGGCGTACCGTCAGTACCGGAATACTACGACCGCGAGATGCTATGGCCGCCTGATAGTCTGGCCAGAAGACAAGCCATCTTGCCGCAAATCGAGGCATACCAAGCCTCGCTCGGAAATGTGCAGACCTCTCAACGTTGAACACGCTAATCGCATGTACACACTTTTCGGATTCCAAGGCTCAGGTTCTGCCGCTGTCGAGATTGCGCTTGAACGGTGCGGCGTTCCCTATCGCATCGTCAACGCTGCGTCCTGGGAACCCAACTCCGCCGTCGCAGAACTTGAAAAGCTCAATCCGCTCAGGCAGATTCCCACACTCCAATTGCCTGACGGTGGAGTCCTCACCGAAAGTGCGGCCATCCTGATCCACCTCGGACTTGAGTTTCCTTCCTCCCCCATCCTTCCCGCAGCCCAGCCGGAACGCGCGCAAGCGATCAGGGGCCTGGTCTACATCGCGGCAAACTGCTACTCAGCCATCAGCATCATCGACTTCCCGGAACGCTGGTGCGCTGATGCAGATGAATCGATCAAGGAACGGGTCCGTCGCGGCGCGCGCGAGCGGCTTCATCAAAACTGGGAGATCTTCGCAGACCAGTTCCCGTCGCAGCCCTATCTGAGCGGCGCAGCGCCCGGCGGCCTGGACTTCCTTGCCGCAGTGGTCTCGAAATGGTCAGGCACCAGAGCCCATCTTGGCAATGCCCGCCCTGATTTTCTCGCCACGCTTGAGCGCATTGAAAATCATCCCGCAGTCGCGCCGGTGTTTGCGCGTCACTGGCCGGTCTAACCAGGCAAGAGGATGCCGGGTAGAATTGTGCCGATTTCTTCCTTCTCCTCTCATTGCTCATTGCGAAATCGCTGCACACCACAAGGAGTCGATCTTGCGCCTCGCCTTGCCTCTCATCGCACTTTTCATTACTCAACATCTGCTCGGGTGTTCTTCGCAACAACTCTATAACACCGGCCAAGCGTGGCAACGTAACGAGTGCAACAAAGTTGTTGATGCACAAGAGCGAAACCGCTGCATGGGCAGCACCAACACCTCCTACGAGGACTACAAGCGCCAAACTGAAGAAGCCAAGAGTGGGAAATAGCTCCGAGTCGCGCAAGCGGGAAAACCGTTGGATTTAGATTTGAGGGGGGCTTGGGGTGCCGGGCTGCTGCATCGACCACATTGCTGTCACCGCACCATCGCTGGGGACCGGCGCAGCCTTCGTGCACGACGTTCTTGGTGTCGCACCGCAGGCAGGCGGCGAGCATCCCCGCATGGGCACGCACAATCTCCTGCTGCGCCTGGGAGATGCCCTGTTCCTTGAGGTGATTGCGCCAAACCCTTCCGCACCTGCACCGGCGCGCCCTCGCTGGTTCGGCCTTGATACTCTCGGTCCGGGGTCTCAGCCCGCGCTCTCCGCTTGGGTTGCCCGCACTGCTGACATTCATGCGGCAACTGCCGCGTCCTCAGAGGTGCTCGGAAGCATCGAACCCATGAGTCGTGGTGCTCTCAACTGGCTCATCACCATTCCCGCCGACGGCTCGCTCCCGCTGGAAGGTATCGCGCCAGTCCTTATCGAATGGCAAACCGAAACCCACCCAGCAGACAAACTCCAGGATTGCGGCCTGTCGCTCGCCAAGCTCGAGCTTTTTCATCCTGAGTCGGAACGCGTTTCTCGTCTGCTGCGTTCGCTCGGTCTGGAGAATCAAGTGTCGGTGTCCGTAGCGCCGAATGGCTCGATGCCGCAGTTAGTTGCTCACATCAACACCCCGCGAGGACTTCGCTTGCTGTCAGCCCCTCGATCCACACGCCAGACAACGCAATCGCGCACCTGATCACAGGCCGTGCGGCTCACTGCGTGACTCGATCAATACTCAGCTTGACTCCCTTTGCCCCCAGTTTAACCGTACCGCTTTCACCGACGAGATCGCCCGGCTGCCTGACTGCCTGACCTGACTTTGACACGCGCGCTTCGAGCCTCGCTTCCTTCACCAGCGAAAGCTTCTGTTCCGGACTCAGTGCCAGAGAATCATCGAGCGTAAACGTCAATGGCAGGTCGGAAGCGCTTGCGCGCAACAAAGCCAGGGGCATGCGCGAACCGTCGACCGGGCGGGCATAGACAAAGAGCGTGTCGCCGGGCTGAACCTTTCCGGCCAGTGCCGGCGCCAGGGTCACGCTGCCGCTGATGGACTTGCCCGCAGCGGCTTTTTCGGGCTTGCCCGGCGCGGCCTTGGCGGCAACTTTACCCGGGCTCTTGCCGCGCAATTCGCCGAGCGTGGCGCTGATCGCTGCGGCGTCTTCCGAGTCCGGAGGCAAGGTACTCAGCAACTGTTCCCAGAAGCGGACCGCTTCTGGAAAATCCTGGCGGTTGTAGGCGGCCGTACCGGCCAGGGCAAGCCCCATGGGCAGCATCGGATCAAGCTTGAGCGCAGCCTTGACCAGTTCCAGCGGCTTGCCTTCGAGATTGCCGTTGGCGCGCACCGCCAGCAGATCGGCATATTCGCACAGCATCTGCGGATCGCTGTTGAGCATATCGCCGGCACGCTGAAAGGCCTTCTCGGCCTCATCGAAGCGGCTGATGGCCTTGTAGGAGCGCGCCAGCATGGCCCAACCTTGCGGATTGTTGGGTTCCTTTTCCAGGCGCGCGGCCAGCTTGGCAATCATTTCATCCATCTGGCCGGCAGTGATCTCATGTTGAGAAGGTGTTGCCTGCATCGCGGCCGGGTGGCCCAGCAGTGCATAGAGCAGGGCCGCGGCGAGCGGCAGCAGCAAGGCCAGCGCGAGCGCGGTGCGCTTGGCCGGGGCGGCGGCAGGGACGGCGACATCGGCTACGGCAGCGTCCTGCAGCAGGCGGCGCTGAAGTTCGGTGCGCGCCTGTTCGAAATCGTTATCGGCGAGCGTGCCGTTGGTGCGATCGGATTCCAGCTCGGCCAGCTGATCGCGATAGATGGCGGCATTGAGCGCCTGGCGCGACGCACTTGGCGCCGCAGCTTTGCGCCACAGCAGCGGGCGCAGCAGCCAGGCCAGCGCCACCAGCGCCAGAATGGCGGCGGAAGAAAGGAAGGGGATACTCATTGCTTGCTCTCGCTCTCATTCAGTTTCATCAGTTTCTCGGCCTGGCGGCGCTCTTCCGGCGACAGCGCACTTTCCGCAGCAACCTCTGCGCGTCCGCCACGCCGGCGCAGATACATCACCAGCGCGACAATGGCCCCGACCAGCAACAGGAAGGGCCCGAACCAGAGCAGGTAGGTGGTCGACTTCACCGGCGGGCGATAACGGACGAAATCGCCATAGCGGCTGACCATGAATTCCATGATGTCCTGGTCGCTCTTGCCCTGCTTGATAAGGGTGCGGATCTCGCGCCGCAAGTCCTGCGCCAGATCGGAACGGGAACCGGACAATGACTCATTCTGGCAAACCAGGCAGCGCATTTCCTCGGAGATGGCCACCATGCGCTTTTCGACCGCCTCGTCTTCGGCGAGCGGCGCGGCTTCCTTCGCAACCACCGAGGCGCCAAGCAGCAACAGTGTCAGGACAATCAGGATTCGCTTCATGATCCCACAGGGATTTCCTTTGGTCACTTCTCCAACTCCTTCACCAGCGGCAGAATTTTTTCGTTGAGCAATTCGCGCGTCACCGGACCGCTCTGCTTGAAACGAATGATCCCGTTCTTGTCGATCAGGAAAGTTTCAGGCACGCCATACACGCCATAATCGATCCCGACTCTGCCGTCGATGTCCATGGCGGACAGCACGTAGGGGTTGCCGTGTTTCCTGATCCAGGCCTCGGCGCGCTGCAGCGCCATGTCCAGCTCGGCAGCTTTGCTCTCCGGCGTCTCCTTGGCCGGCACCTTGAAATCGCTGTCGCCACGCAGTTCCTTGTAGCTCAGGCCGACGATCGGCAGGTTGCTCTGCTTGGCGAAGGCCACCAGCAGCGGATGTTCGGCGCGGCAGGAGACGCACCATGAAGCCCAAACGTTGAGCAACCAGACCTTGCCCTTCATGTCGGCCGGGGAAAATTTCTTGTCGGGCTGAGCCAGTTGCGGCAAGTTGAACAGCGGTGCAGGCTTGTCCTGCAGCGCCGTAGGAATCTCGTGCGGATCGTATCCCGGCTTCAGGCCCCAGGCGAGAAAACCGACCAATACGAAAAATAATCCCAGTGGAATGAGGAAACGCTTCATGACGACGCTCCTTGCAAAGCAGCGGGAGCAGAGGGAATAGCGGCCGACATTTTGGACTTGATGCGATAACGGCGGTCACTTGCTGCAACCAAGCCACCCAGCGCCATGAACAGGCAACCGAACCAGATCCAGTCCACGAAGGGCTTGTAATGCACCCGCACGCTCCAGGCGCCGCTGCCATCTTCAATGCCCACCGGTTCGCCGAGCGAGACATAGACATCGCGCGTGAATCCGGTATCGATGGCCGCTTCGGTCATCGGCATGGCCGATGAGAAATAATTGCGTTTTTCCGGATGCATCGTGCGCAGCAACTTGCCGTCCCTGGAAAGCTCGACATCGCCTTTCGAGGCACGGTAGTTCGGTCCCGTCGCGTCCCTTACGCTGAGCAGGCGGATGGTATACCCGCCCACCTCGATGGTATCTTGTGGCGCCATGCGCACATCTTTTTCGGTTTCATAACCTTTGACCATGGTCACGCCGATGACGAAGATCGCGATGCCGAGATGGGCGATTTGCATGCCCCAGAACGACGGCGGCGGCGTTCCGCTGTGCCGGATGCGCTCGCGAATCTGCAGCACAGCGCTGACGACGATCCAGACTGCCAGCATCAGGCCCAGGCCAACCAGCGGCGTCCAACTGCCCAGCAGGAAGGGCAGACCGATGCCGGCGGCCAGCGCCAGGGCAAAGGCGATGCGCAAGCGCTTGGCCATCTCACTTGCGCTGGCTTGCTTCCAGCGCGCGGTCGGACCGATCGCGATAAGGAACAGCAGGGGTGCCATCAAGGGCACGAACACGGCCTGGAAATACGGCGGACCGACCGAAAGCTTGCCCAGTCCGAGCGCATCGATGAGCAGGGGATAGAGCGTGCCGAGCAAGACCGAGCCGCAGGCCACCACGAGCAGGACGTTGTTGACGAGCAGCAGGGTCTCCCGCGACATCAGCTCAAAACGTCCGCCCAGGCCGACCTTGGGCGCGCGCCAGGCGAACAGCAGCAGTGAAGTGCCGATCACGACCACCAGGAAGGTCAGGATGAAGATGCCGCGGCGCGGGTCGGTGGCAAAGGCGTGCACCGAAGTCAGCACGCCGGAGCGTACCAGGAATGTGCCGAGCAGGCTCAGCGAAAAAGCGCCGATGGCCAGCAGCACGGTCCAGTTCTTGAAGGCGCCGCGCTTCTCGGTAACCGCCAGCGAATGAATCAGCGCGGTGCCAACCAGCCAGGGCATGAAAGAGGCATTCTCGACAGGATCCCAGAACCACCAGCCGCCCCAGCCGAGCTCGTAATAGGCCCACCAGCTGCCCAGCGCGATGCCCAGCGTGAGAAAAATCCAGGCCGCCAGCGTCCAGGGCCGCGACCAGCGCGCCCAGGCGGCGTCGAGGCTGCCCGAGAGCAGCGCGGCGATGGCGAAGGCAAACGCCACCGAAAATCCGACATAACCCATGTAGAGCATCGGCGGATGGATCACCAGACCCGGATCCTGCAACAGCGGATTCAGATCGCGGCCATCCTGGGGGATGCTCATGAGCCGCTCGAAGGGGCTGGAGGTCAGCAGGATGAAGAGCAGCATGCCGCAGGACACCAGGCCCAAGACACCGATCACGCGGGCCACCATGGCTTCCGGCAGGGCACGCGCGAGCAGCGACACCGCCAGGGTCCAGCTTGCCAGCAGCAGTACCCAGAGCAGCAGCGAGCCTTCATGCCCACCCCAGACTGCGGCTACCCGGTACAGGACCGGCAATTTCGAGTTCGAATGTTCGGCGACGTATTGCACCGAGAAATCGTTGACGACGAAGGCATAAGTCAGGCAGCCGAAGGCGACCAGCAGCATCAGCCACTGTGCCTGTGCCGCGGGACGGGCCACGGCCATCCAGGCGGCATCGTTGCGATGCGCGCCGAGCAGCGGCAAGACGCCTTGCACGACGGCCACCAGCAGGGCGAGGATGATTGCGAAATGTCCGAGTTCAGGGATCATGGTTGTCTCATTGTTTTAATGTTTTGGCGGTCTGGCCCGCCGTGTCGACGGCGTGTTTGGCTTCCGGGGGCATGTAATTTTCATCGTGCTTGGCCAGCACTTCGCTGGCGGTGAACTGGCCATCGGCGGCAAGCTTGCCCTGGGCAACGACGCCTTTGCCTTCCTTGAAGAGATCGGGCAGGATTCCCGTGTATGCCACCGGGATTTCTTTGGCGGTATCGGTCACGACGAAGCGGATGGTCATGTCGTTTCTCTTGAGAGAACCTTCCTTGACCAGGCCGCCGATGCGAAAGACGCGCTCTTTCGGTGCTTCGCCCGCGGCAACCTGGGTGGGTGTGTAGAACAGGGCAATATTGCTGTTGAGTGCGTTGAGCACAAAGAAAGCCGCAACGCCAAGCGAGGCAAGCCCGCCAGCGATAATGGCGATGCGTTTGTGGCGAGATTTCATGACAAAGTTCCCTTGAAGAGGCCGCAGCGCGTTCTCTGGAAGTAGCTCGGCAAAAACAACATTACGAAGACAATCAGCGGACTATTTCTGACGTTCGTCGGCGCTGCGTTCGCGCCTCAGGCTGGTGACAACGTCGTTTTGACGCTTCCTCAGCAATAAAGGTTCAATCAGCAACGCCAAGGCGGTGACGCCGAAGCTGCCCCAGACGTAGAAGCCGTAGCCGCCCATGGCGAAGAATTCGCCGATGCTATTCCACTGCATATTTCACCCAATCGGTATGCCGCTCGCGTTCGAGCATGATGGCGCGGGCGCGCTGCAGCGCCACAGCGATCGAATACATCCAGAATGCCAGTGCCATGACCAGCATGCCCCATAACATTGTGATGGCCATGGTCGGCGCCTTGCTCATGGAAATCGAGGCGCCCTGGTGCAGGGTGTTCCACCATTTCACCGAGAAATAGATGATCGGCACATTCACCACGCCGACCAGCGCCAGGATGGCGCCGGCCTTGTCGGCGCGGCGCGGCTCGTCGATGGCCGCCTGCAAGGCCATGAAACCAAGGTAGAGGAACAGCAGGATCAGTTCCGAAGTCAGCCGCGCATCCCAGACCCACCAGGTGCCCCACATCGGCTTGCCCCACAGCGCGCCGGTCCACAGGGAGAGGAAGGCGAACATGGCGCCGGTGGGTGCGATGGCGCTCGCCATCATCGATGACAGGCGGGTGTTCAGGGAAAGGCCGATGCCCGCCCAGCAGGCCATCACGATATACAGGAACATCGACATCCACGATGCCGGCACGTGGATGAAGATGATGCGGTAGGCTTCCCCCTGCGTGGCGTCGGTCGGTGCGACGAAAAATCCGATCCACAATCCGGCGACGCAAAAGATCGCCGCCAGCGCCCAGAACCAGGGAATCATCTTGCCCGCCAGGGGATAGAAACTCTGCGGCGAGCCATACTTGAACCAGTGAATGATTTTATTGCTCATGGTAACTTGGTCAGTAAGGTCTATTCCAATGCGATTCGCAATCCCGCCGTGGTTGCCCACGGCGCGAAAAAACACGCCAGCGCCAGCAGCGCCGCCAGCAGCGACAGATGTCCGGTCGCGCCAAGCCCCGAGATGTCCGCCTCGACCGCCCCGGCGCCGAAGATCAGGGCCGGAATATACAACGGCAAAGTCAGCAGCGAAAGCAGCACACCGCCGCCGCGCACGCCCAGCGTCAAGGCCGCACCGATGGCGCCGATCAGGCTCAAGAGCGGCGTGCCGATCAAGAGCGACAGCATCAGCACGCCCAGCGCCCGACCGTCCAGATCATACTGCAGGCCGAGCAGGGGCGCGATCAGCACCAACGGCAGGCCGGTCACGAGCCAGTGCGCCAGAATCTTGCCGATCACCAGCAGACCGAGCGGCGCCGGCGAAAGCACCATCTGTTCGAGCGTGCCGTCGGCGTAATCGGCAGCGAACAGCCGGTTCAGGGAGAGCATCGCCGCCAGCAAGGCCGCCACCCACAGCACCCCGGGCGCGATGATGCGCAGCAGGGCCATCTCCGGGCCGATGCCGAGTGGGAACAGGCTGACGACGATGACAAAGAAGAACAGCACAGTCATCACTTCGCTTTTCCGGCGCAGCGCCAGCAGCAGGTCGCGGCGCGCCACGGCGAGCAGCACGCCCAGCGTGCCCAGTTCCGCCAGAGTGCCGGCCTGATTCAGAGCATCCGCCTGCTTCATGGCGTGATCCTCAGAAATTGCGCAATCCCGCTGGCGATGTTCACTTCCTGATGGCTCGTCAGCACGGCCATGCCGCCCCGATCCAGATGCGCGCCGACAATTTCGGCAAGCCAGCTGACAGCGGCCGTATCGAGCGCGACAAAAGGCTCATCGAGTATCCAGAGCGGTGCGGGACTCCACAACAGACGGGATAGCGCCACGCGCCGTTTCTGTCCTTGCGAGAGAAAGCGCACCGGCAGATCCTCGCGCCCGGCCAGGCCGACGCGTCCCAGCAGTGCCACGCCTTCCTCGTCTGCCACGGCGATTCCGGCCAGCGCTGCGGTAGTGCGCAAATTTTCGAGCGCGGTGAGTTCTTCCTTGATCGCGTTGTGATGGCCCAGATAGAGCACCGCCTTGCGGTATTCGTCGCCGAGGCCGCGGATGGGTTCGCCCTGCCAGTGTATCTGCCCCGATTCTGGCGGCGACAGGCCGCAGAGTATCCGCAGCAGGCTGGTCTTGCCGGAACCGTTTTCGCCGGTCACGTGCAAGCGCCCGCCCGGCTCCAGAGTGAAGCCAAGATTGGCAAACAAATGGCGGTCGCCTCGAACGCAGGCGAGGTTGATGGCAGTCAGCATGTTACGGGTGGGCCGGCGAGGGCGGCATTGTGCCTGATAACCTGTGTGTGTGGGTTAATCCCGGTCAACATCCGGCTATTCGCGGCCAAAAAAAAGCCCGCGCGGGGCGGGCTAAATTCCAGATCCATCTTAGGAGGAGAAACTGGAGGAGACAGGTGCTACTTTACCGATAATGACGCATCGCAACAAACGATAAATTGTCACGTATCAGATTAGAAATATTTAATCATGCGGAACCTGAAATATGTCAGTTCTGTTGTTGTTTGCATCAAGAGCCTCTTTCAGAAGCCATTCACGGAATACTTTTATTTTCGGACGGTCAGCGCCATCTTCGGGGACCACCAGGTAATAAGCCGTATCAATCTTAAGAACAAGGTCAAATGGCGCCACCAATCGTCCGGCGGCCAGATCATAGGCAGCCAGTTCCTTCACCCCTAGTGCCACGCCCATGTTGTCCACCGCGGCTTCCAGGCCGAGAATCGGATGGTTGAAATGCGGGCCGCGATCGGCCTCGACATCGTCCACTCCGGCGGCTTTGAGCCACTGCGCCCAATTCGGCCAACCCTCGTTGATGTCGGGTAGTTCGTCGTGAAGCAGCAGGTGATAGCGCAAATCCGAGGGCTTCTTGAGCGGGCGCAGGCCTTCCAGCATGCGCGGACTGCAGAGCGGCGTAAAGGAAACATTGAACAGCTTGTCGACCCGGCAGTGCGGATATTTGCCCGTGCCGAAACGGATGTCGATGTTGAAATCGCCGGTCCGGTCATGCTCGTCAGGATTGCCGTAGGAACCATCCTGGCGCCTGGCATCGACCAGGCGCATGTTGGCGATGATGCGGATGTCGATGTCGGGATAGGCCGTGACGAAGCGGTGCAATCTGGGCATCAGCCATTTGGCGGCGAAAGAGGGCGGGACATTGACGGAGAGCGCATTGCTCTGCTCCTGGGCACGCACTTTGTTCACGGCCTGCGTCAGAATGTCGAAAGCCTCTCCGAGTTTGGGCAGCAGACTGCTGCCGGCCTCGGTGAGTTCGACTGCCCGCGTCAGGCGCCGGAACAACTGCACGCCAAGCTGGTCTTCGAGGATCTTGATTTGATGGCTCACCGCCGCCGGCGTGACGTGCAATTCCTCGGCGGCTTTGCGAAAGCTCAAGTGCCGGGCAGCGGATTCAAAAGCGCGCAACGCATTTAGCGGCGGCAGTCGGTTGCTCACGAAGTGATCCTGAATAGGTTAGCTAAACTATACAACGCATTCGGGAACCTGGCGTCAGGCCAAGTCAGACCAGGACCAGGTTATCCCGATGGATTAGTTCCGCTTCGTCAAAATAGCCGAGGATGGCTTCGATTTCATGCGTCGCATGACGCGCGATGCGGCGCGCATCGCCGCTCGAATAATTGACCAGGCCGCGCGCCACTTCCTTGCCCGCGAGACTGCGGCAGGCGACTGCCGCACCCCGTTCAAACTCCCCTTCGACCGCCGCCACGCCGACCGGCAACAGGCTCTTGCCCTCGCGCAGGGCCTGAATCGCGCCGTCGTCGAGCAGCACGCTGCCAGCCAGCTGCAGATGGTCGGCGAGCCATTGCTTGCGCGCCGCCAGGGGCGTTGCGGTGGCGTAGAGCAGCGTGCCAAGTTCATCGCCGCGCGCCAGGCGCAACAGCGCGTCTTCTTCACGACCGCTGGCGATCAGGGTATTGGCGCCGCTGCGGGCGGCGCGCTGGGCGGCGCGCACCTTGGTGATCATGCCGCCCTTGCCGAGGCTGCTGCCGACGCCGCCGGCCATCGCTTCGTAGGCCGCATCTTCGGCACGTCCCTCGACAATCAGTGTCGCCGCCGGATCACGGCGCGGGTCGGCACTGAACAAGCCGGGCTGGTCGGTGAGTATCACCAGGGCATCGGCCTCGATGAGGTTGGCGACCAAGGCGCCCAGCGTGTCGTTGTCGCCAAATTTGATTTCGTCGGTGACGACGGTGTCGTTCTCGTTGATGATCGGCACCACGCCCAGTTCGAGCAGCGTGATCAAGGTCGAGCGCGCATTGAGGTAGCGCTTGCGGTCGCTCAGGTCCTCATGAGTCAAGAGTATCTGCGCGGTTTTCAGGCCATGCTGGGTAAAGCAGGTCTCGTAAGCCTGCGCCAGGCCCATCTGGCCGACGGCCGCCGCCGCCTGCAACTCGTGCATGGCATGCGGCCGGGTCTGCCAGCCGAGGCGCTGCATGCCCGCCGCGATGGCGCCTGAAGACACCAGCGCCACCTGCTTGCCTTCGGCGCGCAGCAAGGCGATCTGACGCGCCCATTCGGCAATCGCCGCGTGCGCCAGCCCGGCGCCGCCATCGGTGACAAGCGCGCTGCCGACCTTGACGACCAGGCGCTGCAGTTCAAGAAAGTGCGGGCGCATCTTCTGTTTTATCCTGGCTGACCTTGTGGCGATCGATGTGATCCATGATGGCGTAAGTCAGTTCCGGGCAACCTTTGCCATTGATGGCGGAAATCGCAAAGTGGCGCTCGACCGGGCCATAGCCTTGAACCAGCGCCGCAATGCGCTCGGCGCGCTCTTCCACGGGCAGCAGGTCGATCTTGTTGATCACCAGCCAGCGCGGCTTGGCGTAAAGCTCCGGATCGTACTTGCGGAGTTCCTCGAGAATCGCATGCGCATCGTGCACCGGATCCGCCTCCGGATCGAAAGGCGAAATGTCGATCAGGTGCAACAGCAGCCGGGTACGCTGCAAGTGGCGCAGAAATCGGTGGCCGAGTCCGGCGCCCTCGGCGGCGCCTTCGATCAACCCCGGAATATCGGCAATCACGAAACTGCGGTTGTGATCCACGCGCACCACGCCCAGATTCGGATGCAGCGTGGTGAAGGGATAATCGGCAACCTTCGGCTTGGCGGCCGAAACCGAGCGAATGAAAGTCGATTTGCCGGCGTTGGGCAAGCCCAGCAGGCCGACATCGGCCAGAACCTTGAGTTCGAGCCGCAACTCGCGCCGCTCTCCCTCGCCGCCCTGGGTCGTCTGGCGCGGTGCGCGGTTGGTGCTGGACTTGAAATGCAGATTGCCAAGACCGCCATCGCCGCCCTTGGCGAGCAAGGCCTTCTTGCCATCGCTGTCGAGGTCGGCGATCACCTCGCCGGAAGCCAGGTCGGCAAACACCGTGCCCACCGGCACGCGCAGCAGCAGGTCTTCGCCGCCTTTGCCGTAACAGTCGGCACCGCGTCCGTTCTCGCCGGACTGCGCACGGAACATGCGGGTGTAGCGGAAGTCAATCAGCGTATTGAGGTTGCCGTCGGCGACCGCCCAGATGCTGCCGCCGCGGCCGCCGTCGCCGCCGTCCGGGCCGCCGCGCGGAATATATTTTTCGCGGCGGAACGAGGCCGAGCCGTCGCCGCCGTTGCCGGCGATCACCTCGATTTTCGCTTCGTCGAAAAATTTCATTGCAGGATGCCCATAAACACAAAAGCCCTATCGCAATGATAGGGCCTTGCGCGGAAAAAAACTTGCTACAAACTAGGCTGCGGGAATGATGCTCACCGTCTTGCGCTTGTCCGGACCCTTGAAGGTGAACTTCACTGCGCCGGTGATCTTGGCGAACAAGGTGTGATCCTTGCCGATGCCGACGTTGTCGCCGGGATGAAACACCGTGCCGCGCTGCCGCACGATGATGCTGCCGGCGGGTACCGCCTCGCCGCCATAGCGCTTGACGCCGAGGCGCTTGGATTGCGAGTCGCGGCCGTTACGGGAACTGCCGCCTGCTTTTTTGTGTGCCATGGTTCAGACTCCTTTGTTCAAGCCCGTCGAGTTCAGGCGGCGATGCCGCTGATCTCGATTTCGGTGTAGTTCTGGCGATGCCCCTGGTGCTTCTGGTAATGCTTGCGGCGGCGCATCTTGAAGATCTTGATCTTCGGCCCGCGACCATGGGCAATCACTTTGGCGGTGACGGCGGCGCCGGCAATGACCGGTGTGCCGATCTTGACCGTTTCGCCTTCACCGACCATGAGCACCTGGTCGAGGGTGATTTCAGCGCCCACATCTGCCGGTATCTGTTCTACTTTGATTTTTTCGCCGGCTGCAACGCGGTACTGCTTGCCACCGGTTTTTATGACCGCATACATGATGGACTCCACTCGTAATAACAACGCAAAGAACCGCGCATTGTACAGGGCTAACCGATTCAGGTCAAAAACATTTCGTCTCGCTTGACGCAGCCCGGGGTGCCGCCTAACATCGCGCCTTTCGTTCCGCCCTGCCCCCTTGCCTGCCACTTCGCTGCTTACCGCCCTCAACGCCCTGATCGAGCCCGACATGCGGGCCGTCGACAAGGTGGTCCGGGCACGCCTGCATTCCGATGTGGTGCTGGTCAGGCAGGTGGCGGAATACATCATCTCTTCCGGCGGCAAGCGCCTGCGCCCCGCTCTGGTGCTGTTGACCGCGGGTGCAATGGGCTATCGCGGCATTCATCACCATGAACTCGCCGCGGTGATCGAGTTCATCCACACCGCCACCCTGCTCCACGACGACGTCGTCGATGAATCCGAGCTGCGGCGCGGCAACAAAACCGCCAATGCACTGTTCGGCAACGCCGCCAGCGTGCTGGTCGGCGATTTCCTGTACTCGCGCGCCTTCCAGATGATGCTGACGGTCGACGACATGCGCGTGATGCGCATCCTGGCCGATGCCACCAACGTCATTGCCGAAGGCGAGGTGCTGCAGCTCATGAACTGCCACAACGCCGACATCGAAGTCGAGCAGTATCTGCAGGTGATCCGCTTCAAGACTGCCAAGCTGTTCGAAGCCGCCGCCCGGCTCGGCGCCCTGCTCGGCGGCGCCAGCCAGCAGGTCGAGGACGACCTGGCGCGCTATGGCATGCACCTGGGCACCGCCTTCCAGCTCATCGACGATGTGCTCGACTATTCCGGCGAAGAGACCGCCACCGGCAAACATCTGGGCGACGACCTCGCCGAGGGCAAGCCGACCTTGCCGCTGATCCATGTCATGCAGCACGGCAATGCGCAACAGGCAGGCTGCGTCCGGCATGCCATCGAAGAAGGCGGACGCGACGATTTTCTTGCCGTGCTTGCGGCCATCCATTCGACCGATGCGCTGGCCGTGACGCGCAGGCAGGCCGAAGCGGAAATCGACATGGCCATCGCCGCTTTGCGCACCCTTTCGGCTTCGACTTACCAGGAATCTCTGCTACAATTAGCGCGTTTTGCTATCGCGCGAGACCACTGATTCAGCCCGTGGGCAAGCGCAGTCGCAGACCGATTTCAGCCAGCAGGGCAACCTCTCTGCGAATCTGCTAATCGCTTCGGGGTGTAGCTCAGCCTGGTAGAGTACTGCGTTCGGGACGCAGGAGTCGGAGGTTCGAATCCTCTCACCCCGACCAATCAATTCAAGAATCTCCCGGGTTCTTGGTTCTGTCGCCGTCAGGCTTGGGCGGCGGCCAGTCTGCGGTCTGGAATGGTCGGTCACGCCCCCATGATAAAATTTCATTTTGCCGCCACGGGCACTTGTGCCCGAATTTGCCCCTAGGGTACTCGCGCATGATTTCCGGCTTTCTCAAGAAGATTTTCGGCAGCCGCAACGATCGGCTGATCCGGCAGTACGCACAATCCGTCAAGAAGATCAACGCCTTCGAGCCTGCCTTGCAAGCCTTGAGCGACGCGCAATTGCGCGGCAAGACCGACGAGTTTCGTCAGCGCATCGCCAATGGCGAAACCCTCGACGCCCTGTTGCCGGAAGCTTTCGCGGTAGTCCGCGAAGCCAGCCAGCGCACGCTCGGCATGCGCCACTTCGACGTGCAGATGATCGGCGGCATGGTCCTGCATGCCGGCAAGATCGCCGAAATGCGCACCGGCGAAGGCAAGACCCTGGTCGCCACCCTGCCGGTCTATCTCAACGCCCTGGCCGGCAAGGGCATGCACGTGATCACGGTGAACGACTACCTGGCCAACCGCGATGCCGAATGGATGGGACGGATTTACCGTTTCCTCGGCCTCACCGTCGGCGTCAACCTCTCGCAGATGGCGCATGACGAAAAGCAGGTTGCCTACGCCGCCGACATCACCTACGGCACCAACAACGAATTCGGCTTCGACTACCTGCGCGACAACATGGTGTATACGGCGCAGGAGCGGGTTCAGCGCGGGCTCCACTACGCCATCGTGGACGAGGTCGACTCGATCCTCATCGACGAGGCACGCACCCCGCTGATCATCTCCGGCCAGGCCGAGGACCACACCGAACTCTACATCAAGATGAACGCCGTGCCGCCGCTCTTGACGCGCGGCGAGGCCGGCAACACCGCCGAGGGCGTAGCGGATACCGGCGACTACACGGTCGACCTGAAATCGCACCAGGTGCTGCTCACCGAAGCCGGCCACGAGCATGCCGAGGAAATCCTGGCACGCCTGGGGCTGCTCCCGGAAGGCAGCAGCCTCTACGAGCCGGGCAACATTCTGCTGATTCATCATCTGTATGCTGCGCTGCGCGCCCACAACCTGTTCCTGCGCGACCAGCAATATGTGGTGCAGGACGGCGAAGTCATCATCGTCGACGAATTCACCGGCCGGCTGATGTCCGGCCGGCGCTGGTCGGACGGATTGCACCAGGCGGTCGAAGCCAAGGAAGGCGTGGCGATCCAGAACGAGAACCAGACCCTGGCCTCGATCACCTTCCAGAACTATTTCCGCATGTACGGCAAGCTCGCCGGCATGACCGGCACGGCCGACACGGAGGCCTACGAGTTCCACCAGATCTACGCCCTCGAAACCGTGGTCGTTCCGACCCATCGGCCGATGGTCCGCGACGACCGCATGGACCAGATCTACCGCACCGCCGGCGAAAAATACACGGCGATCATCAACGACATCAAGGATTGCCAGCAGCGTGGCCAGCCGGTCCTGGTCGGCACCACGTCGATCGAGAATTCGGAACTGCTCTCCGAAATGCTCAAGAAGGAAAAGCTCGCGCACCAGGTGCTCAACGCCAAGCAGCACGCCAAGGAAGCCGAGATCGTGGTGCAGGCGGGGCGGCCGGGGATGATCACCATCGCCACCAACATGGCCGGCCGCGGCACCGACATCGTGCTCGGCGGCAACCCGGAACGACCGATTGCCGCGATCAAAGACGACCCCAATCTCAGCGATGCGGAAAAGGAGCAGCGCATTACGACCATGCGCGGCGAATGGAACAAATTGCATGAGCAGGTTCTGGCCGCCGGCGGACTGCACATCATCGGTTCCGAACGCCACGAATCGCGCCGCATCGACAACCAGTTGCGCGGACGTGCCGGACGCCAGGGCGACCCGGGCTCGTCGCGCTTCTACCTGGCGCTCGACGACCAGCTGCTGAAAATCTTCGCCGGCGAACGCCTCAACGCCATCATGGTGCGGCTCAAGATGCCCGAAGGCGAAGCCATCGAACATCCGCTGGTGACCCGTTCACTCGAGTCAGCCCAGCGCAAGGTGGAGCAACGCAATTTCGACATCCGCAAGCAGCTGCTCGAATACGACGACGTCGCCAACGACCAGCGCAAAGTGATCTACCAACAGCGCAACGAGTTGCTGGAAACCGAGGACATCACCGAAACCATCACCGCGATGCGCCAGGGCATCCTGCATGACAGCTTCCGCCTCTACGTACCGGCTGAAAGTGTCGAGGAACAGTGGGAAATTCCGGAACTCGAAGCAGCTCTACAGGGCGACTGGCAACTCAAGCTGCCGGTGGGCGAATGGCTCAAGTCAGAACCCGATCTCGGCGACCACGATTTGCTCAAGCGCATCATCAATGCCGCCGATGCCGCCTACGCGGAGAAGATCGAACGCGTCGACGCCGATGCCTGGCACGGCTTCGAACGCAATGTCATGCTGCAAAGCCTGGATACCCATTGGCGCGAGCACCTGGCCGCGCTCGACCACCTGCGCCAGGGCATCCACCTGCGCGGCTACGCCCAGAAAAACCCGAAGCAGGAATACAAGCGCGAAGCCTTTGAACTGTTCGAAGGCCTGCTGCAAACGGTGCGCACCGAAGTCACCAAACTGCTGCTGACGGTCGAAATCCGCACCGAGGAACAGATCGTCGAAGCCGAAGCGCCGCCGCAACTGGAGAACGTCCAGTACCACCACGCCAACTACGACGAGGTGATCGGCGTGAAAGAAGAAAAGGCACCTCAGCCTGTGGTGCGCCACAACGAAAAAATCGGCCGCAACGATCCCTGCCCCTGCGGTTCGGGGAAAAAATACAAGCACTGTCATGGCAAGTTGAGCTGAGGCGGAACGCAGCCGTGAAACAGAATCTGCCTGCCGCTGCTCTTCCTGATACAACCTGTCGATGCCGCCGGCAGTAATCAGGTGCAACCGACAATGCGCAGGAGACTACCCGACCATGCAGATCAAGCCTGCCGCTTCACCACGGCGATCACATTGACACCAATCACGCTGCCCTAACGACTTTAGGCAACCTGTTAATAATAGAGGAGCATAACCATGCCAGAAGCAGATGTCTCAATCAAAGAGAAAAGCTATTTCACTGATATCCCGCAGCAAAACGAACTATTTTTTTTGAAGGGATCGAATAATTACGACTGGGGCATGAAGAACCGCCTCGCACGCATCTTCAACCCGGAATCCGGGAAGACCGTGATGCTCGCTTTTGACCATGGCTACTTTCAAGGTCCGACCACCGGGCTTGAGCGGGTCGATATCTCGATCCTTCCGCTCGCGCCAAGCGCCGATGCGCTCATGCTTACACGCGGAATCCTGCGCTCGATCATTCCTGCGTCCACCGCCAAAGGCGTTGTGATGCGCGCGAGCGGCGGGCCAAGCATTCTCAAGGAGCTATCGAATGAGAATATCGCCGTTGACATGGAAGATGCCCTGCGCATGAACGTTTCGGCTGTCGCCGTGCAGGTATTCATCGGCGGTGAATTTGAAACGCAATCCGTGCACAACCTGACGCGGCTCGTCGACGCCGGCATGAAGGTCGGGATGCCGGTGCTCGGTGTGACTGCCGTGGGCAAAGACATGGCACGCGACGCCAAGTACATGGGGCTCGCGTCACGCATCTGCGCGGAACTCGGCGCAGCATTTGTCAAGACCTATTATGTGCCGGAAGATTTCGACACCGTCACTGCGGCATGCCCGGTCCCCATTGTGATTGCGGGAGGAAAGAAACTTCCGGAACTGGAAGCTTTGACCATGGCTGCAAATGCCATTCAGGCGGGCGCCCTCGGCGTTGACATGGGGCGGAACATTTTTCAGTCCGACGCACCTGTCGCAATGTTGCAGGCCGTACGGAAGGTGGTACACGAAGGGATGAAACCGCGCATTGCCTTTGAATATTTCGAATCCCTCAAGAACGAAAAGAAATAATGGCGTCATCGCTTCTTGATACGATCAAGTCATCAGCGCCGCTGCTAAGCGTCGGCGCGCTCTCCGCCAATCTGCTGCATCTGGCCGACAGCATCAAGACGCTGGAGGAAAACGGCATTCGGTTACTCCATTTTGACGTCATGGATGGCCGCTTCTGTCCGCAATTCACCGCCGGAGCCTTCTTTGCCAAGGGGATTGGCACCACGCTCCTTAAAGACGTGCACCTCATGGTCGAGGACCCGCTTCCGCTCATCCCGGAATTCGCGGCGGCAGGCGCCGACATCATCACGGTCCATGCCGAGTCGGGCAGGCATATTCACCGCTCGCTGCAGCTTATTGGCGAGCTGAAAAACAGCAATGATCCCAGCCGCGGGATCCTGCGCGGCATCGCACTCAATCCGGGAACTTCTCTCGATGTGCTTGAGCCATTGCTCGCCGAAGTTGATCTGGTTTTCCTTCTGGCCATCAACCCCGGCTTTCCAGGCCAGCGCCTGATTGATGAAACAGGCCGCCGCTGCGCCCTGCTCAAAAGCATCATCAGCAAATCCGGGAGAAATATATTGATCGGCATCGATGGCGGGATTACCCGCAATAACATCGGCCAGGCAGCCTCCTGGGGCGGCCAGATTATCGTTACCGGCAGTGCAGTGTTCGAAGGGGGTAGAGTCAGGGAAAACCTTGAGGAAATGCGCCTGTCGATCAGTAAAGCTCTTAAAGGCTGTGATGAAAATGAAAAACAGATGGTCAGATGCTGAAGCAGCGGCACTAATTTCACGCATAGGCGTCAGCAGCCCGGCAGAGCTGCCCCTGCTACTGTATGCAACGCGGCTTCTCGGCGAAGAAGCCGACCTTGCGCTGCATGGCGGCGGAAACACCTCGGTAAAAACAACGACCCTCAACATCCTGGGGGCACGCTGCAATTCGCTCGTGATCAAGGCATCGGGCTGCTCCATGACCAATGCAACTGCAGAAGATTTTGTCAATCTCGACCTCGACAGACTGGAACCTTTGCGCAATTGCGAACACCTGTCTGACGAAGACATGGCGGCATACTTCCGATCAACCCTGGTGCGACCGGGCGATAGGATGCCTTCCATCGAGACCTTGCTGCATTTCTTGCTGCCCCATACGTTTGTCATGCACACGCACCCGGTTGCGCTGTTGGCGCTGACAAACCGGCGCGATTCGGCAACGGCGATTCGTGAAGCCCTCGGTGCATCGGTTGCCGTGATTCCCTATGCGCAAGTCGGCTTCGAGTGCGCCAGGGCATCTGCCGAAGCAGTCAAGGACAAAACGGAATGCCTTGGCCTCCTCATCGAGCATCATGGGTTGGTCACCTGGGGGGCGTCAGCAAAGGAAGCGTACGATGCCACGATCCAACTGACATCGCGGGCCGAATCCTATCTCGCGAAGAAACGCTGCCGGCCGCTTACGGTCAGGTCGGCCCCGGCTTGCGCGCAGGATGCCGTCAGCACTTATGCGCGGATAGCGCCGATGGTTCGCGGACTGCTCTCGCCTGCTTCAGGCGACCAGGATGTTGCATTTTCACGCGTCATTCTCAAGCACAGCGCCAACAAAGAAATCCTCGAACTCCTCCAGGCGCAAGAAGCGCAGCAGATCATCGTTTCAACGCCGCTCACGCCCGATTACCTGATCCGCACCCGGCGATTCCCGCTCTGGATCGATTCGCCCAGGCTTGATGATGTGGCCGCGCTCAAAGGGCAGATCGAGTCGGCACGCTCCCGGTTTATCGACGAATACCTGGCGTATATCAAACGCCAGCCAGCTCCGCCACAAATTGTCGAGGCCGATCTTTTCCCGCGAGCAGTCGCCATTCCGGGCGTAGGCATCATCACCGCCGGGGCGACGGCGGCCGAAGCGGCGATGATCGCCGACATCACGCTGCAAACACTCCAGGCAAAACAGACGATCTTCGAGACCGGCGGCGACTATCGCGACTTGTCTGAAGGACATATTTTCGATATGGAGTTCCGCACCTACCAGCGGGCAAAACTGAATTCCCGGCATCCCTCCCCGCTTGGCGGTTCTGTCGTGCTGGTCACGGGTTCCGCAGGAGCAATCGGCTCGGGCATCTGCAATCGGCTTCTGGAAGCCGGATGTCATGTGGCCGCGTCCGACCTCGCCGGTCCTGCCCTGGATGAAACCGTGAAGTCATTTCAATCCCGGTTTGGCGCAGACCGGGTGCTCGGCGTTGGCATGGATGTCACGAACCCGGAGTCGGTCACCGCCGCATTCGGACAAGTCGTCGAACGCTTCGGCGGGCTGGATTCGCTCATTGCCAACGCCGGGATCGCTCATGTTGCCCGTCTTGAAGACCTTGAATTAGAGGTCTTTCGCAAGCTGGAACGGGTCAATACCGAGGGCACGCTCCTGACGCTAAAAGCAGCCGCTAAGCTTTTCCGCTTTCAAGGTATCGGTGGCGACATCGTCCTGATATCGACGAAGAATGTATTCTCGCCGGGCGCCTCGTTCGGCGCCTATAGCGCATCCAAGGCCGCAGCTCACCAGCTTGCCCGGATTGCCAGCTTGGAATTGGCGGATATCAATGTCCGGGTCAATATGGTTGCACCTGATGCCGTATTTGCGCATGGCGATCGAAAATCCGGACTCTGGGCCGAGGTCGGTCCCGGCCGCATGAAGGCCCGCGGTCTTGATGAAGCCGGACTCGAAGAGTATTACCGCAAGCGCAACCTGCTCCAGGCCAAGGTCACGGCGGAGCATGTTGCGGCGGCAGTGCTTTTCTTCTTGAGGCACGAAACGCCCACGACCGGCGCAACGATCCCGGTCGATGGCGGCTTGCCGGACGCCACGCCGCGATAGCATCGCAATTTCTATAGGCTCATGAACTCGGTTAGTTGTTGCTCGACTAATCCCTGGAAGGATACGTTCAGATTTCCCCAATCCTCGAATTGGTCAGCAGAACCCTGAGTTGCCGGATGAGGAGATGGCGCGGGTGCTGAGGAAGTTTTCGGGATATGGGCAAGGCGCGTAAGCCTGTTCCTTCGCTCTCAACTCCAGGAGTTCCTGCCCTGCTCAATACTTCTCGCGGATATAAATAAACGGGCTCTTGGCAGCACCGAAGGTGATGCGGGCGATGGGATCCTTGTCATAGCTGAGACCATCGCAGGTATTGCCGCGCAGCCAGGAAAGATTGGCAGCGGTTGCCGTCGTGCTGGTACAGTTGTCGGCACCGGTTGCGCCCAGGTTGATCGCCAGATCGACGCTGCCTTTTGCAGACGGGAAAGGTTTGGTCACGGTAATCGATGAAGTTCCGCCGCTCAGCAAGGTTGCTGTGGTCGGCAGATGGTTGCCCGACATATTGGTGGCCGGATTCAGGGCGCCCTTGTAATTGCTGAGGTTCAGGGCGGTATACGGGATGCTGGTGCAACCGTCGGAAGTATTGATCTGCCAGCTGGTGCCGTCCCAGTACAAGGCCTTGACCGTCACCGGCATGTTGTTCGCTTCCGATCCGGAGGTGCTGTCCAGCTTGAGCATGCCGAAGCGCATGCGCAACGGGCTTCCGGAAAACTTCTTGTAGGTAAAGGTGCTGCCGCCGGCAACCGTGGGATTCAAATCGGCGCCGCTGACTTTAGGCGAAGTGCTGACGTCGCTGTCATTCACCGTCAGGCCGACATCGAGCGTATCGAAAACACCCCAGGTGGCATCGGAGGTAGTCGTCACGGGACGTGAAAAACTGGCATTAGTGCTGCTCAGGATATAGACGCCGAGGGTCCAGGTGCCGCTGGCGAAGGCGAGGCGGGAAGACAGGTCGGTTCCGCTGTCGGCGTTCTCTGCAGCGAAGCTGACCGTGCCCGGTGCATAGGCCCCGGCATAATTTTGCGTCACCACACCGCTGGCGTTTTGGGCCTGCACCACGCTGGTCGAGGACAAGGTGAAATTCTGCCCCATGTAGGTAAACGTGCCGGACGAACAGGCATTGTTGATGGTGCCGACCACCGTGAAATGATCGGGCACGAATCGGCCAAAGTTCTGGGCGGGAACCGCCGAGCCGAACTGGCAGGAAAACTTGCCATTGGCATCGGGAGTTCCGGCCGGGGTACCATTGTTGAAACCCGATGTGCATTCCGCCTTGGCCGTGTCCACCTGGGCGAATGAGTCGTCATAAATGGCGTTCAGCCCCAGGCTGATGTTCCCGACTTCCGAATACTTGAATCCGCTGCCGATCGCCACGCCGGCCGTGGCGTTCGGGAAAGTCACATTCGTGGTCGTGCCGGCGTGTGCCTGGACGCTGGTCACCAGGCTGGAATTGAGCTTGGGGAGACCCAGGTAGGTGCTGGTTGTCGCGGAAGATGCGTTAACTGCTGTCGCAGTTAACGTAAAAGTATCCGTCCCAGCGCGAAAAAATGGGCTGCCGGAACTGCCTGCCTGCGAGGCGCTGCTAGTCACGGTATAAGATGTCGGACGAATCGCGAAGTTGTCGGATGAACAGGAATAGTTGGGGCCTGCCGTCGCAATGCGTACTCTGACATTGGGCGCGGCATTGGCATAAGTGAAGCTGAATGTCTTGCGCTGGCCGGCTGTAAAGATTGGAACTCCGCCACTCAACGCCGGTGCCAGGGTGACAGGCGAAAGCACGGCGGCTGGCGTGTTGCAGTTGCCCGTGCTCACATCCACGAGGTCAATCGCGGTGACTGTCTGGGCCGCCTGGGAAAGTACATCAAGGTTGAAAGCATAGCCCGCCAGCTTGGTGAAAATCGGCGTATTCGCATTGGCACCGACTTCGATGGCGTCAAAGGTGCAGGAGTTGAAAGTCAGGCTGCAGGTTTCAGTTGCCCCACTGAAACATTGGGTCGCATTGGCTGTCGTCGGCGAGGTTGCCGTGCCCCCCAGTGTTACGGATCCTGTGCCGGTCAACGTCACGGTCGTCGAACCCCCGGAGAAGGTCACCGGGTCACTCGACCAGGTGCCGACATTGTCCAGATTAACCGTTACCGGGTCCATGTAGAGCGCGGTGCAGTTGACATCGGCGCAGGCTTTTACTGTCACTGTCGCCGGAGCGGAGGTGCAGGCGTTGCCACCATGCTCGATCTTGATGTGGTGCAGACTCGGCGTCGGCATGCCCTGTACCGTACAGATGCTGAGGTTGTCGACTTCGTGGACGTTGGTCGAACCGCCCGTGGAGCCGGTAAAGGACAGGTTCCAACTGGTGGGCACGTCGTTTTGGCTGTAGCCCGGATCCTTGACGTCCAGCGCGGTGCAGCCGCTGGTCACGCCCGGTGGACAGCCGATCAGAATGACATAGGCCGTCCCTCCTCCCGTAGTATCCCGCTCCACCGAAGTCCAGGCATGAAGGCCATCGGTATGATCGATAATGATGCGGTAACGGTGAGGCGGGGTCGCAGCATTGTTGCCGTCAATGACCGGCGTGAGGGAACCGGTGCCTGTCAGGAAACGGTAGCCCGACATGCCGGTACCGGAGCCGCGAATGGCCACAGAGTTTTGTATTCGCGCCCCCACGCCGCCGAAGCGCCCTTCGAGGTTGGTCGAATAATTGCCGTATTCGTCGATGGCGATGCCCAGCCAGCCTCCGGTAAAACCCGGGCAACCGCCCGGGGTGGTGCAATCGGAGCCGGGATTGCTTTTCTGCGCATAACCCAGTGAGCCCCCGAAGGCGCCCGCCTGCGGCGCCACCGAAGCATCGGACAGAATCACGGCGATGCCGTCGGCACTGCCGGTGCCGCTGTGGGCGAAGTGCTCAAGCTCCACGGTCACCCGATTCCCCGATGCGGGTATCAGGCGGTTCAGGGTGGCCCAGGTGGCCACGCTTCCGGTAGCGTTGGTCAGTCTCAAACGGTTGCCCCAAATCACCGGATTGCCGAAAGTTCCGGTCTTGAAGCCCACCGACCAGTTGCCGCCCGGCGATGCGCCGTCGGCGCCAGTGAATGCATCGGAGTAACAGTTGTTGCTCGAATGCGTGCCGACGGCGAAATCAGTCTGCGCGGTAATACCCCCGGTAATCGTGGAAACGCCTGTCGCAGTGGGATTGGCGAAGGCAGGGGTCAGTTCCGTCCAAGTACTGGCGGCATACTTGCCGACGACAAAGTTGGCGGTGTTGGCACCGACATCCACATCGCCGGCAACGAAATTGAAAGTGGCGCCATAGCTGCTGGACGTGATCGCGTCGCCGGTGGCCCAGAGCGACCAGTAGCGACTGACATCGAGGGTGGAGTTGATCGTCGAAGCGCTGATCTGCGGATGTTCTCCAGTCGTGGTGCTACCGGTCAGCGTGCCTCCCGTGGAGATCATGGTCATGCCGATCGGCGCGTAAGTGGTGCCGCTACCGACCGGGTAGGTGCAGGTGACCGTTCCCGAACTGAACGTCAGCCGGACTCTGCCTGAAACAAAACCATTGGTGCGCACCCAACTGGTGCCGTTGGTCGCGCTGACGTCCGTGCAGTTGGTCGACAGAATCAGGATGTTCGTGCCAGTTGAAATGTAGCCGTTGGTCAAGGTCAGCAGGGTCTTTACACTCGAACTGGCGTTGAGCGCGATTCCCAGGGTGTTGTTCAGGGTCAGGTTGGGGAAAATGGTGGATGTTCCCGTGCTGTCGATGTTCTGCAAGGTGGTGCCCTTGAAGGTCCACGTGCCGCTGTCGGTGTTTCCCGGATTGAAGTTCGCAGCGCGGTTGTTGGTGAAATCGCCGTAGATATCGACGTTTCTGCTGCCGGCGGAAAATGTGTCGCTACCCACGGGCGTGTCGGCGGCGCCATTGAGCTTGAAACTGCCGCGCACATCGAGCGTTGTACCCGTTCCGGTCAACGTCTTGGCGCCGGTACCGGCCAGAACCACGCTGGGATAGCGCACATTGTCCACGGGCAGGGCTTGCGCCGCACCGGCAAAGCGGAAGGTGACCGTACTGTTGGTTCCCGTCATGTTGAGGTTGCCGACATTCACAATCGGGGTCGCCGAGGCAAAGCTCACGGTGTAGCTATCGGTTGCGCCAAAGGTCAGGTCCTTGGTGCCCAGATCGACCTGATAAAGCGTCCACGTACTGGTCGCGCTGCCAGTCCATTGTGAATGGGCGGTGAGCGTAATGCTGCCGCCCGTTCCCATGGTCAGCGTACCGTTGTTGGTAAGGTTGCCGGCAAGACTGAGGATCCTGTTGGCAGCGTTGGTCAGGCTGCCGCCGGTATTGACCGTGAGCGAACCAAGCGCCGGGCTGTCGATGTTGAGCGCGACCGCGTGGGGGCTGTTGATGGTCACCGTGTCTTGGGCCAGGGGTATGCCGCCGCGACACGTGGTCCACGTGGCCGGTGCATTCCAATTGCCGCTGGCCAGGCTGGAACAGGTGGCGAAGCTGCGCTCGCCGACCGCGAAGCCGCCAAAGCCGGCGCTGCCGGCAATGAACGACACGCCGGTGGCGGTCGCATTCGCCGTCACCGGTGTCGGCAAGGTCCAGGCTGCGCCCGTGTATTTACCGACCACAAAATTGGAGGGCGTAGCGCCGCCGATCAGATCACCCGCCGCAAAATTAAACGTCACGCCGTAGCTCGTCACATTGCCCGTGTTAAGCGTGTCGCCTGCCAAGCCGAGTGTCCAGTAGCGGCTGGCATCCTTGGTGGAATCGATGCCGGAAGTCGCGATCTGCGGATGCTGACCCGCCGTCGTGCTGCCGGTCAGTGTGCCCGCCGAGGTCGATACCATGGCAATACCGATCGGCGCATAGGTGGTGCCGCTGCCGACGGGGAAAGTACAGGTATTGGTTCCCGTCGGGAAGGACAGGCGCAGGTTGCCGATGACAAAACCGCTGCTGCTGCGGGTGATGCTGCCATTGCCGCCGCTCAGGCTGCAATCGCCGGTCATGAGCAGGGTGTTTGCTCCGGTCGTCAGCTTGTTGGCGCCGAGCGCCAGGGTGCCATTGACGTTCGTATCGGCACCGAGGGTTCCGGCACCGCCGCTCAGTGTCAGATGGTGATAGGTGGTGGCCTTGATGGTTTGCCCCGATCCGGTGTAATTGACGGTGTTGCCGCTGGCTGTCGCGGTAAGCGTCGTGATCAGCGAGGTGCCGCCGAGGTTCAATACTCCTGTGGCGGCGTTGGTCAATGTGCCTGCGCCACCCAGCGCGGTTGCAACAGTTACCGTGCCGCTGTTGGTTGCCGTACCGGTGACATTCAGCGTGTCGTAGGCAATCGCACGGATGGTCTGCCCCGTGCCGGTGTAATTGACGACGTTTCCGCCCACTGTCGCGTTCAGTGTCGCTATCGTCACGGTGCCGCCGAGGTTCAATACCCCGGTAGCCGCGTTGGTCAGATCGCCCGAGCCGCCCAGACCTGTAGCGGCCGTCACGGTGCCGCTGTTGGTTGCTCCCGTACCCGTGACGTTCAACGTGTCATAGGAGGTTGCCTTGATCGTCTGTCCCGTGCCGGTGTAGTTGACGACGTTCCCGCCCGCCGTCGCGGTCAGCCCGGTAATGCCCGATGTGCCGCCAATGTTGAGTGTTCCGGTGGCGCCGTTGGTCAGCGTGCTGGCGCCGGCCAGCGTGGTCGACACCGTGAGCGTGCCGTCGTTCGTGCGGGTGCCGCTGATCGTCACGCTCGGGATGGCGATTTCGTTGGCTCCGCTGAAGGTCCTGCCGGCGTTGATGAAGGTATGCACGCCGGTATTGGCGGTAAAGGTGCCGTCATTTTGCAGGTTGCCGCCGAACGAAAAGTCTTCCGCGGCCGTTTCGTTCCACAGGCCGCCGTTGTTGATGGTGACGTTTCCGGTATAGGTCTTGGCTCCCGCGGCATTGTTGTGAACCAGTGTGCCCGTCACCGCTGTGGTCCCCGTCACGGTGATGTTGAACCCGGCGACGGTCAACTGGGTTCCACCACCGACATCGAGGTTGCCTGTAATAGCCAGGTTCGCCGCGGTGGTGGCGGTGGCACTGCCGCTCAGGGTCAGGTTGCCGGCAACCGTCGTGATCGCCCCAAAAGTTTCGGCGCCGCCGCTCAGGGTGAGGTGGTGGTAGGCCGTCACTTTCAGCGTCTGGCCGGTGCCGGTGTAGTTGACCGTGTTGCCTACCGCGGTGGCGGTGAGCGTCGGGGTGACGGTCGCCGCGCCGATGTTCAGAATCCCGGTGGCGCCGTTGGTCAGCGTGCTGGCGCCGGCCAGCGTGGTCGACACCGTGAGCGTGCCGTTGTTCGTGCGGGTGCCGCTGATCGTCACGCTCGGGATGGCGATTTCGTTGGCTCCGCTGAAGGTCCTGCCGGCGTTGATGAAGGTATGCACGCCGGTACTGGCGGTCAAGGTGCCGTCATTTTGCAGGTTGCCGCCGAACGAAAAGTCTTCTGCGGCCGTTTCGTTCCAGAGGCCCCCGTTGTTGATGGTGACGTTTCCGGTGTAGGTCTTGGTGCCCGCGGCGTTGTTGTGAAGCAGCGTGCCCGTTACCGATGTGGTTCCTGTCACGGTGATGTTGAACCCGGCAACGGTCAACTGGGTTCCGCTGCCGACATCGAGGTTGCCTGTAATGGCCAGGTTCGCCGCGGTGGTGGCGGTGGCGCTGCCGCTCAGGGTCAAATTCCCGCCTATGGTCGTGATGGCGCCAAAGGTCTCGGGGCCACCACTCAGGGTGAGGTTTTGGTACGACGTGACTTTCAGCGTCTGGCCGGTGCCGGTGTAGTTGACCGTGTTGCCGGCCGCGGTGGCGGTGAGGGTGGTGATGCCGGAGGTGCCGCCGATGTTGAGTGTGTCTGCGGCGCCGTTGGTTAATCCGCCGGTGCCCGACAAGGCGTTAGTGACGGTCAGGGTGCTGTTGTTCGTCAGTGTTCCGCCGACGACAGTCAGTGTGTCGTTCACCACCGTTACGCCGCCGATAGTCTTGGCGCCGGCCCCGCTGGTATTGAGGATGTCGTAGGTCGTTGCCTTGATGGCTTGGGCGCCGCCGCTGGTGTAGTTGACCGTGTTGCCGACCGCAGTGGCGGTCAGCCCGGTGATGCCCGACGTGCCGCCGATGTTGAGTGTTCCCGTATTGGTCAGCGTCCCGGCGCCGGAGAGCGCCGTATTCACCGTAAGCGTTCCGCTGTTCTGGTAGGTTCCACTGACGGTGACGCTCGGAATGACGATCGCATTGGCTCCGCTGAAGGTCTTGGCGGCGCCGGAGAAAGTATGCACGCCGGTGCTGGCGGTCAGGGTGCCGTCGTTCTGCAGATTGCCGGCGACGGACATGGTCGCGGCGCCGAACTCGGTCAGCGTGCCGCCGGCGCTGACGGTTAGATTTCCGCCATAAGCGATCGCCTCCGCCACGGTTTCGGACATGGTGCCGCCGTTGTTGATGGTGACGTTTCCGGTGAAAGTGCGGGTGCCGGTCGTCGTCGTGTGACTGAGCGTGCCGCTGATGTCGGTGGTTCCCGTCACCGTGATGGAATTCGCCACGTTCAGCGTCCCAGCCTGCACCGTCAGGTTGCCGGTGACGCTCAGGGTTCCCGTCTGGGTGATCGCCGCGCCGCTCTTGTTGATGGTCAGGTTGTTGGCGACTGTGACGTTGTTGAACTCGGTGGTCCCGGCGCTGGTGCCGTCTATGATGTGGGCGCCGCCGCCGGTGAAGTTGAGGGTGCACAGGCTGTTGGCATCCAGGCGCAGATCCAGGGTGCCGTTGTTGGTGACGTTTCCGGAAACGTTCAATACATGGGTCACTGTTTGGTTGGCGACATTGATGGTGCCAGCGGTTACTGTGACATTGCCGTTAACGGTAAGAGTGCGGATTGTCGCGCTGTTGCCGAAGGTCAGCGTGCCGCCATTCATGGTCAGCCCGGCAATCGTGGGGCTGGCATTGAGAATCACGGTGCCGGCAGTAATGGTGACCGTGTCGCCAGCCTGCGGCGTGGTGCCGTTGCAGTTTGCCCAAGTGCCGTTCGTAGCCCAGTTGCCGCCAGTGGAGGTGCAGGCAAATGCCCAGGCGCCGCCGGCCGGCAACAGCAGGCAGACCAGCGCAAGGATAAAAGGAACCAGAGGGGCCAGGCACGTTTTGAGTAACGAAACCTCACCGACAGACCACGTTTTCAAGCAAATGTCCTCAAAGGCATCGGGGAACAAACCATCGCCCGACGCAACCTCCCGCCAGCCATGCTCGTCCCTGATGTGGCGCACGGATTCATTATAGGATGGGCATTCTTCCCTCAAAACGATACCTCCAGCCGGCGTTCGACATAAAAGCCGGTCGGGTTGGTGATGTTGGGGCACTTGGGGTCGGCGACGTTGGGCTGATTGCAGGCTGTGGCAGTTATCCTGTACACCGTGGGGCCTCCAAAGCTCCCTGGATCCGTGGTTGCCGTGCAGATCACTGTTACGGTAAAGCCAGCCAGGGTAGTCGCGGCAGCCGGCAGGGTGAATGAAGTCGGACTGGTCGGGCAGGCGCGGGTATTCGGATCGATGGAGGTATAGCCGAAATTGTAGGCAGCGGTTGCCTGAACCTTATACACGCCCCATTCGACGCCTGCCCGTGCCGCCTGAAAAGCCCGCTCGCCCTGCACGTCAAGCGCAGAACCGATCTGCTGATTGGTTGAGATGTTGACGATGAACGCTCCCAGCGCAGCCAGCGCGACGAGGATGAAAATCGCCGATACGATGGAGAAGCCGCGCAAGAGTCGGGGGGATTTCATGCTGAATTGTCCACGTGAATCTGCTGAAAGAGCGTCACTCCTTCGCCGCTGGCCGGATCGGTCAAGGTCAATACAATGTTTAGCAGCCCGGACGAAGGGGGGGACACCATGCAGGTGACATTGGCAGCCAGCAGTGCACGGTTCGCGGGTGCAAGCGAGGGAAGGGCGGCTATGGCATCGGCTTGGGAGGGAAAGAAACCGTAATTCCAGTAGCGGGTCAGATTACCCGATGTCAGCGCTGGGCAGGCAAAAGTCACGGCCCTGACGCCACCTGGCACGACCTGGAAGCGGCTGCTGGCAGGACGCAATTGACCGGCAAAGGGGTTGGTTGCCAGAGTGACCGTGTTGCTGGCGATCGAAGCAACTTTTGCCCGGTTGCAATTCGAACAGGGATCGCCTGTGGCATAGGCATTATTGGCCGGCAACAGATTGGCGACATTGTTGACCACGATAAAGTCATCGGCTGCTATGGCCGGATTGCTCGGCAGGGTGCCCAGCACGTCGAAAGTCTTGTCGGCCGAACTGGTGAAACTCAGGAAGTCCCCCGCGCTGGAACCGTCGTATTCGTCGCGATACAGCCCGCCGGTACTGGTCAGGATGAATTCGATGTAATTCACGCCGCCGGACGAGCTGACTCGCAGGCTGTTCGGCAGTGCCAGCCGTATCTCGCGCTTGATGCGCCGCAAGATCACGTCTGCCGCATCGGTGAGCTCGGCACGGCGCACCGAATCGGCATAACTCTGCACCGGTACCGTGATGAATACGGCAACGATGCCGGCGAGGAAACCGGTGATGACGATCACCATGATCGCCTCGACCAGGGTGAATCCGGATTGGCGACAACGAGCGGGCTGAGTCGGAAGTGTCAGCATGGTCTCGACCTAGGTTCTGTTCACAATTGACGAATGAATATGCGAGTGTTCGCTGAATCTAACGCATCGGTAGTCTGCGATGCTTCCTTTTGTCACAAGACAGGAGGAAGGCATGGAAGAACGCAAGCAATTGCGAGACGACCAGTGGG
>JACRAR010000060.1 GCA_016234745.1 Betaproteobacteria bacterium | reverse complement strand
TCTGGCCAAGAACGTCTTTGCCGTGCATGGAGTTGATGATAACGGCAAGTCGGTGCTGGTCAAGCCAAAAGTTGCGCGCGACCAGTTGTGCGAACTGGTGGCGCAACTGCCGCCGTGCCTGATCGGCATGGAAGCCTGCTCTGGCGCGCACCACTGGGCACGGCGGTTCAGCCAGTTTGGTCACACCGTGCGGCTGATGGCGCCCAAGTTTGTTACCCCCTACCGCATGAGCGGCAAACGCGGCAAGAACGACGCGGCGGATGCAGCGGCGATTTGCGAAGCCGTGACGCGGCCGCACATGCGCTTTGTTCCCGTCAAATCGGAACACCAGCAGATCATCCTCTGCCTGCATCGCACCCGGCAGGGTTTTGTCGAGGAAAGGACGGCGACCTACAACCGGCTGCGTGGTCTGGTAGCCGAATTCGGCATTGTCTTGCCACAAAAGGTCACGGGCCTGCGCCGCACCATTGGCGATCACCTTGAGGATCTACCCGGCTACGCCAACCAATGCGTCGGCGATCTGCTCGCCCATGCCGATCATCTCGATGAGCGTGTCGCCGAGTACGACCGCCTCATCGCCCAGGCGGCAAGAGCGGATGCGCGCAGCAAACGCCTGATGGAACGCCCCGGCATTGGTCCGGTGACGGCCAGCGCCTTGTTGGCGAGCATCGGCGGCGGCCATGATTTCAAGAACGGACGCCAGGTGGCGGCCTGGATGGGCTTGGTGCCGTGGCAATACAGCAGCGGCGGGAAAGCCAGGTTGGGCCGCATCACCAAGGCGGGCGATCCTTACCTGCGCAGCCTGCTGGTGATGGGCGCTCGTGCCATCCTGTCCGGCCTGGGTGACAAGCAGGACGGCTTCAGCCGCTGGGCGCGCAGCCTGCAAGAGCGACGCGGTTATTGGCGGGCGGTGGTGGCGATTGCCGCCAAGAACGCGCGGCTGGCCTGGGCGGTGCTGCGGTACGGCGAGGACTTTCGTCTGCACCCAAGTGCTGTCTGAATCGAAAACCGAAAAGCGTCTTCAGGAAAGAACGTTGAAAGGATTGAGCGAGCGTGCCGCCGGAGGGCGGCCAGGAATCACCGACGCCCCGAAGGAAGTCCCATCGGGGGATGCACTGCATGCGTTGATGTGAAGCGGGTTGGACCCGCGCCGGGAGAGCCTGTTGAACTCCAGGGGACGTGAAGCGATGACGGTTCCCGACTAACGATTGAGGCCCCGGCGCGCGTCTTTCATCAGGGTCCGGGCAACATGCCCAACATGACCGGTTGTAGTTTCGCAGTCCTCCATCTTCTCGTTCAACTAGCGCAGTGATACGAATATCAGCCAGGATGAAAACGATGAACTAAAAGTACAACCTCACTTGCGAATTTGGGGAAGCCCTTGTAGTTGAAGTTCAGGGGGCTTCGCGGCCTTATCGCGAAGCTCCCCTGGAACGACGGGTTGGGGGTGGCGAGTTATGAGCACCATGCTAGGTTTGATTGGCCGCGCTACGAAGCGCTTCAAGGCGCTGAACAAGCAACGCTGGGCCGTTGTTTGGCAGACAGTAGCGAACAAACCAGTCGGGGTTCTCCTCGCTGCCGCCGTGATAAGCGTGCCATGCCTTGCGGAAACGCCAGCGGTCGATAGGGCCGAGGTAGCGCCGAAACTCGTGAGCGGCGGCAAGATGCTTGGGAAAGATTTGGATCAAAGCACCGTGAAGCGGATGCCCGCGAAGCCCGGCGAAAACGGAGGGGTCGATAGTGGCGCGAAAGGTGGCGGCAGCTTCTCGACGACCAATGTAGCGATGAACTTGAAAAGCACCAAGGACGCCCACAAAAGCGACGGTCAGGCCGACAGCCCAGGTAGTGGAGATTACCTCCAAGCCGCGCTCCTTGGGTTATTGGCCTGGATACCGCTGATGTCTATTTTCATGAAGACCCCCAACGTAGAGCTAACCGGCGGGCGCTCGAATGGCTGAGAACAAGCACCTGCCTATTTACCGTCCGGTTGAGCGGCGGGTTCGGCATTTGCCGTTCAACCAACACCGACTTTTTGAAACAGGAGATGAACATGGAAGTAACAGAAGAACTCAAGGCGCTTCTTGAGGCAATACTGGAGAATCAGCAGGCGCAGACTCAAGTTCTGCAAGAATGTCAAAAACAACTTTCTTGTTGTGTCGAATTACTTTCAAAGCTTCACGAACATCAACATCAGTCTGATGTTCGTCTTTCGACTGTTCTCTAGTGATTTCCCCGGACTCTACCAAGGCATCTATGCGGCGGCAACGAATAGACCAGGCAGATTTCATGACGATATTGGCAAATACATACTCGTTGAGTTCTTCGGTGACCATCTCAAACTCCTTTAGTGGTTTTGGTGGTGGCAAGGTGACGACGCCGAACGTTTGAAATCACCGGCGCTGCGCGGCTTTATCACGCAGCGTCCGGTGGATTGATGGGTTGGGCCTAGCATGGCTATTAAAAGTGAGGCTTTACGGCTTCGAATATAGCTTTCGGAATTGGGCCGCTAAATAGCGGAACAGCATAGGCAACGACAAACTTGCGCATTGTCGCAGCGTCAAATGGCCATACCGGTAATTGGTCAATTGCGGAAGCGATCTTTTGCAGCCTTTCGATTAAATCTGCATCTTTCTCGGTAATCGCTTCTGACTTCATCTGCGTCCGTAGGCGTTCAAGTTCGATATGCAAACGTTGAGCGACCGCAACCATAAGGTTGTTCTTAAAACTCAGCATTCCGTTGCGGAACGGTATCAGAGGGGCCAGAAAGATAACCGGGCCAAGAATTAAATAGCCAATAACAGCAGTTGCCGTCAGGCCATAGAGTGTGATCGGTGCCTGAAGATAGTGAAACGGAATCGCCGCCATTAGCACAATGTTTAGGCCAAATATTGTGAGAAGGTACTGGTTTCGAAGACCCAGTGTGCCCATGGAGCGGAGCCCGCCGGACTTGTCCGGATGTAGAGGCAAAATACGTAAAGTCGAGTGTGCGACTATGTCACGAAGCAATACCGCGATAAAGATAATGCGAAGTATGAGTATGGGAACGAGAAAATAGAAAAGGAAGACGCAGTAAAGTAGTACAAACCCTACAGGCAATAAATTGCCGTTTTCTGCGATCCAGTAACCTACCGATGGCGGTGTATATGCCACATAATTGAAATAGGCGAGAACTCCGCCAGCAATTAGACCTAGTGCCTGCCCAATCCAGTTAATCTTGCGAAAGCGTTTTTGCCAAAGAACGACTAATTGAGATGCGTCGGTCTTCGCAATCGTAAGTGTCCCGTCTGACTCAACGCTGTTCAAAGAAGTTAAAAGAATGTGCTGATCGTTCGCTATGCATATAACCAAGCTAGGAAACGAAACCAGGAACATGAACAGTACGTTCCAATCATAGAGAAATGGTAACTGATGCGTTGGGGTGGATTCAGTAAGCGAGAGTGGTCCCCAAATAGCCGCAACTAAGAGTGGAATGAATGCTAGGGCGATACTGGCAATGAAAAGGGTAAAACGAGGAAAGGTTCGTCCAATCGCAGAACGACGGATATAGGTAAAAAGCTTGTGGAGTACGGAGCCAGAAGTAGTGTCCAATATCAACAACGGGGGGCTATGGGAAGCTTGCACATTCACGAGTTGCGTACTCCAACAGTTGGCGTGCCACACCTTGTGGCCGTGGATAACGTATGGGGGATGTAAGCTCGGCGTATCACTGTTGCAACGCACGAAAAAGAACTAACGTACAACCTATGACAAACAGCGATCCATAGATTTGCAGTACCCGATCAGCAATGCAGCGTGGCAAAAATATGTCGGACACTCTCCCATTTGTTGCGCCGAGTTGTTCCGCCATGATTGTGAGAGGACACCTTCCACGAAAATACAGAAGAATTAGCACTTCGATAACCAAGAAGGTGATTACACCCCATGTCCAAGGAGTAATGTGATTGATCGCTCCTGAAATGAGTACGAAGAGCAAGCCTCCGCTCAACAAGAAGAAAAATATGATGTGTACCAACTTTATATGCCAGACCCTCAATTTCACTTTCTACCTTTCTGATCGTCCACGATGCTCCGTAAAGTAAGCCGCATGCCAAATGCCTCAAGAGGCCCAACGTGGAAATAACCGGCCTGCGCGGCTTTTCGCGCAGGTCCGGTTGATTGCAGGGTTATGCCACAGTTCAATTCGGAGACGGTTTCTTGAAGCAAGCAGAATGAGCGTAGCCATTTTGGTTCTACTTTTCGGAGACTGGCGTACCGGCAAAGGGTGGGGTTAGGTTGTAACCGATAGATGGATCATTTGAACGGAAGCGACGAATGAAATCTATTTCGATCTTTGTGACCTCTGACCGCGAGGCGGTTTCCGATTCCCACAGAATGTCGCGTGTGATTGTGAAGCTGCGTCGTTGTTCTGGCGTGAAGTCCTTGGCGATGAGCTTACTTGATGCACTTCCGAAGTAATTGATGCTGTTTGTTCGGTCTTGGCCAATGTAGATCTTCCCGTTCGGGTACGTGATGCGGTAAACGACGTTCATTGCAGCCTACCGATTAGGAAGCGAGTGCTAGTGGAATTCATGGGGCATAACGTTGAGCTAACCGGCGCTGCGCGGCTTTATCGCGCAGCGTCCAGCGACCGAAGGGAGCGAGGTTGAGCGCCATGTTATGTTTGTGTTGCGCAGGCACCTGGGAACTGAGAAGGCACGCCTTCAATTGCCGCGAAAAAACTCGGGTCAAGAATGTATTCAAGCGGTTTTTCAGCGTACCCAAATGCCCATAGAAATAGTTCAGCGCCTAATGCGGAGGGTTGAAGCACGATGCCTCCATCTGTTGCACCTGCAAATAGCTTTGTAATTGAATCTTTAGGTCCATATTGCCAACTGCCTTCGATCAGACTGTCCCCATGCAGTCCAAAAAAGACATGGTTAAGTATTTGTCCAATCTGGTCCGTCTCGGTCTGGTTGAAATCCATTGCCGAAAAATAACCTGAAAACGGAACAAAGATTTGCATCTTTGGCCGTCCTTCCATATTGAACGGGATATCGCGACCAGAAAATAAGGCGCGAACTGACGAATAAATTAAGTAGTGAGAGCGAAGCTGATACGTTGAAAGGCTATCCAATATTTTGGCTATCCGCGCTCCACGGTCGTCTCGCCCTTGCTCGGATCGAGACGAGGCAAGAATTCCACCAAAATACTCAACAGCAAGGCGATCCGGCGAAAATGATCCTTCGTCAAGAACAGCTTTTAATACCTTTGGGGGAACCTCCCCCTTGGAATTTACCTTGTCGCCCAACTTGGTTTCAGCGTTATGAAAGATTTGGCCAATATTTTCAATTCTTCGTTGAGTAAAGTCCCGCAGACCCTGGCCGAGATAGTCTGCGGTCGGCCCTAGAATCTTTTGTAGCCCGTCTTTCCCCAGATAGGCGGCAATAGCGCCAAGACCAACTGTAGTTATCGGTTCAGGCATAGATCACCTTTGTGAAAACATAACGTTCAAGGTGACCGGCGCTGCGCGGCTTCATCGCGCAGCGTCCAGAGAGCGAAGCGAACGGGGTCGACCGCAGGGTTGGGGGTGGAGCAATGAAGAACGAGTGCATTGCCGAAACAGAACCGAGCTGGAGTATTAGGAAGACGGAACGCATGCTGGTGGTTAATTTTTGGGTGAGCGTGATGGTGATGGTGCTGTGCTTGGCAACGGCTGTGGCGAATTGGCGGATGGCAGGAGAGCGGGCTGTACTGTTTTCGTGGGTGGAGAAACTGCAACAGCGGGTGATTGCTCTTGAGGCCGCTGTGAAAGAGCGACAAACAGTGCAGCCGCTGCCAGAAGCACAGACACCACCAGCAGATAGAACGAAGGAGTGACGCTCCAATGAGGACGCTTAATTTCAGCAAGCAACTCGGCGTGACGGGCTTTCTCTCGCGCTTCTTCGATGCCGTGGAGCCAAGTTCGCGCCTGCGCCCCAATATCGTTGTTCATGCTGGAAAACTGCAAGCGAGTTTGCTCTTCGCCAAGTTTCTCGAAGACGGGCACATGGAGCATTGGTTCTTCGCGCGCCATCCTAAGACCCCCAACGTGAAGTTCAGCGGGGGTGCGCCGCTTCATGGCGCAGCCTCCGCTGGAACGCAGGGTTAGAACTCTGGAGGATGATATGCGAATGGTTTTGACAGAACGGGAGCGCCTGCTTTCCAGAAGGCTGCGCGATGTACTTGACGGCGCTACTTTCGATGAGGTGAGACATGCTTGGGCGAACGCTCAAGGACTGATTGATTGGCAGCGCGCCGAGAAAGCGAACGCTCTCACTTTTTCAGTAGATCACGAACCAACTGTAGCGTCTCAAGCGCCGGAACCTCAAACAGATGGTTCTCTCTCACGCGGTAATACAGATCATCAAGGTTCTTCAAGAACGCAGGCGGAAAGGATGGATTTGACTCGCCAAGTGTTTGAACGATGCAAGCTGTTAGGGCTGCCAGCGCCGTTGCTGTCTGATCTTGATGCTTTTCTTGAGGGGCGGACATCGGCGATACCTCCTGTGATTGAGAGTGAGAGTTCTAACGTTTGAGTTCAGGGGCCTTGCGCGGCTTTATGCGCAAGGTCCCCTGCAACGAAGGGTTGGGCATCTTGGCGCTCATGCCGTTAAGGAAGTAGATGAACATTTCCCACAACCCACCCTAACAAGGCGCCTGCGGTACGTAACAGGTCGCGCGCTGTTTCGGGTGCTAGAGCAACGCCAACCGCTATGTTCGTAAGCGTTCCCATCGCCAGAGTGATCCAATCTTTTCGGCCTAACCGATGCGATGAATCCTCTAGGTGTTGAAGACGTGTAGAGATGAATTCAATTTGCTTCGCGGACTGCGTGCCGTTGGCTAGTAGATGCTCCTTGAGCTCTCTGATTGCGGAAGATATTCGCAAGATCTCGGTTGAAGAGAACGGCAAGTTCTCAAGGTCATCTATTCGCTCCGCAATTAGATTCTTCTCTTGCTGGGAAATCGCCCAATAGTCAGGTTCTGAATGTTCTCTGGCAATAATTGAAACCCATGTCTTGAAGGTGCGAAGTGTCTTTTCCCATTCGCTGAAATAGCCGGCAAACACTTCCTTCGCAAGCGATTGCGCCGGAAAGAACGAAATCACCCATCGTTGGCCATGAAAGCCATTCTCTGCCCCAAAGACAAAGTAGAAGTTTGTGGGTCTATGCGTAAGACGCAGCGAGCCGTTAGTCCTGGCCCATCGAAAATCTGACGGCTCCAGTCCTGCATCCACAATTGCCGCGTAGGCTTGGTTTTTCTGCGAGCGAAGAAGCTCTATAGCTGCCATCAGCACCTACCTGTTAAAGATGCCCAACGTGAAATGTGGCACCTATTTGACGGAAAATATTGCGTCAAATGATTGATAAAAAATGGAACTAGATATAAAGTTAATATTATTCAATTAACTGAAAATTTTTAGTCCATCCTAAAAATGGAACAGACACAATCTGCGATTTCTACGTCTGCGCCAAAACTTCTTGATCAAGTTCGCGGAAAGATTCGTCTCAAGCATTACAGCATTCGTACGGAACAAGCTTATCTAGATTGGATTAAACGATTTATCCGACATTTTGACAAGAAGCACCCCCGCGATCTGGGCGCGACGGAGGTTGAACTGTTCCTTACCCATTTGGCGGTGACAGGGCAGGTGGCGGCATCGACGCAGAATCAGGCCAAGAGCGCCTTGCTGTTCCTCTATCGGGTGGTGCTGGAGAGAGAGTTGCCCTGGCTCGACAATATTGAGCAGGCAAAGGCACCAAAGCGCTTGCCGGTGGTACTGACGCGGGACGAGGTTCATGATCTGCTGACCAGGCTCGAGGGGACAAGCTGGTTGATCGCCAGCCTGCTCTATGGTTCGGGCATGCGCATCATGGAATGCCTGCGCTTGAGGGTAAAGGATATCGAGTTCGCACGACGGGAAATCCTGATTCGCGATGGCAAGGGATTCAAGGATCGGGTGACGATGCTGCCTGCCGCCCTGGCAGCTCCGTTGCAGGAGCATCTGAAACGCGTCAGGGCACTGCACCGACAGGATTTGGAAGCGGGCTTTGGCGCCGTGTATCTGCCTTATGCGCTCGAGCGCAAATACCCCGGCGCAGCCCGCGATTGGGGATGGCAGTATGTGTTTCCCTCGGCCAAGTTCTCGATTGATCCACGCACGCAGGTCACCCGTCGCCACCATGTGCAGGATCAAGCCGTGCAACGGGCTGTCAAGCAGGCGGCAAGAGATGCAGGGCTGGCCAAGCCGGCCACCCCGCATACGCTACGCCACTCCTTCGCCACTCACCTGCTGGAGGGTGGCTACGACATCCGCACGGTGCAGGAACTGCTTGGCCACGCCGATGTTTCGACGACCATGATCTACACTCATGTTCTCAACAAAGGTGGGCGAGGAGTGGTCAGTCCCATCGACAGGATGGGACTGACGTGAAGCACTGCTTCACGAACGAGGAGCGGGCGAGCTGTGCAAAGCGAGCCCTGGACCGAGGCGCGGTCAGCCCTCTGGATCATCTATGAGCGACCTGTTTTCCGCTGCCATTGCCAACGCCCCTCTCGCCGAACAGTTGCGCCCGCGCACGCTCGACGAGGTGATCGGCCAGTCGCACCTGATCGGTCCGGGCAAGCCGCTGCGCCTGGCTTTCGAATCGCGGACCCCGCATTCGATGATTTTGTGGGGTCCGCCGGGTGTCGGCAAGACCACGCTGGCGCGGCTCATGGCCGATGCCTTCGAGGCCGAATTCCTGGCGCTTTCCGCGGTGTTCTCCGGCGTCAAGGACATCCGTGCCGCGGTCGAACGCGCCGAACTGACCCTGGCGCAGTCGGGACGGCGCACCATCTTGTTCGTCGATGAAGTGCATCGCTTCAACAAGGCGCAGCAGGACGCCTTCCTGCCTTACGTCGAAAACGGCACGCTGACTTTCATCGGTGCGACCACCGAGAATCCGTCCTTCGAGGTGAATTCGGCGCTGCTTTCGCGTGCCGCGGTGTATGTGCTGAAGAGCCTCGCGACCGAGGAATTGCGCTTACTGTTCGCGCGTGCCGCGACCGTTGCCATGCCGGGTCTGGAATTCGCCGAGGACACCCGCGAGCGTCTGATCGGCTATGCCGACGGCGATGCGCGGCGCTTGCTGAATGTGCTCGAGCAGTTGCGCACCGCGGCCGCGACGGCGGGCGCGACGTGCATCGACAATGCTTTCCTGGAAGGTGCGCTGGCTTCCGACCTGCGCCGCTTCGACAAGGGTGGCGATGCCTTCTACGATCAGATCTCCGCCCTGCACAAGTCGGTGCGCGGCTCCGATCCAGACGCTGCGCTGTATTGGCTCACGCGCATGCTCGATGGCGGCGCCGATCCGCTCTACATGGGACGGCGCATGGTGCGCATGGCGACCGAGGATGTCGGCCTGGCCGATCCGCGCGCGCTCGAGATTGCGCTGAATGCTTGCGCTGTGTATGAACGGCTCGGCTCGCCCGAGGGCGAGCTGGCGCTCGCGGAAGCCATCATTTACCTGGCCGTGGCGCCGAAATCGAACGCCATCTACGTCGCGTATAATGCCGCCCGCGCTTTCGTCGCCAAGGATATATCGCGGCCGGTGCCGGAACATTTGCGCAACGCGCCGACCAGGCTCATGAAGGAACTCGGCTTCGGAGCCGAATACCGCTATGCCCACCATGAGCCGGAAGCATACGCTGCAGGCGAGAACTATTTGCCCGAGGGCATGACGGCGCCGGGCTGGTACCGGCCGACGCCGCGCGGTCTCGAAGCGAAAATCGCGGACAAACTTGCACACTTGCGCAAGCTCGATCGCCAGGCCAGGAAAAAGGAATAGGACAAAGTCATGCTGGATATCCAACTGTTGCGCACCCAACTCGATGCCGTGGCCGCGCGCCTGGCCACACGCGGCACCGTGCTTGACGTCGAAGGCTTCAAGGTCCTGGAGGAGCAGCGCAAGCAATTGCAGACGCGCACCCAGGATCTGCAGGCCAAGCGCAACAGCCTGTCGAAGCAGATCGGCATCCTCAAGGGAAAAGGCGAGGATGTCGCGCCGGTGATGGCCGAAGTCGCCAGCCTGGGCGATCAGCTCAAGGCCGACGAGGACAGCCTGGCACAGTTGCTGACGCGCTTCAATGCTTTCGTCGCGGTGATCCCCAACCTGCCCCACGCCAGCGTGCCGCTTGGCGATGACGAACGCGGCAACGTGGAGGTCTTGCGCTGGGGCACGCCAAAGGCATTCGATTTTGCGGTGAAGGACCATGTCGACCTTGGTTCCGCACTGGGCGGGCTCGACTTCGAGACCGCGACGAAAATTTCCGGCAGCCGCTTCACCCTGATGCAGGGCGCCATCGCCCGCCTGCACCGGGCACTGGCGCAATTCATGCTCGACACGCACACCACCGAGCATGGCTACCGTGAAGTGTATGCGCCTTACCTGGTCAATCCCGACAGCATGTTCGGCACCGGCCAGTTGCCGAAGTTCGAAGAGGACTTGTTCATGGTGCCGCGCAGCGACGGTACCAAGCTGTACCTGATTCCCACCGCAGAAGTGCCTGTCACCAACATCGTGCGCGACCAGATCGTTGCGGCCGAACGGCTGCCGCTGAAATTTGTCTGTCATACGCCGTGCTTCCGCTCCGAAGCGGGTTCCTATGGCAAGGACACGCGCGGCATGATTCGCCAGCACCAGTTCGACAAGGTCGAGCTGGTGCAGTTGGTGCGTCCGGAACAATCCTGGGATGCACTGGAGCAGTTGACCGGCCATGCCGAAGCGATCCTGCAAATGCTTGGGCTGCCCTACCGCAAGATGGCGTTATGCACGGGCGACATGGGCTTCTCGTCGGCCAAGACCTATGATCTTGAGGTCTGGCTGCCGGCGCAGAACACCTACCGCGAGATTTCCTCCTGCTCCAACTTCGAAGCCTTCCAGGCCCGCCGCATGCAGGCCCGCTTTCGCAATGATGCCGGCAAGCCGGAGCTGCTGCACACTCTCAACGGTTCCGGCCTGGCGGTGGGGCGCACGCTCGTCGCGGTGCTGGAGAATTATCAGAATGCCGACGGCAGCGTGACGGTTCCCGCAGTGTTGCGTGGCTACATGGGCAATCTGGAGCGCATCAGCGCGGCTTGAACTCCGGGAAAACCGGCCCCCCGCTGTGGGGTAGTTCAAAGCGCGAGAGGATGTCGTAATAGGTGCGGATGTTCTCGACCATGATCACGGCTTCGCCGCCGCGGCCGCGTCCGCTCTTGAGCCGGTTGTAGTATTTCTCGCGCGCCAGCAGCGGCAGCACCTGTTTCATCTCGTACCATGAGGTCGGGTCGCGCTTGAGTCCCTTGGCGATCGCCCGCGCGCCGTTCATGTGTCCCATGCCCAGGTTGTATGCGGCCAGGCCCATCCAGATGCGGTCCGGGTTTTTGATGTCTGCCGGCAGTTGATCGACAAGGTCGGCAAAGTATTTTCCGCCGGCCAGAATGCTCTGCCTGGCATCGAGCCGGTTGGTGACGCGCAGCCGGTCCGCGGTTTCGCCCGTCAGCATCATCATGCCGCGCACGCCGGTGGGGGAGGTGGCGAGCGGGTTCCAGTGGGATTCCTGGTAGGCGAGTGCGGCCAGCAGGCGCCAGTCGATTCCGGTGGCCTGTTGCGCCGAGATGAAATCTTTGCGGAAATGCGGCAGGACGGTCTGCATGCGGATCAGGAAACCGTTTACGTCGGCGTCGCTGACGCGGTCGAGGTGTCCGAAGTAACGGTCGACGATGCGTGCCAGCGTGCCGTTCTGGCGGATGCGTTCGAGAAATTCCTGCGCCTTGTCAAACAGCGTGCTGTCCTCGATCAGAGGAAAAGCCCAGGCGTAACTGACGCTGCTCGGCAGCACGTAGGCAATCTTGAGATCCGGGTAAAAGTTCAGCGCAATGTTGAACTGATCATCGTCGCTTGCGGCAATTTCGCTGCGGCGCTGGCTGACTTGCTCAAGCAGATCGATTTCGTTGCTGTTGGTCTTGAGCCGGAGCTTGAACCTTGCGGTGGCGTCCAGCATCGCTTGCAGTTGATCGGCCTGCGGCGAGCCTGCCAGAGCCTCGACAGTCAGGCCGGCGAGATCCTGTTCGCCTTCGATCGGCGGATCGTCGGCGTGTTCGATGAGAATCTGGCGCGCCTGCCGCAGCGGCGTCGTGTAGCGCAGGCCATCGGCATGCTTGCGCACCGCCATCGAGGTGGCCAGGTGTGCCTTGCCCTCGCGCACCATGTCCTGCAACTCGGCCGGGTCGCGCGCCACGACGAAGCGCAGCTTGACGCCTAGATCATCGGCGAACAATGCAGCGAGATCATGATCGAAGCCGCTGACTTTGTCTTTCTCAACCTGGTAATACGAGGGCGAGTTGCGCACCGCCACCACCAGTTCGCCGTTTTCCTGCGGCGGCTCGACCTGCGAGCAGCCAAGCAGTGCCATGATGATCAACAGTCCCAACCTCGACCATCTGGGCATGCCGAAATTCCCCTTGATGTTCTTCAAAGCGACAGCGGAGCTGCGGTGTTCAGTGTCAGAAGTGCTAGAATTCGCACCACCGGAGAGGTGGCAGAGTGGTCGATTGTACCTGACTCGAAATCAGGCGATGTCTTACGGCATCCGTGGGTTCGAATCCCACCCTCTCCGCCACTCCTGCTTCCTCCATCTTCATCCCTCGCGCATTCGAGCCATTTCAAATATCGCATCGATTGCCGTTCAAGGTGCGTAGCTCACTCCAATGCGGGGAGCATGAAAAAATGGTGTTGCAAAATCCAGCATACCGGCGCCTTTGGCTGTCCGTCTTGACCAGCTGTTTTGGCACGCATATCGGTTCTCTTGCCTTGTCATTGACCAGCGCCATGGTGCTGCATGCAACGCCCTCGCAGATCGGCATTCTGGGTGCCATCGGCGCTGCACCCTTCATCCTGTTCTCGGTCCCCGCGGGCGTATGGCTGGACCGGGTGCGCAAACTGCCGGTCTACATTGCCGGCGAACTCGTCATGGCGGTTACTCTGGCGAGTGTGGCGCTGGCATTGTCGCTCGATCGCCTGACGATGGGCTATCTCTACGGCGTCACTTTCATTGGCGGTTGCGTGTCGGTGATTTCAGGCACGGCGGGCCAAATCGTGCTGACCCAGGTCGTGCCGCGCGAGCAGCTTGTGGAAGCGCACAGCAAGAACAACCTGGCCGCATCGCTGGCCGAAATCACCGGGCCGGGCACAGCAGGGATCATGATCAGGCTGTTCGGCGCCACGGTGGCCTTATTGTGCAATGGCGTGCTGCTCTTGTTCAGTGTCGTGTTGCTGCGCGGGATTCGTGTCGTCGAGGCGCCGCCGGACAGAAGCCAGACGCACTTCTGGCGAAACATGAAAGAAGGAGTGAGATTCGTCATCGGCCATCGCCTCCTGATGACGATTGCCGTCGTGGTGGGCTTGTGGCAAATCTGCCAGACATGCGCGATGGTCGTCCAGGTGCTGTTCGCGACCCGCGACCTGGGCCTCAACGAATATCAGTACGGACTCTGTTTTTCGGCGGCGGCGCTGGGCACGGTTGCCGCCAGCACGCTGGGACATCGGCTCTCGCGGCGGATCGGCCCGGGTCCGGCGATGATTTCCGGCATGGCTCTCAGCGGCCTGGGCTGGCTGCAGTTGGCCTTCGCGCCGGCCAATGCGTGGGGTGTGGTTGCCTTTGTCGTCATGCTGTTGAGCTTCAGCGCCAGTTCAGTCCTGCTCTTCAGCAACATGCTGGCGGTTCGTCAGGCGATTACCCCGGAGGTTTTGCTGGGGAGGATGACCGGCACCATGCGCTTCATGACTTTGCTGCCTGCGGGTCCGGGTGCGCTGCTGGGCGGATTTTTGGGTGAGCACTTCGGCTTGCGCAGCGCGATCGGATTGGGCGGCTGCGGAGCGCTGCTGCTCGCTTTCGTTGTGTGGCGCTATACCCTCATTCGGCACGTGAAAAAAGTTGGCGCGCAGATCGGTCCTTAGAACCATTCGTCCCGCATGTCTAGCGGGATTGCATTGTTCTGTGCCAGCAGATCGAAACTCACCGAGGCGCCCGGCAACTCCCATTCGATGTAATAGCGCGCCGCCTGAATTTTTCCGGCATAGAACGCTTCGTCGCTACCTGGATTTTTGACCAGGCATGCTGAAGCAATCACGGCCTGCTTGAGCCAGATCCAGGAGGCGACAATGCGGCCAGCCGCATCCAGGTAAATCGTGGCATTCGCCAGGCCGCGATCAGGATCGTTTTTTTGCAGCTCGATCAAGCCGGCGGTAATCTCATCGAGTTTGGCGACGCTCCTTTCGAGGACAGCCTGGAGCGGCTGCAGCGCCGCGTATGGCGCGGCTTCAGCCAGCGTTGCGGCGATGCTTGCGCGAAAGGCGCGGTAGCACGCGCCGTCGAGCATGACCACCTTGCGTCCCAGCAGGTCCAGCCCATGAATGCCCTCGGCGCCTTCATGGATCGGATTCAGGCGCTGATCCCGATACAACTGCTCCAGCGGATAGTCCCGCGTGTATCCCGATCCGCCCAGAACCTGGATCGCCATGTCGTTCGACAGGCAGCCCTGTTTGCCGCACCAGGATTTGACGATCGGTGTGAGAAATTCGAGCAGGTGGCCGGCCTGGGTGCGACAGGCCGAATCAGGATGCGAGTGCTGATCCTCGACCAGGGACGATGCGAACAGACACAACGCCAACGCGCCCTCGGCAATGGATTTTTGCGCCAGCAGCAATCTGCGGATGTCGGCATGCTGGATCAGCTTGACCTGCGGCGACAACGGGTCCTTGCACGAAGGCAGGCGTCCCTGCGCACGTTCGCGTGCGTACTCGAGCGAAAGCAGGTAGGCGCGGTAGGCGATGCAGGCGCCGAACAAGCCGACGCCGATTCTGGCCTCGTTCATCATCTGGAACATGTGGCCGAGCCCGCTGCCCCGCTTGCCCAGCAGGTAACCGACCGCGCCTTGTTTTTCGCCGAACGACAGCACCGTGGACGTGGTGTTGCGCCAGCCCATCTTGTGCAGCAGGCCGGCCAGAGCGACATCGTTGCGTTCTCCGGGAGAACCGTCCGGATTGGGCAGGCGCTTCGGGACGATGAAGAGGGAAATGCCCTTGACGCCCTGCGGATCGCCCTTCACGCGCGCCAGCACCATGTGCACGATGTTTTCGGTAAGGTTCTGGTCGCCGCCCGAAATGAACATCTTCTGGCCGAAGATGCGGTAGCTGCCGCTGCCGCTGCCATCATCCTCCTGCGCGACCGCATAGGTCTTGATGTCGCCCAGCGCGGAGCCCTGGCCCGGTTCCGTCAGCGCCATGGTGCCGGCGTAGCGCCCGTCGCCCATCGGCGCCAGATAAAGTTTCTTTTGCTGCGGGGTGCCAAACGCCCGCAGCAGATTCGCTGCGCCGATGGTGAGAAACGGGTAGCCTGTAGTGGCGGCATTGGCGGAACAGAAAAATGCCATCGCGGCGCGCAGCACGACTTCCGGGAGTTGCAGGCCGCCTTCTTCGATATCCCAGTGTGCCGCAAGAAAACCGGCCTGGGCGAAGGCATCCCAGGCGGTCTTGGTTTGCGCAATCATGTGAACTACGGTGCCGTCGAATTCCGGTTCGTTGGCGTCGCCCTCGGCGTTATGTGCCGCGAAATGCTCCTGGGCAATCGCGCACGCCGTATCCAGCACGGCGTCGAACACATCGCGCGATTGTTCGCCATATCTTGCACGCGAGCTCAGGCCTGCCGTGTCGAGAAACTCGTAAAGCAGAAATTTCAGATCGCGATCGTTGAGCAGTTCGGCCATGCCTGTTTCCCATCAGTTCGAAGGTGCGGCAACTTGATTGCGGCCGCTGTGCGTATTGGCGGAGCGAGCTTTATAACATTTTCTTTCGGGACTCGTTTGGCGAGATGAGCCAAGTGGATTAAGAGTAAAATTGATATGAAAACAGGATAAGCATACGGACTGCATGCATCCGGTCCAAGTGCAGTCATTCCGCAATCATTGACCGAAAACCGAGGGGATTTACAGATGGATTTATTTGACAGCCTCAGGTGGCGCTATGCGACCAAGAAAATGGACCCGAACCAGGTCGTGCCTCAGGAAAAGGTGGAGCGCATCCTGGAAGCTGCGCGCCTGGCGCCGACTTCCAGCGGCCTGCAACCGTTTGAGATCATCGTCGTCACCAACCGCGAAATCCGGGAAAGAATCAAACCGATTGCCTGGAACCAAACCCAGGTAACGGATTGCTCGCATCTGCTGGTGTTTGCCGCCTGGGACAACTACACGGCCGAGCGCATCAACATGATGTTCGATCTGACCAACCAGGAGCGTGGCGTGAAGTACCAAGGCTGGGAAGACTACCGCAAGATGCTGCTCGATACCTACCCGGCGCGCGATCCGGAGCAGAACTTCCAGCACGCGGCGAAGCAAGCCTACATTGCTATGGGGGTCGCGCTGGTCGCAGCCGCTGTTGAAGAAGTGGACAGCACGCCGATGGAAGGATTCGACGCCAAGGCGCTGGATGGCATCCTCAACCTGGCGGCCAGGGGTTTGCGCAGTGTGCTCATGATGCCTTTGGGCTATCGTGAGGTTGAAAACGATTGGCTGGTGAATCTGAAGAAGGTCAGAAAGCACCGCGAGCAATTTGTCACCGAACTAAGCTGACCTGACCAGCCGTGTCGCGCCTGAGCTGCGCCGCCTTGCCGGAATTGCGGGTTGTCCAATCCGCCGCCGCATGCCGCCACTGCGCTGATTCCGCAAAGTCGTCGTGATTGAAATTGGTTGTCCGATAGAGTTTATTCATTCATGAGCAAGCTGCTTGTAGCCGACGACGATCGGGTGGTTTTGTTTACGCTTTGCGAAGGTCTGCGCCAGGCTGGTTTCCAGATCATCGAAGCGCGCGATGGCTTGCAGGCGCTCGCCCTGTGCCAGAGCCAGGCGCCGGATCTGGCTCTGCTCGATTTGCGCATGCCGGGGCTGGACGGACTGGAATTGGCGCGCCGCCTCCAGGCGGAAACCTCGGTGCCCTTCGTTTTCTTCTCGGCATACAACGACGAGGCCTATGTCCAGGAAGCCGTGGCATTGGGCGCCTTGGGCTATCTGATCAAGCCGATCCAAGCGACGACCCTGGTGCCGATGATTCGTACCGCGCTGGCCCGGGCGAATGACATTGATGGCTTGCAGGGTGCATTCGATACCAACCGCAGCATTGCGACGGCCGTTGGAATGCTCATGCACTCCGAAGGGCTCGACCAGGCCAGCGCCTTCGAGCGGCTGCGTCAACAGGCCCGCAGTCGGCGGTGCAAGCTTGAAGAACTGGCGCAAGCCATGATTCTTGATAGTCAGCAGGGCAAATGAATGACTGCGCAACAAGCCAAGCGCAGATTTTGAACAAGCACTTCAAAATTCCGATCAATGTGCTAAGATGAATATTGGTAATAAGAGCAGTCAATCCTGTCGCTGATCCTCTGCGACAGGCAGTCGGGGCCCAAAAAATGCCTCGCCTATGGAGTCAGGTTGTGCATTGTCATGACAATGCGGCCTGTGTGCACATGGAGCGAAGCGTGGAAGTGATCCCGGTCATCTTGAGCAGCATCAGCAGCCTACGAGAGGGCTGCACCAATCCTAATCCTATTGTTCAGCCCCGGTTCGATCCGAACCAGTCCTGCGAGAAGGACTGCGATTGCCCTAGGGTTCTTCGGCATTTGTTTTACCAGCTTTGGCACGCCTCGGAGAACAGCTTCCGCAATCAGCAGGAAATTATGAAGCTCTTCTGCTCGCGGACCCACTTCGAGGCGCATGCGGAAGAGCATGCCGATTTAACGCACGCACTGACCGGCATCATGGCGGGCTACCGCATGTCCCGCTGTTGTCATGAGGTTTTTTCGGAAATCGAAAAATTCTCGGAAAAACTGATGCGTCACCAGCAGACATTGGACGCCGACTTGCTATTGCACTTGCGGCAAGCAGGCGTTCCGCAAGAACGCTGGCCCGACAAGACGACAGGCAATGCTCCCCACCGGCCTAGTTTGCTGGCAGGTGCTTGAGGATGTGACTGAGAATGCAAAAGGCTGATTGAGGCAGTGACAGATTGTTCCTCCGTCGGTTCTGCAAGGAACCGGCTTGAATCCCGGCATAAAGCCGGGATTTTTTTACGGTGGATTTACTCGATTGGTTCGATACAATCCAGCAAGCCGGCCAGAGTGCCGATGAGGCGGTCGGGCGACTGCGCCGACAAGTTGGCGCTGGTGCCTGCTCCGGTCAGCACGCCGACGGAATAGACTCCGGCGGCACGGCTGGTCTGCACATCGATCGGCGTGTCGCCAACATACAGCGCGGCGCCCGGAGCAATCCCGAGCTGCTGCAGGCATTTGCGGATTCCTTCCGGATCCGGCTTGGGCTTCGAGACATCACCGCCGAGGATGACCGCGTCGAACATCTCCAGGAGATTGCTTTCGCGCAGCAGTTCAAGCACTGCGGAATAGGCGCCGCTGACGATGGCCAGCGTGATTCCTTGTCGTTTGAGCGCGGCGAGGATTTCGGCGATTCCCGCAAAGATCTTGCCATGTTCGAGCAGGATGGCGGCAACGGTCAGCCGTTCGCGTACCCAGTCGATTTGCGTGAATCCTGCCGCCTGTCCCAGTCCCCGCGCGAGCCTGTCTTCGATGAGCGTCATTCGTGCTTCGATTAATTATCATGCAAGATATTGCGAGCTATTGCGCAAAACCACACATTTCATGTAATATATTGCATGTTCTCCTGCTCTGGCTCGCTGTTTGGGCCTGCGGAATAGAGGAATAAGGAAGTGGTGGTCGTCGAGTACGCTGAAAGGAAACAAAATGAGGTACGCGGAAACCGGATTTGATCTGGAAGTTGATCTCACCACGGGAAATATCGAAAGGGAAGCAACCGACCCGAACTTGACGGCGCTTTATCTGGGCGGACAGGGCACTGCCGCAAAGATACTCTGGGATCGCGTGCCGCCCGAGGTGGATGCATTTTCTCCGGACAATCTTCTGATATTCAGCACCGGCGTGTTGGATGGCACCCCGGTTCCCGGCACCAACCGGACCATGGTGAACACGATTTCCCCGCAGACCGACCGTTATTCCCACTCCATATTCGGCGGTTATTTCGGGCCGGAACTCAAGTATGCCGGCTACGACAAAATCATTTTTCGCGGCAAGTCTCCCGATCTGGTCTATCTCTACATACACAATGACAAGGTGGAACTCCGTGATGCCGCCCATCTCAAGGGGAAAGGGGCCTCGGAAACAGCGGAGCTGATCAGGAAGGAACTGAACGACCGCGATATCCAGGTGTGCGCCATCGGCCTGGCCGGCGAGAACCGGTGTTACATGGCGACCATCGAGCATGACAACGCCAGCGCTTCGCGCGGGGTCGGTGTGGTCATGGGTGACAAGCGGCTCAAGGCGATCGCCGTGCGCGGCACCCGCGATCTGAATGTGGCCAAGCCGGCAGCGCTTTTCGAGATCTGCAGCAAGATGATGAAGTCCATCGGCAATAACCCGCTGGCCGGGGATACCATGGCGCATGGGGAAGGCGACGAGTTTCACGTCAATAATTTTGCCTGGGGCAACGCACGCAAGCGCAGAACGGATTTCTGGAACAAGGAAATCGAGGAAAGCTGGATCGCATTGGAAGACAAGCTGCGGATGCGCTGGACCGCCTGCCACAACTGCCCCAAGGATTGCCATCAGGCGATCCAATATCCGGGTCGTCCGGCCTATTTCCAGAAGTGCTACAGCAAGCTGACCTATGCGATGGCGGCCTATGAAGGTCTGGATTTCGATTACAACATCATCGGCATCACGCAAGAGTACGGCATGGATGCCTATGCCACGCCGCAAGTGATGGCCTTTGCCATCGAACTCTTTGAGGCCGGCATCCTGACCGACCAGGACCTGCCGGATTTTCCGCCGGATGGCGCGGGACGCTTCTTCTACCTGGTGGAAAAGATCGCCCGGCGCGAAGGCATCGGCGACATCCTGGCCAACAACGTGTATCACGCCGCCCGGCAGATCGGCAAGGGTGCCGAGGCGTATGACCACAACACCATGAAGAAATTCGAGCAGGTGCCGATCAAGCTTTCGATGATCAACTATCCCTACTACCTGATGTATGCCACCGGTGAAAAGATGGCCATCAACCAGATCGAAGGCTCCTTCCCTCAGGTGCCGATTGCCGACAAGGCGGAGCGGGAGGAATTTGTTGCGGGCTGGGAGGCGGCGCCGGAGCGCTTCAAGAAATGGCTGCTGGAATGGGAGCCGCGCACGCATCCCTCCCAGGAGGCGTCGGTGAATATCGCGGACTGGAACGAGACCATGCATTATGTGGATGACGCCGTGGGCACC
>JACRAR010000059.1 GCA_016234745.1 Betaproteobacteria bacterium | reverse complement strand
TCTCATCGAGCGCTTCTTCAATCGCATAAAGCACTTCAGGCGAATCGCCACGAGATATGACAAGCTCGCATCCAGCTTCCTGTCATTCATTTGTTTGACTTGCACTCTCATCTGGCTTCAGTAATTGTGAACAGACCCTAGGAATCATTGACCTTGGATTTTTGTCGGACCGCTCCACCCTAGGCTGCAGTCATCGACGACCTTGCGCGGCCGAAGCCTATTGATCCCGTCTTGAGGGGCAGCGGTTTGGAATGTTGGTTCTGTCCGTTGTCAAGGGGCGTGTCTATCGCTGTTTAACCTTCATTCGGTCAACCCCGTTTCGTATAGCCGATACCCATTGCGCCCAGACTCGTTTGCGGTGCATATCGCCAGGTCCACCCTACTCAAGAGATCGGCGACGTTGATGTCGTCGACAGGGTAGATGGCGATGCCGACGCTGGTGAGGATCGTGCGGCGGTGAGATTCATTGATGTCAGCTCGAAGGGAGGCGCCAGTGCCCCCACGTTCTTGGCGGCAACGCGCTTCGCCGCCGCGATGTCACGGGTTTCGGCAAGCGCAACGATGTACTCGTCCCCGCCCAGCCGCGTTGCAGTAAGCTGACGACTTCGATCGGATCGCCGGCAACGAATTCGCGGCGGTATTGCTGAGGACAGGAACCGAAGCTATGTATTCCGTTCCGAATGAATGGTGCGTCCCGATATTGCTACAGCGGTCGGCGTTAGCCGTGGCATCGCTCCCATATCTCTAAGATCGAGTTTGCCAATGTCATCGGGTCAAACGGCTTGGGAATCACGCCCACAACCCCCGACTGCTTGTATGACGCCACTTCCTGGGGCTGTACCTTTGCGGTCATGAAGATTACCGGGGTGGCCTTGAAATTCTGCAATTCACGAATCTTGGCCAGCGTGGATGGTCCGTCCATGCCTGGCATCATCACGTCCATCAGGACCAACTGCGGTTGAAAGGCGGCAATCCTTTCAAGCGCTTCGGCGCCCGAACCGCAGACTTCCAGCGTAAACTCGCCGACGGTTTCCAGCGCAAGTTGCGCCACCATCCGGATGTCTGGCTCGTCCTCTACATACAGAATCTTCGTCAATCTTTCGGCCATGGCTGATCCTTCCGTTGAAAACAGCTCTCGATCCGGTCCAGCACCGTCGCCGGATTGAGGGGTTTGACTACAAAACCCACGGCACCTCGCCTGATCGCCTCCAGAACCTTGTCTTTCTTGGATTCGACGCTTGCCATAATGACCTTGGTAGCGGGATTCATGGCAAGGATTAGCTCCAAAGCGAGCAAGCCATCCATTTTTGGCATCGCGATATCCAGCAGAACGATATCCGGCTTGCATTTTTTGCAGATGTCGATGCCGTCGAGGCCGTTCCCGGCCTCCCCAACCACCTGGAAGTCGGCGGAATTGAGGACGAGCCTGAGCATTTGACGCATTATATTGTCGTCATCGATCAGCACGACTGTTCTGGGCGTCTTCATGGCGAACGGGACAACGTCGTTCTGTTTGGTCGATCAGGCCAATTCGCCAGGGCGATTTGCCGTCGCCACAAGTAGTGCGGTTCCAGCAGCAGGGTTCTTTCCCGGTGAGTCTTCACGCTATTTCCTCGACGGGGTGATGGCTTCCCGAATCGTTGCGAGGAGTCTTTCATTGCTGGTCGTGGCTTTCGTCAGAGAGACGGTCAGGTGCCGCTTGAGCGCGGCCCCTGGATCCTGACCTGAAAAGACGATGACCTGGGTCTCGGGGCTGATGGCGCTGAGCAGTTCGAGGCCGAATCCGTCGGGCAACGTGAGGTCCAGCAGGAGAAGATCGAAACGGCCGTGCGCCAACTCGCTGCGCGCTGCCGCCAAGGTGGCCGCATAAGTGTAGTCTGCGTCTTCTTCCAGGAGCGCCTTGGTCACCTGCACTACATCAAGATCATCCTCCACATGCAGAATGCGCGGACGGTGGTCGGTGAGCAGCGCCTGCGTGAGTGCTTTCCTCAACTTTTGGCGATCCACCGGCTTCTGTAGCCAGTCAAGTATCGATAGTCCCTGAACATCCCGGACATCCGAGTCCTCTCGCTTCCACCAGGACACGGCGATTACCGGCAGGTACCGGGTTGCCTCGTTGTCGCGAAGGCGTTGAATCAGGCTCAGTCCGTCAATCTCGGGTTGGCCGACATCCAGCAGCACCCCACGATATTGCTTGGTGCGCAATAGCTCAACGGCGGCGGCGGTGGTGGCTGCCCAATCACTGGTCACGCCTTCGCCCGCAAGCAACTCTGAAAGAACCAAGGCGTTTTCATGGTCGGGTTCGCAGATCAACATGTGCGGCTGGTCACGAGAAGCGCGTTTGACGGCGACTTCGTCCTGCCACTCCGGCAAGAGAAAGAAGAATTCGCTTCCAACGCCTTCTTCGCTGACGAAATCTATTGCGCCGCCATGTTTATCGATAATCGCCTGGGTAATCGAAAGACCCAGTCCGGTGCCGCCCTTTTCCCTTGAATCCGAGCTGTCCGCCTGGGCAAAGCGTTGAAATATCCGGCTGTGGAACGCCTTTGGGATACCGCTGCCGGAGTCTCGAACGCTTACCCGGAAACCGCCATCCTGCGGGCGCACCGCCACTTCCACGCTAGCCCCTTTCGGCGAAAACTTGACGGCATTGGAAATCAGGTTGGCGAAGATCTGCATCATCCGAAGTTCGTCCGCCCGGACCATGGCGCTTCGCGGCATCTCGATGAGTTTCAAGCTGACGCCGTGCTGTTGCCCGTAACCTTCGTTGGCGACGATAGCCTGCTTGGCGAGGACAACCAGATCGAGCTTCTTGAAGTCCAGGTGCATCTGACCCGACTTGATCTTTTCCATATCGAGGATATCGTTGATCAGCAGCGTCAGGCGCTCACTATTACGGTTGGCCGTCTCCAGGAGCTGGCGTACCTTGTCCGGCAAATCCGCGGAAAACTTCCCGACGACCAATCCGAGCGCCCCCCGGATCGACGTCAGCGGCGTGCGCAGCTCATGGCTGACAGTCGACACGAATTCGCTTTTCATACGTTCGGCGACTTTGCGCTCGCTGATGTCGCGCACGATCTTCGACGCCCCGACGATGGCCCCCGAACCGTCTCTGATCGGAGATATGGTGACAGAGACGGGAAACACGTCGCCGCTCTTCCTCCGGCGGGTTGTTTCAAAATGCTCGATGCGTTCCCCTCGGCGGATCCTCGCTAGAATCTGCGGCTCTTCGTTGTTCAAGTCCTGCGGTATGAGCCTTCCCATCGAATTCCCGAGCATTTCGTGTTCGGAATAGCCAAACATCCTTTCGGCGGCCTGGTTCCAGCTCGTGACTATCCCATCCAGAGTCTTGCTCATGATGGCATCTTCAGACGATTCGATGATCGCTGCGTAGCGTGCCTGAATCAGACTGAGTTCCCGCAACCGCCGCAGGCGGGTGTTCAGCTCCAGTTCGTCCGTGACGCACTGCGCCAGGTCGCGCAGCGAAGCGAGTTGGCGCTCGTCAAGTTGTCGCGGTTGGCGATCGATTGCGCACAGCGTGCCGACACGCATCCCATCGCTTAGGGTCAACGGGGCACCGGCGTAGAAGCGGATATCCGGTGCTTGCGTTACCAGTGGGTTGTCGAAGAAGCGCTCGTCCGCTGCCGCATCCGGCACTACGAATATCTCCGCCCCGAGAATCGCGTGGCCGCAGAAGGAAATATCTCTGGGCGTCTCGCTGGCGTCGAGACCTCGGCGCGCCTTGAACCACTGGCGCTCCGCATCAACCAGGCTGATCAATACGATCGGCACCTGCAGGATGTGCTGCGCAATGCGGGTTAGGCGGTCAAAGCGATCTTCTGCCGGGGTGTCGAGAATCTCCAGTGCCCGCAATGCTCTTAGACGCGCCGCTTCGTTGGCTGGGAAAGGTGCTTTGAGCATAAGGATACATCCGTCGGAGTGGTCTATATACTTGCGCAACGATACACTTATTCCACTAAACTAACAGAGTCACGTACCCGATTCCTCCTGGTGGAAGCAATCTGGAAGACGCTACGGTCATGCTTGTCCCTACCAGATCCTGTTCTTCTGGATATAGTCCATCTTGTGATGGACGGGGACAGGAACGTCCGTAGTCGCTAGATTTCCGCGATCAGCAATGTCTACCGATGAATCGCCCCAGGAAATGTCTCTGAAGACCGGAACGGTGTTCGATCCGAGTCAGTTGCTGGAGTTGGGCAAAGTCAGTCCGACCGTTCGCAACAAGCTCATGGGGCTGATTGGCAATGTGGTCGAGCGTGGCCCCGGCCAAATTCGCGATGCCCGTCAAGCATGGAACGAAGGGCGAATCGAGGAGTCGGCCCGCATCCTGCACACTATGCAGGGAACCGTCGGCACGCTCGGCGCAACGCGATTTGCCGCGGCCGCGCTGAATTTGGAAAGGGCGATCCAGGCCCAGAAAATCCTGCTCGTCCCCGGTTTGTTTCGGGCTGCGGAAGAGGAATTGAGCGCCACGCTGGCGGCGGCGCGTGCGCTACTCCTGCGCGAGGCCTGGCCGGGAGCTACAGCCCAGGAGGGTGAATCGAACGCGGAAACCGCGGTGCCTGGTGCGGATCCCGACAGAGACGGACGGGAAGAGCGGAAAGTTCCCGAGTGGTACGAAGACATCCGCGCCAACATCAAGAGCATATTCGATGATGTTCGACAGCTCAAGGATGACGTGAAGGACCAGGCGGCGGCCCAGCTTTTTGATCAGGCAGTGGCTTCTTTGCCCTCTTGTCTTGTCGTCGAGGACGACGAGCTCATCGCGCATGTCCTCGTCCACTTGCTGAAGCGCGAGGGCTATAGGGTACGCAGATGTGCCGATGGGCGAGAGGCCCGCCAGGCGATCGAACAGGCAGGACAGCCACCGGGATTGATCCTGCTTGACGTAATGTTGCCCTATGCAGATGGCTACGAATTGATCCACGTGATACGGGAACAGAGGCACTGGGTGGGCGTGCCGATCGTCATGTTGACGGCTAAGCAACAGGAGAAGGATATCGTCCGGGCGCTGGATGCCGGTGCGACGGACTATGTGGTCAAGCCTTTCCAGCCCAACGAACTTATGGCAAGACTGCGGCGCATCTTGAGTGAAAGGAAGACGAAATGAGATTGATCTGCGGTGTGGTCCTCTTGGCGATCTTGTTTCCTGCCTTTGCCCAAACGGGCTCCGCCATCGAATGGACACAGTCGGGAGATCGCCTCAGCAACGGAGGCGCCAACTGGCATAGCGAGGAGCTTCGGTTGTCCCGGCAAATCGCGCCGAAAAACTCGATCGACGGAACTTTCCGGCACGTCAGTCGTTTCGGGCTGGCGGATACACAACTTGAAATCAACTACGCCGCTCCGCTGTCGGCTCGTCTGACCGGCGCGGTCACAGCAAGCGGCAGCACGAGCCACCGTTTCTTGCCGAAAAGCGATTTGGGCGCAAGCCTGCAATATGAAATTGCGCCCACGTGGCTGGTCCATGCAGGAGCCGGCGCGACCGGGTATGAGAAGGCCAACGTCGCCAAGGCAATGCTGGGTATCGAGCACTATTTCTCGGCGTTTCGCGCCGCCGTGGGGTGGCGGCTGGCGCGGGCGGACGGCGTCCCGGCCAATGGCGCCGATATACGCCTTGACTATTACTACGACGATTTGGATTTCATCGGCTTGCAGGCGGCTTCAGGCAGGGAGGCCGCGAACATTGACGGTCGCGGCGTGATCGTGTCGTCCGTGCGTTCCGCCGGGCTCATCGGGCGCCATGGACTGACTCGACACTGGATGCTGCGCTACGGGGTCGAAAGAGTGAAACAGGGGGACTTCTACAACCGAACGGGTGTCCGCCTCGGTGTTCAGTACGCTTTTTGATCCCTACCTGAGGTTTGCATTCTGGACAGCGATCGGTGCTGTCGTCCTTGCGACGCTGGCCGCTGCCCTGATCGTCCACCTGCGCTTTGGGCTGATCCGCCGCACGCGGCGGGAACACGCATTTCAGTCCGTTTGGCGGCCGATTCTGGTTGAAGCTTTGGTATCGACCCCGGTTTCTCCCTTGCCTATTCTTCTGCCGGGCGATCGGGTGTTCTTCCTCAGCCTGTGGGTCCAGCTGCAATTGTCGGTTCGCGGCACGCAAGCCCCAGGGCTGCAAGATGTCGCCTATCGGGTCGGCTGCGATAAGTTTGCGGCGGCGTTGTTGAGGCATGGAAATCCGCCGGAGAAACTGCTTGCCATCCTTTCACTCGGTCTCTTGCGCGACCGTTCGGCGTGGTCTCTTCTGGTGGGGATCGCGCGCGAAACGCCGCCGATCCGGTCCTTCTGCGCGCTGAATGCGCTGGTCCAAATCGATGCCGAGGCCGCCGCCGCGGAGTTGACGCCGCTGTTGTTGGCACGCAACGATTGGCCGATGGCACGCATCGCCGCGCTGCTACAAGGCGTTCGAGCCGCCTTCGCCGGACCATTGCTGCGCGCGGCGGAAGATGCCGAAGGACGCCGGTTGATCAAGATCTTGCGCCTAATCGAGGTTCTGCGCTTGCAACTGCCGGTTCCAACGTTATCCCGCCTGTTGAGCGACAAGCAGCCGGCGGAAGTCATCATCGGGGCCTTGCGGGCGACCTTCGTACCCGGATTGCTGCCGCAGGTGCGGGCCTTGCCGGGACATCCTGATTGGCGGGTGCGAGTACAAGTATGCAAGGTGCTGGGGCGGCTCGGCGAATTCCAGGATATCGTGCCTCTCAGCAACCTGCTTTCGGATCGGGAGTGGTGGGTCCGCTATTGCGCCGCCTGTGCTTTGGTCGGCTTGCCGTTCGTCCGGCGTTCCCAGTTGGATCAATTGCGCTGCTCGGTAAGCGATCCTCTTGCTCGTGAGGTGCTGGAACACGTGCTCTTCGAAAAGGCGCCGTCATGACACTGGAAGGTTTTTTTCAGGCCATGACATGGTTCATTCTGGTCTATTTCGTCCTGCTCAATGGCAGCTACCTGTTGTTGAATCTCATGTCCATGGTCAGCCTATACCGCCTGTCACAGCAACGGATCGTCGACAGCTTGCCGCAGATCTACTCCGGTATGGAACCGCCGATCAGTATCCTGGTACCGGCCTTTAACGAAGAGGCGAATATCGCCGCATCCATTCGTTCCATGCTGCAATTGTCCTATCCGGAATTCGAAATCATCGTCGTCAACGACGGCTCGAAGGACCGGACCTTGGACGTGCTCAAGACGGAATTCGCCTTGGTCAAGTTTCCGGAAGCGCTGCGCACACGCATCGCCACCAAGCCGATACGCGCCGTTTTTCGTTCGACGCGCTTTCCCAATCTGCTGGTGATCGATAAGGAAAACGGCGGCAAGGCCGACTCCCTGAATGCCGGCATCAACCTGTCCCGCTTCCCGCTGTTTTGCGGCGTCGACGCCGACTCGGTGCTACAGCGCGATAGCCTGCAACGCGTGGTTCAGCCGTTCCTCTACGACGACGAAGTCGTGGCCACCGGCGGCACCGTCAGGCTCGCCAACGGTTGCGAGATCAGCGGCGGTTTCCTGACCAAGATCGGTTTGCCGGGCAATCTTCTGGCGCTGTTCCAGGTAGTCGAATATCTGCGCGCCTTTCTTTTCGGCCGACTCGGCTGGTCGGTCATCGATGCCATGCTGATCATTTCGGGGGCTTTCGGTTTGTTTCGCAAGGAAACCGTGATTCAGGTCGGCGGCTACCGGACCAAGACGATCGGCGAGGACATGGAGCTGGTGGTCCGGATACACCGGATGCTGCGTGCGGCGGGAACTCCCTACAAGATCAAGTTTGTTCCGGATCCGGTGTGCTGGACCGAAGCCCCGGAGGACCTCAAGACCCTGAAGAATCAACGGGTACGCTGGCAGCGCGGTCTTTCCGAGAGTCTGACGAGCAACTTCGGATTGATGTTCAGCCTAAACGGCGGTATGCCGGGCTGGGTGGCTTTCCCTTTCATGATGCTGTTTGAGTGGATCGGGCCGGTGGTGGAACTCGGCGGCTACCTGTTTATGTTCTTCGCCGCAATTTTCGGCGGCGTATCCTGGACCGCATTTGTGGTATTTCTGTTTCTGGCGGTCAGTATCGGCATACTGCTGTCGATCTCGGGACTGCTGCTTGAGGAACTGACTTTTCACCTCTACCCAAAGCCGAAGCAATTGGCCCTGCTGGCCGTGATCGTGATTGTTGAGAACTTTGGCTACCGTCAGCTGAACACTGCGTGGCGGCTTCTGGGTCTTTACCGTTGGGCAACCCAGGGCGAAGGCACCTGGGGCGTAATGAAGCGCAAAGGCATCGGCAGCTAGGCCGGCTGTTTCGGGAGCCCGTGTTCCCCCGATGTGTACTCGCGGATTCGCGGTCGGCGATCGATTTGCGGATTGCGCCACACGCCAAACCCGGCGGTGGCTACCATCGTCGGCGAGCGGCTGGGGATACCGGCAGCGACCTGAATCAGCCCTTGGCGGGGTTCGCCGGGTCGACGCGCTCGAGGCGATAGCCGTAGCCGTACACCGGAATGATCTGCCAGCCATTTTCCGGGCCGATGGCGAGCTTGCGCCGGATCCGGCTTACGTGGGTATCGACGGTACGCGTATCCACATCGGCATTGAGGCCCCACACCTTGTCCAGCAGGTGCACCCGCGACAGCAGCTTGCCATGGTGCTGGAACAGGTAGCAGGCAAGTTCGAATTCCTTTTGCGTCAGATCGATTTCCTTCCCGGCAAGGCGCATCTGCCGCAGGTCCTGGTTGATCTCGTACGCGCCCAGCTGCAATAGCGCCGGCGGCTTGGCGCGGCGACAGAGCGCTTCGATGCGGGCGAGCAACTCCAGGTATTTGGCAGGCTTGACTACATAGTCGTCAGCGCCGGCGCGCAAGCCGTTGACGATATCCAATTCGGCATTCCGCGAAGTGACAAAAATCACCGGTATGTCCCAGCCGATGTTGTCGCGGATCCACTTGACCACAACTTCGCCGGAGCTGTCGGGCAGCACCCAATCGACGATCAGCAGGTCGAAAGTCTCGCTGGACAGCGACTCGAGAAACGACTTGGCCGTGCCGTAGCACTTGCAGGTGTGCTGGGCCGATTCGAACCAGATCTTGTAGAGTTCCTGCAGGTATACGTCATCTTCAAGGACGCCTATGCGCATCGATGTCTCGTCCGGTCGCAGAGCGGGGTGGCGCTCCCCAGTGGTCGATTCTAACCCGACCCCGGCCGCTTTGTTGCTTGTCCCTGTTACCCCAGGGCTCTGTCGGCCGGCTTCATCATCCGCGTCAGGTCCGACCCGATCGCCGTGTCACCGCATACGACGAAATCGTGGTTCATGGCTTTATGGGCTTCGAACTCCTCGTGGTTGTGCGGTCTTGGTAGATTCAGCCGCGCACGTGGAGGGATGCGCAGAACTGTGAAACGAAAGCTTGCGGTCGCGCGACAACCCGAAGGAATGCCGGGGGAGAGGAGACGTGCGACGGGAACTGCCGAGGAACGCCGACCCCGCATGATCCGGGGTGTCGGCGACGGCGACGTCCATGCCTAGCGCGGCACCGACGACGAAGGAGGAATGTCCTTCGCTTGCCGGCGAAATGACAATGCGGCGATGAAGCTGTCCTCGATGGCGCCTGCGCCCGTGGATAGCCGAATCCGAGGCGTCGCCCAGTTGGGCGCGTGCCGCCAAAGAGCGCTGGATGGCGCTTGGCTGCGCTTCTCTGGCGCGGTTGTCGGTTGGACCGAAATCGGCGTTGAGTAGACACAACAGGCCTATCGCGCCGATCAGCAGAGCTGCGCCAATCGCCCGCAACCCCCCCCTTGGTCGCGGCGTGCGGCCCTACCTGGCGACGACGGAATGAGCATTCACGGGCATCAGTGTGCGCGTCTGGCCGCGCGCGCGAGAGAGGGCACGGCCCCCTCCCGCCCAAGAGCACGGTGGCCGCGATTCGGCTAGATCGTCCAGATGCCGGAGCCCTGGTCGAAGTGGTTGTAGACGGTCTGAGCCTGGACACCGAGCAATTCGATAGTGAGTCCGACGGCGAGGGCAGCCTCCGACAGTGGAATGTCGTCTTTGCCCCAGTCGGTGGTGAACGTGTTGCCGTTGCGGACGCCAACTGCTTCGACGGGCGTACTGTCATTCAGGAAATAGAACACCCCTTCGCCACGGGCCGTGTAATCCGCATCGGGATAGGTCGTCCCGGCGTGAATCGAGATACCGATGAGGTGCGAGTTGGCTCCCAGCACATCGCCATGGCCGGCAATGAATTGGTCGATCTTGAGCAGGTCGACATCCGTGAGGCTGTGCCCTTCGGGCTGTAGTTTGACGTTCTGGATGGGCGTGGCCGCAATACCGTCGTCGAGATAAAGAACCACGTTCGAAATATTCTGCGCCATCGCCGGAAAGCGGTCGGTCGGCGGCGGAGTCACCGGGCTGGTGCCGGCAATGACCACGGACGCGGTGGCCGTGCTGAAAGCGCCGTGTCCGTCACCGACGGTGTACTGGAAGCTGTCGGTCGCCGACTCGCCGGTATTGAGGTAATCAAAGGCGCCATTCGTCTCGTAGCTGAAAGTGCCATCGGTATTCACGGTCACCGTGGCACCCGACTGAAGGGCGAACGACTTGCCGTCAGGCTGGTGCCCGTTGACGTCGCTCACATTGAGTACGTCGAGGCGGTCGACGTCGCTGTCGTTGCCGAGTACGCGGCCGCTTACCGCGCCACCTTCCTGCACCTGGTAGGCGTCGTTTCGCGCCACCGGCGCGTCGTTGGCGCCTGTGACGCTGACGTTGACGGTGGCTGTGGCGGTGGCGCCGTGGTCGTCGGCCAGGGTGTACGCAAAGGCCTGGGTGACGGTTTCACCTGCCGACAGCGCGTCGGCGGCCGTGGCGTCCAGTACGTAGGTGCCGTCGGCGTTGAGGGTGAAGGTGGCGCCGGCGCCGTTGGCGATGGCCACGGGCTGGCCGAGCGTCTGGCCATTGAGGGCAGTCACGGCAATGGTGTCGAGGCGGTCGACGTCGCGATCGTTGGCCAGGACGGTGCCGGTGGCGGTTGCTGTATTCTCCGTCGTGGCGGCGCCATCGTTGCCGGCTTCCGGCGCGTCATTAACCCCATTCAGCGTGACGGTGAAATGCGCGGATGCGGAACTCGTCTGATCGGGATTCGCCAGCCGATTGACATAGCTGAAAGTCTGGGTGATCGTTTCACCATCGGACAGCGCCTCGGCCGCATGGGCGTCCAGTGTGTATGTGCCGTCGGCGTTCACGGTGAGCGTCGCACCCGCGGCATTGTCGAGGAAAACGGCGGCTCCCAGAGCGCCGCCGCTCCATCCGGTCAGGGTGGCGCCTTGCGAATTGACGTCATTGCCGAGAAGGTTTCCGGCCGTGGCGGCGTTCTCGACAGCCGATGAGGCATCGTTCGCCGCCTTGATCGCAGGGGCGGTCACTTCGATGATTTTTGAAGAAGCCGCGCGACTACCGCCGAGCGTACCCACCGAAGTCAGACGCGCGCCGAAATCGACGTTGGAGAAGTCGTCGAGGGTCAGGCCGCGCAGGGAACTGCTCAGGGTAAAGCTGAATGAGCGGATATCGTCGCTGCCGAGGCCCGCCGTGCCAATCGCGATGCCGGCATCGAAGCCGCCGTCACGGTTGCTGCTGGTCAGGCCATTCATGTTGGCGCCATTGCCCAGGTCGGTGACAGAATCGTCGCCCGCCTTCAAGGCGCTTGCGGCGGTCGCCGCACTGACCATCAGGGATCTTGCCAAGGTTCCGTCGGCAACGGCGTTGACGTCGAAGAACAGGCCGCGCAGGTCTCCGACCGTGCTTCCTTGCTGGGTAACGGAAAAGTTCAGGCGACCGTCGCCATTCTCCGCGATAGTTAGCATTACGGCCGGATTAGCGCTGGTGTCGGTCGTTGCATCATCAATCTGGAACGTCATCGTACGCATTAGTGCACCTCATTGGTTGGGTTAGATGCGCCGACCGGTCGGCGGAAAGGAGCCATTCCCGGCGGCAATCGGAAGACAATCTTCCTGGGGTGCATCTTGGGCGAGGCAGCAAGCCAATTGTTACAGCATCGTGAATTCTTTGTAGATTGGTAGTGTCACTTTCTCCGTCGGCACTGGGTGCGATGCCAAGGACCGTTGCCGCAAGCGACTCTCCGGCGACATATAAGCGGAAGAGCTAAAAGAACAGAGACTTTTTCTCTGGGAGGTGTAGGGCCGGTGCACACGCGACTGCTGACCAATGCGCCAATTTGCGGACGGGCCGGTTGTTGCTGGCTCTTGTCTCTCATGAGCTTCGATTCACGTCTCCGCCAAAGGCAGGTATTTGAGTTCACCCGACGCTCAAAATGAGAATCTATTCCTGCCTCCAGCGTCTGCAACTGGCCGATTCCAGCAGTTGAGAAATTCTTGAAGCTGTCGCTTGGGCTATCTTCCGAGCGACTGCCCTACAAAAGACAGCACCGCGTGTCAAGACAGGAGATTGGGGGAATTTGATCGACCGATATGTGCGTCGTGTGCACCGGGAGGGCGGGCAAATTCCCCCAATCTCCTGCGCTCCCCTGCCCATTGCCTTCAATCGCCCCAATGTCCCCGCCCTAGCGTCATGGAGATTCCAGAAAAACATCTCCCGGATTACTTGAAGCTTGACGATCCGGCCCAGATGCTTTTAGATGCTGACAGTCCTTCGTTGAGTTATTGTCTCCATGTCATCATCAGGCCGTTCAGGCGCCAACCGCATTGCCCATCCCCGAGGGCGTCGCATTGATGCGGCGACCCGGGAGGAATTGGCCAATCTGCTGGGTACAGGCGAATTGCGCCGCGAACTGCTCATCGAATACCTGCACGTCATCAATGATGCGCGCAAGCATCTGCCGGTGGCTTTGTTGGCGGCACTGGCTGAAAATCTGAAACTTTCCCAGGTGGAAGTATTCGAAGTGGCGAGTTTCTATCACCACTTCGATATCGTCCAGGATGGTCAGCCTGCCCCGCCGCAGGTCACGGTGCGGGTATGCACAACCGGTGCTTGCGCACTGGCAGGCGGCAAGACCATGGCAGAACGGCTTGGGCAACTGCTCGGCCCGCAGGTGCGGGTGGTTGAAGCTCCCTGCATCGGCCGTTGTGATCGCGCACCGGCAGCGCTGATCGACGGCAAAGCCCTCGACGCGGTCACGCCGGAGCGGGTGTCCGCCGTGCTTGACGGTTCTTTGCGCTTGCCCGAAAACCCGGCGACACCCCTCTCGCTGGCGGAGTACCGCCTCCAGGATGGATATCGAATTCTTTGCGAATGCATGGCAGGGCAACGTGATCCCGATGGCGTCATAGCCGAACTGGAACATGCGGGTTTGCGCGGTTTGGGCGGCGCCGGTTTCCCGGTCGGACGCAAGTGGCGCGCAGTGCGTGCGCAGCCGGCTCCCCGGCTCATGGCGGTGAATCTCGACGAGGGCGAGCCGGGCACATTCAAGGATCGCTGGTATCTCGAACGCGACCCGCACCGTTTTCTCGAAGGCATGCTGATCGCGGCCTGGGCGGTCGGCATCGATGCCATCTACATTTACGCCAGGGATGAATATGCCGAATGCCGGCGCATCCTGGCTGCCGCCCTGGCCGAACTGGCTGAGGATGCCGCACTCGGGCCGGTTCTGCCCAGGATCGAATTGCGGCGCGGTGCCGGTGCTTATATCTGCGGCGAAGAGTCGGCGATGATCGAATCGATCGAAGGCAAGCGCGGCATGCCACGCCTGCGCCCGCCCTATGTCGCCGAAGTCGGCCTGTTCGGCCGCCCGACCCTGGAACACAATTTTGAGACGCTGTACTGGGTTCCCGCCATCCTGCGGGATGGGGCGCAGGTCTTCGCCGGCCAGGGGCGCCATGGCCGCAGCGGCCTGCGTTCTTTTTCCGTGTCGGGCCGGGTGCGCCAGCCCGGAGTCAAGCTGGCGCCGGCCGGCATCACCCTGCGCGAATTGATCGCCGAATACTGCGGCGGCATGGCCGATGGGCATGAACTGTATGCCTATCTGCCGGGCGGTGCTTCGGGCGGAATACTGCCGGCAACCCTCGCCGATCTGCCGCTCGACTTCGATACGCTGCAGCCCCATGGCTGCTTTATCGGCTCGGCGGCAATCATTGTCCTGTCGCAACAGGATTCCGCCCGCGACATGGCACTCGGCATGATGAAGTTCTTTGCCGCGGAATCCTGCGGGCAATGCACGCCCTGCCGCCTCGGCACCGTCCAGGCTGCGCAGCTCATGCAGGCTCCGCGCTGGGACGGCGCGCTGTTGCGCGATCTGGCGCAGGTCATGACCGATGCTTCGATCTGCGGGCTTGGCCAGGCGGCGCCCAATCCGCTGCTTTGCGTGCTCAAGTATTTCCCTCATGAGGTCGGGATGGACCAAGAGGCCGAGTCATGAGCAACGTCGAATTCACACTCAACGGTCGCACTCTCAGCGCGCAGCAAGGCGAAACCATTCTTGCCGCGGCGCAGCGCCATGGCATGGCGATTCCCCATCTGTGTTGCCAGGACGGCATGCAACCCGCGGGCAATTGCCGCGCCTGCGTCGTCGAAATCGAGGGCGAACGCAGCCTGGCGCCTTCCTGCTGCCGCCAGCCGACGCCGGGCATGACGGTGCGCGCCGACAGCCAGCGCGCCCAGCACGCCCAGAAACTCGTACTCGAATTGCTCGGTGCCGGCCGCAAGGATTTGCGCGAACAGAATCAGGCGTCGGAACTGGCGCACTGGTGCGAGCAGCTCGGCGTGACCGAATCGCGCTTTCCGTCCGCGGTGGATCGCATCGAACCCGATCGCTCACACCCGGCCATTGCCGTGAACCTAGACGCCTGCATCCTCTGTACGCGATGTTTGCGTGCCTGTCGCGACGAACAGGCAAACGATGTGATCGGGCTGGCCGGACGCGGCGCACATGCCAGAATCGTCTTCGATTGCGATGCGCTGCTAGGCAATTCCTCCTGCGTGGCGTGTGGCGAATGCGTGCAGGCCTGTCCGACCGGCGCACTGATGCCGGCCCGCTACAAGTCGGAAGACATCCCCGAAGAGCAGGTGGTCTCGATTTGCCCCTACTGCGGGGTCGGCTGCCAGCTGACCTACCATGTCAGCGACAACACCATCCGCTATGTCACCGGCCATGATGGTCCGGCCAATTCCGGGCGCTTGTGCGTCAAGGGACGCTATGGCTTCGATTACGTCCATCATCCGCAGCGCCTGCAGGTGCCGCTGGTGCGGCGTGAGGACGTACCCAAGCAGGACAGCGAGCGCATCGATCCGGCCAATCCCTGGACACACTTTCGCGTCGCCACCTGGGAGGAGGCGCTCGACCTGGCGGCGAACGGCTTGCGCCGCGTGCTCGCGCAGCATGGACGCGAAAGCCTGGCCGGTTTCGGTTCGGCCAAATGCAGCAACGAGGAAGCCTATCTGTTCCAGAAGCTGGTGCGTACCGGCTTCGGCAACAACAACGTCGACCACTGCACGCGCCTCTGCCACGCCTCTTCCGTGGCGGCGCTGCTGGAAGGCATCGGCTCCGGTGCCGTGTCCAATCCGGTCCGAGATGTAGACCAGGCCGAGCTGATTTTCGTCATCGGCGCCAATCCCGGCGCCAATCATCCGGTGGCGGCGAGCTTCATCAAGAATGCCGCGCAGCGCGGCGCCAAGCTGGTGGTCGCCGATCCGCGCCGCATCGATTTGATGCGCCATGCCACCTGGAGCCTGCAATTCAATCCCGATACCGACGTGGCCTTGCTCAACGCGATGCTGCACACCATCATCGAGGAAGATCTGTGCGATCCGGCCTTCATTGCCGCGCGCACCAGTGGTTTTCCGGAATTGGCCGAGAAGGTTCGCGCCTATGCGCCGGAAGCCATGGCGCCGATCTGCGGCATACCGGCTGCGACCATCCGCGAGGTGGCGCGCGCTTACGCCCGCGCCAAAGCATCGATGATTTTCTGGGGAATGGGCATTTCCCAGCATATCCATGGCACCGACAACGTCCGTTGCCTCATCTCACTCTGCCTGGCCACCGGCCAGATCGGCCGCCCCGGCTGCGGCCTGCATCCTCTGCGCGGCCAGAACAACGTGCAGGGCGCTTCCGATGCCGGCCTGATCCCGATGATGTACCCGGACTATCAGCGCGTGGACAACCCTGCCGTGCGTCGCAAGTTCGAGGAATTCTGGGGCATGCCGCTGGCCTCGCAACCCGGCCTGACCGTGGTCGAGACGCTCGACGCTGTTCATGCCGGCGTCATCCACGGCATGTATATCCTCGGCGAAAATCCGGCGATGTCGGACCCCGACCTGAACCATGCGCGCGCAGCCCTGGCAATGCTCGACTGGCTCGTGGTGCAGGACATTTTTCTCACCGAAACCGCGATGCTGGCCGATGTCATCCTGCCTGCGGCCGCTTTCGCCGAAAAAAATGGCAGCGTCACCAACACCGACCGGCTGGTGCAACGCGTGCGGCCGGCACTGGTTCCTCCCGGCCAGGCCAGGGCCGACTGGTGGATCATCCAGGAGATCGCCCGCCGTCTCGGCCTGCCCTGGCAATACGCAGACATTGCAGAGGTGTATGAGGAAATGCGCCAGACGATGTCCTCGATCAAGGGAATCAGTTGGCGCAGGTTGGACCGCGAGCGTGCAGTGACCTATCCCTGCTCCGACGAGCATGAGCCCGGGCAAAGCGTGGTGTTCACTGAGCGCTTTCCGACCGCCGACGAGCGTGCCTGCTTCAAGCCGGTGGATCTGCAGTCAGCCGCCGAACTGCCGGATGCGGAGTATCCTTTTGTGCTCATTACCGGCCGTCAGCTCGAACATTGGCATACCGGTGCGATGACCCGGCGCAGCCGTGTGCTTGATGCCATCGAACCCAGCGCTACGGTTTCCGTGCATCCTTTGGATCTCGCGGCGTTTGGCCGCAAGCCCGGCCAGATGCTGCGCCTGACCAGCCGGCGCGGCAGCCTTGCTCTGGCCGCCCGTGCCGACGAGGCAATTCCGCGCGGCGCGGTGTTCGTCGCCTTCGCCTACCATGAGGCCGCTGCCAACTTGCTCACCAACCCGCAACTTGATCCGGCGGGCAAGATTCCCGAATTCAAATTCTGCGCGGTGAAGGTCGAGGCAGGTTGAAACTGGCAGGTTAGAGGCGGAAAAACAGAGCAACTCCAAGCTTCGACAACAGGTTGGCCTGGCTAGAATTTGCGGTAGTTTGTCGCGCCCGCTGCCGATCTCCACTTCTCCGAGAGAACACATGATGCAAGCCATCCCCTCCTTCCGCTGGAATGCTGCCTTGCTGGCGGCGACCCTGATGCTTGTCAGCGCGTGCGGTGGCGGAGGCGGTAGTGCTGCGGACGATCCGACCGCGACCACCGCAGACACCACGTCCACCACCACGACGAGCACCACCAGCACGACGCAGGCAGCCCCCAGTCTGTCCTTGACCGGTGTGGCTGCAACCGGTGTGCCCTTGCTCGGCGCAACCGTCAGAGTAGTCGATTCGATTGGGGCGCCGGTCAGTTTCCTGGATGCCTCCGGCGCTCTGGCAAACAGCGGCACGACCAGCCCCGCGGACGGCGCCTATCGGCTGGTGCTTGCGACCGGCTCTCCGCGCGTACCGTTGTTCATCCAGGTTGCCGGGATAGATGCCACGGGAGCCCCGGTAGTCCTGCATTCCCTGCTGCAGACAGCCACCCTGCCCATGGTCGCCAACGTCACACCGACGACGAATGCGACGGTGGCTCTGTTGCTCGGGGCAAACCCGAAAACCGTATTTGCCGATGCCATCAACAATGCCAGTTCCATCGCGCTGCTGGGCAATGCAACCGCTGTCACGGCAGCTTCGGACCTGGTCAAGACGATCATCAAGACCAATCTTACCGATGCCAAGATTACCGACAGCAAGAAGCTCGACTTTTTCCAGGATGCCGCATTTGCCGCCAACAAGAGCGGACTGGACGCCGCCCTGGAAGGTTTGAGAATTCAGATCGTCAAGAGTGCGGGCGGCAGGGATTTGCTGCAATTCAGCAATAAATTCAATTTGCTCGGCGTGACGGAGACATCCCTGGACCTGGCGACCGCCAAGACCGAGCTCAGCATGACGACGGGAGGCAGCGTTGCCAAGGCGATTGTCTCGGGCAAGGCAACCACCAGCGCGACCAAATCCATGGCCAACCTGGGAACACTCGACAATCTCAGCGTCGATTTGAACAAACTGTTCGCCGTCAACGCCGCGGCCAGCGATTTCATCGCATCCAACAAGATCGGTGCCACTTACCTGCACAACGGACGGGACCGGCAATATCTTGCCGACAAGTTCGAAGGCTATGCGACGAACGACTATCAGCTCAGCAAAATACAAGTGCTGGGTTGTGCCGTGAATCCGATTCCCACAGCGGGATGCAGCAAATTTCTGATCTCGGCCCTGGTCATGGACAAGTCCGGGCAGCACGCCGAGGTGTTCAGCGACGTTGCTGTGCCGCCCGCATCCGCCACTGCAAGCTGGGTGCTGGCCGGCAACGGCCTCAGCGCCGATTATGCGGTTTATCCTGCGGCCTACGCCAGCTACAATTTCGACGGCTCGCTGACGACGGGTTCGAGCGCGAATCCGGGCTACGGCGTGCAGGTGGTGATTGCCCCGCCGGCCGGCGACACCACCAGCAGAATCGTGCAGATACCCAGCGGCTACAGTATCCAGTTTGCCTACTGCAACTCGAGCACGTTCTGCGTCAAGACCCTCTCTACGGTGAATCCGGTGGCCACCGGGGAGTTGCAGGACATGCTGGCACAACCGCTGACTGTCGGCGCGCTCGGCAATCTGGATGCGGCGGCGGGTGCGAAATACCAGGTTTCCCTGTCCGGCTCGACCACCTTGAGCCCGGTCTATCTTCCCGCCGAGGTTCCGCGAGAACTCAGTAACGCACCTTTCCCCATGCTCAACGGACTTGCTGCCAAGCCGCTGACAAAAACCGACATCACCGCCAGCACCGGCCTGACCTTGTCCTGGGAAGACTGGGCCGCAGCCAATCCCGACATGCATGTGTTCCTGGCGCGGACTCTGGTGACCAGCGCGACTTCCTTCGTATATTCGGATGCTACGCTGCCGGTCGTCACCGGGACGGGCATCAAGATCCCGAAGCTGACGATTCCTTCAGGATTTGTGCCGATCCGCTATCAGGTCTGGCTGGGCGCGCAAGACAGTTTGGGCCGGCGTTATTTCAGCCAGTTTTCGGCGGTACCCTGAACCTGCAATTCGCTCAGAACTACACGGGGTTGTTGATATCGATGAAACTGCAGGACAGTCCAAACTTGTCCTGCAAGTGCGTACCCAGCGCCTGAACCCCATAGCGTTCGGTGGCATGGTGCCCGGCGGCGATGAAGGGAATTCCCGTCTCGCGCGCCAGATGCACGGTCTGTTCCGAGATCTCGCCGGAAATATAGCAATCCGCACCGGCAACGATGGCTTCCTCGAAGTAGCCTTGGGCGCCGCCGGAACACCAGGCGATGGATTGCAGCGTCTTGCCGGGATCTCCCACCAGTTGCGGCATGCGGCCGAGACTTTTCCCCAGGGCTGCAGCAAGATCGCCAGCAGTGATCGCCTCGCAACCGCCTAGAAAACCAAGCTGCTGCTCGCCGAAGCGGCCCGTGACCGTCCATCCCAGACGCAGGGCCAGTTGCGCGTTGTTGCCCAGTTCGGGGTGGGCATCAAGCGGCAGATGATAGGCATACAGGCTGATGTCATGGGCCAGCAACGTTGCCAGGCGGCGCTTGCGAAAGCCCAGGATGCGCTGGTCCTCGGATTTCCAGAACCAGCCGTGATGCACCAGCACGGCATCGGCTTGGTTGACAACGGCGGTGTCGATCAGCGCCTGACAGGCGGTGACACCGCAAATGACGCGCTGCACTTGCGCCCGGCCTTCCACTTGCAGGCCGTTTGGGCAATAATCTCGGAAGCGTGCTGCTTCCAGGCGTTCATCGAGATAACGTGCAAGATCATCGCGCTGCATGGACATTCTCCAACCCTCAGGCAATCTAGGATAGCGAAGTATGCACCGACTCTGGCTGATTTTTGCGCAAACCGTCACGCTCTGCGTGGCCGTGTTGTTCGTTCTGCAGACCCTCAAGCCGGAATGGCTGACGCGCGCCACCCCGGGCGGCACGACCAGCATCGTTTCGGTCCAGGAGGCAGCGCCAGGCACCGGCGCCGATGCGCGCAAGGTGGGCTCATACAGCGACGCGGCGAAGCGGGCGCTGCCTTCCGTGGTGCATATCTACACCAGCCAGGAAATCAAGACGCCGCGCAATCCGTTCCTGAATGATCCGTTCTTCCGGCATTTTTTCGGTGATCGCTTCGACATGCAGCCGCAGCGCCGTTCCGGCCTGGGCAGCGGCGTCATCGTCAGCGCCGACGGTTACATCCTCACCAATTACCACGTGGTCGAGGCGGCCGACGAGATCGAGATCGCCACCCAGGATGGACGCAAGCTCAAGGCGCGCGTGGTCGGCTCCGACCCGGATTCCGATCTGGCGGTGGTCCGGCTGGATATTGGCAATGGCAGCAAGCTGCCCGCCGTGACATTTGCAGCTGCAGAATCCTTGCGCGTTGGCGATGTGGTGCTGGCCATCGGCAACCCGTTCGGCGTCGGCCAGACCGTCACGCATGGCATCGTCAGCGCACTTGGCCGCTCGCACCTGGGCATCAACACGTTCGAAAATTTCATCCAGACCGATGCCGCCATCAATCCCGGCAACTCTGGCGGTGCGCTGGTCGACTCGAATGGCCATCTGGTCGGCATCAATACTGCGATCTTTTCGCAAAGTGGTGGTTCGATGGGTATCGGATTCGCCATCCCGGTATCGTTGGCAAAAAGCGTCATGGAACAGATCATTCGTGCGGGTTCGGTGACGCGCGGCTGGATCGGTGTCGAAGTCCAGGAAATCACGGAGGAACTGGCGGAATCGTTCAAGTTGCCGAATACCCAGGGCGCGTTGATCGCCGGCGTGATGCGCGGCAGTCCCGCCGACCGCGCCGGAATCCGGCCGGGCGATATTCTGCTGGCGGTGGCCGGCAAGCCGGTCGGCGATGCGCAAAGCATGATCGAACTCATTTCGGCGCAAACACCGGGACAGCAGACGCAGATCAAGCTGCGCCGCGCCGGCAAGGAAGTCGATCTGACCGTGGCGATTGCCAAGCGGCCGAAGCCCAACGCCGAATAAGAACCTATCCCTGGTCTGCTTCCGAGGGCAGCGCCGCTTTTGCCGGCCGGGAGATGAAGCTCGCGATGATGATGCCTAGCTCGTAGAGCAGCCAAAGCGGAAGCGCCAGCAGGAATTGCGACAACACGTCGGGGGGCGTGAATACCGCGCCAACCACAAAGGCGCCGACGATCACGTAGGGCCTGATCTCCTTGAGCTTGTCCACGCTGACCAAGCCGGTCATGACCAGCACGATGACCAGGACCGGCACTTCGAAGGTGATGCCGAAAGCCAGAAAGGTCGACATGACGAACGACAGATACTTGTCGATGTCGGTCATGACCGCCACGCCCTCTGGCGCGAACTGGTTGACGAAGACAAACACTGTCGGAAAAACGATGAAATAGGCGAACGTCATCCCGGTGAAAAACAGGAAGACGCTGGAAACCAGCAGTGGCAGGGTGAGTCTTTTCTCGTGCGCATACAGGCCGGGCGCAACGAAAGCCCAGGCCTGATACAGCACATAGGGCAAGGCGATGAGGAAAGCCAGCATCAGCGTGACCTTCATCGGCACGAAGAAAGCGCCGGCGACATCGGTGGCGATCATCTGTCCTCCTTGCGGCAGAGCGGCCAGCATGGGCTTGGCCAGCAGGGTGTAGATCTCGCGGGCCCAGGGGACCAGACAGAGAAACACCACGATCACCGCCACGATCGACCGGATCAGGCGATCGCGCAATTCGATCAGGTGGGAGAAGAAGCTTTCCTGAATCTCAGACATGGCTGGCTTGGGCACTTTCGACCTTCGTGGCGTTGCCTGAAGCAAGAGGGTCGGAAGGGACAGGCTCAGTCGTCGCAGCGGCTGACATGACATCCTCAAGCGACGGCAGTGCCGCAGGGCTTGCCGGGTCGTCCGCGACAGGTGCATTGTCCGGCGGGGCTATGCTCTGGTTCAGGGTGCTTTCGACGGAATGCATTTCCTGGTGCAGCGAGGTTTCGAATTCGCGCGTCTCGCTGGCCACCTGTTCCTGCAGTTTTTTCAGCTCGTCGAGCTGAATTTCGCGGTTGATGTCGGATTTCACATCATTCACGTAGCGCTGCAGGCGACCCAGCAAAATGCCGATGGTCCGGGCGACCTTGGGCAGGCGTTCGGGGCCGATGACGATCAGCGCCACCAGGGCGATGACTACCAGTTCGGAAAAACCGACGTCAAACATGCGAAGGGGACCGGGAAGCTCGAAAGAAAGGGGTGAATGCCCGTTTATTATTCCGGGGTACTAACTCTTGACCTTTTCCTTGATCTCGCCTTCGAGGGTGTGGCCGCTTTGCGGGGCAGGCTCAACACCCGTGGTTTTTTCCGCAGTGCCGTCGCGCATGCCTTCCTTGAAGCCTTTGACGGCCCCGCCCAGGTCCGAGCCGATATTGCGCAGCTTCTTGGTGCCAAATACCAACATCACGATTACCAGTACGATCAGCCAGTGCCAAATGCTCAAGCTGCCCATGTGTGTCTCCTTATCTAGGGATCATTGTGCCGAGCGGTTGCGGCCCGCCCAGGATGTGCATGTGCAAATGATACACCTCTTGCCGGCCGATCCGTCCGGTATTGATGATGCTGCGAAAGCCGTCCGGCAGCCCTTGCTCGCGTGCCAGACGGCCGGACAAGGCGAGCATCTTGCCGAGCACGGCGACGTGCTGCAGTTCAGCTTCGACCAAGGAAGGAATATGCAGTTTGGGGATGATCAGGAAATGCACTGGCGTGACCGGGTTGATGTCATGAAAGGCGAAAATATCCTCATCCTCATAGACTTTCTTGCTGGGGATTGCGCCAGCGGCGATTTTGCAGAAGAGACAATCGTTCATGCGCCCCCCGCAGTGCGCGAGTTTTTCTCATCTATGCCGGAGATGCCTTCGCGCCGCCGGAATTCAGCCAGCACGTCATCCACGCCCAAGCCGTTGTGCGCGAGCAGGATCATGCTGTGGAACCATAAGTCGGTGACTTCGCGCACCAGGTGCAGGCGGTCGCCATCCTTGGCGGCCATGATGGTTTCGGCAGCTTCTTCCGCCACCTTCTTGCAAATGCTGTCGGTGCCCTTGGCATACAGGCTGGCGACGTAGGACGACTCGGGCGCAGAGCCCTTGCGTTCGGCCAGGGTGGCCTGGACGCGATGCATGATTTCGAGGTCGATCATATAAGCTCCCGTGAAAGTTTCCCTATCCTGACGCAGGCGAAACGCTACAATAGTCTGCGCTGCCCAACAGAGTCACGCCAGAGGCCGGAGCGGCATGGCCAAGCCTGTCGAGCGGGCACAACCCGAATCATACTGCCTGCGAGCCGCAAACCATAATGGCGGCCCCAAGCGGGTTGATTTGGCTCTCATGATCGGAGGCTAGATGCAGGCTGAGGGAGACCAGAAGAAAGAAGGCTCGGAGGAAACCGCGGCAGAGACTGCGCCAGAGAAAAGCTCGCTATTGGACCGGCTGAAAGGTGCAACGGCGGGTATCGGCCGCATTTTCAGGCGTCCGAAACATGTCTTGCTGAGCGGTGAGGTGAAAGTCATCGACGCTTTCAGCGGCGTCTTGCAGCGCTTGAGAAAACGCGCCGCCGATTCCGACAGCGAGATAACCCCTGCCGAGGGGCAGGACGAGGCGCACGAGGGACGCGAGGAAAGCCGCGCCAAGAGCAAGCCGCGTGAAGAACGAAGCAAGGCCGTTGAAAAGCCTCAGGAAGCCGTCGCCGAAGCCCATCCGCACAGCACGTTTCACGTGATTCTGCTTTACATCCTGGTACTGATCATCGGTTGTGTGGTGGGCATGATCTTTTCTTTTCTGCTGTTGTCCACGATGGTGACCAACCAGGCCAAGAAAATCGACGACCAGAGAGACGAAATCAGCCAGTTGGAAAGGCAGCATACCCATCTCCTGGAATCAGAAGCCAAGTACCGTGATGAGAACAAGCAGTACCGTCAGCGCATCAGCGAGTTTGAAGCTGAGGAGGCTGCCCGTGAAGCGAAGGAAGCCGCGATTCAGGAGACTGCTGCCGCAGCCTCGGGTGTCTCCCGGGCAAGACCCGGCACGCCGCAAAAAACCGGGAATTGCAAGCTGGGTGCAGGCAATATCGACAACAACCTGAACCGCTGTATCGAGGAATTCAACCGCAAGTAGGGCTGCCGCGCTATTTGTAGATGGTCTTTGGGTCTTTCAGGACCGGCTCGACTTCCTGCCAGGCCGCGTTTTCGAATTTCTGGAAGAAGCAGCTGCGCCGACCCGTGTGACAGGCGATCCCGCCGGTTTGCTCGATCTTCAGCAGGATCACGTCGTTGTCGCAGTCGGTGCGCATTTCGCGGATGATCTGGGTGTGGCCTGATTCCTCACCCTTGTGCCAGAGCTTGCGCCGCGAACGCGACCAGTAGATCGCTTCGCCGCATTCGGCGCTGCGCTCGAGCGCCTCGCGGTTCATCCAGGCAAACATCAGTACCTCACCGCTCGCGGCATCCTGCGCGATGACCGGCACCAGCCCCTGTTCGTCCCATTTGACCTGGTTGAGCCAATTACTCATAGCCTTACCTCTATGCCTTTCGAAAACATGAATTCCTTGGCTTCGCGCACGGTGAATTCGCCGTAATGGAAAATGCTTGCGGCCAGCACGGCATCGGCCTTGCCTTTGATCACGCCGTCGGCCAGATGCTGCAGATTGCCCACGCCACCGCTGGCGATGACCGGGATATCGACCGCTTCCGACACGGCACGCGTCAGTTCCAGGTCGAAACCGTTCTTGGTGCCGTCGCGGTCCATGCTGGTGAGCAGGATTTCGCCGGCGCCCAGCGCCTGCACCTGCTGTGCCCAGGCGATGGCATCGCGCCCAGTGCCGCGCCTGCCACCGTGAGTGAATACTTCCCAACGGCCCGGTTCGGATTGCTTGGCATCGATGGCGACCACGATGCACTGGCTGCCGACCTTGCCCGAAGCGTCGGCGACCAGCTGCGGATTCTCCACCGCGGCGGTGTTCATGCTGACTTTGTCGGCGCCGGCATTGAGCAAACGGCGCACATCGGCCACGGCACGCACGCCGCCGCCCACAGTCAGCGGAATGAAGACTTGCTCGGCAACCTGCTCCACGACATGCAGGATGATGTCGCGCTGGTCGGAACTGGCGGTGATATCCAGGAAAGTGAGCTCATCGGCGCCTTGCTCGTCGTAGCGCCGGGCGATTTCGACCGGATCGCCCGCATCGCGCAGGGAAACGAAATTGACGCCCTTGACGACGCGCCCGGCATTGACATCCAGGCAGGGGATGATGCGCTTGGCGAGCATTAGTGATGTTCGGAAAGCTTGTCGGCTTCGGCCTGGGCTTTCTTGAAGTCGAGCTTGCCCTCGTAGATGGCGCGACCTGTGATCGCGCCGCTGATGCCTTCGTCCTGGACCGCGCAAAGCGCCTTGATGTCCTTGATATTGGCGATGCCGCCGCTGGCGATGACGGGAATATGCAGCGCCTGGGCCAGCTTGACGGTGGCTTCGATATTGATGCCGGAGAGCATGCCATCGCGCCCGATGTCTGTGTAGATCACCGCTTCCACGCCGTAATCCTCAAACTTTTTGGACAGGTCGATGACATCGTGCCCGGTCATTTTCGACCAGCCGTCCACCGCGACTTTGCCGTCCTTGGCATCCAGTCCGACGATGATATGGCCGGGAAACGCGCTGCAGGCATCGTGCAGGAAGCCAGGATTCTTGACTGCGGCGGTGCCGATGATGACATAGGTGAGTCCATCGTCCAGGCAGCGCTCGATGGTGTCGAGATCGCGAATGCCACCGCCGAGCTGCACGGGAATTTCCGTACCGACTTCCTTCAGAATCGCCTTGATCGCCGGTTCGTTCTTCGGCTTGCCGGCGAAGGCGCCGTTCAGGTCGACCAGATGCAGCCGGCGCGCACCCTGTGCAATCCAGTGGCGGGCCATCGCCGCGGGGTCTTCGGAGAACACCGTGGCATCTTCCATGGCGCCCTGTTTGAGGCGGACACAATGTCCATCCTTGAGGTCGATTGCGGGTATCAGCAACATAGCGGAGTGAATGGAGGCGAGATGAGGGGATGCGTGATGAGGGGATGCGTGATGAGGGAATGCGAAGTAAGGGAGGCGAAAATAAGGGAGGTGAGAATGATCGGGTCAGGGATTCCAACTCATGAAATTGGCCAGCAGTGCCAGGCCGTCGCGCGCGCTTTTTTCCGGGTGAAATTGCACAGCGAAGATATTATCGCGAGCCACCGCACTGGTAAAGGGGATGCCGTAATCGGTCGTGCCGGCGATCAGGCTGGGTTGTGCGGGTTCGACGAAATAGCTATGCACGAAATAGAAGCGCGCCGTGTCGCGAATGCCGTGCCAAAGCGCATGAGGATTGGAATCTTGCGTTTGATTGACCTGGTTCCAGCCCATGTGCGGCACCTTCAGGCGGTCGCCACCTGGTTTCGCGGTGATATTGCGCGGGAAGCGCGGCACCCGTCCGGGCAAAATGTCCAGTCCCATGACGCCGCCTTCCTCGGCATGGCCGAACAGCATTTGCAAGCCGACGCAAATTCCGAGGAAAGGCTGTTTCTGCGCGGCCCGCACCACGACATCGCGCAATCCGCGCATTTCCAACTCGCGCATGCAGTCGGGCATGGCGCCCTGCCCGGGAACGACAACGCGATCGGCGCCGGCAATCTCGGCCGCGTTCGAAGTGATCAGCACGCGATCCTTGGGCGCAACATGCTCGATCGCCTTGGCGACCGAGCGCAGGTTGCCCATGCCGTAATCCACAACTGCCACAGTGCAACTCATGGACGTATCCGAGGCGAAAGTGTCAAAGGCTGCCCTTGGTGGAAGGTACCGTGCCGGCGGCGCGCGGATCGTGCTCGACGGCCATGCGTAGCGCCCGGCCAAACGCCTTGAACAGGGTTTCGGCTTGATGGTGGGCATTGTCGCCGCGCAGATTGTCCATGTGCAGGCTGATCGCGGCGTGATTGGTAAGGCCCTGGAAGAACTCGTGGATCAGGTCGACATCGAACTCGCCGATCAGCGCTCGGGCAAAATCGACCTCGAACACCAGGCCGGGTCGTCCCGACAGATCGACCACGGCGCGCGACAAGGCTTCGTCCAGCGGCACATAGGCATGCCCATAGCGGCGCAGCCCCTGCTTGTCGCCGACGGCCTGGGCGAGCGCCTGGCCGAGAGTGATGCCGATGTCTTCGACCGTATGGTGGGCATCGATGTGCAGATCGCCGCTAGCCTTGATTTCAAGATCGAGCATGCCATGGCGGGCGATCTGGTCGAGCATGTGATCGAGGAAGCCGATGCCGGTAGCCAGTTGGGAACGGCCCGAGCCGTCGAGATCAAGACGAACGGAAATCTGGGTCTCGAGTGTCTTGCGTGTGATTTCCCCTTGCCGCATGGTCTGGTCTTGAAGTGGGCGAAAATCGCAACGTTACGCAAAGTTACATGAAAAGACAATGGGGAAAACAACTAGCTTGGTTTTTTTACCACAGGCAGGCGCCGCTTGTTACCATCCGGTTTGGTGATGTTTTACTGAGTGTCGCAATACCGCAATGAACTCAAAGCGCAAATTCTGGAGCGATGTCGTTGTCGATCTCTCTCCCTACGTGCCTGGCGAACAGCCCAAGCTCGCCAACCTCGTCAAGCTCAATACCAACGAGAATCCTTACGCGCCCTCGCCGCGGGTGCTGCAGGCCCTGCGTGGCGAAATCGGCGAAGATGGCGGAACTTTGCGCCTGTATCCCGACCCGAATGCCGATCGCCTGAAGCAGGCGGCAGCCAAATTTCAGGGCATAGACGCGCAGCAGGTGTTCGTCGGCAACGGTTCCGATGAAGTGCTCGCCCATGTTTTCCAGGCCTTGCTCAAGCATGCGCAACCGCTGTTGTTCCCGGACATCACCTACAGCTTCTATCCATCCTATTGCAAGCTGTATGGCATCGAACATATCGCCGTATCGCTTGGCACGGATTTCGAGATTCGCATCGACGATTATCTGCGGCCCAACGGCGGCATCATTTTTCCCAACCCGAATGCACCCACCGGCTGTCTTGTTGCTCTGGCGGAGATCGAGCGCCTGCTCGTCGCCAATACCGAATCCGTGGTGGTCATCGACGAGGCTTACATCGCCTTTAACGAAGAACTGGCTTCGGCCGTCTCCCTGATCCGGAAATACCCCAACCTGCTGGTAGTGCAGACCCTGTCCAAGTCCCACGCGCTGGCCGGTCTGCGGGTCGGTTTTGCGTTTGGCCAAAGCCACCTCATCGAAGCGCTCGAGCGCGTAAAAAACAGCTTCAACTCCTATCCGCTCGACCGTCTGGCAATTGCCGGAGCGGTGGCCGCCTGCGAGGATTGCACCTATTTCGAACAGACGCGGCAGGCCGTCATCGCCAGCCGTGAGACACTGGTCGGGCAACTGCGGGATCTTGGCTTCGAGGTGCTGCCGTCGGCGGCCAACTTCATTTTCACACGCCAGCCGGGTCACGATGCGGCCGGGCTGGCGATGGCACTGCGCGAGCGCAGCATCATCGTGCGCCATTTCAGGCAGCCGCGCATCGAACAGTTTTTGCGCATCAGCATCGGCACTGAGGAACAGTGTCAGCTGCTGGTTGATGCGCTGCGAGCGATCCTCGGCTAAAGACTACCGTACTTAATGAGCGTCGGCCTGCAACAGGCCGTGCCGACGCTTGATGTGCTTCCGCCCTGCGGGCTCCTACGCTCAAACAGCAGGCCCGGATATCCCCGGCCGACGCCACGTCGCCCCAGCGTGCGCAGCATGGTTGCAAACAGAACAGCAGAAAATTCAGCTTTCTGATTTCACAACAGTCACTTCGTCACATTCGACCTTATGACTGAAGCACCAGACAGGATATGGTCCGCATAGTCCTTGTCTTCCTGAAGAATATGATTCTTCAGCCAGTCACGCAGGAACTTGAGTAGTTCGCTTTCGGCTAAACCGTAAGTGGATTTGCTTTCAATTTCTGCCAGCCTTGTAAAAAAATACTGATGTTCCTGGGCATGCTTTTCGTATTCTTGAAAGCCATACATTCGCATTAGTCCCTCTTCAAACTCGAAATGATTTCTTCCGAAAACTCTGAGATCAACAACATCGTAAACAATTTCCCGCCATCCACGCTGGTTGTTGATGGACCGCTCAATCCTTGCAATGATCTCTATCACTTTCTTATGCTGGTCATCGATTTCCCGGATGCCTACTGAATGTTCAGGTTTCCACTCCATAACTACTCCCCCCTTATCTCAATTTTGTTGGTGGATGAATATTGGCGTTTGTTGTTTTGTTAAACGGGCTACTGCTTATGCAAAGCTCTTGATACTGAGTCAGTCGATCAAGTTTCGATTCCCCTCTGATGAACGATTCAACCGACCGGCCGTAGATTCACCCTTTGCATCCATTCTTCCTCAAAGGTAGCCGCTAAAGTCCATGTCTTTTTCGCAGATGTGATCGATGAGCCACTCGCCATAAAGCAGAGGCAGAAGATCTTCCAACGCTCTGGCATCTCCGCTGCGATGAGCTGCGACTATGGACTGGACCTTGGCAAGCATGTCGTTGTGAATGGCGGCATGCTGGGCAATCTTTTCGGTGGGATAGCCGATCCGGACCATAAGGTCTTCCTCATAAGCAAAATGGGTCGATACGTGGAGCGCGAGTTCATTAATAATGCGCTCAGCCTGGCTATTCACGTCCCGGGGCGCCGAGGTCAGCAGTTCGTACAGGTGGTTCATGACCGCAATCAAGTCCTGATGCTGGCTGTCGACCTCAGCATGGCCGATCGCATATTTGGTTTCCCAGTTGAACATGGGCATAGCGATTCCTTAGGCAGGTGGATTGATCCAGAGGTTACGAATAATGGCAATGCTGCCCCGGTAATCTGCGAACGGCAGAATGCTCTTGATCTTGTTCTCCGGCTTTGCTGTGTCACGTCTTTCCGGCGTGAGCATGGGATTGCCTGACGGGTCGATGAAAGCATAGACAATCGGGAAGACGCCATTCTCCTCCCGATGTTTGACCACCGCGATCTCTTTGTCGGCCAATTGAACAATGACCCCTGACGGGAACACACCAATTTCCTTGATGAGTATCTGGGTCAGGCGCGCATCATTCTTGCCGCCATGGTCCATCATTAGTTTGCGAAGCGCCTCCTTGGTGAGGATGGCCTTCCGGTTGGGGCGGTCCCGAATCATGGCGCTGTAGATGTCGGCTATCGCCAGGATTCGAGTGGGAATTCTGATTGAATCACCGGCGAGCGAGTCGCTATAGCCAGACCCATCCAGACGTTCATGATGATGTTCGACGGCATCGAGCCAGTTCTTGTCGGTTACGCCCAACTCTTGCAGTGCCTTGGCGCTTGCCTTAGGATGATTGCGGATTCTCTCCGCGTACTGGTTCGGCAAGGGCAAGGTGTACCGATCGAGGAGATGCTGGATGTCGAGCAGATCGATGTCGTGCGTCAGAGCCGCCTGCACCAACTTCAGTCTGGCTTCCTCTTTGACGCCGAGTCGCTTCCCCACAATTTCGCACAGAATTGCCGCCTGGAGGTGATGGACGACTGCGTAGGGGGTATCGTAATCCAGATGCAGGTTGGCGATGGCTGCGTCCTTGTCGTGCAGGCATGCCTGCTGAAGGGAAAGGGCGATCTCCTTGATACGGGGCAGGAATTCCTCCTTGGCCTTCCCTCTCCGGAAAAGATCGAAGGCCCGGTTCAATTTGATTTTCGCGTTATCGAGTGCTGAAAAGGTGTTGGTAGCTTCGGTAATTTGGTCAGTCGGTGGCGAAATCCAGGTGTTCGCGTCTTCGCTACCCTCGCAGAAAATTTCCTTCTCAAAAAGAATGCTCAGATGACTCTCGGAGGCGATTATCCCTCCCGCCTTGATCAGCAGGATGCCATTCTTGTCGTAGAGCGCTTTCTGAAGCGGCGCGCCGATTTCAATGTCGGTACTTTCAACCTTCTGATAGTTTGGCATTTGCTGCTTTGTGAAGAAATCGTATCGCCGGATTAAGTAGGAGTCTGGTCACTATAATCTACGCGCTTCAGATTCTTGGCGATGGGCAGCCATCATTTTGAAGAAAACCACAAGTGGCCATGGACAAAAAGCGGCGGTTATCTGCTCTTTACCTGTGGTCAGCCGCGTGATTTTTCTGCCTCACCACTGGCCGGAGAGGCGGAAGAGTTTGCAGACTCGGCCGGCGAGCGTTTCGTCGCAAGGGAACCCGCAGGGCGGGAGCGCATGAGGCGGCGGTTCCACCTTGGGGCCGCACACGGCAAGACTACCGATCAGCTTTTTTCGCGGGTATACGGCTCGCGCAGTTCGACAGGTTTCATGTGCTTCTTGCGCATGCGGATGTTGAGCATTTCGACGCCGACCGAAAAAGCCATGGCGAAGTAGATGTAGCCTTTCGGCACATGATGGCCGAAACCATCGGCAATCAGCACCACACCGATGACCACGAGGAAGGACAGCGCCAGCATCTTGATGGTCGGGTGGTCGGAGACGAAGCGGCCGATGCCGCCGGCAAACAGCATCATCAGCCCCACCGAAGCGACCACCGCGGCGATCATCACCGCCACTTCGCTGACCATGCCGACGGCGGTGATGATCGAATCGAGCGAGAAGACGATGTCGATCACCATGATCTGCAGGATGACGCCGGCAAAGTTCGACGCCACCTGGCGCGAAGCCTCGCCTTCTTCGCCTTCGAGCAGTTGATGCACTTCGCCCGTGCTTTTCCAGATCAGGAACAGGCCGCCGCCGATCAGGATCAGGTCGCGCCCGGAGACGCCGTGTCCCAGCAGCGTGAATACCGGTTCGGTGAGGCCGACGATCCAGGACAGCAGCAGCAGCAATCCGATGCGCATGAACATCGCCAGGAACAGGCCGAGCCGCCGGGCGATCTCGCGCTTGGCGCGCGGCAGTTTGTCGACCAGGATGGCGATGAAGATGATGTTGTCGATGCCGAGAATGAGTTCCAGCGCCGTCAGCGTGAAGAAGGCGATCCAGAGTTCGGGGTTGAGCAGGAGTTCGGTCATTTCGGGTTCTTTAAGCGAAACTTCGCCGCTTGCGCATGAGCGTTGAGCCCCTCGCCCAGCGCCAGCGTCACGGCGATCGGACCGAGCGTCTGGGCGCCCGCCGCGGAGACTTCGATCAGGCTGCTGCGCTTCTGGAAATCGTACACCCCCAGCGGGCTGGAAAAGCGTGCGCTGCGCGAGGTGGGCAGCACGTGGTTGGGGCCGGCGCAATAGTCGCCGAGCGACTCGCTGGCATGGTGCCCGAGGAAGATGGCGCCAGCATGGCGAATCCTGTCCAGCAGCAGGCGCGGTTCGGCCACCGCCAGTTCCAGGTGTTCCGGCGCGATGCGGTTGGCCAGAGTGCAGGCTTCATCCAGGCTGGCGACTTCGATCAGGGCGCCGCGGCCGGTGAGAGAGGCGGCAATCACTTTTTCCCGCGGCATGGTCGGCAACAGTTTGGCGATGCTGGTTTCGACCTTGTCGATGAATGCGGCATCCGGGCAGAGCAGGATCGACTGCGCCAGCTCGTCGTGCTCGGCCTGGGCGAACAGGTCCATCGCCACCCAGTCCGGATTGGCGCTGGCGTCGGCGATCACCAGCACCTCCGAAGGGCCGGCGACCATGTCGATGCCGACCACGCCGAAGACACGGCGCTTGGCGGCGGCGACATAGGCATTGCCGGGGCCGACGATCTTGTCCACCTGCGGTATGGTCTGGGTGCCGTAGGCCAGCGCTGCGATCGCCTGCGCACCGCCGATGCTGAATACCCGATCGACGCCGGCCAGGTGAGCGGCGGCGAGTACGAGGAGGTTCCGCTCACCGTTCGGCGTGGGCACCACCATGATCATTTCCCTGACTCCGGCGACCTTGGCCGGCAGCGCGTTCATCAGCACTGAAGACGGATAGGCGGCCTTGCCGCCCGGCACATACAGTCCGACGCGATCGAGCGCGGTGATTTTCTGACCGAGCCGGGTGCCGTCGGCTTCCGTGTATTCCCAGGATTCCGCCAACTGCCGCTGATGATAGCTGCGGATGCGCTCGGCCGCCTGTTCCAGGGCGAGGCGCTGTTCTTGCGGTAAATGTTCATAGGCGGCGCGCAGTTCTGCCGGGGCCAATTCCAGTTCAGCCATGGCATCAACGCGCAAATGATCGAAACGCCGCGTGTAATCGATCACCGCGATGTCGCCCTGGCTGCGCACGCTGGCAAGAATTTCAGCGACGGCGGATTCGATGCCTGCGTCGGTGGCGCTTTCGAAGGCCAGCAGCGCATCGAGCCGGGCGAGGAATCCTTCCTCGCGCGTGGCCCAGCGGCGCAGCTTGATCCAGGTCATCGGACCGCTCCCGCAGCGTTGGTTGCTTCCGCAAAGGCATCGATCAGCGGCTGCAGCATCTCGCGCTTCATTTTGAGCGCCGCCTGATTCACGACCAGGCGCGAGGAAATCGGCATGATGTCCTCGACCGCAACCAGATTGTTGGCCTTGAGCGTACTGCCGCTCGACACCAGATCGACGATGGCATCGGCCAGGCCGACCAGCGGCGCCAGTTCCATCGAGCCATACAGCTTGATCAGATCGACATGCACGCTCTTGGTGGCGAAGTGCTCGCGTGCCGTGTTGATGTACTTGGTCGCAACGCGCAAGCGCGCCCCGGTGCGGACTGCCGCTGCATAATCAAAGCCCGCCGGAACCGCCACGCACATGCGGCATTTGGCGATCTTCAAATCGAGTGGCTGATACAGGCCCATGCCGCCATGTTCGAGCAGCACATCCTTGCCGGCGATGCCGAGATCGGCGGCGCCGTACTGGACATAGGTCGGCACGTCGGAAGCGCGCACGATCACGACGCGCACCTCGTTGCGGTTGGTGGCGATGATGAGCTTGCGCGAGGTCTCCGGGTTTTCGCTCGGCACGATGCCCGCCGCTGCGAGCAGGGGCAGGGTTTCCTCGAAGATGCGGCCCTTCGACAGGGCTATGGTTATGCCGTTCAAGGGATGATCCGTAGGTTAAAACAGAATTCTAGCGCAGCAGCTACTTGACCCGCCGCACCCTGGCGCCGAGTGCGAGCAGTTTCTGCTCCAGCCGCTCATAGCCGCGGTCGAGATGGTAGATGCGTTCGATCAGCGTTTCGCCTTGCGCCACCAAACCGGCGATGACGAGACTGGCCGAGGCACGCAGATCAGTCGCCATCACCGTGGCGCCGTCGAGCTTGGCCACGCCCTTGACCACGGCGGTGTTGCCGTCGATCTTGATGTTGGCGCCGAGCCGGATCAATTCGACGGCGTGCATGAAACGGTTCTCGAAGATGGTTTCGCGGATGATCGCGGTGCCATCGGCGATGGTGTTCAAGGCCATGAACTGGGCCTGCATGTCCGTCGGGAAGGCCGGGTAGGGCGAAGTGCGCAGGCTCACCGCCTGCAGTTGCTGCGGCGCCTTGAGGTTGATCGCGTCGCGCTCGCCCTGAATCTCGCAGCCGGCATCCATGAGCTTGTCGATGACGGCGTCGAGGTAACTGGTCGAGGTGCCGGTCAGGCGCACCGCGCCGCCGCTGGCTGCCGCGGCGCAAAGATAGGTGCCGGTTTCGATGCGATCGGGCATGATGCGATGGGTTGTTCCATGCAGTCGGTCAACGCCGCGGATGCGGATCACATCGCTGCCTGCGCCGGAAATCTGCGCACCCATGCTGACCAGGCAATTGGCCAGATCGACCACTTCCGGTTCGCGCGCGGCGTTCTCGATCACCGTTTCGCCATCGGCCAGGCAGGCGGCCATCATGAGGTTCTCGGTGCCGGTCACGGTCACCATGTCGGTGAACAATCGCGCCCCCTTGAGGCGCGTCACTTTGGCATGCACGTAACCATGTTCGACGTTGACCTCGGCCCCCATTGCGGTCAGCCCTTTGATGTGCTGATCGACCGGGCGCGCGCCAATGGCGCAGCCGCCCGGCAGGGATACCCGGGCTTCGCCGGCACGGGCGGTCAACGGTCCCAGCACCAGGATCGAGGCACGCATGGTCTTGACCAGTTCATAGGGTGCTACGGGGTTGTTGAGTTCGGCAGCGTCGAGCGTGACCGTGGCCCCGTCGCGGCTGACTTTGACGCCCATCTGCGCCAGCAGCTTGAGCATGGTGCCGACATCGTTGAGTTTGGGAACATTGGTCAGGGTCAAGGGTTCGCGCGCGAGCAGCGCCGCGCACAGAATGGGCAGGGCGGCGTTCTTGGCGCCGGAAATCCCTGCTTCGCCGCGGAGGGGCACGCCGCCTTCGATCAGCAGCTTATCCATGGGCTTGCCTGTCTTGCCACTCTTCGGGCGTCAGGGTTTGCATCGACAAGGCATGCAATTCGCCCGAATCGAGTTTGTCGCGAATCAGGGCATAAACGCGTTGCTGGCGCTTGACGCGGTTCAGCCCGGCAAATTCGGCGCTGACGATGACTGCAGCAAAATGCTGCCCGTCGCCCTCGATCGAGAGATGCTCGCAGGCCATGCCCGCGGCAATCCATTTCTCAATTTGTTTTGGATCCAGCATGATGTATTTTCCTCAAGCCCTTAATTTATAACCGCGCTTCAGCATGACCAGCGTCAAGGCGGACAACAGCGCGAAGCAGACCGCGACAATGCACAGGCTCATCCATGGGGAGACGTCGGAAATCCCGAAAAAACCGTAGCGGAAGCCGTCGATCATGTAAAAAATCGGATTCCAGTGCGAGACCCGCTGCCAGAATGGAGGTAGCGAGTGAATGGAGTAGAACACGCCGGAAAGAAAGGTGAGCGGCATGATGATGAAATTCTGGAAGGCCGCAAGCTGGTCGAACTTGTCCGCCCAGATGCCGGCAATCATGCCGAGGCTGCCCAGGATGCCGCCGCCGAGGAAGGCAAAAGCGATGATCCAGAGCGGTTCGCGGCAATCCAGCGGGGCGAACCACAGGGTGGCCAGCAGCACCCCGACGCCAACCGAAAGGCCGCGCAGCACGGCCGCGAGCACATAGGCGAGGTAGAACGCCTGATAGGAAATAGGCGGCAACAGCACGAAAATGATGCTCCCCGTGACCTTGGACTGAATCAGCGAAGATGAGGAATTGGCGAAAGCATTCTGCAGCACCGACATCATCACCAGCCCCGGTATCAGGAAAGCCGTGTAGGTCACGTTCTCATAGACTTTCACATGCGCTTCGAGGACATGCGAGAAAATCAGCAGGTACAGCAAGGCCGTGATGACCGGCGCCGCAACGGTTTGAAAGCCGACCTTCCAGAAACGCAGCACTTCCTTGTAGAGCAAGGTGGAGAAGCCGGTCATCGCGTCTCGCCCCGTTCATGCATGACCCGGACGAATACTTCTTCCAGGTCGGGCTTGCCGATGTCGAGTTCATTCAGGCCGCAGCCGCTGTTGCGCAGCTCGGCCAGTAAAGGCTCGATCTCGGCAAAGTGATCGAAAGCAATCGAACAGACGGAATCCTTGATCTCGGCGCGCTGTGACAGAGCCGGAGGCAGTTCGGCGCCCGGGGCCAGGCGCAGCCGCAAGGCATGGGCCGAAAAGCGCTTCAGCAGGCTGGCCGTGGTATCCAGAGCGACGACTCGGCCGGCCTTGAGCATGGCGATGCGCGAACAGAGACTCTCCGCTTCCTCGAGATAATGCGTGGTGAGTACGACGGTGTGGCCATCGCGATTGAGACGGCGAATGAACTGCCAGAGCGTCTGGCGCAATTCGACATCGACTCCGGCGGTGGGTTCGTCGAGCACGATCACCGGCGGGCGATGGACCAGCGCCTGTGCCACCAGCACGCGACGTTTCATGCCGCCGGAAAGTGAGCGCATGTTGGCGTTGGCTTTGGAAGTCAGATCGAGGTTCTCGAGAATCTCGTCGATCCATGCATCCCGTTCCCGGCTCTGGCCGATGCCGAAGTAGCCGCACTGGAAATTGAGCGTTTCGCGCACGCTGAAGAATGGATCGAACACCAGTTCCTGCGGCACCACCCCGAGCTGGCGGCGGGCCTGGCGATAGTCGCGAACGACATCGTGGCCGGTGATTTCAATCTGCCCGCTGTCCAGGTGGACCAGGCCGGCCAGGGCGGAGATCAAGGTGGTCTTGCCGGCCCCGTTGGGACCGAGCAGACCGAAGAATTCGCCTTGTTCGACATCGAGGTCGACCCCCGCGAGAGCCACGACCGAGCCGAAGCGCTTGGTCACCTGCCGAGCTCGGATTGCGGGAATCATCGACGACAATTTGCGCCTGCCGGGCGCGTCAGGCTGCGAGCGGCAATAGCTCGGTCACGCCGTAGACGGAGGAGAGACTTAACAGTTCCTGCGGCGGAGCTACGATACGAATCGACTTGCCTTGCTGGCGCGCTGCGCGCAACCAGCCGAAAATCACGGCAATGGATGACGAATCGACAGCGGTCACCGCACTCAGGTCGAAGAGAGTTTCGGCGCTGGACAGAGTGGCGTTTCCTTCCGTCAGCAGTTTGCTCGCTTCGGTCAGGGTCATGGCACCGGACACTTCGACCCGGTCGCCGGCAACGTTGATCACTTGGACTCCAGGCTGCGGTTTTTCGTTTGCAACGTTGCGATCAGGCCGTCGATGCCATTGTTGCGCACTTCGCTGGCGAACGAATCGCGATAATTGGTGACGAGGCTGATGCCGCTGACCTCGATGTCGTAGACCTTCCAGCCCTGCGGCAGCATTTCAAGGTAATAGTCGAGAGAGATTGGCTTGGCGCCCGACTGGACGATCTGCGTGCGCACTTTCACGTCGGTTTCGCCGTTCTTGAGCGAGAAAGGCTTGAATTCGATGACCTGATTCTTGTACTCGGTCAGCGCCTTCGAGTAGGTGCGCACCAGCAGGGTGCGGAACTCGTCGGTCAGGGTTTTCTGCTGCGCCGGATTGGCAACACGCCAGTCACGTGCCAGGGCAAGCTGGGTCATGTGCGTGAAATTGAAATGCGGCAGGACCTTGGTCTCGACCAGATCGAGTATTTTCTTGTTGTTGCCGGCCTGGATATCCTTGTCCTTGCGCACGATTTCCAGCACTTCGTTGGAGACATTCTTGATCAACTGGTCGGGCGCAAGGTTGGCCGGCGGGTTGGCCGGTTGTTGCGCCCCAGTCACGGCAGGCATCAGCAGGGCAAAACAGGCCATCAGCAAAACAGAAAATTTCATGCGAGTTCCTTCTTAAGGCGTGTTGGGGGAATCCATACCCGTTTGCAGGGCGGCATACCTGTGCTGCGGCTCCAACTGTGCGTCGTCATCCAGCCGGCGCGGCGGATTACCGTCGTACACCCGGTTGCGCCGCCGCTGCAGGTAAGCATCACGAATGTAGGCATAGCGGTCGAGGGCAGCTTCCTGAACAATCTTGTCGGCAGCCAGGTACTCGGACCGGTCGCTGACGGCGCGCATCACCACCAGTGAATTGCGGGTCGGGACATCGTTCAACTGAAAGACCGGATCAGTCGTCGAATCGAGAATCTGGGCGAAGGCGTCGCGCATCGTGCGCGGCCCGAGAATCGGCAGCATGACGTAGGGACCGTCGCCGACGCCCCAACGGCCAAAGGTTTGGCCAAAATCCTCATCGTGTTTTTCCAGCCCGAAATCGCTGGCGAAATCAATCACGCCGAGCAGTCCCATGGTCGTATTCACCGCCACCCTGCCGATATCCCCTGCCGCTTCAGGCAGCTTGCCTTGCAGAAGATTGTTCACGGCAATGAAGACATCGGCGATGTTGCCGTAAAAGTTGGATACGCCGGTGCGCAGCGTCACCGGAACGACATCGACATAACCCTGTGCAACGGGCCTGAGGATGGCGCGATCAATCCCGTCGTTGAAGGCGAACATGGCGCGGTTGTAGCCTTCCAGCGGGTCTTTGTGAACGCCCGTGGAAGCGCAGCCACTGAGGAGCCCGAACATGGCGCCGGCAATGGCCAGACTCGCCAGGTTGCGAAAAACTTTCAAATAGACTCTGCTCACAAATCCGTCCCTTTTGTTGCGCAGCCCCGCATCACTTCTTGCTGCCGCCGTTATCTTCACTGGCTTTGTTGAACATGAACTGGCTGATGAGCTTTTCCAGCACCACCGCCGACTGGGTTTTCTTTACCAGGTCGCCATCCTTGAGCATCTGGGTCTCGCCGCCGACTTCAAAGCCGACATATTGCTCCCCGAGCAATCCGGAGGTGTTAATGGTGGCAAAAGTGTCGCGGGGAAATTTGTAGCGGTGGTCGATATGCATGCTGACAACCGCGACAAACGCTTCCGGATCGAGCTGGATTTGCGTAACCCGCCCGACCACGACGCCGGCGCTCTTGACCGCTCCGCGCACTTTCAGACCGCCGATGTTATCAAACTTGGCCTCCAGCCGATATGTTTCGCCAACGTTGTTGGAAGCCAGATTGCCGACCTTGAGCGCTAGAAACAGCAGCGAGCCCAGGCCAATAGTGACAAAAATGCCGACCCACAGGTCGAGTGTCGCACGGTTCATTAAGCCCCCCGGAACATGAATGCGGTCAGTACGAAATCGGCTGCAAGCACTGCCAGCGACGAAGTCACCACGGTGCGCGTGGTGGCGCCGGAAACGCCTTCCGCGGTCGGCTCGGCGTCATAACCCTCGAACACGGCAATCCAGCTGATGATTATGCCAAAAACGCAGCTCTTGATGATGCCGTTGACAATATCTTCGCGAAAGTCGACTGAGGCCTGCATCTGCGACCAGAACGAGCCTTCGTCGACCCCGATCAGTTGCACGCCGACCAGGTAACCGCCGAATATGCCCATCGCCGAAAACAGTGCTGCCAGCATGGGCATCGACACCACGCCGGCCCAGAAGCGGGGCGCCACGACGCGGGCGATCGGATTGACCGCCATCATCTCCATTGCGGACAACTGCTCGGTCGCCTTCATCAGGCCGATTTCTGCGGTGATTGCCGAACCGGCGCGGCTGGCAAAGAGCAGGGCGGAAACCACCGGCCCCAGCTCGCGCACCAGCGACAATGAGACCAGGACCCCGAGCGCTTCACTGGATCCGTAGCGCTGCAGCGTGTCGTAGCCCTGCAAGCCGAGCACCATGCCGACGAACAGGCCGGATACCAGGATGATGATCAGGCTCAGTACCCCGGTGAAATAGATCTCGCGGATGGTGAGATGAAAACGCCGCAAGGCCGTGCCCGAAAGCAACAGAATGGCCAGGAAAAAGCGGCTGGCAAACCCCAGGCGCCAGATGCGGCTGGTGAAGTTGTGGCCTAGCCGGGTCAGGAATTGCACCAGCTTGTCGGTGAAAGGAGAGGGCTTGGATGAATTAGGCATGACCCGCCTGCTCCATGATCTGCTCCCCATACACCGGCGCCGGGTAGTGGAAAGGCACGGGGCCGTCGGCCTCTCCCCAGACGAACTGGTGCACGTACGGCGTTCCAGATGCCTTGATTTCTTCGGCGGTACCCTGTGCAACAATTTTTCCGGCAGAGACAAAATAGACGTAATCGACGATTTTCAGTGATTCCTGGACGTCGTGGGTGACGATGATGGAACTGGCGCCGAGCGCATCGTTGAGGCTGCGGATCAGTTCGCCGATGATGGACAGCGAAATCGGGTCGAGACCGGCAAACGGTTCGTCGTACATGATCAGCATCGGATCCAGGGCGATCGCGCGGGCCAGGGCGACACGCCGCGCCATGCCGCCGGAAAGCTCGGAGGGCATGAGGTGATGGGCGCCGCGCAGCCCGACGGCATGCAATTTCATCATCACCAGGTCATTGATCAAGTCTTCGGGAAGGTCGGTGTGTTCGCGCATCTGAAAGGCGACGTTGTCAAACACCGACAGGTCGGTGAACAAGGCGCCGAACTGGAACAACATGCCCATGTGCCGGCGCATTTCATAGAGACCGCCGCTGTCCAGCGTATGCACCACTTGCCCGTTAACGCGCACCTCGCCGCTGGTGGGCTTGAGCTGGCCGCCGATCAGGCGCAGGGTTGTGGTCTTGCCGCAACCGCTGCTGCCCATGATCGCCACGATCTTGCCGCGCGGAATCTCCATGTTGATATCCGTAAGAACCGGGCGCCGGTCATAGGCAAAGCTGACTTTGTTGATTCTGACCAAGCAGTCGTCGGACGGTGTCGTTGCGGATGCCACGGATTCGTTCCAATAGTGAAAAATACGCGTGGATTCTACCAGATGGCCGCATTTACCCCGGGGTGATTTATGTCACACTACGCACTCTGGCGCGCCAGAGTTTTGGCATACCATGCCGTGGAGAACATGAGCGACACAGCACGCAAACCTTTGTTGTTGATCGTCGACGACGATGCCTTGATTACCGATACGCTGAGCTATTTTCTCAGCAGGGATTTTGATGTGTCAGTCGCTTCTTCGCGCAACGAATGCATCGAACGCCTGCGCAAATCCGATCCGCCCCAAGCGGCCTTGATCGATCTTGGCCTGCCGCCCTTGCCGCATCGTCCGGACGAAGGGTTCGCCTTGATTTCGGACCTGCTGGCGCACTCGCCCAGCATGAAGATCGTGGTGCTGTCCGGCCAGAACGAAGAGATGCAAGGCCGGCATGCGCGTGCCCTGGGTGCCGTGGAATTCGTCGCCAAGCCCGCCGATCCGGAAAAGCTGCGGCAGATCTTGTTCAAGGTGCTGGCCTTCGGCGCCGCGGAAGATGCCGCAGAGGCAGAAGCGGCGCATACCAGCACCTGCGATCTGATCGGGGAGAGCCTGGCAATCTTGAAATTGCGCGAACAGGCCCGGCAGTACGGCAGTTCGCCATTTCCGGTCCTGATCGAAGGTGAGTCGGGCAGCGGCAAGGAAATCGTCGCCCATTGCTGCTTGCATCGCCAGACCGAAAGGAGAAATCTCCCCTTCTTTGCCCTCAATTGCGCGGCAATTGCGCCCACCCTGGTCGAGCCCACCCTGTTCGGTTATGCCAAGGGCGCATTCACCGGCGCGGTCGCCAACAAATCCGGCTATTTCGAGGATGCCGGCAACGGTACGCTGTTTCTCGACGAAATCGGCGAATTGCCGCTCGACCTGCAACCGAAACTATTGCGCGTTCTCGAGAACGGCGAGTTCCAGCGCGTCGGCGAAACCCAGTCGCGCATTTCCCATGCGCGTGTCATCACGGCAACCAATCGCGATTTGCGCCAGGAAGTGCGCAAGGGGCGTTTCCGCGCGGACCTGTATCACCGGCTCAGCGTGTTTTCCATCAGCGTGCCGCCGCTGCGCGAGATGGGTCAGGACAAGCAGTTGCTGCTCGAACACTTCCGGATTCTCTATGCGCACCAGGCCGGCCAAGCCCCGTTCACTTTGACGGACGCCGCGGAGCAGCGCTGGATGAACTACGCATTCCCCGGCAATGTGCGCGAATTGCGCAACATCGTGATCCGTCTGAGCACCAAATATCCCGCTCACGCAGTATCATTGCCCGAGTTGGAGTCGGAGTTGGATAGCCCGTCCGGTGAGCAGTCGCAAAGCATCCTGTTGAGTGACGATCCGAGCGAACTGATAGCCACCGCGCAACAACATCTGCAACGGCAAGGCCATTTCAGCCTCGACGACACGCTGCACCATTGGGAGGAGGCCTACATCGAAGCGGCGCAGCGCCTTACCCAGGGCAATCTGAGCCAGGCGGCCAAGCTGCTCGGCATCAATCGCACGACACTATACAGCCGCATTGAAACGCTGGCACGCATGAAGAACCAGGGAAACCATTGATGTATCTTGAGCACTACGGATTGACCGAGGCGCCCTTCCGGATTACCCCGAACACGGATTTCTTTTTTGACGGCGCCAATCGCGGCGCCACGCTGGATGCCCTGATCTACGCCATCACCCATGATGAAGGCATCGTCAAGATCAGCGGTGAAGTCGGCAGTGGCAAGACCATGCTGTGCCGGGTGCTGATGGAGCGCCTGCCTGCGCATGTCAAGACGGTCTATCTCGCCACGCCCTCGCTTTCGCGCGAAGACATCCTCTATGCGATTGCCGATGAACTGGCCATTGATATCCCGGCCGGCCGCGCCAACGCGATCCTGAGGATTCTGCAGGAACACCTGATCGAGTTGTACAGCAAGGGACACCAGATTGTGGTGCTGATCGACGAGGCGCATGCGATGCCGGTCGAGACTTTGGAAGAGATTCGTTTACTGTCCAACCTCGAATCGAACCATCACATGCTGCTGCAATTGGTGCTGTTCGGACAACCCGAGCTCAACGTCGTGCTGGCACGACCGGACATGCGCCAGCTGAAGGAGCGGATTACCCACAACTTCGCCCTGGAACCGATGGTGCGCGACGATATTGCCGGATACATCGACTTTCGTATGCGTGCAGCCGGTTACCATGGCCCGAAGATTTTCAACGATCCCTCGGTCCGCCTCATCACCGGCGCTTCGATGGGGCTCACGCGGCGCATCAATATCATCGCCGACAAGTCCTTGCTTGCCGCGTTCGCCGAAAATACCCACCAGATCACGCCCAGGCATATTCGCGCCGCCATTCGCGACGCCGAGTTTGGCGATTTCCGCCCGACCCGCTGGCGGCTGTGGGCGGGGTTGGCTGCCGTAATCCTGGTGGTCGCAGGCGTTGCGCTATTGTTGTTACGCGGCGGCGAATCGCGCACCCCTGCCAACCTCTCTGCCGTCGCGCCTCAGCCGCTTCCCGAAATTTCCGTGCCGGTCGCGCCGGTGAGACCGGCTCCCCAGGCTCCGCGTGCACCCGAGGCGGTTCCCCGTTCTCCTGCCAGCCCAGTTGTCGCGGGCAAGTCATCCGCAGCAGCAGTACCTGCGGGACTGCCCGTCAGGCCGGCCGGGACGCTCTCCGACCAAACGGCGGATCCCGTCGCCAAGTTGGGCGAGCAAAGCCGTGCCCGCTACGAGGCGGGACAGTTATGGCTGAAAACCGCTGCCAACGACCGCTGGTTTATCCAGTTGGTCGGATCCGACATCAGCCAGACCAATGCCATCGAGAGCTTCGTGACCCGCGCCGCGGAACAGATCGGGGCCGATCAACTGCGGATCTATGTCACCAATTTCAAAGGCGTGCAGCGTGTCGGTATCATCTATGGCGACTATGTTTCCCGTGATGCCGCCCTCGGCGCGATTCAGCAGCTTCCCGCATCGTTGCGTGCGCTCTCTCCTTTTCCGCGCCTGGTGAAACACCTGCGCTGACCATCATTGGACAGCTCCGCCACTCATGAGACAAGGCCTTACGTGCTATCATCGATGGAATCGCCAGACGGGACCAAACCGGGACCCGGTGGAGCCAAAGGGGATGCAAGGGGGGGCAGGGGAAGTGGGAACGTATCCTCCGATTTCGCCATGAGCGTACGACACTTATCTGCTGCCTGCCGAGCATTCTTTGCAGTTCTTTTGATTGCGGGATGCAGCAATGTGCCTGTTCAACCGCCTTCCGCAGGGCATTTGCGCACAGAGAACCTGCCGCCCCCGGCATCGCGCAATATTCCCCAGCCGGTTCAGCAGTCCGCTGCCTTGCCCAGGCCCAAACCGGCCGCAAAGACTGAAACCTTCAGCGTGGTGGTGAATGAAGTCAAGGTCAACGAACTTCTGTTTGCACTGGCCCGCGATGCCAAGATCAATGTCGATATTCACCCCGGCATACAAGGCGTGGTGACGCTCAATGCCATCGACCAGACCCTGCAGCAACTGCTCGGCAGGATCAGCAAGCAGGTCGATATGCGTTGGGAATTCGATGGCCCGAACCTGACTGTCATGCCCGATTCGCCGTTCCTGCGCACCTACAAGATCGACTACGTGAACATGACGCGCGACACCAGCGGCAACACTACCGTCACGACGCAGATTGCCTCGGCGGGCACAACGGGTTCCGGGGGCAGCGGCAACAGTTCCTTGACCAAGATCGACAATGCCGCCAAGAATCGCTTCTGGGAAACCCTCGAAAAGAACCTCAAGGACATCCTGCGCGAGACGGACAAGATTCTGCCTGAAGGATCGAGTGAAACGGTGGTCGAGCACAGCGACCAGCAAACGACCACCGGTACCGGCGCACAGCAGGGCAAGCCTCCCGGCAAGGGGGCCGCGAACGCGCCGCCGAACATCGCCGGCAGCCCCAACCCGGCAGCCCTGCAACAGGAGGGCAGCACCGTCGTGCGCCGAACCACGTTCCGGGAAGCCGCTGCGGTGATCATCAATCCCGAGAGCAGCGTCCTGATCGTGCGCGCAACCGGTCGCCAGCACGAAAAAATTCAGGAATTCCTCGATCAGGTGCTGTATCGCGCTACCCGCCAGGTCCTGATTGAGGCCACGATCGCCGAAGTGCTGCTGAGCAATGACTATCAACAGGGCATCAACTGGAGCATGTTGCCCATTGGTGGATCGGGCGTTAAGCTCTTGCAGAAGGGCCCGGTGCAGCCTCTGACGGGGATTGAAATCAGCACCGTCGGGAGCGAGGCGAATTCGAACAGCGTCAGTGTCAAGGGCTTGGGCATCTTCAGCGGTTCGATCAAATTGCTCGAAACCTTCGGCACGGTCAAGGTGCTCTCGAGCCCGAAGCTTTCCGTAATCAACAACCAGACAGCCGTGCTCAAGGTGATCGACAATAGTGTCTATTTCACGATCAAGGCGGATACCACCACGAACCAGACCGCTTCCGTGACGACCTACACCACCACTCTGAACACCGTGCCGGTGGGCTTCGTCATGAATGTCACGCCGCAAATCAGCGAAAACGACACCGTGCTGCTGAACATTCGTCCCAGCGTCTCCCGCATCGTGTCCTACGTCAATGATCCCAATCCGGATCTGGCCAAGGCCGGCGTGGCCAGCCAGATTCCGGTGATCCGCACGCGCGAGATGGAATCGGTGATCCGCATCAGCAACGGCAACATCGCGGTGATGGGCGGCCTGATGGAGGACAGCCTCGGCAATACTGAAACCGTCATACCGGGATTGTGGAACATCCCCGCGGTGGGGAACTTGTTCGTCAATCGCGACGACAAGCGGTCAAAGACCGAACTGGTCGTCTTCCTGCGCCCTGTGGTGGTTCGGGAGGCAAGCCTGGACACGGATTACCGTGAATATCGCGATAAATTGCCGGGACAGGATTTCTTCAAGGGCGAACATGGTCCGCAACGCCAGGAATTCAACTTCGGAGGTCATCCGCAGTGAGCCTGTTGATGGACGCGCTGAACAAGGCTGAACAGGCCAAGCGCCAGAATCAGGCTGGCGCTGCCGACAGCAGTGCCAATGCTGCGCCGACAGCCGCAGAGATCGCGCCGCCGGCAACATCGACAGCGCCTTCCTTCTCCCTGGAGCTGACGCCGCTGATGGCCAACGACCCGCCTCCGCCTCCGCTGCCTCCGGCATCTTCCGGGCCGCCAACCCTGCCGGAACTGCCGCCCCATTTGGGTGTCCTGGATGAGGAATTCATTGCCCATGCTGCGACCGCCAAGCAGCCCGGCAAGGACAAGAAACCGGTGAAATCGCCGCAGGCAGAACCCCCGCCAGCTCCTGCTTCTGCTCCTCCTTCCCCTGTGAATTTGCCTGCGAGCAAAACGGCGACCGCTCAGGCGACTGCTCAGGCGACCCTGAAGACCGAAGCCGAAGATCGCATGGCGGCTCAAAATCTGTTTGATGCCAAGCAGGGGCGCCCCGCACCGCCCAATCGACGACTCGCCCTGGTGCTCGGTTTCCTGACTCTGGTTGCCATTGCGGGCATCGGCGTTTATTTCTGGCTGCAACTCCAGCCCGCCGGCACGATTAGACTGGGCAGCCCGCCCATCGCCCGTCCATCGCCCCCGCCGCCGCAGGCTGCAGCGCCGCCGTCCGCCAACACTCCTTCGGCCAATGCCGCGGCTTCTCCGGCCAAACCGGACGCCGCGCCGACACCGCCCGCTGCTGCTGCGCCGGTGCGTCCTGCGCCGGCCGCTGCGGCCGCGAACGAGGAGTCGAACAACCCGATTCGCGTGACTACCGCCAAGGTCATCCTCAACCCGTCGCTGACCAATGCGTATGCCGCCTATCAGGCCGGCAATTTCGATCTTGCCCGCAGTGAATACCTCCAGGTACTGAATGGCGAACCGAACAATCGGGACGCGTTGCATGGCATGGCTGCCATCAGTTTGCGTCAGCGCCAGCCGAGCGCCGCCGAGGAGTATTACGTGCGGGCGATCGAAGCCGACCCCAAGGATGCGTTGGCACAAGCGGGTCTGATCGGTTTGCGCGGACAGAGCGACCCCCTTCTGGCCGAGACCCGCCTGAATTCAATGCTTGCCGCCCAGCCCGACCTGCCGGCCATCAGTTTTGCGCTGGGCACGCTTTACGCCAGCCAGAATCGCTGGAACGAAGCGCAGGCGGCCTACTTCAGAGCCTACCGGGGCGAGCCCGACAATCCCGACACGCTCTTCAACCTGGCGGTGAGTCTGGACCATTTGAGTCAGTTCAAACTTGCGCTGCAGTACTACAATCTTGCCTTGGCCGCTGCGACAAACCGTCCGGCCAGTTTCGACAAGGCGCAAGTTGCCTTACGGCTGCGCGAACTGCAGCCCTAGTGCCCGATTTTGATTCTGGGGTATTAGTTCCAACCTTGCCCAGTACCCCAAAGGCAAGGGCGGGCACCAGTACCCCAAAGGCAAGGGCGGGCACTCGTCTTATCTTGCGGTTGCCAGCATCCTCGTGATGCCGGAGAATAGCGGCAGTATGAATTCACCGACTCCTTCCCGTCAGCCGATCGGCCAGCTTCTGATTGCGCAGGGCGTGATCAGCGAGGACCAGTTGCGCATCGCGTTGCTGGAGCAAATGAAGTCGAATCAGCCGATCGGCAAGCTGCTGGTCAGCCTCGGGTTTGTTTCCGAAACCACATTGCGCGACGCGCTGGGCGAATCGCTCGGCAAGAAGTCGATCGACCTGTCCAATGCCATCATCGATCCGGCCGCATTGCGCCTGGTTTCCCACGAACTCGCCAAGCGTCACAAACTGCTGCCGCTGGCTTACGACGCCGAGCAAAACCGACTCACCATCGCGGTTGCCGACCTCAACGACATCATCGCACTGGACCGCTTGCGTTCGCTGACCTCGCGCGAGTTGCTGATCGAAACGCTGCTGGCCGGCGAATCGGAAATTGCCCGCGCCATCGATCAGTATTATGGCCACGAACTCTCGATCGACGGCATCCTCAACGAAATCGAGACCGGCGAGATCGATTACCGCAGCATTGCGGCCTCAGTTGACGAGTACAGCCAGCCGGTGGTGCGCCTGGTGGACGCGTTGCTGACCGATGCCGTCAAGCGCGATGTTTCCGATATCCACTTCGAGCCGGAAGCGACTTTCCTGCGCATTCGCTATCGCATCGACGGCATCCTGAGGCAGATCCGCGCACTGCACAAGTCCTATTGGCCCGCCATGACCGTGCGTCTCAAGGTCATGGGTGGTATGAACATCGCCGAAACGCGCGCGCCGCAGGACGGCCGCATCTCCATCAATATCAGCGGCCGTGCGGTCGACTTCCGGGTTGCCGCGCAGCCGACCATCCACGGCGAAAACGTGGTGCTGCGGATTCTCGACCGGGAAAAGGGTATCGTGCCGATCGATGGCCTTGGTCTCGACGAACATCATCTGGAGATGCTGAAGAAGATGATCGCCCGTCCCGAAGGCATCATCCTGGTCACGGGCCCCACCGGCAGCGGCAAGACCACCACGCTGTATTCGGTGCTCAATCACATGAACGAGGAAAGCGTCAATGTGATGACCCTGGAAGATCCGGTCGAGTATCCGATGGCCATGATCCGCCAGACCTCGGTGGCGGAAGCGGCCAAGCTGGATTTCGCCAACGGCATCCGCTCGATGATGCGGCAGGACCCCGACGTGATCCTGGTCGGCGAAATTCGCGATGCGGAAACGGCCGAGATGGCTTTTCGCGCCGCCATGACCGGCCACCAGGTATTCTCGACATTGCACACCAATTCCGCCATCGGCGTCTTTCCCCGGTTGATGGACATCGGCATTCTGCCGGACATCATGGCGGGGAATATCATCGGCGTGATCGCCCAGCGCCTGCTGCGCCGGCTGTGCACCAATTGTCGCAGACCCTACCAGGCCGAGCCGCACGAGTGCCGCCTGCTGGGCGATGAGAACTCGTCGCCGCCGCCCACCGTCTACCGCGCCGCCGGCTGCGAAGCATGCGGTTATCAGGGTTACCGCGGCCGGGTCGCGATCATGGAACTGTTGCGCCTCGACAGTGACATCGATGAACTGATCGCCCGCCGCGCGACCGTGCGGGAAATCCGCAATGCCGCGCTGGCCAAGGGCTTCCGTCCGCTTGCCGAGGATGGCCTGCGGCGTGTGCGGGACGGCACGACCTCGCTTGAGGAAGTGGTGCGGGTGGTCGACCTGACGGAGCGCATGTAATGCTGTTCGCCTACAAGGCGATGAATCCGCAAGGGCGTACAGTCATGGGCCAGATGGAAGCGGCCAACCTGATCGATCTGGAGATGCGCCTGAAACGCATCGATCTCGATTTCATCAAGGGCGATCCGGTCAAGCAGGGTGGCATGCTGCACAGCGCCAAGATACCCCGCCCCGAACTCATCAATTTCTGTTTCCATCTCGAGCAACTGACGCGCTCCGGCGTGCCGATCCTGGAAGGACTGACCGATCTGCGCGACAGCATCACGCATCCGCAATTCAGGCAGGTGCTGGCCGGCATGATCGAAAGCATCGAGGGCGGCAAGACGCTGTCGCAGGCCATGCTCGAGCATCCGCGCACTTTCGACGAGGTGTTCATCAGCCTGATCCGCGCCGGCGAGGATACCGGCAATCTGCCCGGCGTGCTGCAAAGCCTGGTCGATTCGCTAAAGTGGCAGGACGAACTCGCCTCGCAGACCAAGAAGCTCATCATGTATCCGGCTTTCCTCGGCTTCGTGGTGGTGGGCGTAACTTTCTTCATGATGATCTATCTGGTGCCGAAGATGGCCGGTTTCATCAAGAACATGGGGCAGGAGTTGCCGCTGCAAACCCAGGTGCTGATGGCGACCTCGGATTTCTTCGTCAATTACTGGTACCTGATCATCATCACACCCATTCTTCTGGTCGTGGCGTCCACCGTCGCCGTGAATACCAACTCGGTGGCGCGTTATCGCTTCGATGCGTTCAAGCTCAGGATCCCGTATATCGGAGAGATCTTGCGCAAGATCATCCTGTCGCGCTTTTCAGGCATTTTCGCGATGCTCTACGCTTCGGGAATTTCCATCATCGATGCCATCAAGACCACCGAGAATGTGGTCGGCAACATGGTCATCAAGGAAGGCCTGCAGCGTGCCGGACAACTGATCGCCGATGGCCAGAACGTGACCGCCGCCTTTCAGAGCATCAACCTGTTTCCGCCGCTGGTGGTGCGCATGCTGCGCGTCGGCGAAAATACAGGCGGGCTGGACAAGGCGCTGATCAATGTCAGTTACTTCTACAATCGCGATGTCAAGGAGTCGATTGAGAAAGTGCAGACCATGATCGAACCGGCCATGACCATGATCGTCGGCCTGATTCTCGGCTGGGTGATGATCGCCGTGCTGGGGCCGATCTACGACATTATTTCCAAGCTCAAGATGTGAGCTGGTAAACGCGAGAACCGTTCATGCCGCAACGCCGCCTCCTTTTCCTTGATGCCAATCTGATGTCGGCCTACCGCTGGCAGGATGGCCAGTTGTATCCCGAGGGAAGCTTCGCAACCGACAGCAAGGGACAGGAAGCTTTTGCCACCTACCTGCCGGAGCACAAGAAAAGCCTGTTCTACCTGCTTGCCGAGGTAGTCGAGGAAGGCTTTCAGGCAGATGTGATTCCCCATGTGCAAGGCAGCGACCGGACTGCATTGCTGAAACGCAAGGTCGATCAGTATTTTTTCGGCACCACGCTGAACCTGGCATTTACCATGGGGCGGGAAACCGAAGGCCGGCGTGACGACAAGATCCTGTTCTATGCCCTGACGCGCCCGCAGTTCTTCGAACCCTGGCTGGATGCCCTGCGCGCCGCCGAATGCCAGCTTACGGGTGTTTATTCGGTGTCGCTGATCGCCAATACCCTGGTCAGTCTGCTGTCCAGCAAGACCCCCAGGGAATCCCCCCGCTTCCTGCTGGTTTCCCTCTCGCGCGGCGGCTTGCGCCAATCCTTCTTCGAGCAGGGCAAGCTGAGATTTTCCCGCTTGACGCCATTGCTCAGCGATTCCGCAGAAGAGATCGCCGATGCTTGCGCACTGGAGTCCACACGCATACACCAATACCTGATCGGACAGCGCTTGGTGGAACGCGGCGCGGCCTTGCCGGCCATGGTGCTGACGCACCCATCCCAGATACAGACTTTCCGCGCGCGTTGCCCGGACTCGAACGATTTGCGCTTCGAATTTATCGATCTCGTCGCCGAAGGACGACGGCTCAAGCTCAAGACCGTACCGCAGGACTCGCGCAGCGAAGCGTTGTTCCTGCACCTGATGGCGCGCAAGACTCCCACCCAGCAGTTCGCCCAGGCCGCCGAGCGCCGCCTGTTCCGTTTGTGGCAGACAAAGCTCGTGCTCAACAGCATGTCCTTGGTGATTTTTCTGTCCTGCATGATTTTTTCCGGCCGGCAGCTGATTCAGACCTTCCAGCTCAGCGAAAACACCAGCGAAGTGCAGCAGCAGGCACAAGCCCTCGCCCAGCGCTATGAGGCGGCGCTTAAGACCCTGCCGCAAATGCCCTTCAGCAGCAGCAACCTGCGCGCCTTGATCGAAGGTTATGACAATCTGGTCAAGCGTTCGGCGACTCTGGATCCTATGTATCAGCGCATCAGCGAAGCGCTGCAGCAATCTGCGCGAGTGGAACTGGATCGTCTCGACTGGAAAGTTTTGCGCGATCCCGAGGAGGGCTTGCCCAGTTCCGGCGGTCCGGGCAAACCTCCAGTTCCGGCGTTAGGCGGCAGCAAGAGCGACCTGTTCGTCGTCATCGACATTTACGCCCAGTTGCCGGTGACGCTGAAGAACGACGAGCGGACGCTCAAGACCATTATTGAAGCCTTCAGCGCCAGCCTGACCAAGGATGGCAAAGTGCAAGCGCGCATACTCAAGTTGCCGTTCGACGTCGAGTCAACCAAAGCGTTGAGAAGCACCGACGACAGCGCAACCGTTGTCGAAGCGCCAAGATTTTCCCTGCGCCTGTCGCAAAAGCTATGATGAACAGCCGCGCCACGGCCACGGATTGGCCATGAATTCTTTCAATCAAATCCTGCGGCACATCCGCTGGAATCTGGCGCTCATTGCGCTGCTGTCGCTGCTGGGAGCGGCGGCGGTGTATGCCTCGATCGGTTTGCACGCCGCGGCGCAGAAAGCGGACAAGCAGGCGGTCGCCAAGCGCACCGAAATCCAGGGCAAGCTTGCCAATGCCCAGAACGAAGAACAGGAACTGCGCGAGAAATTCGCGCGCTACCAGAGCATCGAGGCGCGTGGCTATATCGGCGGGGAGAAGCGCCTCGACTGGGTCGAGCAAATGCGCAAGATCAAGACCAATCGCAAGTTGCTCGACGTGCAATATGAGTTGCAGCCGCAAAAAGTGCTTGAACCCAACAACAGCGGCTACGATTTCATGGTCAGCAACATGCGGCTGCAGATGCAATTGCTGCACGAGGAAGACCTGCTCAACTTTCTCGCCGATCTCCGCGACAACATACGCGCATACACCAACGTGAAAAGCTGCAACGTGACGCGCCAAACCATTCTTGGCAGCACCGCGCAGCTGGTGGCCGATTGCTCGATTGACTGGATTACGTTGCGTGAAAGGAGCTTCGTCCAGCCATGATGTGCGCCAGCCGGGCCATTGCGTTGTTTGCTGCGCACCGTCGTGCGGCACGGCGGCTGGCCGTCCTGTTGCTGTTCATGCTGCCCGCGCTGGTTCAGGCCGCGCAGTTGGGCCGCCTGTTTCTGACCCCCGAGCGGCGAGCCCAGCTGGAACGACAGCGCCAGCTCAACATCCAGGAAAAAACCCAGGAAACCATCGAAGTCGCCAGTGTCCATGTCAACGGCATGGTGCGCCGTAGTGGCGGCAAGACGACGGTCTGGGTCAATGGCCGTCCGCAACGGGAGGGGGTCAATGTCAGCGGAATATCAGTGCGTCCCTCATCCCGACGCATTGAAGAGGTCGAAATTGGCGTTGGTGAAGAAACTCCGGCCTCACTGCGCGTCGGCGAGAGATTGAACCGCGCGACGCAAGAGCTCAGCAACGGACTGGCAGGGGGGCGGCTGCAGATCAATCGTGGTGATGAAACCAAGCGTCCACGCCGGTAAATCCGGACGGGGAAGGCGCCGTCAGCAGGGCGTCGCTTTGCTGATCATGCTGGTGCTCGCCGTCATGGGTTCCTTGTTTGCGGTCACCAGCCAGCTGGAATTTGTCACACGCAAGTTTGCGCGCGGCGACGAAACCTTCAAGGCACTCACTTTGGCCAAGGAAGCCCTGATCGGCTATGCCATGACCTATCGTGATGGCTCGGGCCAATCCAACGATGTTTTCGGTTATTTGCCCTGCCCGGATCAGACCGGAAATGGCCAGGCTACGATCAACTGCGGCAATGCCGGCATAGCCGCCGTCGGCCTCTTGCCCTATAAGACGCTCGGTCTTCCCGACATGCGCGATGCCGACGGCAACTGTCTCTGGTACGCAGTCTCGGGTACGTTCAAGAACGATCAAAAGGCTTACCTCACGCCGCCACCCGATCCGACAGTGATGAATTGGGATACCCAGGGCCAGTTCAGCATTGCGGGCACTTCAGTCGCTCCCGAGCAAGGGGATGGCGGCGCGGTGGCCGTGATCTTTGCGCCCGGTCCGCCATTGTCCGGGCAAAGCCGCACGGTCTTCGGCAGCGAAGCCTGCAAGGCGGACCCCAGCGAAATCGCCGCTTACCTCGATGGCGGATACACACTGAACGGGTTTGCCGTGAGCTCGACGATCACGATCACACCCGGTGTCGTGAAAGATGCCAATGACAACGTCACCAACAATGACCAACTGGCCGTGATTACGCCCAGGGAGATTTTCGACAAGATCGTCAAGCGCACCGATTTCAGCAACGCGCTGACCGCAACACCGCCGGGCCAGATCAATACGCTGACTGACATCATCCAGGCGGTGCTGGAAAAGAAGATTCAGGACGACCTGGTCAACAGTACCAACACCAGTCAGCCTTTGACGACCGGCTTCACGCAATTCGGAAAGCAGATCGGCAGGCTGCCGGCCAAGGCCGCCGACCTGCAGGCCACCCCCCTGTATGACAATTACACGGCAGCCAAGATTGACTACAGCACCTATTACAACAACTGGGCCGAGCAGTACCGTCTGGTCACGTGTGCCAGCCTGGCGACACCCTGTCTGACCATGTCCGGGGCGACTTCAAGCTGTCGTGGCGCGCTGATGTTCCCTGGGCGCAGCGCCATTGCCAATGGCTTCAGCTCTGCCGGACAGCCGCGACTGACCACGCAGAAAGCAGCTTCCAGTGACTATCTTAGTAACTATTTCGAAGCCGGCAGCGGTCTGGATATTCTCAACAATGACATCTCGGTTGTTCCCGCGGGGACCACTTTTTCCGGAAACACATCGTTCAGCGCCGCAACCCCGAGCGCGGATGTCGGCACCTGCCTGTTCCCCGGAACCTTTCTTTCTTCAGCACTGGATATTGCGGGGTTCAGCGGCGGTATCGTCATGCCAACTGCATCGAATCCGGTGGTCGCGGTGAGCGGCAGCGCCGTCAGCCTGGGCAGCGTGTATGCCTCGACAACGGTGGCGCGCTCCGGTTGCGTCTGGTATCAAACACCCTTCGCACTGGGCACCTCTTTGCGGCTGTATTTCGACTTCGTGGCGGTCACTGCGGGACAGGGATTCACGGTGGCGCTGGCCGATGCCGCGACCAACAATATCGCCAGCACAGCGCCCTACATGTGTGGCTCAACTGCCGGTTCGCGCCTGGGCTACGCGGGTATCCCGACCGGAGGGACCTCCGTCGGCATTAAGCCGCCCAAGATCGGTGTCGAGTTCGACACCGCCGTCACGACCAACCGCAACGACTATAGTGGCGACCATTTCGCCTTCCTCTACTGGGGTTCGGCGGGCGATGACAGCCCGACCGGCACCGTCTCAGGCAACGACGACAACACCCATCACACCGGCATACTCGGCAGCGGCAGCGAACCGCTCAATCCCTACGGCCTGTCCGTCACGACCGCCTCGGCCACCCCGATTTCCACCCTCAGCGCGGCAACTTGGGCCGGCGGTACCGTTACGGCGACGACCTCCGCGCCGCATGGTTTCAGCACGGGCCAATATGTCCTGATCGCGGATGTGACGTCCACAGGTTACGATCCGGCCGCGGCGACCCCGGTTGCCGTGACGGTCACTGACAGCAATCATTTCACCTATGCGCTGGCCGCAGATCCCGGTGTTTATAGCTATGGCACGACCGCCAGCCGCACCGCAAAGACAACTTCCTCGGGCGTCACCTGCAGCTCAGGGACCGTGACGGTCAACACCACCACCAATCACGGTTTCGTCGTCAATCAGTTCGTCAATATTTCCGGCATAACGCCAGTCGGTTATAACGGCACTTTCCAGATCACGACGATTGTCAGCGCGACGCGATTCAGATACGCCCTGGGCGCCTCCTGTCCGTCAAGTTCCAGCGTGGCCGGCTTTGTTACGGCCACCAACGATATCACCAGCGCGTCGTGGGTCTCGGGCAGCGTCACTGTCACCACCTCGCAGGCGCACAACCTGGGCAAGCAGATCACGGATGCGGCCTGGACCAGTGCCCCCAGTCCCGGCCAGGCCACCATTACTGCTGCGGGCCATGGTTTCATTGTCGGCCAGACCGTCACAATTTCTGGCGTTTCGCCATCGGGCTACAACGGCTCGTTTGCGATCGTTGCCGTTACCGCGAACACCTTTACCTTCGATGCGTCATCCGATCCCGGCGCCTACGTTTCGGGCGGCTGGGCTTCCGCGGGAGACCGGGTCAGCATTTCGGGGATTTCGCCAGCGGGGTACAACGGCACCTATCCGATTACGGTGACGGGCGCCAATCAATTCACATACGCACTGGCTACAAATCCGGGAGGAAGCTTCGACAATACGACATTCGCGACATCCGGTTTTTCCACGGTCAAATCGCCCTATTTCCCGGCCGGCGGTGCATTGCCGACGTCGAGCACCATTTACGTTCGTCTCGATCTGACGCGCGGCTACAATGCCAGCGCCAAGCAAGCCACGTTCACCCTCAAGGCGTATATCGACAATCTGTTCCCGGTGGCTTCGGTATGTTCTGCTGCCGACTTCCAGAATCTTTCGCGCGATTTGTCCTTCTTGTGCCCCTCGCGCACGCCAACCATCGAACAGGACGGCATCGTGATCAATGATGTCAGCGGTCCGGCAATGTCCAGTATTTATGTTGGCTTTACCACGGCACGAGGAAGCTCGACGGCCGATAATCAGAATGTTTCGATCAGCAACATTCTCTTGCGCAGCCAATGAAAAATCGTTTGCATCGACACAGCGCTTCAAGCAAGGGCTTCACCCTCATGGAACTGACGGTGGTGCTGGTCATCATCAGCCTGCTGCTGGGTGGGTTGCTGGTGCCTCTGAGCACGCAACGTGATATCGACTATTCGAAAGCGACGGACAAGTCATTGGCGGACATCCGCGAGGCCTTGATCGGCTTTGCGGTGATCAACGGCCGGCTGCCCTGTCCCGCCGATCCGACCATTGCCAGCGGTGTCAGCCATGCTGGCGAGGAAGCGACCACGGGCAGCGGCACCACCCTATCCTGCAACTGCACCTCGGCCTCATCCGCCTCGGTTTCCGGTGTGGCCAAGTATGGCGCTGCCGGCGCCGCGGCCTGCAAGGCCACCGTAGCCAGCACCGATTCGGTCGGCGGAGTGCTGCCCTGGGCCACGCTCGGACTGCTCGAAACCGATGCCTGGGGGTATCGCTTTACCTATGAAGTCAGCTCTTATTTCGGGCGGGGCATCGACTCGGCGCAACTCTTCGGTTGCTCGGGCAGTTTGCCGACAACTCCGCCGGCTTCCGCCGCTTTCGCCCTGTGTACTCCCGGCAGCATCAACATACTTGCGGCTGCGGGCGGAACCGCCCTCACCACCACCGGTACGGTTCCGGTGGTGGTGGTCTCGCATGGCAAGTCTCCTGTCGGCGCATATTCCACGCAAGGCACCCAGATCAGTGTTGCGGGAGCGGGCGCCGACGAAACCGAAAATGCCAATGGCGACGCCACCTTCGTCAGCAATACCCTGATCGACGATCGGATCGTCTGGATTCCCGCGACCCAGCTCATGACACGCATGATCGCCTCGGGGCGGCTGCCATGAGCGTGGCTTGAAGTGTCAAGACAAAGAGACTATGCTTTTTATGAGTAGGGCAGTCTGGAAATCCTAGATGGCAATCGATCCATCCGCCTCGGGCTTGGGCTCGGTAACGCAATTCGGCTGGCAGCAACTCAAGCTGCAACAGGCGAAGCGCAATGCTGACCAGGCCGAACAGACGGCGCAAATTTTGCAGCAACAAGCTTCGGTGGCCAAACGCGAAGCGGATCGCGCGCAAGAGCATGCCAGATCGCTGGGCGTTCAATCGGATCAGGCCCAGTCGCTCGCAGTGAGGGCCCGGCAGGGGCTGGCGGCGTTGTCAGCCGGCGCCAGTTCGCAAACGCAACTGACCTACGTGATCGATCAAGCCCTGAATCGGCAATCGACCGCCCCATCGACCTCTGCCAGCCAGGACAAGTTTTCCTCGGTCGCGACCACACAGGCCTCGACCACGGGCACGATCATCAACACGACCGCCTGAAAAGTCGGGCGCGGCTTCCCGGTAAGCAGCGCCACCAGAAATAGCGGTGTATCAAGAACTGGCCGCGCGGCACGGTACCTTATGCATGCTTGACCTGGTTGCGCCCGCCTTTCTTGGCCTCAAAGAGCGCCTTGTCGGCACGCGCGACGAGACTCGTCTCGCTGTCGTCCTGCTGCCAGGCGGTAACCCCAAAACTGCAGGTCACTTTACCGACGCCGGGGAAATCCTGGCTGGCGATCAGGTTCCTGAGCTTTTCGGCAACCGCTATAGCCGCTTCACAACCATCGTCACGGAGGAGCAGCACGAATTCCTCACCGCCCCAGCGCGCGAAAAATTCGGTGGCACGGATCTCTCTCTTGACCAGACTTGTCAGGGCTTTCAGAACCTCATCGCCAACAAGGTGGCCGGCAGTGTCATTGATGTGCTTGAAATGGTCGACATCGAACAGGACCAATGCCATCGGTGCCTTGCTGCGGCGTTTCATCTCGGCTTCCTCTCCGAACACTTTGGAAAAGCGCCAGCGATTGTTGATACCTGTGAGCGAATCGGTGGTTGCCAGAAAGTCTTTGTCTTTCAGCAGGCGTTCGGCAATGTCCAGCAACTGGTTGAAACTGCGCGACATGCGTCCGATTTCATCGGGCGAGTCGGCGGGGATGCGGCTGCGGAAATCCTGGCTGCTGGCAATGATCTCCATGCTGGTCAGCGCGCGCTCCAGGGCGCGCAGCAAGGTAACCGTCGCCGAGACGGCCAGAACCAGCACGGCAAAGCAGATCGCCAGCGTGGTCAGTGCCCGCAGGTGCATGCCCCTCTGTAGCTGGGCCAGCTCGCTTTCAGCATGCTGCTCGATCATTTTCAGCGAGTGGTCCTCGATCAGATTCAAGCGGTCGATGGCCGTGGTGGCCATCGACCACCAGGTTTGCACGTCGAGCGCCGGCGGCAGCTTGCCGGTGGCAGCGATCTGCGCCATGATATCCATCGTCTTGGCGACTTCCAGCCCCGCGAACTGCGTGCCGAAAATCTCATGCAGCGCGGGCGAGGCTTCCAGTTCGAACTTGCGCAGTTCCTCGTCGTAGAGGCTCTTGAGACGGATCAGGGAGCGCATGACCTGATCCTCCGCGTGCTTGAGATCGATGGCGTAGCCCAGGCTGGCGCGGGTCTGGCCGAGATATTCCTTGGCTGCCACCAGATGGGTATGCGCGGAAATATTGGCTTTTGCGATATTCATCCCGGGTGCGCTGATCATCTGGTTCATTTCATCAATGAGACCTTGCAGCAGCTTGGTGTAGTCGTCGCGTATCGCCAGTTGTTCGGCGCCACGTGTTCTTGCCGCGGCCCGCAATTGCAGCAGGGTATTGTCCAGTCCATCAATGTGCACACCCGTTGCGGCCAGCCGGGCAAGTGCGGCGTCGGTCTGGCGGATCTGCTCGGTGATCGCCTGGCTGTTTGCCTTGGCCAGATTGATGGTGGTCAGCCCCCGCTCTTTCTGCAATTGGTGAGTGGCATGGGAGAGTGAGCCGACGGTCTTGACATTGCGCGCCACTGCTTCGATGGACCTGGATTGCCCGACGTAACTCATATATTGCAGCCACAGGGCCAGACACATTCCGGCGATGGCGACCAGGCCAAGCAGCATGATTTTTCTGCGCAAGCTCATTTCAGGTGTTCTCCCAGAGATCCACTGTGCCCAGTCCCGTGATCGGCGCGCTGCTGCGCATGAATTCCTCGGCTGCGGCCGCAGGCAAGGGCTTGCTGATCAGATATCCCTGGATTTTTTCGCAGCCGATGCTGAGCAGATACTTCATCTGGGCTGCACTTTCGACGCCTTCGGCGACGACATCCAGGCCAAGTTTATGGGCCAGCAATACCGTGACATCGCAAATGTCGGCGTCATTCTGATCGGTTTCGATATCCTTGACGAAAGAGCGGTCGATCTTCAGGGTTCTGATGGGGAACAGCTTGAGATAGGCCAGCGACGAATAACCGGTACCGAAGTCGTCTATCGACAATGCCAGATCGCGATCGCTGAGGCGTTGCATCATGGCGATGCTGTCGGTTGGCGATTCCATCGACATCGATTCGGTGACTTCCAGGATCAAGTGGGAGGAGGGCACGCCGAATTCCATGAGAATGGCGTCAATCTGTTCCGGCAGCGTCTTGTCGAGGAACTGCTTGGCGCTGAGATTGACGGAGACGGCAATGTGCGCCAGCCCGTTTGCCTGCCATGCTTGCAACTGCCGGCATGACTCGCGCAAGACCCACTCGCCGAGCGGCAAAATCAGGCCGGTTTCCTCAGCCAGCGGAATGAATTCGATGGGCGGCACCAAACCGCGGGTAGGGTGTTGCCAGCGAATTAACGCCTCGACGCCAACCAGCCTGCCGCTGCGCAGATCCAACTGCGGCTGATAATGCAGGAGAAACTGCCGCTGTTCCACTGCTTTGCGCAAGTCCGCTTCGAGTTCAATGCGCCGGGTGGCTGCCACCTGCATTTCCTCGGTAAAAAACTGGTAATTGCCGCGTCCCAGCGATTTGGCATGGTACATCGCCACATCCGCTTTCTTCAGCAAGTCGTTGGCCTCGCTGGCGTCGTCAGGGTAGATGCAGATGCCGATGCTCGGCGATGAACGTTGCTCGGTTCCGTCGATAAAGTAAACCGCAGAGATCGACTTGGCGATCTTCGCCGCGACGTTGGCGGCATCGGCAGGAGTATCGATCTCGGCGAGAACCACGACGAATTCGTCGCCGCCCAGGCGCGCCACGATATCGCTTTCGCGCACCGCTTCGCGCAGGCGGTGCGCGACCTGTACCAGCAGTTTGTCGCCGACCTGATGGCCGAGGGTATCGTTGATGATCTTGAATCGATCCAGGTCGATCAGCATCAGCGCCAGTTGCCGGTTGCTGCGTTTGCAGAAGCTCAAAGCATGCGCCAGTCTTTCGTGCAGGCTGAAACGGTTGAGCAATCCGGTTAATGGATCGTGATTTGCCAGATGGCGCATTTTCTCCTCGGAGGCCTTGCGCGCGGAGATATCAACAAAATTGCCGATGTAGTGCGATGTTTTTCCATTTGCTGCGCGTACCGCCGAGATGACAAGCCACTTCGGATAGGTCTCGCCGTTCTTGCGGCGATCCCAGAGTTCGCCCTGCCAACTGTTCTTGGTGGTAATGTCTTGCCACATCTGGCGATAGGTTTCCGGGCTGGTATTGCCTGCGGACAGGATGCGTGGATTCTTGCCAATCACATCCTCTTCGGAATACCCGGTGTGCCGCGAGAATGCCTTATTGATGGCAACGATGAGATTTTCCGCATTGGTGATGACGATGCCTTCGCCGCTGTGTTCGAAAACATCCGACAAGAGGCGCAACCGGGTGGCCGAGCGCCGCAGGAAGAACATCAGGCTGAGGATCAGCGTGGTGGTAAAGAGCAGTATTCCCAGATGCACCCAAAGACGCTGATAAAAGGGTGCCAGCACTTCCTCTAGTGGTAATCCCACTGTGACGTTGATGCGGTACGGTTGCACAGTCCGGAATGCGGTAATGCGCTGGACGTTATCCGTGACGGCAACCTGGGTTTGAATCGTCGCCTTGTCCCCGCTTTCCAGGTGTGCGCTGATTCCGGGCGAGCCGCGCAGCGATTTACCAACATGTTGTTCGGCGTCGGGGAGGCGATACAGAATGGTTTGGTCGCTGCCCACAAGAACAGCGGTGCTCCTTGGACTGTCAGGACGTATGGATCGCATCAGCGGGTCGAGGAACTCCGGCAGCAGGCTGACCGCGACCACGCCGTCGAACCGCCCTTGCGCATCCCGTCTGGCGAGTGTTGCCCAAAGCACGTGGGTGCCATCCCGGGTGGGGGTCAGCCCGATCAGGTGCAAACGGTCCTTGCCCACTGCGTTGCGCGGCACAGTGAAATAGGGCCGGGCCGAGGCATCGAAACCGAACAGGTCGGGACGGGTGGACAATATCGCCTGACCAGCCGGGTTGGTCACAATGAGAACCCGCGTGCCCTTGACAAATTTAAGCTGCGTCTTGATTTCGTCGACTAGCTTGTCTTTGTCTGCAGGTGCAGTGACGCGCAGCCGGCTATCAATGCCGAGCAGCAGCACTTCCAGGCTCTGGAGTTGCCCGGAGAGTTGTTCATCGCCCGAGCGCGCCAGCGTCGTCAGGAGGCTCTTCGCTGCTTCCATGGTGTTGCGGTAATCGAGCTCGACGCGCCAGAAAGCCATCAACGCGACAGCCGTGATGATCAGTACGGCCGACCACAGGGGTGCCTGCGAGTCAAAGCGCTTCATTTGAAGAACGGGTCTCCGAGTTCATTTACGGGCAGGACGCCACCAAGAATGATCAGTTGAGGCCTGCCATGCCAAGACAAGCAGGTTTGGCCTCCAGCTATGCACGGACGTTATCATTCATGCATAGAGAGTATCGTTGATTTGCATCAAGATTTTTCCGTACCGGCGAAAATAAACCAGGACTGGCGCGAACAATAGGCACGAAAGGGCGATTAGTCGAAATATTTGGCGCATATTGGTATGCACAAATAAAGAGGAAGACACACGATCCTTTAAATTCATAGGCTTGTAAATGTGGCCGTGCATTCCAATGTCTTGCAATGGTGGAGACAAAACTTCATAGCTGCCCTCTGGGGCAAGCGAAGGCGAGACTAGAACGTCGTCGGCGCTCGACAGTAGCTATCTGCATTCTCCAAGTTTGGGCGTGACAAGGATGCCGCATGGCTCCGCTGATCACCCTGACAGCGTGCCGCCTTCATCTCCATTAACCCGCCACCACCGTTTCTTTTGGGTTGACAATCGTCTCTCTGTATATCATAATCGTTTCATGAGTACAGATATTCGTTTCATTAATGAACTTGTGCGTATCGTCAATGGCGCACTTCGTCTCGACCTAGATAAGGTCAGAAATTATACGGCCTTTCTCGCCGAAAAGCTCGAAAATGAGGGCGAGACGAGTACAGCCCATCGTTTGCGCAAGATGCTTGAGGAGACGGATAAACAGCTGCGCCCGGCCGATGTCCGATTTTCAACGGCATTGCCGGTTGATGCAGAGAGCCGGTTTCCCCTCGTTGAGCATGTCAAGCTCAAAACTATGCAAGAGCCGCCCGTCCAGCTCTCGCAGCCGCAGTGGGATGTAGTCAATGAATTCGCCAGTGTGGCGAAAAGCTACGCTACGCTGGACAGCACCGAATTGTCAGGCGCTCTCAGCTTTCTCATGTACGGTCCGCCTGGCACTGGCAAGAGTCGTCTGGCGCGTCACATCGCCAAGGAGTTAGGGCTTGAACTCTATGTCGCCCGTCTGGATGGTTTGATTTCATCTTATCTCGGCAGCACGTCGAAGAACATCCGCGCTCTATTCGACTTCGCCGCAAAAACGCCCTGCGTGTTATTCCTTGATGAGTTCGACGCAATCGCCAAGCTGCGCAGCGACAGTCAGGAGTTGGGTGAGTTGAAGCGCGTGGTCAATAGTTTTCTACAGAACCTCGACACACTCGGCCGTCAATCTATTGTCCTTGCGGCTACAAACCACGAAACGCTGTTAGATGCCGCCGTGTGGCGGCGCTTCACCTACCGCTTGGCGCTGCAGCTGCCGTCACCTGAACAGCGAGAACGGATGTGGGCCGATTTCATCGAGCCTACTCAATTTTCACAGCGTGATCTCACTGTCCTTTCAGATTTATCCGAAGGATTTTCTGGCTCCGATATCCGCGAGGCCTGTGCTCGATTGAAGCGCCGCCATTTTTCCACTGGCCAACCACTGCAACTCAAGGACACCTTTCCAGTATTGCAGAATCTGGCGATCGGGGCGGAGGACGGAGCAAGATTCGTCGCTCGGTTTGCCAACAAGGACGTGGCGGATGTTGTGCATGCGCTGAGGGAGCGCGATCAGCGTTTGTATAGTCTGGGCATGCTTGCAGAACTAACGGGGCTGTCGAAGGCAACCATCCACCGGCTGTCAAAACGGGAAGGGGAGGATCATGGCTGAAAACAATCCAAGCGACCAACTCCGCGAACGCCTGCCGATCAAGCTGATCATGCCCAAGCAGGGAACGGAGCGCCGCGTTCCAGGCGGCGGAGCTCCACCTCAACCCTTCCGCGAAGTCGACGCCAAGTACCGCAAACGACTATCCAACCAACTCGGCGCCATTAGAGAAGCCATCCTGCCTCAACTCAAGCTGACAAAATCCGCACCCGTCCGCGTCAAGGTCATGGCGAAGGCTGCCGCCAAGAGCCATCGGCCGGAGAAGCTGTTTTCCGATCAATCCTGCCCTATCATCAGCGCAGGTCAGCTTGGCGAGTTGTTCATCAAAGCCACACCTGAGGGATTGGATCGCCTTACCCAAATGATCGAGAGCAATACCTCCGAGCAGATTATCAAGGAGATTTCTTGCATCGAGAGCATCGAACCGGTGACACCGACCCTTCGGCGCCGTGGGATGAATGCGGAAGACATATTGCGCCGTAGCCCGCGCCGCCGGGACAGATTTGTTACCCGCATTCGGCTGTTTGATTATGGTGCCGATGATGATCATCTGGCCCTCGTTGCCAATTTCGAAGCCGTCTGTGTGGAGAGAGGGATTCGTCTTGACCAGCGCGGCTATTCTGCGCGCAGTTTTGTCTACGCGGCCGATTGCAATACGGTGGCCGACGTCGAAGCGCTGTCGCGCATCATCGGGGTGCGTACCATCTCCAACATGCCTCTGATACGTATGATCCGGCCGCGCATGATGAATCAGCAGGCGCTTCCCCCCATGCCGTCGCGGGATACAAGCGACGCAGACGTACCTGTCGTGGTCGTGGTGGATAGTGGTATTTCAAAGAACATCCCTGCCTTGGACTCATGGGTTATGGGCCGTATTTGCGACGTCGCTGCGCCGTATGACCAGAACACAGATCACGGAACCTTTGTGGCTGGACTTATCTGCTGGGGTGGCGTGCTAAACCCGACGCTCGCGGGTGTTGATGATAGCCCTTGCGCTGTGTTCGATCTGCAGGTGATCCCGAATGATGACCCGGCACGTGGCGAGACGTCGGCGCTACTCGAGCACGAGTTGTTAGCGTCACTCGAGTCCGCGCTGCGGTTGCACGCCAACAAGTACAAGGTCTGGAATTTTTCACTAGGGACGGACAGCATCTGCTCGATGGACGAGTTTTCGGAAATGGCTGAAGAATTGGACAATCTGCAGGAGAAGTACCAGGTATCGTTTGTGATCAGCGCTGGAAACTATGCGACGCCACCGCTTCTCGACTTTCCCCGGACCCTGACACAACTCGATTCCGGTCGTATCACCTCTCCGGCTGACAGCGTTCTGGGCATCACCGTTGGGTCGGTTTCACATGTCGGCTACAAGGCTAATGGGCCGAAGCAACATCAGCCATCCGCATTCTCGCGTCACGGGGCTGGCCCGAACCATATCATCAAACCCGACTTGGTGCATTACGGTGGCTCGTGCTCGACCGACGCGGTACATGTGCATGGAATTCGGTCGGTCACAGGCGCTGGCCTGGTGGAGGATCTTGGAACCAGTTTTGCCACACCGCTTGTCTCACGGACGCTGGCGCAGATATATCACCAGATTACACCAACACCAACCCCGGTATTAGCTAGAGCACTGCTCACGCACCATGCACGAGATCCACGGTCAGGGACCCGCGTTCCCGACGGAGAGGAAAACTTTCTCGGCTTTGGCCTTCCGGCAGGGCTGCCGTACTGCCTGGAATGCACTCCGCACACCGCTACGCTGGTGTTCGACGACACCCTGCGACCTGGCTACTTCCTGGAGTGGGATAACTTCCCCTATCCTGCATCGCTGAAGCGGGACGGCAAGTACTTCGGGGAAATCTGGATGACGCTGGCCTTCGCCCCTGCACGGGGCTCCCGGTGGGGCACCGAATACTGCGAGACCCACATCGAAGCTCACCTTGGCGTATATCGCGACCGCGTGTCGCGTGATACTGGCGAAATAAAGCAGGTGTTCACGGGACTTGTCCCCCCCGAACATCGCAATCCCGGCCAACTCTATGAGTCTTACCAGGTGGAGAAACTACGGAAGTGGGCGCCGGTGCGTACTTATCACGGACGCCTCAACGATAGTGGCGAGCGTGGGAACCGTTGGCGTCTAATGCTGCGCTTGTTGACACGGCACGGCATCGAGAAGGAAGAGGCTGCTTTCAAGCCGCAGCCCTTCTCATTGATTATCACGATCGCCGATCCAGAAAGTAAGGCGCCGGTCTATGACGAAGTAGCGCAGATCGTCCGGAACAGATTTCAGGCACAGAACCTGGCCGTTCGAGCGCGTACGCAGGTACGGGGCAAGGCGTGATGAAAGAGATCAATGGGGGAGGAGCAATGATACCAATGAAAAGGCCGCTCGAAGGACTGGAACTCCCAAGAACGGCCGAGACAGGCCACCGATCCCGGAGAAGCCTGTCGCCTTACGTTGAATGCAGACGTTCCCACAATACACACTTAAGTGGGAGTAGGTCAACAAAGGTTTTCGCTGTCCGGGTTGTGCAAGTTGCTTTTTTCTCGAAAGGAAATTGACATGGCAATATCGAAAAAGCCCGGCCAGAATACTGGAAACGGTGGTGGTATCTTTCAGGAAGTCGGACCCAGAGGCGGCAGACAGCCGAATTACACGACTGTGCCGGACAACCGGCCGCTGCCGCCCACGACCAAGCCAGGCCACGGTTGGACACCCGTGAAAGTAACACCGGACAGCCACCGTTGAACGGTCTTGGGGCGACTTCGGTCGCCCCAAATTGCTGCAGGAGCGCCAATATGACTGTGCAGACAGGTTCGAATAGTTCGGATACGGTCCGCCCGATAGTACAGTTGACAAAATTTATATCAATTTCAATTGACATAGCTGACTCCACCGTCATCAAGGAACGGCTAGCCACGTTTGCCGCAAAATGGGGTCTGGCTACGTCATTAGCCCATGAGGAATTCGCGCGTGGCCTGATCGCGACGGAGAAGCTATTTCTTGACCTTCTCATCGCGGAAAATGAAGCCGCGCAGATAAACCAACAGCCATGCGCATACGAACTGGACAGGTTGTTCCTGATAAAGGCAATTGGCGACGAGTGGTGGTATTCCTATTCGCTCCAGGACTTAAATGACTTCGATGTTGCTCAACATGCCCGCCATCTATTGAGGGCACTACTGGCTGTACTCTCCAAGTCGCCAGCAATTGTCTTCCTGCCAAGCGCGCCTATAGTCCATCCGGATGGACTCGATGAGTTCGACGATACGATGAGACTGGAACTACCCCTTAAGATCACCTGCGATTTGATCGAGGGTTTTGATATTGGGCCGGGGCGAGTACCTGCAATTTCTCCAATAGTTGCCCGGTGCTGCGGAAAAGGCCCCATAACGGCCGGCGATGAATTATTCAAAAAGTTGATGGGTAATCTTGCCGCAATTCCGATGATCACGAATCACGCGACTGGAAAGGTCGCCTCTATCGTACGTTCTGACTTTGTGGGGATAGAGGTAGACCGCTTTTTTCGGCTAACCGACCACTCAAGCAAGGGACGTGTATTGGTGGGGAAACAGCTATTTGATGTACTGGACTTTGCTGACACGCCCTCCACTGCCTTTAGTTTGCGCAATGCGTGGAAATGCGCCTCTCTGCGCCACGAAGTTCTCGGTGGTGGGTTTACAACGCTTCAATCAAATATTTTCGTATCTCTTCACGACTACGTGTTAAAGAGCTTTAATGAGCCTTACATGGCAGCATTGTGTACTGACGACTATTCCTTCTCAGGCACCCGCGTCGCAATTCGCCATTCCGCTTTAGGAAATGCTGAAGCATGACGACACCTATTAAATCGCAGATTCCAGACTGGGCCGACGCGGCGCTGTCGCGCGACCTCTCCGTCCTGCGGTCCCGAGGCGAGGGCCAAGACATGGAGTACAAGGTCAACTTTCCTGAGAACACCCGCGACCTGGGGAAAGAGATTGCCGCATTCGCGTCTTCCAACGGGGGAATGATCCTGATTGGGGTGTCGGATGACGGCGACCTGGTCGGATTGCCCGGGTGCTGGAATTCAAAGGGACGTGATGACGCCATGCAACGCCTGGAGGGAATCTCAAGAGCTACCGTGAAACCGGCAATCATTCCCGAGGCCCGATTTGCCGTTGAGGCCGACGCCGTCGTACTTGTATTGTCGGTGCCCAAAGGCTCGCAGCCGCTCTACTACAGCAACAACACACCGTACATTCGCCACTTGACCACCTCACGGCCTGCTGAGCCCCACGAAGTCATCGAGAAGGTCAAGGATTATCTGGAGCAGTCGAATGCATCACAGGTCGACGCCGCGTCCAAGGCAAAGTCCGAGCTATATACAGAACTCGCGCGGATCCTAGCGGAGGTGCTCATTTTCGTGGATGAAGCCGACCAGCGCCAGGTGAACCCGTGGCTGGACCAGTGGCGCTGGTCGTTCGAGTCGTCCGCAAGTCAATTGCGGCATCTGGCCGCATCGCAAGTTGCGGTCGAGGAAGCGGTCGACACCCAGATGAAAGAACTCGCCGATCAGTTGGACCACTTCGCCAACATGCCACTCTTTATTGGTTCGGGCAGCGACATCAGGGCTGCGAACAAGCAGATTGGCGAGTTAGCCTCCAATCTAATGGCCGAGCGCATCGACCCGATACCCATGACGGCGGCGCTCGGTGCCGTGCGTGAGCTCATAAAATCGACAGCACGCAAATTGGCCGGCCTAGCCTCTCGCGCAGACGATATGGCGAACACCCGTCACAAGGATCTTCAGTCGGAGGGGGCGACGCTCGGACACACGATTGCCCAGATCAGCTACTACAACATTGATGAGCTTCAGGATGGATTGAAGGCGAAGCTGCGGAAGATCGGCCGCATGCTGCACCTCACAGAAACCATGCGGGTCCACGCAGACGGCGGGATGTCAGTGAGAGAAATTGTCGAGCGGGTCCGCAGTTGTTCCAGCGAAATGGAGAACATCGCTAGCGGCCTTGCCCAATAACACAACAAACAGGGATGGGAGACCTCTATGGGCAAAGTCTCAGAAGAAAAGCCATTGCTCTACCACTACACGAATGCTGCTGGGTTGACTGGCATCATTACGAGCCAGAAAATATACGCCACGAGCATTGCTTACCTGAACGACGCCGAGGAGCAAATTGGATATCTTAAGCGCAGACTTCCAGTTCTGCTGTCGCAGTGGACCCTGGATGCCTTGAAGTCCCAGTTGGCGACGACGCCACATTCGGTGGAGTGTAGTGAAGAGGAGATCAGGGAACGCGCAGCAGATATTTCGCAGCGCCTTCACTCAGGAATCATGGAACTGTCGCTGGAATTGGACGATCCATATATTGCCTCGTTCAGTGCACCTCCACGGACTGATCCCAACGACGGCCTGCTTAGCCAATGGCGAGGCTACGGACAAGATGGCGGATATGCGATCGTCTTCGAAACGACTGGCATCGAGAGTTTGCTCGAATTGGAGAGCAAGGCCTTCCATCATCAGACGCTTCTTTTGTGCGATGTCGACTATCACTACGATGGTTCGAGTGAGCACGGGACTCCGCTACCAGAGACCTTGGAGGATGAACACAAGGTTCAGGATGCGATAAGGCAATTTGTAGTTAGCGGGGCGCGTGAACTGCTTGAGCAAATGTACCAGCCGCTCGTACAACTCAGTATCCGTTCCAAGCACCGAGGCTTTCAGGAGGAGTCTGAAGTGAGGATTGCAGCTTTGCGTTCTGTCCCACGGGTATGGCGGGAGGAGAAGCGTGATGGCGAGGCTCGCCCGCAGAAAGAGTTGTTCTTTAGGCCCCGATCTGGTCTATTGATTCCCTATGTCAAGCTGTTCGGCACCTCGAATCTAGGGCGCAACGCGGTCTTGCCGATTCGGAAAGTCATTGTTGGGCCGCACCCTGACAAGACGAAGCGCCGTGAGTCCGTCGAGCGGTTGCTCCAACAGCATGGTATCGCTGCCGATGTAATTGAATCATCCATCCCCTACCTCGGATACTAGGTGAGAACAGGCTGGACCTAGGGCTGGAGCTTTCACCAAAACAACAAACAGAATTGACTATTCGTTCGTCGAAATAAAGCAGCGTCAAGACTTTGAAGCGGTCCCAACATCAGCAATTGGATCAAACACCGCATCCGCAGCAACAGCATCCCATTCACCTGACTCTGGATGTTGAGGCGTTGGCCAATCGGGCCATGAGCGTAACATGGCGGCCGCGAGTGCCAGGACAAAAGCACACTCACAATAGGCGCGTCACCCCGCATTTGCTGCATGTCCAGCGGACCGCGGTCAGGGTCTGGCCGTCGCGTTGCCAGTCGTGGTCTCCGTTAGTGAATAGGCATTTCACTTCATCGTTTCTGGCGTCGATGTCTTCCGGTACTTCGACCTGGTCTTTGGCCACTCCTATGCGACCTCTTGATATGGCGCTTACCTGAGCCGCAGCCTCATTCAGCATGATTCCGTGGCTACGCACTCGATCTTCGAGCTGGCTAACGCGGTGGGCTAGATCAATGTAAGCGTCTTTGTTCTGGCCCTCGTAGTAGAGACTTAACGCCTCCCTCAGATTGGCCAGCGCCTCTTCCTCTGTCCGGCCTTCACTGGCCACCTCAGGATCGTTGCATCTGGCGACGAATTCGCCGTCTTCCTCCCAGATCTCGACCGCACCGAACTCGCTGCCGACCGGCTCCATTTGGTCCCATGTACGCATCTCTTCGTCCATTGGGAAACCATTCGGCATTTGGGCGAGCAGATCGCGCAACGCATACTCTTTCTTCCGCCTCGCTGTCTTCCGATTCGAAACGGAAACAGAAGCCACCGCCCTATTAATGGCGCGACTCATCGTTCGCGGTACAGCGAAAAACCGCCTAAGGAGTAACGGCGGCCTCTTTTTTGCGCGTTTCATTTTGAATTTTCTCCTCAAGTAGACAAGGTCACCGCATACCGACATCCCTTTGGATGTCCTCAGAAAAATAACGGCGGCACCCCGAAGTGCTGGCCGACGCCCCAGCCGTTCAAAGTGGCACAGATGAACGGCAGGTCCGGTTCGGTGGAAGGCTCACCAACCAAGATATAGATCGAACCGCTCCTCGTCAGCACCGCCGTCCTGTTAATTGCGGTCACCGCTGAAGTCATCCACGACGAGTTCTCTGCTTCATTGAAGCCGGTCAGGTATACGCCCGCCCAAGATTTTTGGGTCAGGAAAAATGTGATAAAACTCCAGTGGCTAATATTTCCCTTAACCAATCCAATGGGCATGGGTCCCTGCAAGGCAGTAAGCTCTGCCTCCGTGCTCAGATAAAGCTTAGCCTTGTCCCTGTTCGTGCGGATGATGTCATCAAGGGATTTGGGAGTGATTTCTTGAAGTTGCTGTAAGATGTTGTCAGGTACGTCTTTCATGATGAACTACCTCCATTGCCCGTTCCGTCGTTATTATTCCGGCCCGTGTAGGTATCCCGTCCAAAAGGCCAGAAGGCAAACGCCAGGAGCGCTGCCGACGCTACGAGGACTCCAGCCCCGATCCACATGGTCTGTAATTGGCCGGACCCCAAGGGCGCGTTGAAAGACTCGTCCGCCACATGTCCAGCCACTTGGTGTCCGCCAATATCCAAGACAATTCCAGTACCTAGATCAATCAGTACGTCGCTAGAAAAAACTCTTTGACGAACATATCCCCTGATTACGCAGGTACCGTCGCCCCTGACTACCTCAATTCTGACGCCGGTCATGCGTACCAATTCGCACCCTGGACTCATGAGAGCAATGCGGCTGGGTGTTCCGCGGTCAGATCCGCCATTTGCCAAGACAGCAAGGCCGATGAACATGAGAATTCCTGCGGGAATGGTCATGAGCAACCGCCAAGTCAAATCATCCTTCTTATGCATCATTTTCTCCAGTTGCTGTTTACGGGTTATCGCGCTGCGTTATGCTTCGCAGCGCACCCTTGCGAAAATCGTCGTCTAAGTTGTGCCGCACTCCTCGCTACCAATCAAGCCAGACCTTCGGGCAAGTTCCTTTAGGGCCGGATTAAGGCGGATTTGCTCCATCAAGCGCGCTGCTGCCTGCGATGCTTCACCTGCAGAATTGGCGGCCTTGGGAATCGACAGCGCGTTCCCTGGCTCTTCCCCCTCGTTTTCCACTGTCGCAGCGTCGTTCTGGGCTGCTGCAAATAGTCGTTGGATGCGCTCCAAAAGTGCTTCATCATTGCTTGGGCGCAGCAGAGTGCTCATCTGATCCTTTGGGGGTAGCAGGTCCTCGAACTTTTCAAGTCGATTCTTCTTGTTTGATCGGAGCGCATCGAGTGCCGGGTGCAGCAACACGAACTGCGTTTCGTAGACCTTATTCAACACCGCGGCATCGACTGTATTCATGCCATGCCGAATCGCATAGACCTGACTCGCCCGATGCAAAGCAACCAGAATTGCCAGGATTCCTTGCGTCAGCTTGAAGAGCAACTTGCGTAAGTCGTCCATCAGAGGTGCCGGCTGATTTACCCACTGATATTTGTTCCAGATGACTTCGACGACGAGCTTGTCCCAAATCACGTCTTCAAAAGATGCAGGCAAGGCAAGGTCGAAATAGCCGCCACTGCAAACACGGCGCGCGTTTCGCGCCACCTTCGAGAAGAGCCTCACGGCCGCATAGGTCCCGCCAAACACAATTGGCACCTTGCAGACATTGGCGATCTTGAGGAAGAGACTCAATGCCAGTTTTGCCTCCTCATCACCACGCAACATCAGGCATTGGATTTCATCGACGAACAGAACGCCAAGATGGTGAGTAGTGAAGACTACGGACAGATGACCAATTAGGGTGTCGATGGAGGCCTTGGATCTTTCGAACTGACTGCGGTAGTCTTTTCCAAGCGCCGCATCCACTGCACCAAACATGGCAAGCACAAGACCCTTGAGACTCGCATCGAAACTGGCGTTCACCCCAATCCACACAAGTTGCTTGAAGTTGAACGAATTGCCCTTGTACGCCGTGTGAATGATGGTCTGCGGGTACATTTCCAGCAGGCTTTCGATAAGGGTGGTCTTGCCACCACCGCTGACGCCGGTGACCATGATTGCCGGAACGCTTTTGCAGCGAACCTGATATTGTTCGAGTGGTTCACTCATGGATTCCTTGATTTGGAAATGCTTGCGGCGCCATTCCCGGTTGAAGGGGTTGCGCGCTGCATAACCGCGCCGGATCAGGACCGATAGTGCGGCTTCAACATCAAACGCTACGGGCATTGGAATGACAAGGTCGTCGATAGCCGAGACGCAGTGCAACCGCTCGTGAGGAGGTAGTGCCCGCTCGACTGCCGAGGCTGACTTCGGAAAATGGCGAAGGTCCTCCCTGACATCATCTTCGGTGAAAATTCTCGGAAGCGTCTCGATGAGCGGGTTACCCACATAGGCGGCCGGTGCCAAAATGGTCTGATAGTCGGCGGGGATATCCTTGAGTACTCTAGACATGTTCAATCTCCTCGGCCGTTTCGGCCAATAGTTTGGAAAGCAAATCGGAAGGGGCGTCACAAGCGGCGGTTGAAATGGCGTCATCGCGCGGCGCATTCACTGCCGGCATGTCTTGGGCTGACTCCAGGAGACGGTGAACCATCGCTTCGAAGCTGCGTTTATCCTGAATCCCGGAGAGATGTTCGGACTTCGATGCCGGCGGAATCGCGTTTGCGCGGGTTTCCTCGGCCTTCTTGATTTCTTCGTCTCGGAACCGGTTATGCCCGATCCGGTCCAGCAACCTGACGTCTTCGTCCCCTTTGTGGATAAAGTGCCGATATTTCAGGCAATCGACGATTTCTTCGAAACGCACATGTTCCGGCATCTGCTGGCCGGCGTGCATATTCAGCGTTTCATAATTCCCCGTCATCTCGTTGAGCACGAAAATCTGCTGCGGATTATTGGGATGGTATTTGACCTTCAGTTTGCCGGAATGAAACGCCCGGGCGGTTTCCTGCCATTGCTCCTTGTCCGAGATCGCGCCTTGGTAGCAGCGCCCCGCAAAATGAATTCCGTCCGCCCGTATCGAGGCCATGCTGCTGGGAAGCAAGGCTGTGTACAGAGTGTCCTGATCCCACTGCGGCGGTGAACCATGGAGATTTTCCAGGCCCCAGCACCACAAGTTAGTTGGCGTAGGTTTGATCTCGAGGCCAGCGATTGGCCCGACCAGCCGATCGCCCATATTCGCTGTCCTGTTAAAGGTGAGGATGGCGTGAATGATGATGCGAGTAAACTGATAAAGCGTGAGCGTCGCATCGAGGCGATAGTCGCGCTGGCCGCGTTCCCGCTGACGAGACCGGACAGCGCCTGGCAACCAATGAACGGTTTCGAGGTTGAGCCAATTGAACATGGTTTCGATCGGACCTTTTGAATCCGGGCGAAATGACGCACAGGCGCTGAGGATGATTCTTAGGACATTGGCGCTGTCGGTGCTTGGAATCGACAGGGATTCACCGCGGTCATGAAACAGACTGAGGCAGCCGTGCGCGCACGGCCAGTGTTCATCGGTCATATTGAAGCCGAAGCTTCGCAGAAACTCGCCCTTGGGGCTAAAGGCGTTGTAAATTGCCAATCGCGCCGTGTGCCAGTTTGGACCTTCAAGTGCCACATGAACCCCGACGATCATCCCCGACCAGACATCCCTCACCAGATAGACTATCGGCCTGCCGATGATCCAATAGGGATTGAAGGTACTGACCAGGTAGACATCCGCTACCGTGGAGTCGATCATGAAGGTTTGTGCGGGTCCGAATAGCTTGTCGGCGGCTTTTCCCTTCAATGCGCGTCTGGTTTGTTGCCAAGTGATACTGGGTATGAGCTGCTTGAGCAGATCAACAGGGGTATATTTGCGTTTGACGTAATACCGAAAAATTTCCAGGCTTGGCCGCTGCTCGAGTGAATGTATTGTCGGTACCCAGCAGCCGTGCTCGTCTTCATGCCAGCCTTTGCTGAAATAGTCTTCGAGCATCTTATTGTAGGCGGCTGCGTATTTACCAAGCTTGCCGCCATAGTTGTCCCAGGCAAGCCAGATGAGGGCTCGGTCATCGGGGCCGGTATTGACGCCCACTTTGTCTGGAGCATGTCCGGTCAGCACACGATCGGGCGTTCTTCCACGCTTGGCTTTCCCCGGGTTTCTGTATTTCCCTGGAGCACCACAATTCCCGCTGTCGGAAATGAGTGCGTTGTCGACACAGGCAAGAAGCCAATATCGATAGACCACCTGGTAGACGTGATAGCGGGTAAGCTTTTCGTCTTCGTCAGTTAGCTCGGCATTGTGTTCCTCGACCGCACGGGCAACGTAGCGGCCCATTTGCCCATATTCAAAGATCCGGAGCAGGTCTTCATCCGACATGAAGCTGCTGACAACGGTTTTGCGTCGAACTTTGACGGCCTTTTCGAAATCGGTCAGTTCATCTTGTTCTTTGCGCAGCCGTTTTGGAACATATGCCCGCGTCTTGACGATCCAGCGCTTGCCTGCCAATTCCTCCAATACGGCTAGGCTGACCTGGGTCGGGAAGTGCAACTTGGGTTTTACCCGCTTTCTGCCCGTGCTGACCTCGGTTTCATCCTGGCGATCCGGAAATCGCAGGAGAAATGCCCCATCACTCTTCCTGTTGGCCCAGACCACCCGGAACAATCCTGGCTCGATCGGAAGCGGGCCGGGGTTCACTATGTTCAAGACGTTTTGTCGGCCAATCTGAGCTAGAGTTTCAGGGACCTGGCTGTCGCCGCCGCCATCGAAGCTTGTGTCGCGCGCATTCATGCCGGCCTCCCAAGATATCGCAAGAAGGACCAAGCGGGAATTGTCGTAGGCGATTGTGCTGGCCCTCTTGGAAAAGCCAATTGCAGATGGACAGGCTGGGTGAGATCCATAGGGATAAGCGCCCGGAGGATGGCCAACTTCAATAGACGGATTGCGGTGTCGGTGTTGATCTGCAATACCCTCCCCATTGCCTTCATCTCGTCGATGCAGCGTCCCTGCCACTCGATGCTGCCCCAAGCCATGAGAAAGCGCTTCAGGAGTCCGACGTCGTCGTCCCGGATGCGCTGGATCGCACCACTCAACGCCCATTCAATATTGAGGCAGGCCTGCTGATGGATGAGACGGTCGGTGACGAGCAGCCAGGGAATTCCAAGGCGCTTCCAATATTCCCGCTCTAAGCGCAATTTCAGAAATTTTCGCCGGCGGGCCTTTTTTGCCTTGTCGTTCTTGGGCTTTTGCGGCGGCATGCTGCCGCGCAGATCCGACCAGTATTTCATCGATAGGGCAACCAAGAACGGCTTCTGCCCCGGGGATTCGATCGTCAGCAATTGATCGGTGGTGTAGATATAGGGAACTTGCAGCCCAACAAAACGGGCATGCCGGATGCCGAGGTGTCTGGCAAGCGCCAGGCTACCCTCGCTTTCCGTCGGAAGGTCTGGTGGATAAGCGTGCCCTTCCGCCTCATAGAGTTCTAACAACGGGCTAGGGTGCGGGAATGGCCAGATCGGGAATTGCTCTCGATTATCTTTTACGACAGGATGAGCCATTGCGGTGACACATCCTGCCCGCTCGAGACTCGACAATAAATGATGCTGCCGGCCAAGGAACGGGTCCGGCACGATATGAGACTGTCCGATGGATGCGTGATCCTGGCGGGTAACCTGAAGCCAGGGAAGGTAATCTTTACCATACCCTTGCCCGCGGCCAGCCTTAAGCCAATTCATCAAACGCGTCGTTGTAATTGCAGCGCGATGCATCGTTCTACCTCCAAATTTCCGGAGGTCGCCGATCTGGTTGATACGCCAAGCCAAAAGGAGATCCTTTCCCAGGTCATTGACCTCGTTAAGGGGCAAAAAACCCCGTTGACTCTGGACGCGGATAGAGCGATACTGAAACTGCCTTTTCGTATGTGCCCCGTTAGCGCGGGGTGCTCAAAGCGCCAGAGCCGTACCTATGCAGATGGGTGCGGCTTTGTTTTTCTCGCTTCACATGATTCGATCCTCCATGTAAATATGTGGGTGTCCTGAATTTGCTTGTTAGCGGGTAGTGTGCTTACGACTGTCCCGCTACCAGAAGAACTGCTGATTCTCTTCCGCCTCAGGTTTTCTCCTCAGTCGCTGAGGAGAGCCTCGTGAGCCAGCATTCCACTTCCTCGGTTAAGGCGAACTTCCCGCGCCGGCCTGCAATTTCGAACACCTTGACGGGAACTGTCCCTCGTCGCACTGCCTGCCGAAAGGCTTGCTGAGACGGAAATCCGAGCGCTTTCGTCAAGTGTTTCCCCGAGATCAGAGGACCGAATTCAGCCAGGAGTTCACCCCGTTTTCCTTGGGTTATCTGTTGATCGTCTTTTCCGTGTGTCATTTGCCATCCTGCCGATCTGAGTTGCCGCGTAGCAACCATACGGTATGTCACGCATAGGCACGTCTGGTAGCGATGGCTTAAACTTATGTGATTTTGCGCAACAAGGGAATGCAGAATCTCGGGAAATTGCCCTCTAGATTTTGCAGTACCGCATGATCTGGACCATTCTGGCAGTATCCCCAACTGGATGGACCACCAACCAAATTTTGGCAGGCTTAGGTTAGTTGATCACTCCGTCCATGAACGAACACGCGCTTTTTGAGGATGCTGACTCGGCAATAGACATCAAGCGCCTACGATTCCAAGCAGCAATAAACATGTTCAAACGGTACTTAATAGGTAGCCGTCACGTACCGAACAAAGCGCAGGAACCGGCAGTATTCGATGCGCTTGCAGTATTCAGCAGGAATACGCCAGTGGCCCCAAGAACTTGGCTGGAATGGTTTTCAAAGAAACAACAACTGCCACAGCCTGGCAAGATGAGAGCATTAGACAAGCTGGCTGCAAGTGCCATATGCGTTCCGGACAGCAGAGACCGAAAAGCGAAAGCCCTGCCATCAGGAATGTTTTACGAAATGGTTGGTGGTGGTCTAGTAAGCGCAATGTTGGCACCAACCGACGCCAAGCACCCAGCCTCCCTGTTGAAAGAGCGTGCGAAGGCATATGAGCCACTGACAACTTGGCACCTGCACCTTGATGCTATAGAGGTGGAGACAATCGTTGAGGGATTCGACGATGTGACGTGGGAAGAAGTGAAGGCAATCGCTGCGACGAGAATTCTCGAAGTACTGGATGATCTCTGGGGTCCCCGGCGCGGTGCGGCTTATGCAATGCTTCCGTCGTCATTTCGCCTGAAATGGGAGAGTGCCGATACGGCAGAGCAAGAATCTATCCGAGCGTCCTACGCTGGCTTCAAGCCGGATCTCTTCGAATACTTTATGAACCGCGTTGCCCATCCCGACTGGCAGCGTGCCGGGGTGGAAGAGGATGCCCCGGTCATTCATATATACAAGACCCTTTTCGCCATCGCTGCTGATACGGAATTCTTGGTTGCAGACAGGCTATCAGAGTGGGCAATGGGCTTGGCCACCGCAGCGCTGGCGATGCACTCGCTCGCCTGGACGGATCGCTATACGACCTTTGGTTTTCGTGTCAGTGTCGAGAAGCTGTTCTGGGGCGCATTCGATGCGATAATTTTCGGGACAGAGCCAGCTGAAGTTATTGAGCGAAACGTGATTAATGCGATGAAGTGGTGCAACGCTCAATGGAGTGAACAGAGTTTCGTACTGTTATTGAAAGCTGGCGAGATCTATCGCTCCGAGCTGACTGCATTGGGAATGTCTTTGGATGATCTCAGGTTGGCCACCATGCAGACGCAGCGGGTTCATCGGCGCATATATACGAGTGACCAAGCAAAATAGAAGCGCCGTTGCAACTCTTCTGGGCAAAACGGCAACACTAAGCTGTAGAAGTTCAGACTTGATCTGACAGTCCCCCGTTTTGTAGCGTGCCGGTTGTCAGATCAATTCAGTTGTTGGACTTTCTCCTTCCAGACCTCCTTTCCTGCAACCAAAGTTTGCATAGGAGTTCTGCCGCAGCACATCT
>JACRAR010000058.1 GCA_016234745.1 Betaproteobacteria bacterium | reverse complement strand
TGGATCAGCGCGGAGATCGGCGTCGGGCCTTCCATCGAGTCGGGCAGCCAGACGTGCAGCGGGAACTGCGCCGACTTGCCCATGGCGCCGATGAAGAGGCCGATGCAGATGGCGGTGATCAGCGGCCAGCCGGTCGCCGTCTCGGTCATGGCTGCGAGTTCCTTGGCCTTGCCGAACACCACCGCATAATCGAGGCTGCCCGCATAGGCGGCGATCAGGCCCACGCCGAGCAGGAAGCCGAAGTCACCGACGCGGTTCACCAGGAAGGCCTTGAGGTTGGCGTAGATCGCCGTCGGCCGCGTATACCAGAAGCCGATCAGCAGATACGAGACCAATCCCACCGCTTCCCAGCCAAAGAACAACTGGACGAAGTTGTTGGACATCACCAGCATCAGCATCGAGAACGTAAATAACGCGATATAGCTGAAGAAGCGCTGGTAACCCGGATCGTCGGCCATGTAGCCGATGGTGTAGATATGCACCATCAGCGAAACGAAGGTCACGACCAGCATCATCAGCACGGTGAGCGGGTCGATCAGGAAACCGACCGAAAGCTTGAGGCCGCCGCTTTCCAGCCAGGTGTATATGTTGCCGTTGAAGGTATGGCCGGCCTGAACATCCTGGAAGATCACGCATGACACCAGGAAGGCCACCGCCACGCCCAGGCTTGTCACCCAGTGGGCGCCACTGCGGCCGATCACCTTGCCGAACAAACCGGCGATGATGGCGCCACACAGCGGCGCCAGAGGCACGATCAGGTAGAGGGTTTGCATATCCATCGCGCGGGCCTATCCCTTGAGGCTGTCGAGGTCATCGACATGGATCGTGGAAATATTGCGGAACAATGCCACCAGAATCGCCAGACCAATCGCCGATTCCGCCGCCGCCACCGTCAGGATGAAAAAGACGAAGAGTTGGCCGGAGGCATCGCCAAGATAGTGAGAGAAAGCCACGAAATTCATATTGACCGAAAGCAGCATGATTTCGATGGCCATCAGCAATACGATCAGGTTCTTGCGGTTGAGGAAAATGCCAACCACGCTCAGCGCAAACAGAATCGCGCTGAGGATCAGATAATGCGAAAGCGACAGAGTCAGCATATCTGTCCCCTATTCCTTTTCCGATGGCATCGAGATGATGCGGATGCGATCATTGCGCTGTACGGCAATCTGCTCGCGGGGATTCTGATGAATCTTGTCAGCACGTATACGCCGGGTCAGCATCACGGCGGCAATGATCGCGACCAGCAGAATGACCGAAGCCAGTTCAAACGGATAGACATAGTCGGTGAACAGCAGGCGGCCGAGTTCCTTGGTATTGCTGTAACCGGCTGCAGGTGCTGCCGGTTCCGGCATGGCTTCGAGCCAGAAATAACGCCCGCCGAGTACCAGCGCCATTTCCGCCAGCATCAACAGGCCAATCGCCGCACCCAGCGGCAGATAGGTCCAGAACCCCTGGCGCAAGCGCGCGATGTTGATGTCGAGCATCATCACCACGAACAGGAACAGCACCATCACTGCACCGACATAGACCATCACCAGTGAGATCGCGAGAAACTCGGCCTGCAAAAGCAGCCACAGACCACTTGCGGTAAAGAAGGCCAGTACCAGGAACAGCACCGCATGCACCGGGTTGCGCGCCGTGATCACGCGCACACTCGCCAGGACAAGGATGGTCGCCAGGAAATAAAAGATTGCAGTCTTGAGATCCATCGCGGCTTACCGATAAGGAGCGTCTTGCTCGCGGTCTTTGGCAATCTGGGCTTCATTTCTCTCGCCCACCGCCAGCAACATTTGCTTGGTGTAGTACAAATCGCCACGCACTTCGCCGTGGTATTCGAATTCCCGTGTCAGCACGATCGCATCGACCGGGCAGGCTTCCTCGCAATAGCCGCAGAAGATGCACTTGGTCAGGTCGATGTCGTAGCGGGTGGTGCGACGCGAGCCATCGTCGCGCTCTCCCGACTCGATGGTGATCGCCAACGCCGGGCAGACCGCTTCGCACAGCTTGCAGGCGATGCAGCGCTCTTCGCCGTTGGGATAGCGGCGCAGGGCATGCAGGCCACGGAAACGGTTGCTTTGCGGGGTCTTTTCTTCGGGATACTGAATGGTGATCTTGCGCGCAAACATGTAGCGACCGGTCACCACCAGACCTTGGAAGAGTTCCTTGAGCAGCAGGCTATTGAGAAATTCTTTCATCGCACCCATGGCAGCATCACTTCCAGATGTTCAGTGGCGACATCATCCAGATGCCGACAACCAGCACCCAGAACATGCACAGCGGCACGAATATCTTCCAGCCCAGACGCATGATCTGGTCATAGCGGTACCGCGGGAAGGTGGCGCGGAACCAGAGGAACAGAAACAGCACGAAGGAGGTCTTCGCCGCCAGCCAGACAAAGCTGTCGGGCAGGAAACCCACCGGCGAGAGCCAGCCACCGAGGAAGAAAATCGTGGTCATCACCGAGACCAGGATCATTGCGGAATATTCGCCGAGGAAGAACAGCGCGAAAGCCATGCCTGAATACTCGACCATGTGGCCTGCAACGATTTCCGATTCGCCTTCGACGACGTCGAACGGTGCGCGGTTGGTTTCCGCGATACCGGAGATCAGGAACACCAGGAACATCGGCAACAGCGGCAGCCAGTTCCAGGAAAGGAAGCCCAGGCCCATGTCGACAAACCGGCCCTTGCCCTGCACATGCACGATATCGCTGAGATTGAGGCTGGCCGATACCATCAGCACGCAGACCAGCGCGAAGCCCATGGCAATTTCATAGGAAACCATCTGCGAAGCCGAGCGCATCGCGGCGAAGAAAGGATACTTGGAGTTGGAAGCCCAGCCGGCGATGATGATGCTGTAGATGCCCACCGAAGTGATAGCGAGGATGTAGAGTACGCCGGCATCGACGTTGGCCAGCACCCAACCCTCGGAAAATGGCACCACGGCCCAGGCCGCCAGCGCCGTGGCAAAAGCCAGCGCAGGACCGACGAAATAAATCCCTTTGCTGGCCTGGGTCGGTACGATGATTTCCTTGAAGACCAGTTTCAGGCCGTCGGCAATCGGCTGCAGCAGACCCCAGGGACCGACCACGTTGGGACCAAGACGTACCTGCATGGCACCAATCACCTTGCGTTCTGCCAAAGTCAGATAGGCCACGCACAGCAGCAACGGCAGGATGATTCCGACGATTTTGAGCAGGGTATAGACCAACGGCCAGACCGGGCCGAAGAATCCCTGGAGCATCTGGACGATTTGCAAGAATTGCGCTTCCATCACATCGGCTCCACTGTGAGCGTACCCTGCATGGCGCCCAAGCCGGCAGTCAGCACATGCCCAGCGGCAACGCGCACGCAGTTGTCCGGCAGCCCGGCATCGAGTTCTGCGGTCATTTGCGCTACGCCACTGCCTTGCTTGACCTTGACCTGCTTTCCTGCGGCGACACCAAGCTTGGCTAGTGTGGCCGCATTCATGCGCGCGCGCGGCTGTTTCGCATCGAGGCTTTTTTGCAGACTCGGCGCGCGGCGCACCAGAGCATCGGCGAAATAGATTGGCACGTCGCTGACCCGTTCGAGTCCCGCAGCACTCAAGGACAGATTCAGCACAACGCCGTTGGCCTGATTGTTGAGACGATCGGCGACGAATTCAGGCTGACCGGCCAAAGCTTCGGCACGGACCTCCTCGCTGCTGTTCTGCTCGAAACCCGGCAGGCCGAGCAGATTGCCCAGAACGCGCAGCACTTTCCAGCCCGGTCGCGTATCGCCCAACGGCTTGACCACGGCATTGAAGCTCTGCACACGGCCTTCTGTATTGATGAAGGTACCGGAGGTTTCAGTGAAAGGTGCTACCGGCAGCAGCACGTCGGCATATTCGAGGGTGCTGGCCAGTTTGAAAGGCGACATCACCACCACCGTCGCCGCCTTCTGCAGCGCGGCTAATGTCTGCTGGGGATTGGCACAATCCAGTTCCGGCTCGGCCTGCAGCAGCAAATAACCCTTGAGCGGGCTTGCCAGGATTTGCGCGGCATTCAGGCCGCCGGCCTGCGGCACTGCCTTGGCGACATAAGCGCCGACGCTGTTGGCCGCTTCGCCGAGATAGCCGAATTTTGCGCCTGTGATCTTCGCCAGTTGCTGCGCCAGGGCATGCAGTGTCGCTGCCTGCGCATGCTGCTGGGCGAAATTGCCGAGCAAGATGGCGGCGTTCGTGCCGGAAACCAGGCTAGCCGCAATCTTCTGCGCTTCGGGCGTCACGCTGACCTTGGCGAGTTCTGCGTCAACCGTTGCACCCTTCTGCTCCGCCGCCGACTTCACCACCTGGGCCAGCAGACCGGGCAATTGCGAAGGTGCCACGATGGACTTGGCAAAGATTTTCACCAGCGTGTCGTCGTCGGCCGAGTGGATCAACGATACCTGGCAGCCGCGCTTGGCGGCCTGGCGCAGGCGCTGGGCGAGCAGCGGCTGATCCTTGCGCAGGAAACTGCCCACCACCAGCGCGCGGTCGAGCGCATTGATTTCGGCGATCTTCATGCCCAGCCAGGGTGCCCCGCCGAGCTTGCCGTCCAGGGCGAAGTCGCTTTGCCGCAGGCGGCTGTCGACGTTGCCGCTGCCCAGGCCACGCAGCAATTTCTGCGTCAGGAACAACTCTTCCAGGGTTGCTTGCGGTGCAGTCAGTGCGCCCAGCGCGGCAGCGCCATGGTCCTTGGCGATGTCCTTGAAAGCGTGTGCCACATAATCAAGCGCCTGCTGCCATGAGGCGTTAATCCATTTGCCGTCCTGCTTGAGCATCGGCTGGGTGAGTCGCTCGGCTGAGTTCAGCGCCTCGTAGGAGAAACGATCCTTGTCGGACAGCCAGCATTCGTTGACCGCCTCGTTTTCCAAGGGAAGCACACGCAGCACGCGATCATGCTTGGTCTGCACAATAAGATTGCTGCCAAGGCCGTCGTGCGGACTGACGGATTTTCTGCGCGCCATCTCCCAGCTGCGCGCCGAAAAGCGGAACGGCTTCGAGGTCAACGCGCCAACCGGGCAGAGGTCGATGATGTTGCCGGACAGTTCCGATGCCACCGTCTGCTCGACGAAGGGCATGATCTCGGCGTGTTCGCCGCGATAAGCCTGGCCGAGTTCCATCAGACCGGCGATCTCCTGGGTGAAGCGGACGCAACGCGTGCAGTGGATGCAGCGCGTCATGTCGGTCGATACCAGAGGGCCAAGATTCTTGTTGACCACCACGCGCTTTTCTTCCTGATAGCGCGACGCCCCGCCGCCATAACCGGCGGAAAGATCCTGCAACTGGCACTCGCCGCCCTGATCGCAGATCGGGCAATCGAGCGGATGGTTGATCAGCAGGAACTCCATCACGCCTTTTTGCGCATTGATGGCCAGTTCCGAATGGGTAAAGACTTTCATGCCATTGGTCACCGGCGTGGCGCAGGCCGGCATCGGCTTGGGCGCCTTCTCCACCTGCACCAGGCACATGCGGCAGTTGGCGGCGATCGACAGCTTCTTGTGATAACAGAAATGCGGAATATAGGTGCCTGCCTGATGCGCGGCATCCATGACGGTGCTGCCTTCCGGGACCTGCAGGGTCTTGCCGTCGATTTCGATATCTAGCATGACGGCACCCGGTTCGGCGTGACATAAATCCTGCTGCCCTCGCGCTGCACTTCCGGCGGGACCAGGCACTTCTTGTTTTCAATGTGGTACTCGAACTCGCTCTTGAAGTGCTTGGTGAAGCTTCTCACCGGCAACGCCGCGGCATCGCCGAGGGCGCAGATGGTGCGGCCCATGATGTTGTCGGTGACGCTGTTGAGCAGGTCCAGATCCTCGGGTTTGCCCAGGCCGTGCTCGATGCGATGCACGACGCGGTAGAGCCAGCCCGTACCTTCACGGCAAGGCGTGCATTGGCCGCAGGATTCCTCGAAGTAGAAATAGGACAGGCGCTCCAGCGCCTTGACCATGCAGACGCTCTCATCCATCACGATCACCGCGCCGGAACCGAGCATCGAGCCGGCCTTGGCGATCGAATCGTAATCGAGGGTGCAGTCCATCATGATGTCGGCCGGCAACACCGGGGCCGACGAACCGCCGGGGATGACCGCCTTGAGCTTACCGTTGCGCATGCCGCCGCACATTTCCAGCAGCACCGGGAACGGCGTGCCCATCGGCACTTCATACACACCGGGTTTGACCACATGGCCGGATACCGAGAAGAGCTTGGTGCCGCCATTGTTGGGCTTGCCCAGTTCCAGGTATTTTTCGCCGCCGTTGATGATGATCCAGGGCACCGCGGCAAAGGTTTCGGTATTGTTGATGACGGTCGGCCGACCATACAAGCCGTAATTCGCCGGAAATGGCGGCTTGTAGCGCGGCTGGCCTTTCTTGCCCTCGATCGACTCGAGCAGGCCGGTTTCCTCGCCGCAGACATAGGCGCCGTAGCCGTGGTGCGCGAAAAGCTCGAAATTGAAATTGGAACCGAGTATCTTCTGACCAAGCAATCCCGCGGCACGTGCCTCGTCGAGCGCTTCTTCAAAGCGCTTGTAGAGACTCCAGACTTCGCCGTGAATGTAGTTGTAGCCCCGCTCGCTGCCCACCGCATAGCCGGCAATGATCATGCCTTCAATCACCTGATGCGGATTGAAGCGCATCAAGTCGCGATCCTTGAATGTTCCTGGTTCGCCTTCGTCGGTATTGCAGCAGATATAGCGCGGCCCCTGGTATGCCTTGGGGATGAAGCCCCACTTGAGCCCGGCGGGGAAGCCCGCGCCGCCGCGGCCGCGCAATGCGGATTTCTTGACTTCGTTGATGACGTTCTCAGGTGGAATATTTTCGCTGAGGATTTTCTTCAGTGCGGCATAACCGCCACGCTTAACGTAATCGGCCAAATGCCAGGTTTGATCCCCGGTATTGGGATCGAGGCCGGCGAGAAGAATCTGCTGGGTGCTCATGATTTCAGTTCAGCCAATAACTTGTCGATTTCTTCGGTCGCCATATAGCTGCACAAGCGCCTGTTGTTCACCAGCATCACCGGCGCATCGCCGCAAACCCCGAGGCACTCGCCTTCCTTGAGCGTGAACATGCCGTCCGCCGTGGTTTCATTGAAATCCACACCGAGCTTCTGCTTGAGATAGTCGGCGACATGCACGCCGCCGGACAGTGCGCAAGGCAGGTTGGTGCATACCGTCAGCTTGTATTTGCCGACGGGTGCAAGATCGTACATGTTGTAGAAAGTGGCGACTTCGTAAGCAGCCATCGGCGCCATGCCGAGGTATTCGGCAACGCAGGCGATGGTTTCCTGTGCCAACCAGCCTTTTTCTTCCTGGGCCAGCGCCAGCGCCGCCATCACTGCGGACTGCTTCTGGTCAGCGGGATATTTGGCGATCTCGCGGTCGATCTTCTTGAGCGTTTCTTGGCTAAGCATGTTCTTATCTGTCCACATCGCCAAAAACGATATCCATGGTGCCAATGATCGTCACCGCATCGGCAATCATGTGTCCCTTGGCCATCTCGTTCATCGATGAAAGATGGGTATAAGCGGCAGAGCGCAGTTTCATGCGGTAGGGTTTGTTGGCGCCGTCGGAAATCATATACACCCCGAACTCGCCCTTAGCGTGCTCGATGCCGCAATAGACTTCGCCCGGCGGAACATGGATGCCCTCGGTGAAGAGCTTGAAGTGGTGAATCAGTTCCTCCATGTTGCCCTTCATCTTCTCGCGCGAAGGCGGGGCCACATTGTAGTTGCCGGTGATCACCGGCCCTGCGCCTTTGGCAGAATCGTTGCGCAGCCACTCGACGCACTGCTTGATGATGCGATTGGCCTGGCGCATTTCTTCCATGCGCACCAGATAACGGTCGTAGCAGTCACCCTCGACGCCCACCGGAATATCGAACTCGAGGCGGTCATACACTTCGTAGGGCTGTTTCTTGCGCACATCCCACTGGATGCCGGAACCGCGCAACATCGGGCCGGTGAAGCCCAGTTGCAAGGCGCGCTCGGGCGACACCACGCCGACGCCGACCAGACGCTGCTTCCAGATGCGGTTGTCGGTCAGCAGCGTCTCGTACTCGTCGCAATATGTCGGGAAGCGATTGGTAAAGTCTTCAATGAAGTCGAGCAAGGAACCGTTGCGCGCTTCGTTGAGCTTGCGCACCGTTTCCGCGTTCTTGAACTTGTTTGCCGTATAGCGCGGCATCTGGTCTGGCAGGTCACGATAGACGCCGCCCGGACGGTAATAGGCACCGTGCATGCGCGCGCCGGAAACGGCTTCAAGCATGTCGGCAATGTCTTCGCGCTCTCGGAAGGTATACAGCACCATGGTCATGGCGCCGACGTCAAGCGCTTGCGTGCCGATGCTCAGCAGGTGATTGTGAATGCGCGTAATTTCGTCGAACATCACCCGGATGTACTGGGCGCGCAAGGGGATATCGACCCCAACCAGTTTCTCCACCGCCAGCACGAAGGGATGTTCGTTGATGAACATCGAGGTGTAGTCGAGCCGGTCCATATAAGGCAATGACTGCACCCAGGTTCTCTCTTCGGCAAGCTTTTCCGTGGCACGATGCAAAAGTCCGATGTGCGGATCGGCACGCACCACGGTTTCACCGTCGAGTTCCAGCACCAGGCGCATCACGCCGTGTGCGGCCGGGTGCTGCGGACCAAAGTTCAGCGTGAAATTGCGTACATCAGCCATGATTGCCCTGCTTTGCGCCGCCGAAAGTTTCCTCGCGGATGATGCGCGGTGTGATTTCACGCGGTTCGATCGTTACCGGTTGATAGACGACGCGTTTCTGTGCTGGATCGTATTGCATCTCGACATAACCCGATATCGGGAAATCCTTGCGGAAGGGGTGGCCGATGAAACCGTAGTCGGTAAGAATGCGGCGCAGGTCGGGATGTCCGCTGAACATGATGCCTAACAAGTCGAAAGCCTCGCGCTCGAACCAGTTAACACTGTTCCACACGTCAATGACCGAATCCACCACCGGAAAGTCGTCATCGGGAGCAAATACCCTGAGGCGCAAACGCCAATTTTTTTCGACCGAGAGCAATTGGCTGACTGCGGCAAAGCGGCGTCCCTGCCAGGCACCGTCACCATAGGTGGAGTAATCAACGCCGCACAGGTCGATACACTGATCGAAGCGCAGATCAGGATGGTTGCGCAAAGTTTTCGCCACAAACAGATAGTCCGCCGCATCCACCACCAGCGTCACCTGGCCGAGAGCCGTGACCAAGCTGACGATGCGGTCGCCCAACACGTTTTGCAGGTTCTGACAAAGCATTTCCAGCTTGGCGCTCATGACGATCTGGCGGGTTCTAAAGAATGTGAAGGATTGATAAGCAAGGTTGATAAATTAGCGGGCTATCGTATAAGTGCGCTTGATCTTGTTCTGCAGCTGGATGATGCCGTAGAGCAAAGCCTCCGGCGTAGGCGGACATCCCGGTACGTAGATATCCACGGGCACGATGCGATCCGCACCGCGCACCACCGAGTAGGCATAGTGGTAATAGCCGCCGCCATTGGCACATGAACCCATCGAGATCACCCAGCGCGGCTCGGCCATCTGGTCATACACCTTGCGCAACACCGGCGCCATCTTGTTGGTCAGCGTCCCGGCAATGATCATCACGTCGGCCTGACGCGGGCTGGCGCGGAACACCACGCCGAAGCGGTCGAGATCGTAGCGGGCGCAACCTGTGTGGATCATTTCGATGGCGCAGCAGGCCAGGCCGAAAGTGACCGGCCACAATGAGCCAGTGCGCGTCCAATTGATCAATGAATCGAGTGAGGTGGTGACAAAGCCTTCTTTGAGGACGCCTTCAATACTCATGGCTCATTCCCAATCGAGGGCGCCTTTGGCCCAGGCAAAAATAAAACCGAGCAGAAGGATGCCCAGAAACACCAGCATCTCGATAAAGCCGAACATCTTCATCGATTCGCTGCTGACAATTTCCTTGAAAATAGAAGCCCAGGGAAAGAGGAACGCGATTTCCAGATCGAACAAAATGAAAATAATGGCGATCAGGTAATAGCGCACGTCGAACTTCATGCGCGCGTCTTCGAAAGCCTCAAAACCGCACTCGTAAGCCGAGTTCTTCTCGGCATAAGGCCGACGGGGACCAACCAGCCAGCCAAGGACAATCGGGGCGCACCCGAAGACAATGCCTACGAGAACAAAAACCAGAACTGGAAAGTAGTTTTCCAACATGATCATCGGGCTTGCGCCACGGTCTGTTGCCCAGAGTTCGCCTGCGATATTCGCCTTCCGGCGAATGCTAATAATGCGCGCACAATATTATTAAGATTATTAAGACTACTTTAAGACTACTATTGAAACGCTACCCGCAAAACCAACCGCGCACGCTCCGTTTTTTTGGTGCCGACGGTGAGACTCGAACTCACACGACTTACGTCACTACCCCCTCAAGATAGCGTGTCTACCAATTTCACCACGTCGGCCGCACATCGTTTTACGCCACACTCGCTATCTCGCCGGGCGGCAGAAATTACTGCCGCGGATTATATACAACAACTGTCGCTCTGCTCCGCAAAAAATCGCTTTCTTTGACGAGGCTCAAATGCGCGCCAGATAGACCACTGTCGCAACGCTGCCAAGGGCCGCCAGGATGTACATCACGAAAGCAACCAGACCGTCGGCCCGCAGACCGAAATCGAAGCAGGTGATGCGCAAACGATGCGCCTGGCTCCACAAGGAGAGAAACAGCACAACGAAAATTGCGAGTTTGCCAAACCAGCCCGCGGCAAAGGCGTGCAGTTTTTCGTAGCCGAAAATTGCCGGCACGTGTCCGGTGGCAGCCAGCAAGGTCAGCAGGATCAGCACCGGCATGATCAGCGAAACCAGTTCGCCGCCAGCCGCAAAAGTGCCCCAGATAATCGGTTTGTTCGATTTGGCCATGATCAGAATACCCCCGCCCAGAACAGGATGAAGATCGACAGCAGCACCCAGACAACATAATGGCCGATAGCGACCACGCTGTCCGGCGCCATATCTTCACCAAACTGCAACGGCAGCGCCTTGGGCGCCACATTGAACCAGGTGAAGCTGTTGTAAAGCGCAAAGAGCAGCGCCAGCACTTGGAAGGTGACGCTTCCCGGACTCTTCAGCGCATCGAGGAAGCTCTGCCACTGCGCCGGCCCCTCTGACAAGCGCATCAGGCCGACGAGCATGATGACGGTATAGATGCCGATGAAGATACTGGTCACTTCGCGCACCATGTAACGCATGTAGCGTGGCATGCGGAAATACCAGGTGGTGGGTGGAACTTCGCGTACGTAAGGTCTGCGGCTCATTTTTTCACCCATGACATAAAGTGCTCGAGATACCAGTCAACCGTGCTGGCGGCTTTCACCTGCTGCAGGGCCGCCGCCGGATCGACATGCTTCGGACATACTTCCGAGCAGGCGCCGACGAAGGTGCATTCCCAGACGCCTTCGTCGGTGGCGATTTCCTCCTGGCGCTCGTCGCGCCCGCCGTCCCGCGAGTCGATGTTGTAGCGATGCGCCAGCGAGATCGCCGCCGGGCCGATGAACTTGGGCTGCAGGCCATACTCGGGGCAGGCGGCATAGCAGAGCATGCAATTGATGCACATGGCGAACTGGCGATAGCGCTTGAGCTGCGCCGGGGTCTGCTTGTATTCGCCCTCGGTCGGCACGCGCTTCTCGCCCGGGATGATATAGGGCTTGACGCGCTTGAGCTTGGCGATGAAATCGTCGGCAACCGTAACCAGGTCGCGCTCGATCGGAAAATGATTGAGCGGCTCGATGCGGATCGTATCGGGATAGTCGCGCAGCATCGCCTTGCAGGCCAGCTTCGGTTCGCCGTTGATCATCATGCCGCAACTGCCGCAGACCTGCATATGGCAGGACCAGCGGTAGGCCAGCGTCGGATCGAGGTTGTCCTTGAGATAGTTGAGCGCGTCGAGCACGCACCATTCGTTGATGCACGGCACCGAGTAGTTCTGAAACTTTGGCTCCTGATCGGTCTCGGGGTTGTAGCGCAGCACCTCGAGTTCGATTTGCCGGGCGGCCAGTCTGTTGTCACTCATTTCTTCGCTCCAGAATAATCGCGCACACCCGGTTGGGACTTGGTAATGACGACATCGCGATAGTCGATGCGCGGCGACTCCAGGCCGTTGAAGTAGGCCATCGAATGCTTGAGATACTTGACGTCGTCACGCGCCGTGTAATCAAGACGCTGATGCGCACCGCGCGACTCCTTGCGCTCGCGGCCGCTCACCGCCACGGCTTCGGCGCAGTCGAGCATGTTGCCCAGTTCCAGCGCGGTAAGCAGGTCGGTGTTGTACACGTTGGTCTTGTCGTGCAGCGTAATTTCCTTGTAACGGCGGCGCAATTCTGAAATCTTCTTGCTGGTCTTTTCCAGGCCTTCCTGGGTGCGATAGATGCCGCAGCCCTCTTCCATGGTGTCGGTCATTTCCTTGCGCAGCCCGGCGATCGATTCCTTGCCTTGATTGCGCATGAACAGTTCGCGGATTCTTGCCTGCGAAGCATCGGCCTGGGCAGTCAGCGCTGCATCGTTGCCCGGCTTGGCGCCTCCGACGTATTCCGCGGCGGAGAGTCCGGCGCGACGGCCGAAGACCAGAATTTCCACCAGCGAGTTGGAACCGAGACGGTTGGCGCCGTTGATGCTGACGCAGGCGCATTCGCCGGCCGCGAACAGGCCGGGCAGCGATGTCGCCGCCTTGGTATCGGTATGGATGCCGCCCATCATGTAATGCACCACCGGGCGGATCGGCACCATTTCCTTGACCGGGTCCATGCCCAGGTAGCTGATGCAGATGTCGCGCACGAAAGGCAGGCGCTCGTCGATCTTCTTCTCGCCGAGATGGCGCATGTCGAGCCAGACGCAGTCGCCCCAATCGGTCTTGACGGCGCGACCTTTCTGAATCTCGCCCCAGATGGCCTGGCTGACGCGGTCGCGCGGGCCGAGTTCCATGGTCTTGAGCACCGGCTGGCCCTTGGGTGTCTCCGGTCCCATGCCGTAGTCTTGCAGGAAGCGATAGTTGTCCTTGTTGAGCAGCACGCCGCCCTCGCCGCGGCAGGCTTCCGTCAGCAGCGTGCCGGTATTCGGCAGTCCGGTCGGATGGTACTGCACGAACTCCATGTCCTTGAGCGGCACGCCGGCGCGATAGGCGAGCGCCATGCCGTCGCCGGTCTTGATGGCGCCGTTGGTATTGAAAGGGAACATGCGCCCGGCGCCACCACCGGCGATGATCACCGCCTTGGCATTAAAACGACGCATCTGGCCGCTGCGCATTTCGATCGCGGTCAAACCCTGGCAACGCCCATCATCAACCAGCAGGTCGGTGGCGAAGTACTCGTCGTAACGCTCGATCTTCGGGAATTGCAGCGAAGTCTGGAACAAGGTATGCAGGATATGGAAACCCGACTTGTCGGCAGCGAACCAGGTGCGCTTGATCTTCATGCCGCCAAACGGGCGCACGGCCACCGAACCATCCGGCTCGCGGTTCCAGGGGCAGCCCCAGTGCTCGAGTTGCAGCAGTTCCTTGGGCGCTTCGTGGATGTGGTATTCGACGGCATCCTGGTCACAGAGCCAGTCGCCACCGCCCACCGTATCGTGGAAATGCTGATCGAAACTGTCGTCGGGCTTGATCACTCCGGCGGCGCCCCCTTCCGCCGCGCAGGTATGGCTGCGCATCGGATAGACCTTCGAGATCAGGGCAATGCGCAGGTTCGGCGCTTCCTGCGCCAGTGCGATGGCGGCGCGCAAACCTGCACCTCCCGCCCCGATAATGGCTACATCCGTTTGTATCGTTTCCATCACTTCTCCTCAGGACATGCAGGGGTACAACAGCGCCAGAGCACCTACTCTGGCACCTTTATCAATACTTGAACACGCAACAATGCAACAATGCAACATTTCGCGATCGGGTCAGGGCTTGACCGCACGATGGAATCCGATCATGCCAGCCATGATCGTCTTGGCGGACACATCACGGAACTTCGATTCCTGCAGCACCTGCGACAGCTCCTCGACCGAATAGAACATGTCAAGCGCATCGATGAAGTACTGCTTGCAGTTGTTGGCAATCGGACCGCTGCGGAAAATCATCGCGGTGAAAGACAGGCAGAAGCGCAAATAGATGTAATACAGTTTTTTGACGATCGGGTTGGCCGGACGCAGCATATCGCAGTGGTGGAACCGACCGCCCGGCTTGAGAACACGATGGATCTCGGCGAACACCTCGCGGATGCGCAAGTGACGCGAAGCATACTGCAGCGTGACCACATCGAAATGATTGTCCGGGAACGGCAGGGAATGCACATCGCCGATGGTGCTATTGATGTGGAAACCCAAAGCCTCGGCACGCTGCCGGCCGACTTCCTGCATCGCCGCGCTGCGATCCATTGCGTGCGCCTTGAGGGTCGGCTCGCGCTTGAGCAACGCAATCCCCACGGCATTGGTGCCGCCGCAGACATCCAGGTTGCGCTCGTTCGGATGCAACTCGATGGTACTCATGAACTTGCCCAGGATCCTGTTCCACAGACCCAGGCTGGCGACCAGATTGGCACGGTCGTAATACGACGCGACATCGGCGAAAACATCATTGAGTTCCAGCGACCAGACTTTGCTGAAGAGTTCTGAGCGCGTCTGTTCGCGCAGTGCGAGTGGCGGCGGTGGGCTCATAGGCTGGGATCGCTCCTGTGATGGTCAGGTCCGGGTCCGGACAATACCTAAACGCTAATGTTAACTTCAGGTGTCAAGTTGCAGTTTGATATAGGTCAATCAGGTCGGTGCTCAGTCCCTATCCTGCGAAAACGGCTACTTGGGAATATCCTTGGCCTTCGAATCGCCTGGCAGCGGCGCCGGTACAGGCACTTCCGCCGTGGCCGGGGTGCTGGGCGCCGGTGCTTCGGTCTTGACCGTATCCATCACACTGACGGGGCCTTTGACCTGGTTGGTCGCGAGATAACTCAGGCTGAGACTGGTGAGAAAGAATATCGCCGCGAGAATTCCCGTCGTGCGCGACATGAAGTTGGCAGAGCCGGAAGCGCCGAACAGGCTGCCGGAAGCGCCGCTGCCGAATGCGGCACCCATGTCTGCGCCCTTGCCGTGCTGGATCAGCACCAGACCGATGACCGCAAGGCCGATCAGGATATGCAAAGAAAGCAACACCGAAAACATCATACTGTCCATACCAGGTTTCCTTTCAGAATAGTTTCAAGCAGCGCGGCAAATCGCGAGGAAATCCTCGGCCACCAGGGATGCGCCGCCAATCAGCCCGCCGTCGATATCCGGCATGGCGAACAACTCCTGCGCATTGCTGGCCTTGACGCTGCCACCGTAAAGAATTTGCACATTCTGCGCGACATTCGCGGCGCAGCCGGCAACTCGGGCACGAATCAGCGCATGCACCTCCTGTGCCTGCTGCGGACTCGCTGTCCTGCCCGTACCGATCGCCCACACCGGCTCATAGGCCAGGACCGCACGCTGCAGCGCCGCCACGCCCAAATTGGCGATGACCGCGTCGAGCTGCCGCGTGACCACCGCCCCGGTGATGCCCGCCTCGCGTTCCGCCAGGGTTTCGCCAACGCAAAGGATGGGCGTCAGCCCGGCCTTCAAGGCCGCCGCAAATTTCGCCGCGACCACGGCATCGCTTTCACCAAAGAGCGCACGACGTTCGGAATGCCCGACCAGCACGTAGCGACAGGCAAACTCCACCAGCATCGCCGCGGAAACTTCGCCGGTATAGGCGCCTTGCGCATGCTCCGAGACATCCTGCGCGCCCCACGCCACCAGGCTGCCTGCCAGCACGCTCTGTGCCTGTGCCAGATAAGGAAAGGGAACACAGACGGCGCAAGCCGGCGCAAATCCTGTCGCCGCCTCCTTGATCCGCGTCAGCAGCGTGAGATTGGCCCCGAAATTGCCATGCATCTTCCAGTTGCCCGCGACAAGCTTGGTGCGCATGAATGAGTTGGTTCCGTGGAAAAAACCTGTGGATTATAGCGATGTGCGACTCCCCGGGTCAAACGAACGTTTATTCAACACGCACTTCAAGGAAGCGTCCCCGAGAGGATTCGGCTTGTATTGGCAAGGCTGTGCCCTTATGCTCCTGATCTGCCCGATTCATTTCCCGCTGCCAGGTCGCACGCTCCCGTAAGCAGCTGCCAATCGATCCGCGAATTTCCATGACAATGCCATTATCATTAAATCGAAACTGCCGCCGCACCCTGCTCCAGGCCTGGGGCGGCGCAACGTTGCTGGGCGGAACAGGTATTGCCGGCCTTATCGCCACGGCGCTGGCGAATGACGCCGCGGCGGCAATCCAGGGAATCCGCCGCCTCAGCGGCGCGGTGACGCTCAACGGCGTGGCGGCGCAAGCGGGCATGCCGGTCCGGCAAGGCGACCGCATCGTCACAGGTGCGAACAGCGAAGTCGTCTACGTGATCGGCCAGGACGCCTACCTGCAGCGCGGACAAACCAGCGTGAGCTTCGCCGACAACGCCGCGGGCATCCTGCGCGTCATCAGCGGCAAGCTGCTGTCGGTATTCGGCAAAGGGGAGAGAAACCTCGTGACTCCCACCGCGACCATCGGCATTCGCGGCACCGCTTGCTATATCGAGGCGGAAGCGGAGCGCGTCTATTTCTGTCTGTGCTACGGCGAAGCCGATCTGGTGCCGACTGCGGCTCCTGCCGAGCGCGAGCTGATCCGCACCACCCACCATGACCATCCGCTGTATATCCACAACGACATGCAAATGCCCAAGATGATGGTGCCGGCGGGTGTCATCAACCACACCGACGCCGAACTCATCCTGCTGGAAAGCCTGGTCGGCCGCGTACCGCCGTTCGACGGCAACCCGGCCCACTATTCCATTTCGAATTAGTCCTCAGCGCGCAGCCAGCCGCCACAGCGCGGTGCGTTCGGCCGCGCGTGCGGCATGCAGGGGATCGGAGCGATCCGCGCTGCGCGGATGGTGCGGCCGGGTTTCCGTCCGTCCGATGACTTTCAGGCCGGCGGCATCGATCGATTCGAGCAGTTGGGCGCGCGTTCTCAATCCCAGATGCTCGGCAAGATCTGAAAGGATCAGCCAGCCCTCCCCGCCGGGTTGCAGATGTGCCCCCAGCCCGCCAAGGAAACCGCGCAACATGATGCCGTCGGGATCATAAACCGCACGCTCGAGCGCAGAACTCGGCCGTGCCGGCAGCCAGGGCGGATTGCACACCACCAGCGGCGCCCGGCCTTCGGGAAAGAGGTCGGCCTGAATCACATCAACGCTGCCCTGCAATCCAAGCCGGACAAGATTTTCGCGTGCGCACTTGAGTGCGCGCGGATCGAGATCGGTAGCCACAACACGCGCCACGCCGCGCCGCGCCAGCAGTGCCGCCAGTACCCCGGTGCCGGTGCCGATATCGAATGCCAATGCCTGGTCAGGCAAATTCGCCGCGGCGACCAGATCCACATACTCGCTGCGTATCGGCGCGAATACGCCGTAGTGCGGGTGGATGCGCTCGCCCAGCGCGGGAACCTCGACCCCTTTCTTGCGCCACTCGTGCGCGCCGATCACGCCCAGCAGCTCGCGCAAGGCAATGACGTAGGGAACCTCGCCCGGTCCATAGGCTTCGGTGCAAGCCTGCCGTACGTCGGGTGCGCGGCGCAAGGGCAATTCATGATTTTCCGCGAAGGGCAACAAAATCATGGCCAGCGTACGCGCCCGCTGCGACTGCGCCTGACGATGCCAATTGAATAGTTCAAGCGGCGTGGCGGCGCCCTTGAGCCGCTTGTCGGGCTTGCGCTCGGCACGCCGTGCCAGCGCCAGCAGCAATTGCCGCGCGTTCTGGAAATCGCCGCGCCACAACAGCGCCGTGCCTTCGCACGCCAGCCGATAGGCGGCATCGGCGGTGATGCGATCGTCGGCGATCACCACGCGCCTGGGCGGCGCCAGTCCGCTCTCGGAACGCCACAGCGCCGAGCGCTGCCGGTCTGCCTCGCGCCATTCAATGCGCGGCGGAGAAACCTTAGAGGCCTGATTGTGCTGCATCAGAACACGACGAGGGCAAACGCATCTTGCAGGCCGTCCCCTCGGCCGTAGTGTTCGGCCACTGGCAGCCCACGATACTATGCGGCCTGCAGAAGAAACTCGACCTTCACAGCCTCGAACGGAAAGACAATTCGTCCGTCGTCGGTGCGGTCGATGACCCCGGCGGACAGCAGGGCAGTAACATCGCCGTGAACAGCTTTTACATCACGGCCAGCTCGTCTAGCGGCTTCGCGAATGGACACGGGGCCGGCGCCGCAAAGAGCCTTGAGCAATTCCCAGCGCTTCTGAGTAAGCACCCGCCAAAGCAGCTCGGGAGAAGCAAAGCTGATACGAGCGGACTTCTGGGGCTTGCCGGACTTCCAGGCGTTGGCGAAATCGGCCATGGAATCGGCGGGCGATCGAACATCAAGCGTTACTGTTTTCATGGTTCCACCTCGCAATGTCACGCTGGAAGTCGGCTAGCAACTTCTCCGGCGTCTTGAACGGATAGACGGTCTCCTTTCCGCCAAAGTGCCGGTGATCACCCTTCCCAGCCTCATTGTCGTAACGGAGAACGCATTTTCCAGATACCACGTACGCAAGCCGATACTTGAATTGATGTGATGATCCTTTCACCGGTTCCGATAGTCGCCATAGGACCAAGTCGGCAAATGATTTCCCGGAGTAAATGACTCGCGTGGAAATGAGCTCAACGGCCTTCATGTTGGAGATAGTGCCAACATTCAGCCGCGTTGTCAAATACTCCAACGCGAGCAACCTCAGAAGCGCAATCGGGATAGGAAGAAGCCTCGCGGCCCCTCCCTCCCACACCACCGGACGTACGGGTCACGTATCCGGCGGTTCGATGAATTGAATTCCTACCGTGGTGGCGCAAGATTCGGTAGTCCCAAGTTTATGAAGTAGCGCAATGGTAGCGCGAGTGCCAATGCCGGTGTCTTCG
>JACRAR010000057.1 GCA_016234745.1 Betaproteobacteria bacterium | reverse complement strand
GCCACCTGGGCCCTCTCTCCCATCAAATTCCAGGCCGACATGGGCATCCTCCTCGCCTTCATGTTCGTCTGGAACATGCTCGGCGCCCTCGTCCTCCTCCCCGCCCTCGCTAGATTCTTCCTCGCTCCGGAATACGCGGCGGAATACGCTAGATCAGGGGAATACGGCCAGCAGTTTGCAGAAAAAGTCAGCGCCATGAGAAGTAATACAACCAGCTAGCACCCGACATTCAATGGAAATCCAGCAGAGACAGGAGAAGTGAAATGAAGAAAATGATCTTGAAAACGATCTTGTTTGCTGTGCCGCATCTCTTGAGAAAGACTGCCAAGAAATATCCGGCATTTCTGAAAGAGATGCGCCGCCATAACTGCACTGTGCAAATCAAGCTTAAGAATGGCAGTATCGGCCGCTATTACACCTTCACCAATGGGCAGGTCAGCTCCTGCCCCGGCTTGCATGCCAAGCCGGACGTGGTCATGCAGTTCAATGATCTGCAAACGGCGCTGACCTTTCTCAAGCCGCCGATGAATTACGGCGAAATCATACACGCCGCCAAAAACATGCGGGCGATGGTGATGGGACCGGATCACCTCTGTATCTGGTTCATGCAGCTGATGAACAAGATCGAGACTTCGGCCCTTGAGATGGGAACGAAGATGCCGGACGGCACCACTCGCTACACGACCAACACCAACGGCGGCCCGCTGTTCGTCTTCGTCAAGGACGGCAAGATCGTGCGCTGCACGCCGATCGACTACGATGACACCGATGCGCCGAGCTGGTCGATCACCGCGCGCGGCAAACGTTTCACTCCCCGGCGGCGCTTCAACGTCAATCCCTATTCCCTGGCGCTGAAGTCGCAGGTCTATACCACTGAACGAGTTCTTTATCCCATGAAACGGGTGGACTTCGATCCCAATGGGAATCGCAATCCGCAGAACCGCGGCATCTCAGGTTATGAACGCATCAGTTGGGATGAGGCTCTGGATATCGTTTCTGGCGAGATCAAGCGGCAAAAGACGGTTCATGGTCCCGGCGCCATAGCGATCCAGCACCACTCCCATCACCAGTGGGGCAACATCGGCTACTACCTCAGCGCCTTGATGCGTTTCGGTAACCTGATCGGCTTCACCCGGGTGCACCACAACCCGGACAGCTGGGAGGGCTGGTACTGGGGCGCCATGCACCATTTCGGCAATGCGTTGCGCCTTGGCCTCCCATCCCACTATGGTGCCGTCGAGGATGCGCTCAAGAATTGCGAAATGATGGTGTTCTGGTCGAGCGATCCGGAAGTGACCAGCGGCGTCTATGCGGGATACGAAGGTACGCAGCGGCGCTTCTGGGCCAAGGAACTCGGCATCGAGTTCGTGCATATCGATCCACACTGCAATACCACGGCGCAACTCTTCGGCGGACGCTGGATTCCTCTCAAGCCAGGCACGGACCCGGCGCTGGCGATCGCCATCATGTACATCTGGCTGACTGAGGGCCTGTACGACAAGGATTATGTCGAGAAACGCACTACGGGTTTTGATCAGTGGTCCGCCTACCTGCTCGGCAAAGACGACGGTATCGCCAAGACGCCCGAGTGGCAGGAGCCGGAAACCGGCGTGTCGGCCCATGTCGTTCGCGCGCTGGCGCGTAACTGGGGCAAGAAGAAGACTTATCTGGGGGCCGGCGGTCTGGGTACCGGTGTAGGTGGCGCCGTCCGAAATGCCACGGGAACGCAGTGGGCACGCTGCATGATCATGATGATGGCGATGCAGGGCTGGGGCAAGCCGGGCATCAACTTCGGCAATATGCAAATGGGCACCCCGGTTGATAACTTCCATTACTTCCCTGGTTATGCCGAAGGCGGCATTTCAGGAGAACTCAACTTCACGGCTGCGGCGATTAACAACTATTTGCGCATGCCGCATGTGCTGACCATGAATCCGGTGAAACAGATCATCCCGCGCCAGCGTTTGCCGGAGGCCATCATCAAGGGGCACGCCCGGGGCAATCTTTGGGACGGTTCTTCGATCGAAGCCCAGATCACCCCGTTCGAGTATCCGATGCCCGGCTATTCCAAGGTGCACATGCTCTGGCATTACGGCGGCGCAGCGTTTGGCACGGTCGCCCAATCCGAGCGCTACATCGAAGCCTATCGTCATGAATCGATCGAATGCCTGGTTTCGCAGGCGATTTACATGGAAGGCGACACCCCTTTCGCCGACATCATTCTGCCGGCTTGCACCCACGTCGAACGTTTTGATATTGGCGAAACCTGTGGCTGCCAAGGCTATGTGCATCATGCCCCGGGTCAGCTTAATCACCGCAGTATCGTGTTCCAGCACAAGTGCATCGAGCCGTTGGGCGAATCCAAATCGGACTACCAGATCTTTGCTGACGTGCTGAGTCGCCTGGGGTTGGGAGCAATGTTTACCGAGGGCTGCTCGGAACTCGACTGGTGCAAGCGCGTGTTCGACTCGGCCGATTTTTCCAAGAACATCACCTGGCAGGAGTTCGTCAAGAAGGGCTACTACGTGGTGCCGGCCGAGCCCGAGGATACCCCCGAACCGGTGAGCATGCGCTGGTATGCCGAGGATCGCATGAAGGACGTGCCGGAGCCGCACCCGCTGCCATCCCAGTATTCCGGTGACTTTGGCAAGGGGCTGCAAACCCAGTCGGGCAGGATCGAATTCATTCCGAACTCGATCCTGCGCGGCGACCCGAACAATCCCGAGCGCCCGGCGCTGAACCGCTACATTCCGTCATGGGAGGGCCTGCAGACCAAGGACCTGGTGGCGAAATATCCGCTGCAGATGATTTCGACCCATTCGCGCTACAGCTTCCATACCTTCTCCGATGGCAAGGACAGCACCATCAACGATATCGAGGACCACCGTGTCCTGATAGACGGCTACTACTACTGGGTGATGCGCATTCATCCTGAGGATGCTGTCAAGCGTGGCATCAAGCACCATGATCTGATACGCATCTACAACGACCGCGGTGCCGTGATCCTTGTGGCCGACGTATCGCCATTGATGATGCAGGGCGTGGTCAAGTCCTTTATCGCAGCTGCAGTCTTCGACCCAGTTCCCGATCCGATGGGGTGGGCCGATCGCGGCGGCTGCGTCAACCTGCTGACGCCCCAGCGGCGGCAGGTTCAGAACACGGAAGGCATGGGATCGAATTCATGCCTGGTGGAAATTGAGCCCTGGACGCCGACACTGAAGGCGGGCGAACGCTTTCATGCGAGTGGATCGCCAGTCTTGAAAGTGGCTTAGTTCATATTCCCAACCGAACAGAAGAGAGGTGCGAGATGGAGAAGTGGAACTTGATCATCGATGTAGAGAAATGCGAGAACTGCAACAACTGCGCGGTGGCGACGAAAGACGAACACATCGGGAACGACTTTCCGGGGTACGCGGCACCG
>JACRAR010000056.1 GCA_016234745.1 Betaproteobacteria bacterium | reverse complement strand
GCCACCTGGGCCCTCTCTCCCATCAAATTCCAGGCCGACATGGGCATCCTCCTCGCCTTCATGTTCGTCTGGAACATGCTCGGCGCCCTCGTCCTCCTCCCCGCCCTCGCTAGATTCTTCCTCGCTCCGGAATACGCGGCGAAGACTGCAGGCGCTGGTATTGATGCAAGAAAATCCGATGAAAACCTGTCAATGATAGGAGCAGCCAAATGAACAAGATAGTTCTGAAGACAATTCTGTTTGCCTTGCCGCACGTCTTGCGCCGTACCGCAAAGAAGTATCCCGCTTTCCAAAAGGAATTGAGCCGCTTTAACTGCACGGTGCAGATTCGTTTGAAGGACGGCAGCATCGGCCGCTACATTATCTTTACCAACGGTCAGGTGAGCTCTTCCTCGGGGTTGCATGCCAGACCGGATGTGAATGTGCAATTCAACGATCTGGCGACTGCACTGACCTTTATGAAGCCGCCGATGAACTACGCCGAGATCGTGCACGCCGGCAAAAACATGCGCGCCCTGGTGATGGGACCGGATCACCTGTGTACCTGGTTTCTCCAACTGTTGAACAAAATCGAGACTTCAGCCCTCGAGCTTGGCATGAAGATGCCGGATGGAACGACGCGCTACACCACTAACACCAACGGCGGTCCGCTGTTCGTCTTCGTCAAGGACGGCAGGATCGTGCGCTGCACGCCGATCGACTTTGACGATAGCGACGCGCCAAGCTGGTCGATCAGCGCGCGCGGCAAGCGCTTTACACCCTGGCGGCGCGCCACCATCAATCCGTATTCATTGGCGCTGAAGTCGCAGGTTTATGCCGAGAATCGCATTCTGTATCCGCTGAAGCGGGTGGATTACGACCCCAACGGCGAGCGCAATCCGCAGAACCGCGGCATTTCCGGGTACCAGCGCATCAGCTGGGAAGAGGCCCTGAAGCTGGTCGGCGACCAGATCAAGCGGCAAAAGACCGTGCATGGTCCGGGATCGATAGCCATCCAGCATCACTCCCACCACCAGTGGGGCAACATCGGCTATTACCTCAGCGCCTTGCTGAAATTTGGCAACATCCTCGGTGTGACCCGGGTCGTGCACAACCCCGACAGCTGGGAAGGGTGGTACTGGGGCGCGATGCATCACTTCGGCAATTCCCAGCGTCTCGGCCTGCCGTCTTCCTACGGCACGGTCGAGGATGCGCTCAAGAATTGCGAAATGATGGTGTTCTGGTCGAGTGATCCGGAATCGACCAGTGGTGTTTATGGCGGTTACGAAGGCACACAGCGACGCTTCTGGGCCAAGCAACTCGGTATCGAGTTCGTGCATATCGATCCGCACTGCAACACCACTGCGCAACTCTTCGGCGGGCGCTGGATTCCGATCAAGGCCGGCACCGATCCGGCGCTGGCCATCGCCATCATGCAGGTCTGGGCGTCTGAGGGACTCTACGACAAGGATTATGTGGCAAGGTGCACCACCGGCTTTGACCAGTGGGAAGCTTACCTGCTCGGCAAGGACGATGGCATTGCCAAGACGCCCGAGTGGCAGGAGCCGGAAACCGGCATACCCGCACAGGTGGTGCGTGCCTTGGCACGCACCTGGGCCAAGAAAAAGACTTACCTTGCCGCCGGCGGCTTGGGCAACGGTTTCGGCGGCGCCTGCCGCACTGCGACCGGCGTGCAGTGGGCGCGCAGCATGATCATGATGATGGCGATGCAGGGCTGGGGCAAGCCCGGCATCAACTTCGGCAATATGCAGATGGGTGCCCCGGTCAGCAACTTCCATTACTTCCCCGGTTACGCCGAAGGCGGTATGTCCGGAGATGTGTTTTCCACGGCCTCGCTGGTCAACAACTACACGCGCATGCCGCATGTCATGAGCATCAATCCAGTGAAGCAGGTCATCGCGCGCCAGCGTCTGCCGGAAGCCATTGTCAAGGGGCATGCCAAAGGATATTTTTGGGACGGCTTCTCGATCGAAGCGCAGATTGCTCCCTTTGAATATCCGCTGCCGGGCTATTCCAGAGTGCATATGCTGTGGCATTACGGCGGCGCCGGTTTCGGCACCGTGGCCCAATCCGAGCGCTACCTCGACGCGTATCGTCACGAGTCAATCGAATGCCTGGTTTCACAGGCGATTTACATGGAAGGCGACACCCCCTTCGCCGACATCATCCTGCCGGCCTGCACTTCGGTGGAGCGCGTTGACATCGGCGAGACCGCCGGCTGCCAGGGTTATATCCATCATGCGCCAAACCAGCTCAACCACCGCACCATCGTGTTCCAGCACAAGTGCATCGAGCCGCTGGGCGAGTCCAAGTCGGACTACCAGATTTTTACCGACGTGCTGACCCAGTTGGGCATGGGCTGGATGTTTACCGAGGGTTGCAGCGAGCTCGACTGGTGCAAGCGCGTATTCGACTCGGCAGATCTTTCCAGGAACATCACCTGGCAGGAGTTCGTCAAGAAGGGCTACTACGTGGTGCCGGCCGAGCCGGAAGAGACGCGTGAGGCCGTTAGCATGAGGTGGTACGCCGAGGAGCGCATGAAGGACATCCCGGAACCGTTTCCGTTGCCGGCGCAATGGTCGAATCAGTTCGGCAAGGGCTTGCCGACCCAGTCGGGCAAGATCGAATTTGTCCCGAACTCGATCCTGCGCGGCGACCCGAACAATCCCGAGCGTCCGGCCCTGAACCGCTATATCCCGTCATGGGAAGGCCTGCAGACCAAGGACCTGGTGGCGAAGTATCCGATACAGCTAATCACCACCCACCCGCGCTACAGCTTCCATACCTATTCCGATGGCAAAGGCAGCACCATCAACGATATCGAGGACCACCGCATCCTGATAGACGGTCATTATTACTGGGTGATGCGCATCCATCCTGATGAGGCAGTCAAGCGCGGCATCAAGCAGCATGACCTGATTCGTGTCTTCAACGACCGTGCTGCGGTGATCTGTGTCGCAGATATCTCCGCGCTGATGATGCCCGGCGTGATCCATGCGTTCGAGTCGGCAGCGGTGTTTGACCCGGTTCCCGATCCCATGGGTTGGGCCGACCGCGGCGGCTGCCTGAATTTGCTGACGCCACAGCGCCCGCAAGTCCAGGGAACGGAAGGTATGGGATCTGTTTCTTGCTTAGTAGAAATCCAGCCGTGGGTATCGACATTGGCGGCTGACCAACACTTTCATGCTTGAACTTGGCTGCGGATCGCCTGAGCTGGCCTCAGCTGAACTGCGGAACCCAACCGAACAGAAGAGAGGTGCGAGATGGAGAAGTGGAACTTGATCATCGATGTAGAGAAATGCGAGAACTGCAACAACTGCGCGGTGGCGACGAAAGACGAACACATCGGGAACGACTTTCCGGGGTACGCGGCACCG
>JACRAR010000054.1 GCA_016234745.1 Betaproteobacteria bacterium | reverse complement strand
GGCGGCGGCAAACACCACAAAGACAATCACTGGCACCGCAAGCGAGGAAAACTTTCCAGTGGCCTGGCTGACATGATTCGGCTCTCTCCCCAAGGGAAAAGGCTCAGCAGTAGCGTATTCGGACATCAGGCTTTCTCGCAGACATAGGACATAGGATCAGCCAAACCAGAAGATTGGCTCTGCAAACAGTTCATTCTAAGTAACCGAGATCTCGCTGCTATTGCCCAGCCCGGCAGTAGCCAGCGTGGCCATCTCATCGATGGAAAGGACGCGTTGGATATCGAGGATGATGACGAACTTGCCATTCACCTTGCCCATGCCTGCGATAAAATCGGCACGGATCTTCGCCCCGAAAGCCGGCGGTGGCTCGATCTCGGAACCCGGAATTTCCAGTACTTCGGACACTGCATCGACCATGATGCCAAGGTCTTGCTTGGTGTCGTCCTGGCGCATCTCGACGATGACGATGCACGTGCGACGTTGCGCCGTGGATGTATTGCCGCCGAAGCGCGCGGCCAGATCGATCACCGGCACCACCGCGCCGCGCAGGTTGATGACGCCACGAATGAAGGTCGGCATCATCGGAATTTCGGTGAGATTGCCGTACTCGATGATCTCCTTGATATTCAGGATGCCGACTGCATACAACTCGTTCGCCAGGGCGAAGGTCAGGTATTGATGCGCCTCTCCAGCCGCCGCCAGATGGCGGGCGGCGGTCAGAGCCTGTTGTCCCTCAAGGGGACTTCCTGTGGGGCGTGTTTGAACTTGAGTTCCCATGGTTGGCTCTCTGTCTCAGAAGCGTTCGAAATCCTGCTCGCTCGCCATGGCAGGAGCTTGCTTGGCCGGACGTGCGCCGGCATTGCGCTTTGTCGGCGCAGTGGCAGCGCGCGCCAGAGGATAAGCGGCTTTTGCAGCACTACCCTGGTCGATCTTGAAAAAAGACATCAGTTCCTGAAGCTGCGTGGCCTGCCCCCCCATCTCCTCGGCGGTGGCGGCGAGTTCTTCCGAGGCCGAGGCATTCTGTTGCGTGGCCTGGTTCAACTGGCCCATCGCGCTATTGATCTGGCCCACCCCGGCTGACTGTTCCTGGCTGGCGGCGGCGATTTCCTGGACCAGGTCGGAAGTCTTGCGGATCGACGGCACCATGGTATCAAGCAACTTGCCGGCCTGTTCGGCCATGCCAACGCTGCTGCTGGCCAGTTGTCCAATCTCCTGGGCGGCAACCTGGCTGCGCTCGGCGAGCTTTCTGACTTCGGCCGCAACCACCGCGAAACCCTTGCCGTGTTCTCCGGCGCGCGCCGCTTCGATTGCAGCATTCAGGGCAAGCAGGTTGGTCTGGTAGGCGATGTCGTCGATGATGCCGATCTTGCCGGCGATCTGTTTCATGGCTGCGACGGTGTTCTTGACAGCGGTGCCGCCTTCGGCGGCTTCGGTGGCGGACTTGCTGGCCATGCCGTCGGTGACCTTGGTGTTCTCTGTGTTCTGGTTGATGCTGGCGGTCATTTGTTCGATGCTGGCAGTGGTTTCTTCGACACTGGCCGCTTGCTCGGAAGAGGATGACGACAAGGACTGGGCAGTCTGCGAGACTTGACCGGCGGCATTGTTGAGGGCTTCCGAGGCAGTGTTAACTTCGCCGATGATGCTGGAGAGCTTGCCGACCATGTTGCCCATCGAGGTCAGCAGCATGCCAGTTTCGTCCTTGGAGTCGGTCTCGATCTTCACGGTCAAGTTGCCATTGGCCAATTCGTCAGCCACACCCACAGCTTCGCCGAGCGGCCGGGTGATGCTGCGTGTGACCCAGAAACCGATGCCGACGCCCAGCAGGACGGCGACGATGGACAGGATCAGCATCAGGTTGCGCGCCTGCTGGTATTGCTCCGCCGCCGAGATTCCGGTCTGGTCCATCAGCTCGCCCTGGAACTTGATCAGCGCGTTGACACGTTGGCGGTACTCGCCGGCGCTCTTCCGGTAATCCGTGGCGATGAATGCACGGGCTTCCTGCAGTTTGTCTTCGTCCATCAGCTTGAACACCTGGTTCTGCGCCGCGATGTAGCGTTCCCGAGATTCCAGGATATGGTTGAACATTTCCATGCCCTTGGGCTGGGTCAGCGTGGGTTTCAGCGTTTCCCAGGCTTTGGTGACTTTCTCCGCCGTCGAGAAGCCCGCCTCGAAGATCAGGTTGGCGGTCTCCTGGTCGCTCAAGGAGTCGTTGGCCCCGATGATGCCCTTTTCGATGGCCTTGGCGCGAATCTTGTTCTTGGGCAGGCCGCCGCCATCGTCCACCACTTCGATGACGATACTGCCGGAGTCATGGAAGGCATTCAGTTCGACTCTGCCCGCCGCCGGCTTGCCCTTGGCCAGACGCACTGCCGTCGATTCGAGGCCGTGATCCATGGCGTTGCGGACCAAGTGCATGAGCGGGTCGCCGATTTTTTCGACCACGGATTTGTCGAGTTCGGTTTCGGCGCCGGTGATCACCAGCTCGATTTCCTTGCCGATTTCCTTGGCGGTGTCGCGTACTACCCGGTTGAAGCGGTTGAAGGTCTCGCCGATCTGCACCATGCGCAGTTGCAGGGCCGAGTCGCGAATGCTCTCGACGAGTCGCGAGAGTACCGAGGTGGCTTCGACCAGCACGGTCTGGCCGCTCTTCTGGGCGAGCAGGTTGGCGCTGGCGCCGGCGATCACCAGTTCGCCGACCAGGTCGATGAGCAGGTCGAGCTTGTCGGCATGCACGCGGATCAGCCGCGCTTCGTCGGCTTTTTTCTCGGAGACCTGTTTCTGCTTGGTTACCGCGGCCTCGACGATTTCCGGCTGGACCATCTGGCGCTCAACGAGAATTTCGCCAAGTTGCGGGGGCGTCGTGCCATCGGCCTGGGCCGCCTGGCTGCCGGCCTGCTGCTGGGCGAGGCCTTCATCGAGTTCTTCCTGGGTCAGCGCGCCGCTCTTGACCAGGATCTCGCCCAGGCGCATGGTTTCCTCGGGCAGCTCGTGGATCAGTTGCACATAGTCGGCGACCTTGCTGAAGGGCGGCAGGACGTGAAGTTCGCAGTCGTCGCGGACGAAGTCGAAGACTTTTTCGATGGCGGCCTTGCCGGCATGGCTGCGGAAATTGATTTCGAAGCCGAGGTAACAGGATTCGGGGTCCATCTCCCCGGCTTCGGGCAGGGCGTCGGCGATCGTGGTGATATGCACGATCTCGCCCAGCGAGAGCAGGTAGCGCAGGATGGATTCGGGGTCCATGCCGTTTCTCATGACGTCGCGGCCGAAGCGCACCGAGATGTGCCAGCAGTCGTTCATGGTCTTGGCGCCGCCTTCGCTTTCGACCGAGTCGTCATGTTCGGCCGGCGTAGTCTGGGCACTCGACGCCACCGCGCCGCCGAGGAAGCCGCGCAGGACATTGGCGAAGGTTTCGCCTTTGAGCTGCAGGGCCGCATCGGGTTCGCGCTGGTCGTTTTCGGCCAGGTCGAGCAGGGCGTTGAGATGGTCGCAGCAGTTGAGGATGGCGCTGATCAGGTTGTCGCTGACCTGGATTTCGTTGTTGCGCAGTTTGTCGAGGGCGTTTTCCACCACGTGGGTGAATTTCTCGATCATGCCCAGTTCGACTACACCGGAACCGCCCTTGATGGTGTGGGCGGCGCGAAAGATAGCGTTGAGCGTTTCCGGGTCGTGATCGCCCTGTTCCATGCGCATCAGACCGGCTTCCATCTCGGTCAACTGTTCGCGGGCTTCCTGGATAAAGACGCTGAGAATTTCTTCCATGATGTGCTCTCTTTGTGGGCGGTTAGCTTAGGCTACGTCCCGCGCCGGGATCACCAGGGGATCGCCGAAGAACCCGGCGATGTTGAAGAAGTCCATGAGCTCATGCACCGCCGGGCTATGGGCGACGATGCGCAGGGTCTTGTCCTGCTTCTGGCATTCGCGCTTGGCCAGCATCAGCAGCTGGATGCCGGCGGTGTCGATGGCGGCAACCTGGGAGAGGTCCATTTCAATCACCTGGTGGTTCTCAAGATTGCCCATCAGTTCACTCTTGAGAGCTTCGGCATGATAGATGGTCATGTCCTGGTCGATCGCTAAGCGTCCGGTACTTGCTGGGGAATTCATAAGGGCCATGCTCCAGAATTTGAATCGTTTCAGAACAGCTCAATCTTCGGCCGACCGCTGCCGCTGTCGGTCTTTGCCGGCGCATTGCTCATGGCGGCGTGGTGTGAGTCGCGCTGCGACGTCATCACATAATTGCCGTACATCTGGTCCAGATGCTGGGACAGCGGCTTGAGTTCGAAATGCGGGTCTTCGAACTGGTTGAGCCGCTCTGCCATCAAGTCCGCATGGCCATCGAGACGGTTCAAGGCGTCGATCACCTGTTCGATCTGCTGGCGCGTCACATCCTGGAATTGGACGCTGGCCAGCGCATTCATGAACATCTCGGCCAGTTGCTTGCTGCTGCTGCGGATCTGCACCATCACCTGGACTTCATGGTCAGTAACTTCCTGGTAGCTCTTGCCCAGATCATTGAGTTGCGCGGCGAAGCTTTGCAGCGCTGTGCGCTCCGCTTCGATATGTTCCATGGACATCTTGTCCTTGAAGTGCGACTCGATTGATACAGACACAGCCTGGATGCCTTGATCGATCTGGGTCACCGCCTGATCGGTGGCGCCCGAGAGCTTGCGAACCTCATCGGCCACCACGGCGAAACCTCGTCCGACATCGCCCGCACGAGCTGCTTCGATTGCCGCATTCAACGCCAGCAGGTTGGTCTGTTTGGAAATGCTGCGGTTCAGTTGCACCAGTGAGCCGAGTGACTGGGCTTCCATAACGACTTGCGCGACATTCTGCCGATCCGTCTCGCTCGAAACAATCCGATCCTTGATGTATTGGTCGAGGGTGCCGATCAGTTCGCGGTTACGCACAATGCGTGCTTCGGATTCGAGCAGCATTTCGTTCGACTCGTGGCTGGAAGTATCGACGAAACTGTTGAGATCGGTCACCACGCTGTCGATGGTCTGTAGCCGACTGGCGATGTCGAAGGCGGCTTTTTCCGTTTCCGCAACCACCGTGTTGAGTTGACTGCGCACCACGTTGTTGTAAGTGCCGACCTGGTGGAGTTCTTCAGCCACCTGTTCGGTCGTAGTGACATAAGCGCTGTTGATCCTGGCGGTGTTCTCCTGCTGGGTCTGCATGCCGAACAGCCAGTCCCGATAGATAGCGGTCGAGACCAGGCGCTGGCTAATAAAGGCAACGGTGATCATCAATAAGCTGCCCAATGCTCCTCCCTCATTTCGCTTCAAACCTATTGCAGGCAAAAAGTCATCGACCCACCACGTGTTGAAAAAATAGACCGTCAGGGCGGCGCCGATGCCGACCACCAGAAATACCAAAATCTGGCGGCGCAGGAGGAGCATGAAGTCCATGATCTAGCGCACCACCAGCTTGATGGTGTTGAGCAGTTCGTCGGCGGTGGCGGGCTTAACCAGCCATCCCGATGCTCCGGCCGCCTTGGCTTCGGTGCGCTTGGCCTGCTGCGATTCGGTGGTGAGGAACAGGATCGGCATGAACTTGTAGTTCGGCAGCTTGCGCACTTCCTTGATGAACTCGATGCCGTTCATGCCTGGCATGTTGAGATCGGTGATGAGCAGATCGACCTTGACGCCACCCGAAAATTGTTTCAGTCCTTCGGCGGCACAGTTGGCCTTTTCAACCGCATACCCGGCTTTGGAGAGAATATTTGAAATGGAAAGCAGGATAGTCGCCGAGTCGTCGACCAGCATGATGGTTTTCATGATTGACTAAGCTCCCCTAAGTAGGTGTTGGACATCACGGCTGGCCCGAGGACAGAAGCCGATCTCGGTAGGAAATGATGGTATCGACCAGATCATTAGTTTCGAGTGACTTGTCGAAGAAGAAATCGGCGCCCAAGGCCAAGCACTGCTTGCGAAAATAAATGGCATTGGTATTCACCATGACAATCACGGATGGAAAATTCTGCTTGGTGTAACCAAGCAGATCAAAACCATTGCCGTCTGGAAACTTCAGGTCGAGTATCATGGCGTGGGGCGTAAATTGGCGTAGCTGAGCGAAGCCCTCGGCCAGTTCCGCGGCCTGAATGACCTCAATGGCAGGAACGGATTCGAACATATCACTCAGGCGCTTGCGTACAGGCATGGAGTTATCGACAATCAACAGCTTCATTTCAGAATGCACGGCTCTTGGCAATAATGGGGTGGTAATTACGCTACGTATTCTTGACGCTATGAGGACACAATGCGCCCACGCCATCGGTGTTGTCTGTCAGGATGGGCGGATTTTCGATTCGGGAATCACTGGTTTCCCTGTCAGGCAAACCTGACAGGCTTCCGGACAAAGCCAGAGCTTGCTATCATCGAACGGAATTGGAATGGCACAACAACATGAAGAAACCGCCGCTGCCTACAACCGCTGACCATGGCTTGCGCCGCCGTGCGGAAATACCTCTGACGAATCATCGGGATGAGGCTCTGCGCAATGACTCCAAAGGTCGGAATTTTTTGCATGAACCGCAGGTTCATGCCGTTCTCGATACTTTCCCTGATAGCTGCTTGCTGACGGGTGCCGACGGAAGAATTAGCTTTGCCAACCGCAGCGCTGAAAAATTATTTGGCTATACGCGTGAGGAACTGCTTACCCTGGATATCAGTGCTCTGGTGCCGCCCCGCGTCCGGGGCGATCATCAGCAACACCTCAACGAATTCTTCCACCGTCCACAGGCACGAGGCATGGATACCAAAGGAGAAATGGGTGGCGTTCGCAAGGATGGTTCGGAGTTCCCCGCCAGGATCAGTTTGAGCCCACTATGGCTCAATGGTGAACAGATGGTGATCGCAGTGGTTCACGACATGAGTGAACTGCATTCGACCCATGAAGCCATGCGGATAGCCCGCGAGTTTTTCGAGAACACCTTTGTTGCAGCACCTGCCGGTATGGCTATCGCCGATTTGGAAGGTCGCTACATCAAGGTCAATCCGGCTATGTGCAAGTTTGTAGGTTATTCCGAACAGGAATTGCTGAAGATGACTTTCATGGATATCACCCATCCCGACGATCTCGCCTCGAATCTTTATTTCAGACGATGTCTACTGGATGGGGAGTTCCCTTCGTTTCAATTGGAAAAGCGCTGCCTTCATAAGGACGGTAGAGAGATTAGAGCACTGATGGGGGTCTCAACAGTTGGTGACAAGAGCGGCAAACCACTGTACACAATTGGTCAAGTGCTAGACATAGACCAACTGAAGCATGCCGAGGCAGCTTTGGTTGAATCGCAGCGGCAACTACGGAGCCTGTCGGTACACCAGGAAGGGCTGCTGGAAGATGAGCGGAGGCACATTGCCAGAGAAGTGCATGACGAACTGGGCCAATTGCTGACTGCGCTGAAAATGGATATCTCCCTGCTACGCCTGCACTTTGGCCAGGATCCGAGCCTGCTGGAAAAACTCGATAGCATGCGTACCCTGGCGGAAGAGGCCTTCCATGTGGTACGCCAAGTCGCCAGCAATCTGCGTCCTGCCGCGCTCGATCTTGGCTTGGCGCCAGCGATTGAATGGCTGGCCAAGGATTTCAGCCAGCGCTGGGATATATCCTGCAACATCGATATGTGTGGCGATGAGATAGCCTTGGATGACGTGACCGCAACAACCGTTTTCCGTGTCGTGCAGGAGTCCCTGCTGAATGTAGCCCGGCATGCCCGTGCCAACGAAGTCACGATCAGCTTGCAGTGTGGCAACCGATTGCTGCTGCGGGTAGAGGATAACGGCTGCGGTTTCGACCCGTCCGCCATAAGCAAGCTGCCAGGACTCGGCCTGTTCGGCATGCGCGAGCGGATTCAGGCCCTCGGTGGCACGCTCAAGATTGATAGCGGCTCCGGCATGGGAACGAAACTGGCGATCGAACTACCCTTCTCTCAAGGTGACTGCACATGACCCGCATCGTCGTTGCCGATGACCATGCAATGGCGCACGGAGGCCTTCTCAGAGATAAAACCTGTGCCGGTTTCATCACCAGATGGACAGCATTGATGAGAGCGCGGCTGCTTGATAAGAACGACCATCCGGGTTCTGCTGTTCCTATGTATGCGAGGAAGTCTGATGTCCGAATATGCTGCTGCTGAGACTTTCCCCTCGGGGACCGAGCTGAATCATGCCGGTCAGCCTCTGAGTGCCTGCAAGTTCTCCTCGCCTGCGGTGCCGTTGATTATCTTTGTGGTGCTTGCCGCCGCCATTGCGGCGGTGGGGGTAATGATCTTCGAGCAGTATCGACAAAGCATGCAGCAGGCCGTCCAGAAGGATCTCTTCGGCATCACCGACGCCAAGGTAAAACAGTTTCTGGTTTGGCGCGAAGAGGGGCGTCAAGAGGCCAATGTGCTGATGAACGATGATTCTTTCCGTACCGAGTTCGAGCGTTGGC
>JACRAR010000053.1 GCA_016234745.1 Betaproteobacteria bacterium | reverse complement strand
GGTATCGGGGAGGCCGCCGGAGAACGGGTTGCACGTGGACGTTGCGGCGGGAGCGATCGTGGTGTCGAACCAGGCGGGACGGCAGGAGATCGGGACGGGGCAATTTGGATTTGTGAAGAGCCCGACGACGCCGCCGGTGGTGGTGCCGCCGCAACAGGGGATCCAGGTGACGATGCCGGCGAACATCAGCCAGAACAGCGGGGCGGGACGGGGTGTGGGGAAAGGCAAGGAAAGCGAGTGCGTCGCCCAGTGATGGAAACAATTTAGAGTGCACCACGCCGGTCGCATTGACAGGGCTGGCGAAAAGCCGGAAAATGCCGCGCTTCTTCGGCAGCCAGTTGGCAACCGTCGAGTTGGGGAGTCGCCAAGCTGGTTAAGGCACTGGATTTTGATTCCAGCATGCGAAGGTTCGAATCCTTCCTCCCCAGCCAGCTCATTCAATAGGTAGCCCGAAACCAGGGCAGGCTTTAGTCACACAATCCTTCCAGTTGGCGCGTGTAGTGGCGCCAATTAAGCCTCCTGCCAGTCATTGCCACCAATGCGACTCCTGATCTATTCCGACCTGCACCTGGAATTTCCTGATGCGCTCAGGTGTTTCCGTGTGCCGGACGGCCTGGACTTCGATGCCGTCCTGCTTGCGGGCGACATCCACAAGCAGGACGACGGAATTGTGTGGGCGGCGGCAAATGAGGCTTTCAAGGGCAAGCGGATCATTTATGTGATGGGCAACCACGAGGCGTACCACGCGCATTTGACTGAACTGATCGAGGAGATGCGCCGTTCAGCCCGGGAACTCGGTGTCATTTTCCTGGAAGGCGACGAGTACATCGATCATGATTATGGCATCCGGTTTCTCGGCGCAACGCTATGGACGGACTTTGCCTTGTACGGTGCAGAAAAAGCGCAGGCCTGCATGCAGGAAGCGGCACGCTGCATGCCGGACTTCAAGATCATCCGGACCGGCACGTCCCTTGCCGGGCATCAGGATGATGGCGCCACGCAGGCTCCTCGCGCCCTGGAACCGCAGGATACCGCCGAGTTCTTTCAGCGCTCGACAAGCTGGTTCGAAAGGAAACTCGCCGAACCTTTCGGCGGCAAAACGGTTGTAGTCAGCCACCATTTGCCGTCCTATGCGCTGGTTGCCAAACGTTACCGGAACGACCCGGTTCCGGCCAAGAACACGATCGAGAATCCTGATTTCAGAGACGATTTTGTTGTGGACATCTGACGTGTGCAGGTGATTGGGTGGTTTCAGGCGTCATGTCGAAGGCCGCAGGAGCTTCAGTTGCGCGCAACTCGAGTATGGAGGAGCTCGCGGGGAGTATTCGGGCGCGGCCCCATATTTGGGTAAAATTCCCTGTGTATTCCATGCTGTAGGGAATATAATGCCGCGCTTGGCTTGATGCGCGGTTGAGCGTACGGTCAGGATTCCTTTGAGTAGAGCAACAGAAAACAGCTTCGCCTCTCCGCAATGAATTATTGTCATAACGCAAATCGAGCGATCAAGGTATGGCCTACGACAGCCTGATGGTATTTACCGGCAATGCCAATCCCAAGTTGGCCTTGGAAGTTGTCAAGCGCCTCAGCATCTCACTTGGCCGCGCCCAGGTCGGTCGGTTTTCCGACGGTGAAGTCAGTGTCGAAATTCTCGAGAATGTGCGTGGCAAGGACGTCTTCGTGCTGCAATCGACCTGTGCGCCGACCAACGACAACCTGATGGAACTGATGATCATGGTCGATGCGCTGAAGCGCGCCTCGGCCGGACGCATCACCACGGTGATTCCGTATTTCGGCTACGGCCGCCAGGATCGCCGGCCGCGTTCGGCGCGCGTGCCGATTGCCGCCAAGGTGGTGGCCAACATGCTCCAGGCCGTGGGGGTGCAGCGCTTGCTGACGGTCGATCTGCATGCCGACCAGATCCAGGGATTCTTCGACATACCGGTCGACAACATTTATGCCGGCCCGATCCTGCTCGGCGACATCTGGAAGCAGAGCCACAAGGAACTGGTGGTGGTATCGCCCGACGTCGGCGGCGTGGTGCGGGCACGGGCGCTGGCCAAGCATCTGGAGTCGGACTTGGCCATCATCGACAAGCGTCGCCCCAAGGCCAATGTCTCGGAAGTGATGAACATCATCGGCGAAGTTTCCGGCCGCACCTGCGTGATCATCGACGACATGGTCGATACCGCCGGCACGCTGTGCAAGGCGGCGCAGGCGCTGAAGCAGGAAGGCGCGAGCAAGGTACTGGCGTACTGCACGCATCCGGTCCTGTCCGGCGCCGCGATTGCGCGCATCGCCGATTCGGCACTCGATGAACTGGTGGTGACGGATACCATCCCGCTGCGCGAAGACGCGCGCGCCTGCAAGAACATCCGCCAGGTGTCGATCGGCGGCTTGCTGGCCGAAACCATGCTGCGCATCAGCAACGAGGACTCGGTCTCATCGTTGTTCATGGAATGATTTTTTGCTGCCACGGGCATCAAACGATGTGCGTGGCGGCGTCAACCAACCTTCCTGGTCGCGGGAGGGTTTTATTTTGGAGTGTCTAGTCATGCAAATTGAGTTCAACGCGCAAGTGCGCACCCTGCAGGGCACCGGAGCGAGCCGCCGCCTGCGCAAGGCCGGGCGTGTTCCCGGTGTTGTCTATGGCGGCGACAAGCCGGCCGCCGCGATCGATGTCGATCACAACGAGATTTTCCACAAGCTCAAGACGGAAACATTCCACGCTTCCGTGCTGGCCATGGTGGTCGACGGTGCCAGGCAAAGCGTGCTGTTGCGCGACGTGCAGATGCATCCGTTCAAGCGCCAGGTGCTGCACCTGGATTTCCAGCGCGTCGATGCCGCACAAAAGCTGCACATCAAGGTGCCGCTGCATTTCATCAACGCCGATATCTGCCCGGGCGTCAAGGAGCATGGCGGCGTTGTCTCGCACGTGCAGAACGAACTCGACATCAAGTGCCTGCCGGCCGATCTGCCCTCGTTCATCGAGGTCGACCTCAAGGACCTCGATACCGGCCATTCGATGCACGTCTCCGCGCTGAAGCTGCCCCAGGGCGTCGAAGCCGTGGTGCACAAAGGCGAAGATCCTGTCGTGGTGTCGGTTTCCGTGCCACGTGGCGGTGTTGCCGATGAAGCGGCGGATGCAGCAACTGCGGCGACCGCAGCGGCGGCATCTGCGACTGCCGCGGCGCCGGCGGCTGCGGCGGCTCCTGCCGAGAAGAAGTGATTTGACCCTGCCTGAGGGCGCTGGCAGTAAGCCGCGCCTGATCGTCGGCCTCGGCAACCCGGGCGCTGAATACGCCAAAACCCGGCACAACGCCGGGTTTTGGTTTTGTGAGCGGCTGGCGCGCCTACTCGACGTTGTCCTGGCACGCGAGTCGCGCTTTCATGGCTTAGTGGGACAAGTTCGGGGACAGGCGCGCAGCGAAGACATCTGGCTGCTGCTGCCGCAGACCTTCATGAACCGTTCGGGCCAGGCGGTGCAGGCCTTGCTGCATTTCTATCGCATCGAGCCGCAGGAGATGCTGGTGGTACATGACGATCTGGATTTGCAGCCGGGCAGCCTGCGACTCAAGTTCGGCGGTGGCCTGGGCGGGCATAACGGTCTCAAGGACATCACCGCGCACCTGGGCACGCAGGATTACTGGCGCCTGCGCTTAGGGATAGGCCATCCGGGCGACCGCAACGAAGTCGTCAATTACGTATTGCAGCGACCGCTCAAGGAAGAAGGCGAGGCGATTGATGCCGCCATCGAACGTGCGCTGCCGGTATGGCCCTGGCTGGCGCGCGGCGACTGGTCGTCGGCCCTGTTGAAACTGAATACCAAGCCCGTTGGATCGTCCGACAAGGAAGAAAAAACATGAGTCTCAAATGCGGTATCGTCGGCCTGCCCAATGTCGGCAAGTCCACCTTGTTCAATGCCCTGACCAAGGCGGGGATTGAAGCGAGCAACTATCCCTTCTGCACCATCGAGCCCAACGTCGGCATCGTCGAAGTGCCCGATCCTCGCATCAATGCCCTGGCGGACCTGGCCAAGCCGCAGCGCGTGCAATATGCCATCGTCGAATTCGTAGACATCGCCGGCCTGGTGGCGGGCGCATCGAAAGGCGAGGGCCTGGGCAACCAGTTCCTTGCAAACATTCGCGAGACCGATGCCATCGTGCATGTGGTGCGCTGTTTCGAAAACGACAACATTGTTCACGTCACGGGCGGCGTGAACCCGCTTTCCGACATCGAGACCATCGAGACCGAGCTGGCGCTGGCCGACCTGGCCACGGTGGACAAGAGCCTCGCCCGCTACATCAAGCAGGCGCGCGCCGGCGGCGACAAGGAGGCGGCGCGCATCGTTGCGGTGCTGGAGAAGTGCGCGGCGCAGCTCAATGCCGTCAAGCCGGTGCGGACCCTGGATTTGTCAAAGGAGGAATGGGCAGCGCTGAAACCTTTCTGCCTGTTGACGGCCAAGCCGGTGCTCTATGTCGCCAACGTCGATGAGCAGGGCTATCACGACAATCCGCTGCTGACCCAGGTGGAAAATTACGCGGCCAGGTTCAAGGCGCCGGTGGTGGCGCTGTGCGCTGCACTGGAGAGCGAAATCGCCGATCTGGCCGATGACGAGAAGCTGGAATTTCTTGCCGATCTCGGGCAGCAGGAGCCGGGCCTCAACCGCTTGATCCGCGCCGCTTATCAACTGCTCGGCCTGCACACTTATTTCACCGTCGGACCGAAAGAGGTGCGCGCCTGGACCATCCACCTCGGCGATACCGCACCCCAGGCGGCGGGCGTGATCCATACCGACTTCGAGCACGGCTTCATCCGCGCCCAGACCATCGCCTACGAGGATTTCATCGCCTGCGGCGGCGAGCATGCCGCCAAGGAGGCGGGCAAGATGCGTTCGGAAGGCAAAGAGTATGTCGTCAGGGATGGCGATGTCATGAATTTCCTCTTCAACGTCTAGCCGCTTCCCCCTGAAGTACAGAGGGCTGCCGTGTTCAAACACTGGCTATTTCCCTGGAAAGCAGGTGCAGCAAAACCTGCCAAGACCGGCTCTGCCTCGGTGAGGACAGCAACGCCCGCTCGCGCAATTACCGCGCCGCGCAAGGACAATTTCGCCCAGTCCTTGCTGCTCAGCATGGCCTTGCATGCTTTGCTGCTGACGCTGCAGTTCGGCGACTCCGGCAGTGGCCTGCCGTGGTTCGGCGTGCCAGGAACGGCGCGGAATGTCAGCGCCCCCTCGCTCAACGCCATCCTGCGCAGCCAGGTTGCGGCGGAAAAGCCTGTCGAGGAACAGGTCACCACGGTAGTTGTCAGCGACAGCCGGCGACATGTTGCCAAGCCCCTGGTCAGGGAACCGCCCCCGCCGCGTTTGCCGCCCGAGCCGGCTGCCGCCAGCATCGCCAAGCTGGTGACCTTGCCGCAGGAAACGGGAGAGAAAGGCCGTGCCGCAGGGGCGGTGGCGGATGTGCCGAAAATTGATGCTCCGGACAAGGGCAGCACTGTGTTGAGCACCGACAAGCCTGGCGAGTGGAGTCTGCCTGCTGCCAAGTCGCGTCTGGAAGACGAGGCCCGTGAGGAACCGGCTGTTGTCGAGAAAGCCGGCGCGGCGCCGCCGGTGCTTGAGCAGAAAATGATCGAAGACCTGGCGCGCATTGAAGAGGAGAAGGCCGCGCTTGCCGCCGTGGCGCGGGAAAAGGAACTGGTCCTGGAGCGACAGCGTGCCGAGGAACTGGCGCACCTGGAAGAGAAGAAAGCGGAGCAGGCCGCCGCCCGGGCCAGAGAAGAAGTCTTGGCGAAACAGGCCGAAGCAGAGGCCATGGCACGCAAGCGCCAAGCGGAAAAGGCCGCTGCCGAGAAGGCGCTCGCCGAAAAACTGGCTGCCGAGAAAGCCTTGGCGGAGCAGGCCGCTGCAGAAAGAGCCGCAACGGAGAAGGCTGTCGCTGAGAAAATTGCGGCGGAGAAAGTTGCCGCGGAAAAGGCTGCTGCCGAGAAAGCCGCAGCGGAGAGAAGCCTGGCCGAAGAACAAAGTCGCCTCAAGAGTGCAGCGCTTGGGAATGCGGATGGGAGCAAAACCGCCGGAACGTCGGCTTTGACCGGCAGCGAACTGGCGCGGCGTGCGCTCGGCCAGGCGAGGAATGCACCGTCGGCCTTGCCCGGCCGGGAACCGGCCGAGCTTGCGCGGCCGCGGCGCGGCAGCATTCTCGGGCGCGATCCGAAGGATATTCAACTCGCATTTTATGGCGACAGCTGGCGCCTGAAGGTCGAACGCATCGGCAGCCTGAATTACCCGAAGCTGTCGAAGAACCTGGTCTATGAACCCTTGGTGGTGACCGTCAGCATCAACAGCGACGGCACGCTGGCGGCAGTGCGCATCGACAAGAGCAGCGGCCACCGCGAACTCGATGAGGCGGTGCGGCGCATCCTCGAGATGAGCGCGCCCTTCTCCGCCTTTCCTCCCGACCTGAAGCGCAGCTACGATGTCATCGATATCACGCGCACCTGGACCTTCCTCGAGGAACGTCCGCGCATCGTCAGCCAGTAACCCGCGGTATCTCTGACCAGCGGGTCGTGTACCGCGGCGACATTTTTTCGCGCTTCATGCGCCACGCCTGGCCGACGCCTTCCGCCGCGCTGCGCAGGGTGCCCCTGCCCCAGCGAGCATTGATACGGTCCAGTGCGGCCATGAGACGCGTGTTGTCACGGGCACTGCTGAAGAAATCATGCTGGCATGCGCCCGGCTGAGTGAGGTCGAACAAGGCCACCCCGGCCTTCTGATAGGCGAAGTCCGGCCGGTAGATGCGTTCCAGTCCCCACAACGCGGCACGGATCAGGCGCAGGCTGTCGTCGGTCGGCGCCGGCAGTGGAACGCTCATGCCTTTCTGGTACTGGGCCTGTCCTGCGCTGTGCGGATTGGTGCGGATATAGACCTGCACCATGCCGGCGAGCGATCCCTGGCGCCGCAATTTCGTTGCGGCGCGCGCCATGTAGCTGGCCACCGCCTCGCGCAGTTCCTGCAGGTCATGAACGTAGCGGCCGAAGGAGCGCGAGGCAATGATCTGCTGTTTGTTCGGCACGTGTTCCTCGAAACCGAAACAGGGGATGCCGCCAAGTTCCGTGAGCGTGCGCTCCAGCACCACCGAGAATTCCTGCCGCAGTGTTTTGGCGTTGGCACGGCGCAATTGCTCTACGTTTTCGATGCCACGCAGGCGGAGTTTTTCGCGCAGTTGCCAGCCCACGCCCCAGACCTTGCCAACATCGATGGTCGAGAACAGCTGCACCAGTTCTTCTTTCGGCATTGACATGAAATTGCAGACGCCATCGACTCCGGCGAGATTCTTCTTGGCGCAATGGTTGGCGAGCTTGGCCAAGGTCTTGGTGGCGGCGATGCCGACGCAGATCGGCAAACCGAGCCACTGCCTGGTTCGTCGGCACATCTGCCGGCCATAGTCGAGCAGGTCGAGATGATCGAAACCATCGAGACCGAGAAAGCACTCATCGATCGAATAGATTTCCTGGTGCGGCGAATACTGCCCCAGCACCGTCATCAGGCGGTCGCTCATGTCGCCGTAGAGTTCGTAGTTGCTCGACAACGCGACGACACCATGCCGCTTGGCGAGTTCGTGGCACTGGAACCAGGGTGCGCCCATCCGGATGCCGAGCGCTTTCGCCTCGGCCGAGCGCGACACCACGCAACCGTCGTTGTTCGACAACACCACTACCGGCCGATTTTCCAGCTTCGGGTTGAATGCCCGCTCGCAGGAGACGAAAAAATTATTCCCGTCGACGAGGGCGATGCTCATAGCCGATGCAGCGACCAGCGCACCACGCCCCAAATGCTGAACTGCTGCTCGGCATCGACCAGGATGTCGCGATGGGCCGGGCTGCCGGCGCGCAGCAGGCAGCCGGCGGGCAGGCGGCAGAATTGCTTGACGGTGAATTCGCCATCGATCATGGCCACCACGATGTTGCGGTCGGCCGGCTCGGTCGAACGGTCCACCACCAGGGTGTCGCCATCGTGGATGCCGAAGCCGAGCATCGAATCGCCTGTCGCGCGCACCAGGAAAGTCGCTTCCGGTTCGGCTATCAGGTGTTGGTTAAGATCGACCCGCCCCTCGGCATAGTCATCCGCAGGCGATGGAAAACCCGCCGGCACCGGCTTGGCCAGCAGAGGACAACCTGGTAGAGAAATGGCCGGCGGCGGCAGGCCGGCGAAAAGCCTTTCCATTCTTGCTGCTTGCCATTAGTGCTTGTAGCGCCGGACCAGGCCGACCATGACGCCGAAGATTTCCAGCGAGCCTTTCGGGCGGATCACCGGATAGGCCTTGTTGTGCGGTTTGAGGATGAATTTGTCGCGCTCCAGACCGAGTTCCTTGAGCGTGAATTCGTTGTCGACGATGGCCACCACGAAATCGCCCTTGCGCGCTGCGCCGCCGCGTTCGACCACGGCGATGTCGCCATCGTTGATGCCGGCATCGCACATCGAATCCCCTTTCACAGGAATCATGGCGGTACGCGACGGTTTGCGCACCAGATAGTCGTCTACGAAGAACGGCTCGCCGCTCACGTCGTTGGCCAGCGTCGGCAAACCGGCCGGCACGGCGGCCTCGGCCAGCGGGCGCTCGAAGAAACGCTTGGCCGGAATCCAGGCATCGTCATCCGGCGTGCGCGCGATGAAGCCTTGCGCTTCGAGGCGCGCCAGCAATTTCAGCGATGCCGTCTTGGAAGCGAAGCCCATCAGCTCCGCCAGCCTGGCGTGGGAGGGGATGCGGCGATTGCCGGCGTAGTAGTCCTGCAGTCGTCCCAGGTAGCTCTGGTCTTTGTCCTGCTCGGTCATGTGGCTTGCTCCGGTGTCCGTTCGATCACTTCAACTATAGTGATCGAACGGACACCTGTCAAGGATGGCCTGAGAAACCCCAAGGGGCGATTGAAAATTCTTCATGGAGCGCGGCAGGTCTGGGGAGTTCGCCCGCCCTCCCGGTGCAAACGGCGCACATATCGGTCGGTCGAACTCCCCAGACCTCCTAACTTGACCTATGGTATGACCTATGACAAAAAACCAACTCCAGCGCCGACACAAGCTCCCGACCGGCGCTCCCTTGAGTTGCCGGGTTGGGTGACACCCAGACAGAAGTTTCATTTGCTCTCTCGTATGCGTTTTTGCAAGGATGGCGGATAAATCGTTTAATGCGAGTAGGGTAAGCCCACTTCGTTCAGATGGTGTTTCCTTGAATCGGATTTTCTGCGAGCCTGGCGGGTGGTCTGGAGCGCTGTCGATTGCGATTGGGCTATTTTTAGGATGGACTATATTTTTGTTTTGTCGTATGTACCGAACTGCAAGACTGTGAGATGGACTCAGCTTGATTCGCTGTCAGAATATAGAGAAATTGTTCAACCGGCGCGGACATACCATTGCGCTTCTTCATAAACTTGGGACTACCGAACCTTGCACCACTACGGTAGGAATTCAATTTGTCGAACCGCCGGATACGTGACCCGTACGTCCGGTGGTGTGGGAGGGAGGGGCCGAGAGGCTTCTTCCTATCCCGATTCGACCCCATCTTTACGCGGAAACGTAGATGGACATTTGTACATACAAAAAACATTGACGCGTCACCTATTTGTGCATACACTCTAGCTCATGAAAGTCGACTTTGACCCGATCAAGAACGAGAGAAACATCAGAGAGCGCCAACTCTCGTTCGAACGAGCGGCAGAAGTCGATTTCAATACTGCGCTGGTGTTTCCTGACACCCGAAAAGCATACGGCGAGACCCGTTACATCGCGCTGTGCTACCTGGATCGCCGGCTGCATCTGCTGTGCTTTACCGAGACCGGGACGGGCATTCGGGTAATCAGCTTCCGCAAGGCAAATACGAGAGAGGCAAATAGATATGGCAAGCCGCAAACCATTGATTGACGCGGACGGCGAGGTCCGAGAACTGACCGCCGAAGATATGGCGAAATTTAGGCCGGCTGCTGAAGTGTTGCCACTGTCCCTTAGAAAGAAACTGGGCGTGCGTGGCCCTCAGAAAACACCGACCAAAGAACGTATCACTATTCGGTTGTCGCGAGAGGTGGTAGAGCAATTCCGCGAAAGTGGCGAGGGTTGGCAAACCCGTGTGGACGCAGCCTTGCGTGAGTGGCTTAAGAGCCATTCTCCGGCATAAGCCAGTGCCTCTGTCTCGCGTGGGGTCGAACCCGGCAGTCAACCGGACGCTGCACGATAAAACCGCGCAGCGCCGGTTACTTCTATTCGTTGGGCAGTTGGGCACCGAATCGTTTCCTTGATGAGACTTAGCGCGTATCATTTTGTCCATGAGTCCAACCGTCTTTCGTAAAGGTGGCTTTCGTTTCTATTTCTACTCGCGCGAGGAAATGAGGATGCATGTGCATGTTCGCCCCGAGTGGCGAGGCCAAGTTCTGGCTTGAGCCGGCGATTGAACTGGCCTAATTCATAGGTCTTTCCAGGCTCTGAATTAATGAAGCACTCCGCCTTGTTCAGGAGCATGAAAATGACATCCGCAGCGCTTGGTATGTCCACTTTCCCCGTTGAAGTGACCAACATCTCGCGGCACGGCTTTTGGCTGTTGCTGGAGAATGAGGAGCTTTTTCTTCCGTTCTCAGAGTTTCCATGGTTTAGGGACGTTGCCGTCGGAAAGATTTTGCATGTCGAGCTTCCTTCTTCCAATCACCTCTACTGGCCTGAGTTGGATGTCGACTTGGCTGTTGAATCTATTCGTCATCCCGAGCAGTTTCCACTGGTCAGCACGGTCTGAGTCCAGCCCATCCATCAGCACGGACGCTGCGCGATGAAGCCGCGCAGTCCGGTGTCTTGCGACAGGCTGACGTGTCGCCAGACGAATTTATCGCAGCCATGTAACCGTGGCTGCCCAACCCGGTAGTCAACCGTCTTTCGTAAAGGTGATCACGGCGTAATAGAGCGTGACGGAAAGCTCCAAAATCATGCCGGCAATGGCGCTCCATAGAAGTGGCACGTCTCAGTTGATAGCGAGTAAACTGTCTTCAAAGGAGGTAGTCATGGATACTTCTCTCGTCAGCCGAAACCCCGAAATCATGAGTGGGGCGCTTTGTTTCTCGGGTACCCGCGTGCCTATCAAAAACCTTTTCGACTATCTCGAAGGCGCATCATCGCTGGAAGACTTTCTTGAGGACTTCCCCTCCGTATCCCGAGCTAAGGCTATAGCCGTACTTGAGGCGGCCAGAACACATCTGGCTGCTGATGCGCCTGCTACTTGACGAGTCGGTGCCGAGTAGGTTTCGACGTTCTTTGCCGAACCATGAAGTCCGAACAGTCGTCGAGATGGGTTGGTCCGGGATAAAGAACGGTGAGCTCCTTGCACTCGCAGCCAATGAATTTGACGCATTTATCACGGTGGACAAAAACCTGCCGTATCAGCAGAACTGGGCACCATTGCCCGGAATGAGCGCCAACCAGATTTTTACGGCCGGGGTCAGGATATGGAACTGACCGTGGCACATACTTTTGCCGACGAAGAAGGCTTGTTGCCCTGAATCCCCAGGCTCGGATAGCGCACGCTCTCGACCAGGCGCCGCACTTCCTCGGCAGGCGGCTTGGTCAGCAGGCTGACGATGATGATCGCGGCGAAGCCGACCGGCAGGCCGAAGATGCCGCAGGAGATGGGCTGGATGTCGAACCAGGCGGCCGCCATCGAACCACCGAAGAATGGGTGGGTGATCACGGCGTAATAGAGCGTGACGGAAAGCCCCGAAATCATGCCGGCGATGGCGCCCCACTGGTTGGCGCGCTGCCAGAACACCCCGCACACCAGGGCCGGGAAGAATCCCGCCGCGGCGATCGAGAAGGCCAGGCCGACCATGAGCAGGATGCTCTCCGGCTTGAGCGAGGCGACCCATGCCGCGACCATCGCCACCGCCAGCAAGACTGCCTTGGAAATCAGCAGGCGGCGCTGGGTCGAGGCGTTGCGCCCGATCATTTTGTAATAGATGTCGTGCGCCAGGGCGTTGGAGATGGTCAGCAGCAGGCCGTCGGCGGTGGATAGTGCGGCCGCCAGGCCGCCCGCGGCGACCAGGCCCGAAATCACGTAGGGCAACCCGGCGATCTCCGGCGTGGCCAGCACGATCACGTCGGGCAGCAGGGTCAGTTCCGCCAGTTGCAATATGCCATCGCCATTGATGTCCTCGACGCCGACCAGACCGACTTTGCTCCACGAGGCGATCCAGTTCGGCAATGCCGCGATGCTGGAACCGACCAGGTGGTTATACACCTCCCATTTGGCGAACACGGCATAGGCCGGCGCGGTGAAATACAGCAGGGAAATGAAGAACAGCGACCAGAACACGGAGATGCGGGCCTCGCGCACCGAGTAGGTGGTGTAGTAGCGCATCAGGATATGAGGCAGTGCCGCGGTGCCAAACATCAGGCAGATCACCAGGGCAATGAAATTGCGTCGTGCGATGTCGGAGGCTTTTTCATCCTTGCCGGCGCTGCTGCCCGGATAAGCTTCGGCGTGCGCCTGCGGCCGCACGGCTTTCTCGGCATAGGTGCGCGCTGCGGCATCCCATTTGACGCGCGCCTCGGCCTCGCTCCTGGGCAATTCCCGCAGCGCCTTTTCGGCAGCAAAGATCTCCCGGGCCGGGGCATAGCTGGCGTCCTTGAGTGCGTCTACGCGTCCGGTCAATTTCTTGCGCTCGGCTTCGAGCGAACCCGGCAGGGCGGCGAGCTTGGCGTCGAATTCTGCCGACTTGGCCTTGAAACGGGTGCGTGCCTCGATTTCCTTGGGATTGTCGAAGAGCGCTTTTTCCTTTTCCCCGAGCTTTTGCAAAACGCTGCCGTACATCACCTGGGGAATGGGAACACCGGTCACTTTTTGCGACAGAATCACCACCGGCAGCAGATAGGCGATGATGAGGATGATGTACTGCGCGACCTGGGTCCAGGTCACTGCACGCATGCCACCGAGGAAGGAGCAGACGAGTATTCCGGCCAGACCGACGAAGGCGCCGATCTCGAAGTCGATGCCGATGACCCGGCTGGCGATCAGGCCGACGCCATAAATCTGCGCCACGACATAGGTAAACGATGCAAGTATCGCCACCACGGCACCGACAAAGCGGGCGAAATTGCCGCCATAGCGCGCCCCGAGAAAATCCGGAATGGTGTATTGGCCGAACATGCGCAGATAAGGCGCCAGCAGCAGCGCCACGAGACAGAAACCGCCGGTCCAGCCGAGGACGAAGGCGAGCCCCTGAAAGCCGTCGTGGTACAGGGTGCCCGCCATACCGATGAATGATGCCGCGCTCATCCAGTCAGCGCCGGTCGCCATGCCGTTGAAGAAAGCCGGCACGCGCCGGCCGGCGACGTAATATTCGACCATGTCTGCCGTGCGGCTCATCATGCCGATGCCGGCGTACAAGGCGACGGTGGCGAACATGAAGACGTAGCCAATTGCCCGCTGCGACATGCCGAGACTCTCGGCCGCGGCGAGGAACAGGATGAACAGGATGAAGCCGGCGGTGTACCAGGCGTAAAGAACCTGCAGGCGCCGGTTATAAACAGGCTGGGGCATGCGCCGCCGGGTTAATAAGCCGGAAATCTCGGCCTAATGCCGAGCTTCAAAGGGGATGTTCAGGCAATCCTGCCCGCATCGCCAACTTTGTGGGATGGGGTGGCGGCACGCGCATTGTCGCGCTTGTCGTAGTAATACCGGTAGGCGTTGCCGTCGACCACGACCGTGGCACCCCAGCCTTGGGCTTCCTTGGCCACCGCGCGATTCGGCTCCTTCTGCTTGGCCGGCTTGGCTTGTGCGGAGCTGTTGAGGTTCGTTGTCGGCATGGGACGGACGACCGGGCGCTGAAAAGGCAGCAGATCGGCAGTCGTGGCACGTGCGGCTTTCGGCAGCTTTTCCTGTTTGCGCAAGGCGGCGATGATCAAGGCCGCATTCTTTCTGTCGAATTCGAGACAAATGCCGTCCTCGGTCCAGAACAGAATCTCTCCATCGGCATAGCATTCCAGCAGGACATCCTTCCCTTTGGCATCCAGTTGGATTGCTTCCCTAGGCATTGGATTGGGTTGACTCATGTTTGACTCCTTTTAGCTAGGCGAACCGGGAACGAAGGGGTTGAGTTGAGGGAGGCATAACTATAGCAGAGACGAGTCATGATCCTGGTCAAACCTAGCGCAGATAATTATTGCATCGCAGCATTTTCCGCGTAAGAATGAAAGTGGCAGAATAATTAGGGGGTTTGCGCCATGTCCCATAACGAAATACTGAGCTTCATCGAAAACCGGACCTATGACGAAATCAAGGTCGGCGATACTGCGGTGCTCAAGCGTACCCTGCGGCCTGAGGATATTCAGTTGTACGCCATCATGTCGGGCGACGTGAATCCGACCCATGTCGATCCGGAGTACGCGCGTTCATCCATGTACCGCGAAGTAATCGCTCACGGCATGTGGGGTGCGGCGCTGATTTCGACCGTACTGGGAACCCAGTTCCCCGGTCCCGGGACCGTCTATATCGATCAGACCTTGCATTTTGCCAGGCCGGTGACCCTGGGAGACGTCATCACGGTGACCATCACCTGCCAGAAGAAATTCGATCATAACCGCCATATCATTTTCGATTGCCTCTGCATCAACCAGGACGGACTCAAGGTGATCGGCGGCACGGCCGAAGTTTTGGCGCCGAGCGAGAAAATCAAGCGGCCCCGGGTCGCCATGCCCGAATTCACCATCAGCGACCGGCAGGCGCGCTACGATCATCTGCTCGGCTTTACCAAGGGGCTCGCGGCGATTCCGATGTCGGTGGCCCATCCCTGCGATGCCGAATCGCTCAAGGGCGCGCTGATGGCGCGCGATGCGGGACTGATCATCCCGACCCTGGTCGGTCCCGAGGACAAGATCCGCGCGATCGCCGAGCAGGTCGGCGAGTCGCTGCACGATTGCCGCATCATCAATGCCCAGCACAGCCATGCCGCCGCCGAAATCGCGGTTTCCCTGGCGCGCGAGGGCCAGGTCGAAGCGCTCATGAAGGGCTCGCTGCACACTGACGAACTGATGACCGAAGTCATCGACAAGGCCACCGGCTTGCGCACCGCGCGGCGCATCAGCCACGTCTTCCTGATGGATGTGCCGACCTATCCGCGTCCGCTGATGATCACCGACGCCGCAGTGAATGTCGAGCCGACCCTGGAGGACAAGGTGGATATCGTCCAGAACGCCATCGACCTGGCGCGAATGCTGGCCGTCGCCGAGCCGAAAGTGGCGATCCTGGCCGCCGTGGAGACCGTCAATCCGAAAATGCGTGCCACGCTCGATGCCGCAGCGCTGTGCAAGATGGCCGAACGCGGCCAGATCAAGGGCGGCATCCTCGACGGCCCGCTGGCTTTCGACAATGCCGTCTCGATGGTCGCCGCCAAGACCAAGGGGATACGTTCCGCAGTGGCCGGTCAGGCCGACATCCTGGTGGTGCCGGACATCGAGTCGGGCAACATGCTTGCCAAGCAGTTGGAATATCTCGCCGACGCCCTCTCCGCCGGCATCGTGCTTGGCACGCGGGTGCCGATCGTGCTGACCAGCCGGGCCGATACCGCCGAAACGCGCACCGCCTCATGCGCCATCGCGGTGGTCATGGCACACGCCAAGCGCAAGCTGCAGGCGTGAGGTAGCGTCATGGCCGATGCACTCCTCGTTCTCAACGCAGGCTCGTCCTCGATCAAGTTTGCGTTGTTTGCGCATTCCGGCGGCGCGCAGGTTCACCGACAGCCTGCAATTTCCGGCCAGATCGAGGCCATCGACGCCACTAGCCCCGAGGGGCCCCGCCTGAAAGCCTGCAACGCCGCCGGTCGTGTGCTCGCCGACCAGCACCTCGGCCGTCTGCGCGGCGGGCGCGGCGACCCGCATCGTGTCGCACTGAACTTCCTCCTCGACTGGCTCGGCGAGCATGATAGCGGCTTGACCGTGCGCGCCGCCGGCCACCGCGTGGTCCATGGCGGCGAGAAATACGCACAGCCGATTCTGCTCGACGCGGCGATCCGCGCCGACCTGGCGCGCTTCATCCCGCTTGCGCCCTTGCATCAGCCGCACAATCTCGATGCGATCCGCGCCGTTGCCGAATTGCTGCCCGACTTGCCGCAAGTGGCCTGTTTCGATACCGCGTTCCATCGCAGCCAGCCTCACGTCGCGCAACTGTTTGCGCTGCCGCGCGCGATCACGGCGCAAGGCGTGCGCCGCTATGGTTTTCACGGGTTGTCCTATGAATACATCGCCGAGGTGTTGCCCGAACACCTCGACGCGGAACGTGCCAATGGCCGCGTGGTGGTCGCACATCTGGGCAACGGCGCCAGCATGTGCGGCATGCGTCACCGCAAGAGCGTCGCTTCGACCATGGGCTTCACCGCCGTCGAAGGCTTGATGATGGGCACCCGCACCGGCAGCCTCGATCCCGGTGTCATGCTCTACCTCATGGATTACCAGGGCATGGATGCCAAAGCGCTGACGCGCCTGCTCTACAAGGAATCCGGGCTGCTTGGTGTCTCCGGCATTTCCTCGGACATGCGCGTGTTGCTGGCTTCGGAATGCGCCGAGGCGCGTGAGGCGGTCGACCTCTTCTGCTACCGCATCACGCGCGAGATCGGCTCGCTGGCCGCGGCGCTGGGTGGTTTGGATGCCCTGGTGTTCACCGGCGGCATCGGCGAACATGCCGCGCCGGTGCGGCACCAGGTATGCACGGCGGGGGAGTGGCTGGGTATCGAGTTGGATGCGCAGGCAAATTCTAACAATGCCATTTGCATTACAAGGCCGACGAGCAAGACGAGCGTACTGGTCCTGCCGACCAACGAAGAATGGATGATTGCCCGCCACACCCTGGACCTGATCCAATAGCCTGAATTTCTGCGGTTTTCCCCGCGAAAACCTACTATATGTAGTGGCATGAATCTTGGCGCGCTACTAGCCAGGTTTGTAATTATTTGATTTTCAAGGAACTCAAATTTTTCACTTTATTTCAGTGAAAAGCGAGGGTATGCTTTCGACCTCCTATCGCCTAACTTCTCCGGAAAAACTATGACCACAAAAACCATCACGCCCGGTGAACCTGTTTCAATTCAGACAATTAACTCGCAAGGCCTGCCCCAGCCGCAGGAAATCACAGGGCTGGTTCTCATCGAAAAATACGCCAAGGGCAATGAAGCCTCAGTCAGTGAAGTCAGACAACGCGTTGCCCGTGCCCTCGCATCGGTCGAGAGCGAAGAAAAGCGCGTTTTTTGGGAGGCACGCTTTCTCGAAGCCCAGGAGCATGGCTTCGTTCCGGCCGGCCGCATTAATTCGGCCGCCGGCACCGACCTGTGCGCCACGCTGATCAATTGCTTCGTCCAACCTGTCGGCGATTCCATCTCCGAAGTGGTCGACGGACGTCCCGGCATCTACACCGCCCTGCAGCAGGCTGCCGAGACCATGCGCCGCGGCGGCGGCGTCGGCTATGACTTTTCCTCGATCCGGCCGATCGGTGCGCATGTCAAGGGCACCCAGTCGCGCGCTTCCGGTCCGGTTTCCTACATGCGCGTGTTCGACCGCTCCTGCGAGACGGTCGAATCCGCCGGCAGCCGGCGCGGGGCGCAAATGGGCGTGCTGCGCTGCGACCACCCCGACATCGAGGAATTCATTCACGCCAAGGACAAGGGCGACCTGACCAATTTCAACATTTCGATCGGCGTCACCGACGAGTTCATGCGCGCCGTAGAAAGCGACGGCGAGGTGGAACTCGCGCACAAGGCCGAGCCGTCCTCCGACTTCAAGGCCGCCGGCGCCTACCAGCGCGAAGAAGGCGCAGGCAAGGGCACGCACGGTGGAACCGGTCATCAGGGCGAATGGGTGTACCGCAAGCTCAAGGCGCGCGAACTGTGGGATCAGATCATGCGCTCGACTTATGATCATGCCGAGCCGGGCATCCTGTTCCTCGATCGCATGAACCGCGACAACAATCTCTACTACTGCGAAACCATCGAGGCGACCAACCCCTGTGCCGAACAGCCTTTGCCGCCCTATGGCTGCTGCTGTCTCGGTTCGATCAACCTGACCTTGTTCATCAACTCGCCTTTCACGGATCAGGCCAGCTTCGATTTCGCCGCCTTCGGCAAGGTGGTCGATACCTCAGTGCGCATGCTCGACGACGTGCTCGATGCGACCCACTGGCCGCTGCCCCAGCAGCACGCCGAAGCCCAGGCCAAACGCCGCGTCGGCCTTGGCTTCACCGGCCTCGGCGATGCGCTGATCATGCTGCGGCAGCGCTACGATACCGCCGAAGCGCGTGCCCTGGCGACCAAGATTTCCGAGTACATGCGTGATCGCGCCTACCTCGCTTCGGTCGACCTGGCCAAGGAGCGCGGCGCTTTTCCGCTGTTCAATGCCGACATGTATTTGTCCGGCGGCAACTTCGCCTCGCGCCTGCCGGTCGAAATCAAGGAGCAGATCCGCAAGCACGGCATCCGCAACTCGCACCTGCTGTCGATCGCGCCGACCGGCACGATCTCCCTGGCTTTCGCCGACAACGCCAGCAACGGCATCGAGCCGCCCTTCTCGTGGACCTATACGCGCAAGAAACGCATGGTCGACGGCACTTTCAAGGAATACGCGGTGGAGGACTATGCCTGGCGCTATTACAAGCATGTCGGCGGCAATGTAAACCAGTTGCCGGAGTACTTTGTCACGGCGCTCGAAATCTCGGCCGAAGCCCACAAGGACATGGTTGCCGCTGTGGCGCCCTACATCGACACCTCGATTTCCAAGACGGTGAACGTGCCCGAGGACTATCCCTACGCCGAGTTCGAGAACCTCTACATGGCGGCCTGGAAGGCTGGCCTGAAGGGGCTTGCGACCTATCGGCCGAATGCCGTGCTGGGCAGCGTGCTGTCGGTCACCGACAACAAGGCCGCCGAAAAGAAACAGCCCCAGGACGTCGTCATCAGCGGCGCCAATCGCCGCCTGTCGATCGGTTCCCTGCCGGCGCCGGTGCTGGCCTCGTTGCGCTGGCCGGGGCGGCCGCGGCTGACCGACGGCAATGCCGCGTGGACTTACATGATCGAAACACCGCACGGTGAATTTGCGCTATTCGTCGGCCATATCGCCAACGGCAAGAAGGTACCCTTCGAAGTCTGGGTCAATGGCTCCGAACAGCCGCGCGGCCTCGGCGCAGTGGCCAAGACACTGTCGATGGACATGCGCGCCAATGACCGCGGCTGGCTCAAGCTCAAGCTCGATGTGCTGGCCAAGACCGTCGGCGACGAATCTTTCAACATGCATTTCCCCCCGCACGGCGAACAGAAGCTGATGCCCGGCGTGGTCTCCGCCGTGGCCCAGGTGATCCGCTACCGCTGCGAGCGCATCGGCGCATTCGAAGGCAATGACCCGACGCCGGTGATCGACACCATGTTCAGCCGCGACGAGCCGAAGACCGGCACCGATGGCACCCTGTCGTGGACGGTGGACATCAGCAACCCTGCTTCGGGTGAGGATTTCGTGCTCGGCCTCAAGGAAATCACCCTGCCCGACGGCGTCACGCGACCGTATTCGGTGTGGCTCTCAGGCAACTACCCGCGTGCCCTGGACGGCTTGACCAAGCTGCTCTCGCTCGACATGCGCGTCATGGATCCGGCCTGGATCGGCATGAAGCTGCGCAAGCTGCTCAACTATCCCGAGCCGCTCGGCGACTTCATGGCCTTCGTCCCCGGCACGCGCCGCCAGCAAAACTGGCCGTCGACCGTGGCCTACATCGCGCGGCTGATCATGCATCGTTATGCCATGCTTGGCATCCTCAACGAGAACGGCTACCCGACGCGCGAGATGGGCATCCTCGAGGCGCCGCAGGAAAAGGGCGGAACGAAGATCATGCAGGGCGCGCTGTGCGCCGAGTGCGGCAATTTCACCGTGATCCGCAAGGACGGCTGCGATTTCTGCAGTGCCTGTGGGGCGGTGGGGAGCTGCGGTTAGGTTGTGATTTAACGCATAAGTTGAAAGTTTTTACGCATAAGTTGAAAGTTTTATACGCATAAGTTGAAAGTCCGCGCCTGGCGCGGGTTTTCAACTGGCGTGTTTAAACCTAAACTATATGCGCCACGAATCTTTCATGGGTAGGCTGCTTCTAGTGGGATGTTTATCCGCGAATAGCGCGGCAGCACATTAGACTTTTGTGCGAAAGACTTGAGTCAGCTGGACTTGACAGGTATCGAGCCTAAGGTAATTGGCTTGACGCCCTAAGAACCGCCTCCATCACCACCGCAACGTCTGCCGCGGCCTTGCCGCTGACCGTTATCCCCATTTCCATCGAATGCTCAAGGGAAGCGCCTGTAAGGTTTGAAGAACCGACATAGGCTGCATTCGTGTCGCACAAAACTACTTTGGCGTGGAAAGTTTCCCTGCCAGGGCTTACTGGACGTGGGATGGAATAGTTGTAAACAGCTATAGATTGTTCTTTTAACCAGAAGGCTATAGTGTCAAAGCCCACAGGATAGTCGGCCCGGGTTGGCTCTTCCAGGCTCCGCAGAATTAGCACCCGGGAAATCCCCGGTCTGACCTGACTGAACAATTCCTTTAGCCACGCAGCTCCGATGACATCGAAAAATGGCGTCATCACTACGACCCGCTGTTTGGCAGCTTGAACCATGCGATGAAAGGCGTGCTCTGTTGGCTCAATATCAGATGTGCGCCAACCAAGCTGAGCCAACTCATCCTCAAGTACGCTTGGGCGCGGAGGCTTTGTTAAAACTACTTGCGCCGTTGTCGCATCCTGGTGCACCTTGGCTCGATAGAAGTCTATTGCTTGTAACGCAAACGATATTCTTTGCAACAAGGCAGGGTCTTTACTTCGCGCTGAATACCCCAGTTCACTTTGCTCCAGAAGGCCAATATTCACTGCTTTGGCTAATACTTTCTCGGCACCCCGTTCCTCTGTAACACCAAGCTGCGCGAGCGCTGTAATGGACCGAGCAGTTTGAGCAGAACCGTCAGGGAGTTCCGACCATACAGCGAATAGAGATGCCGCAAGCCCTGCATTGCTGCTCAAGGCTGCAACTATGCTTTTTTCAAACGCGCTTAGCTCGCCGAAGTACAAAGTGCCTCCTGCGCCACATCGATGTAGCCAGATATTGATATTTCCCGTGTATCAAATCGCGGTCGGCCTCCTACACTACGCAGGACGGCTCGCGAGAGGAGCTTGTTTCCAGCGATACATGCCGTCTCTGGCACCATCAAACAATCCGGGCATGCCCCTCCACGGTGTGTGCAGAGAGACCCCGTGCCACATTGCGTAGCCTTTGGTGTCAGCATGGCACTTAGCATCGAAATGCCGGCGTTGCGCCACATCGCGGACATGTTTCCCAAGTCCATCGTAGTTCCATTTCGATAAACCACGAAAGCCAGGTCCGGCGGAAAAATGTATTCGCCCATTGAGCCAAGGTCGAGGCCAGAATACTCCGAGACGTGCTTCATCACCAGGTGGGAGAAACTATGCAGCAAGGTATAGAGATAGAGATACACCGGGGGTGTTGCACTCTCTGGCAGGCTATCAAGGAACGTTCCCATCGGAAACGCCCGAGGAAGTAATCCCGCACCAAATTTCTCTTTACCTGAGATAGAAAACATGTCCAGGCATCCTAAGCTGTTCAGCCATGTTAGAACAACCTCTGGCTTAAGCTTTACATAGAGAGCTTCATTCCCTTGCTGAACAACGTAAATGGGTGACTTCATCGTATCGTTATGGCGCACAGCAGGAAAGAGGTTGAGCCTCACGGGCATGTCGTAACCGCGTTTGTCACGCAATATAGGGGTCGACTCCATGCGTGAATAACCGAAGCTAAATTTACATAGGTCGAATCGACGAATCAGCCCCAAGTCAGAAATACCAAGTCTGGACAAGAGGTCCTTAGCTTCCTGTTCCATGGCCGCAGCATCTTCCTTGAGTTCTGGCCCTAAATCGTCGTCCAGTCGAGTGACAGACACGTAGGGTTTCTTACCATCAGCCTTCTTTTCCACCGCTAGTCGCGTTGCTTCCAAAGTTGCATGTTCGACAGCTAAGCGGAAGGGGTCGAACTTTGGCGCGAACAAGACTTGCCGTTGCTGTATCCGTTCGACTAAGGCAGACGGGAGACTAACCTTGGGTATCAGGATTGAGCGCTTCCGCAAATCATCGCGGATAAATTGGCGCTTGTCGTATGCTTGGGCCAATAGCTTCTTGACGGCCGACAGACTATCCCCCGTTAGTGTCGGTAGGATGACTTCCTCAGTAACCTTGATGCTGTCAACTGCCGCCTTGTAGGAGGCATAGTCAGCTTCGCAGTCTTCGCGGCCCGCACAAGCAGCTGCAACATCTTCGTCCGTTAAGGGAATGCTTTCGAAGCCATAGCGGGATGCGATAAAGTCCTTAAGGTCCTCTATACGGCTTGGTCTTAGTCGAGCCAGCAAATCATGCCCGCCGTCCCTAAAATCGATAAAGAGGTCACTGTGGACGTAGTACGCATTAGACGCGCGGTACGGCGTGGCTTGCATGCGCGCATGGGTATAAAGCAAGTCTCCTAGGTTTAGCGGCCCCAGCATTTTCAGAGTATCTGGGTCATTTTGTAGCCACTTTTTGGAAAGAGGCTGCCCGCATTTGGCGCATTCGAAGAACCAATCACCGATGGCTGGTTGCTTGCGATTTAGCCGCCAATCCTGACTGCCACATCCGCAGGTATTTACTCTCTTTACCTCTTTCTTTTCGGTATCGCTCCACTGCCATTGCCCGGGGAAAGCAGGAGACCATTTACCAGACCAATGCACAAAAATTACGTCAAGTTGTTCCCATTCACATGTGGCACCCGGCTTCCCACACTTGCAGGGAATTGTGCTCAAGGTGTCGATGTCTTCATCTAGTTTTACCAAGGTATCGTAGGAACGAAACAGTCCACAATGCCTGCAGACGAAGGTGAGCGGGGCTGGGGTGTACTCCATGCGAGATGGACGGCACAAGAGAACGCGGTCGAGGCCCGGGGTCTGGAAAGCCAATGCTGGACCATCCAGAAGGCGCCTGTCCACACACTGAGCAGGTAATACCTGTTGCTTCGCCGGGTCGCCGGCTCGAGCATTGAATGCCGCATCGAACCAAGAACGTCCAAGCTCGTTTAGTCTCTCGAATATCTGTTCGGTTGTCGGTTCTGCTAATTCGGCAGGTTCGCCTACTGTTGAACGCGAGATGCAGGCCCCGACACCGCCTTCAAACGTAAAAAAGCATTCCGGCGCATATGCTGTCGCCAGCTGGTTGCGGGAACGGCTCATAGTTTTGGCTTTGGACATTTCTTTTTTTCCTTATTCTTTGGGGCTTGATTCGACCGCTTCATCGATATCCGCCCCTGAGCCTCGTCGGATGAATTTCATAACCCGGGCAGTGACGTCCTCGGGCACTTTCTTGAATTCAGCATCGTGTTTTGACTCAACTAATAAGCCCGGTTGGTCAACATCCCGAAGGGACGTCATGGCTCTCAGGCTGGAATCGCGCAGTTCAAAAAACTGGGTGAGACGCGTACCGGCCACTAGATGCGGAATCGCGAGGTCCTGTTGGTATAAGTTGAGCTGGCCCTTGAGAAGCGCCTTGTAATAAGGGGCTCCTTCAGGTAGCGGCATCACATTAAGGCCCAATGCGTGTGCCATAAACTGCTCTGTCTGGGCAAGGGCTGCTGGCTTTTCGAGGAAAGTGCGGGCATCGGCAGCGTAATTCATTAAGGGGACGTTCTGCTTCTTGTCGTCATCTGCCGCACATAACGATTTCAGTACATGGACGCCACAACCGTATTCCTGGAAGAAACTTGGCATCACTCTGACTAGCGCCTTCTCTGCCCAACGGTCGACAGCTGCTGGCAGAATCATGCGCTCAAGGAATCGATGGAAAATGTCATGTATCTCCAAAATAAATCGGTCCCGATAGCGCTGTGGGACAGGTATAAGCAAGGAGAAACCAACGTGTGTTCTACCGACCCGTGAGGATGCCTGGATATATTCCGCAATTTCTGATGGCATACCGGCAAAAAACATGGCGTTGAATTCCTCCACATCCACGCCGTGAGAAATGGCGGAAGTTGCAATAATGGACCGCAGTGTGTCATTGAGGTCAGGGAAGACTTCTCCCGGCTTCACTCGTGCCTCCGCTCGCCTAACTACTTCTTGAATTTCCGCCGCGGACACTGCTCCCGATATCAGTTGTGATGCCAGTACCTGCTTTTCAAATCCAGCCGCGTGATGCAAACGATTAAACTGAGTTTTCTCAGTATCGATGACTTGGTCGCCGCCCTTTTTGTTTGTAACGTATGTGAGCGAAATCCGATGAAGGTCAACGAGGGTTAGCAAGCTTGCGTAGTCAGCCTCCTGCAGAAGCCTTATATGTTGTGCATTCAAAGGACCTTGGCCTACCCACCGAATCATTTCGGTCCGTGCCGCTTCCTGTTGTACAGGGTCGCCACCGCGCAACCTCTCATACAGAGTAGTAATTAGCAGGTGGTACTGCCCAAGGACAGCAGCCATTGCAACGGTGTGTCGATGACCATTAGTCAGTATTGCCCCGTATACCCGTGCCCAGTGGCTTCGAAGCTCAACGTCCTTTTCTGGCATAGCTTTCCGTTCGACATCTGCCGAGCTGTCGTCAGGCTGCAGAGGTGCCGCGTAGAAGGATTGATATAAGTCAGGCCCAGGATACGGAAATTGGACTGTGAAACGTCGTTGATAGAGATTGTGCATTTGCCGCTGCGGTTCGCTCACGGTTGCGGAGGCAGCAATCACCTTTATTTTCCGTCGTGCGGCCGAGTCGGGCTCATAAGCCAGGTAGTCGGGAAGCAGTGGAGCTAGATGGTCAAGAGCAGCTTCCAAGGCAGATTCAAAAAGCCCTGAAAATGTACCTAACGATTCATCAAGCAAGTGAGCTTCGTCCTGAATCAGGAGGGCGGGAAACGGGTCAAAGAAGCGCTTCTCACCAGAGGCAAAAATCGGATAAAGCGACCGGCAATGTGTTCCCGGCTCTCCATCCCAATCCTTGCGCTGCGCTGGTACATAAAGCCTGTTAGTAGTGTTTTCGATGAGTGGCGCGAAACCAAACATGCCAAAGAATTTTCGGATAGTTCCAGCTGACTGGCCGATGGCAGAAAGCTTATCCACTGTTCCTAGTAGCACTGAGGGGGCAAGGTCATAGATGTCCTCATCCACAACGTAGAAGGGTAGTGGTTTCGGTTCCGTATGCCGGGCGTTCCATGAGCACTGCTCTTTGGGCGTGGTGCAATAATGCCCCAGCGTGTTGCCACCCACGCCGTGATGTCGCCTCAAGGCAAGCTTGCCCTTTGTATTGCAGAAGGGACAGCCATCAAGCTTGAGCCACCGTTCCTTGTACAGGCTGTAAGGAGCTTTCTGCTCCAATGTTGGCTCATCGGTTAGTGGTGCCTCGTTGTCGAAAGGCACATTGGAATAACCTTCGTCAGTATGCCAGTTCGGTGTATTGGCACTTCCTACCCAGAAACCTAGAGAGAATGGTTCGCCAGGATGCTTGCGCTCATGACGGATAGCTTCAGCCGCTCCCATGACTGCGAACGTGCGGCGTGCTTGCTGGAGAGTCAGAAGGCGCAGAGGGTATCGCATAAGCGCAGAAACCCCGTGATGTTTGCCGCGTAAGCGGTCCAGGAAAAGAACGAACGCCAACAAGCCCAAGAATGCTTCAGATTTGCCGCCACCTGTTGCAAAGTACAGCAGGGTCACTGCATTGGAGTACTTGGCCACCTCCGAAGTATAGAAAGAGTGAAATTCCTTGATGCGCGTGGCGAATGCTGGGATGGATGCCAAAATAAAGGCAAGTTGGAACATGTGCCACTCGGTATAGCCCTTGCGCGCCGCAATTTTGGCCATGGCTTCATTCATGCACATCCACGCCTCAAACGGAACACCTAGCGGAGAAGTCTGTGGCCCTGGGCCGCTCCAGTGGACTCGAGACTTCTTGAGAATTTCCATGCCAACACGAATCGCAGTGAGTTCCTCGCGCCAATGCACAAGGTCAAGCTGAAGTTTCTCCAGCTCCCGCGCTTCCTGCTCTTTGGCCTTCGGCCCCTCTAGCCCTTTGTCCACCGGTGTTGCGGCAGCTTGCATCAGCCATGCCTCGTAAGCAGTGACTAATGGCTCCAAACCAGGTAGTGCATCTTTTTGGGCAAGTTTGGCAATGTTCCTTTCCACGCCACGGTCTATAGGCTTGATGCGGGGCAATATGTATCGAGGTGACCACGTTGTCGTAAGCGTACGCGAATCACCAGCTTCCGTTAGCACTACACCCCCATTGAAGCCTAGGGCGGGATATCTGAGAAATTGGTTGTAACGGTATGAGGGTTTAACACGGTCCAGACGAAGGTAGCGGTGTGCCGCAGCAGGCATGGTCGTTTTGATAGAGACATGAAACAGAGATGGTTCAATCTCTTTGCGGTTCTGCACTGTGGGCGGCGTGCTCCAATTTTCTAACGCTAAATGGATGGAGAGCCTATCGGGGTTAAGCGGGTCTGGCGTTACTTGTATAACCCAGCGTAAATCAATATTTGGTAAAACCACCTTAAGGCCGGAGGCACGCACTGCCGCCAGATAAAGGTCCCACTTTTTGACATCAGACGGCCTTATAGGGCGCCCATGGCGGTAACCCCATAATTGGCCACCATAGGGCTCTTCTTTGCTTTTGGCCCACGTATCCAAATGTGCGGCAATCACTGCATTGAGGTTCTGGGTCGCTGCCGCAGCATCCTTTCCCGCGGAATCGGGCGTAAAGCTAAATCCAGGCAATTCGAGGTCCAGTCTTAGCCATTTGGCAGGAGGCGAAATGGGGTCGGCAAGTGCATCAGGGAGCCCTTCAGCCGCGGCTTCAATTTCTGGAGGGGTCTCACCTTGTTCCGCCGTGACTTCTTCCTCCGGCAAGTCAGCTGTTGCGGCCACATCTTCTGGGCTATCCTCTAACCGGGTTCGGTCACGGGTAATGTCGAAAGGGATTCCCATTTCCGCATGAACCAACTTACGCGCTGCCAAGCTTCTCTCCCCCCAGTCGGGGTGCTTCTTAGAGCCCTTAGTCATTCCTAGTTCTGCACGCAAAGCAGTCAGAGCAGCTCCGACGCGTTGATTTAGGGCACCGCGGGCTGCACTTGTGAGGGGAAATTTTGTTTCAAGAATTCCTCCTGGCTTAACTTCATCTGCGGTTGGAAGAATGCGCACATAAAGCGCGCCACGAGGTTTTACCGTTAGCGTGGCAGAACCAAGTGACCTCGCCACTTGAAAATCGAGGCCATGCGCACTAATTTGGATTGGGCTGGCTTCCTCATCTCCTCCGCGCTCATCAGGGGGCACCGGAACAATAAACTCAGTCATGAGCTCTACACTGGGCTTACCCCCGTAGATAACCTTATAGAACTCGTCTCTGCCGGCTAATCTCGCGGATAGGTTGTTAAGCAGGCTGTCCACGACAGCCTCTTTGCAGGCATCGTGAATGTTCTTAGGGTTCTTGCTTGATAAGGACATGGCAGTATTCCTAGCTATTTGCCTCGGGGGGAGTTACTTTCTCAACTCGGAACACACAATTCATCGCGTCTTGCTGAAGTCGAGTGATGGTTTCGAGCGGAATTTTGCGATAAGTAATCGCGCTTTCAGGATGAAAGAGTATTTCAGCGTACTGTGCTGCAAGAGTGCGGCCAAGGTGCTGATTCAAGCTGCGAGCATTTCTTACATAGTTCCAATAGTTGTTTGCTTCTTGCTCTCCGATACCAAGTACGCTGCAAAACAGGCGGAAATATTTCGCATCGCGAGGAGCATGTGGTGTCGTATCGTCTTCAGAAACAGCGAGCCAATAATGGATGCGTGAAGCCCTGCAATTTTCGGCATCCGGGTCCAACTTCTTCATGCTTGCTTGAATCTGACGCGAAAGTTCGCGTTGATTGAGCTGTCCATAAAGCATTTCACACCGACGCCCAACATCCTGTCGGTAAAGTTTTAAGAACATCCTCTGAGGTAGGACTACTGAGCCCGTGCCGTCTGATTTCAGTCCCAGAACTTCTTCCATCCGGGTCCGCAATTCTTCTGACATTTCAAAAATAAAATCGCCAGAGTTAATTTTTTCAGCGGTTACACGCTGGAATACAGGGTCATCATTAGCGTCATAGCGATACACTGACCCAGAGGAGTAGGAATGCCCCCCACCGTCCAGGTCAAAACGTGTGTAATGTTGCTCAGAGCTGGTTCCGGGACGGACTAGGTCATCGAGAGAGAAATTCAACGAGAAGTCTCCCAACCTCTCTACATGTGGCGGGTTTTGAACCTGTTTTAGTCGTTTTTCCAACTCCTGCATGAGAAGCCCCATGCGTCCCCTGTATGGCTTGAATTCAGCAATCGCTTTCATCCCGGTTAGCAGTTGTAATGTGCTTTCGGCTTGCTTGTATGCTGCAAGAACAACTGTTCCGTGCGGGATATCCTCTCTGGACATCAGCATCCGCAGTACGTCCGGAGACAAACCAACGAAAACATAGTGAGAAGGTTTTTCTAGGGTAGAGCTGAGCTCATGCTTCAGTGCGCTTTGTGTTTGGAATCGGATGCGTAATTCCGCTGAGCCCCAATATTCACAAAGCTGTCGGCGGAGAAAACGGTGTGTGAGAGACACATACCAGCTACTGGGCAAAACTAGTGTTATATGCCCCGATGACTCGAGAGTGTGTCGTTTAACTTCCTCCAAGAGCCGCAAAGCCATTGGAGTAGCGTTAGTCCAGTCAGTAACGAGTTTTCTTGCTCGTGCAAGAGCAGTATCAACATCGCTGCGTTCAGTGCTCAGCGCACCGGCCGCAAGGGCCACATTAATGGCAGTTTCAACCGAGGACCAATTTGATTGACGGGCCCCATATTCCACACTACCAGTCTCTTCGATGGATTGAGTTAACGCTGCATCCAAATCCATGTAGCCTGCAGGAGTTCCAGATAGCCGTAAAAGGTACAAGCAAGCATTCAACATCTCTCTATGGCCTAGGGAATCTTCACTCCCTGCTGCCTGAGCGAGTCGATGAAAGGCCATGGCCACCGTCGAGGCATCTTTGTCGACAATTCCGACATTGAAATGATGGTTGCTTTTAAGCTCAGGAACCCAATCCGCGGGTTTAGGTGTAGCAGAAAACAAAGCATCTTCAGCTTCTGCTGGAAACACCCGTCTATCCGCCGAAATACCTGCGGAATTTAGCCTGGCTGCTGTGAGGAAATAAGTTTTGGGGTCGTCGGTTATTACGACGCTACCGATTTTGTTGAGCCCCAGCTCGTGCGTAAATTTCAAGAACTCGGGGATACGGATTACAGCTTTTTGTCGCTGGGCGTCACCGGTTGTAGTTGCATCAAGCAGGAAGACATCAGGCTTGCAGTCGCCGCGAAGCCCCCTGTCTTTGAGCGCAGCACCCCAATGCTCTTTGCGCGACCCTGGACGCAGCACCAGCATGGCTCCAGGAGCCTTGGAAAGAACTCCCCATTCATCTCTAACGTCAGACCTTAGTGTGCGGCGATAAGATGGGTCTGGTACTTTGCGTAAAGTTCTTTCCAGGGGTGCTTCGACAACCGTACCCCACTGCCTTGTGTCGTTGTCAAAGATAAACGTGGGTATCAGTTCTGACAAAGAGGAATTCGCTACCTCAGGATGATGTATGTGGATATTGTTTAAGGCATTCAGCACGGCAAGGACTGACTTTGACTCCCTCTTGCAAGATAACTGCACGCCTTTAGATGAATTCACCCAAATTTCTCGGGAAAGCTGGCTGTATCGTTCCCTATCCACGAGGAGCGTATCAAGACGGTTTCTGCTTGTTGTTGTGCCAGGATAAAGCAGGGTGCGAAGACCCCGCAGGTCCTTTGCAAAATTCCGCTCAGCGCTTGCTATCGCATGAAGTAGCTCAATAGCAGACAATCTGAGAGGCCAGATGAGGCACAAAATTGTTCCGCCTGTTTCAGCTGCTTCAAGTAATGCGTTCGATAGGGCTGCTGCCCATGGTTGGAGAGCAACCTGCTTATCGGCACCGGTGCGAGAGAAATATTGGAGCCCGGACGTACCTGTACTTAAGCCACTCCAGGTATTGGTAGGGTCAGGTATAGCGGGTGCCGCCAGAACGGGCTCAGCTTTTACTGAGGGTTCTTGGTGTGACTTGGTCCCACCAACAGGCTTTGATATATACCGCTTGGCTAACTCAGCAGCTCTTTCTTTAGCTTTTTCCCGGTCAGCCGTGCTGTTTGTCTCCCTATCAAAGCGCGCATGCTTTCTTGTTATTGGCATAACTTTTTCTGGTTCTTCTAGGGTTGATTAGTTGGATTTCGTTAATGATTAATATGGAAGGCCTTTCTGACAGCTTCATCTACAGATGATGAACGTGACCACTCTTCTTTCAGTAGAGCAGGGTCTGGCAATACCAGATGGTCAAGCTCGAAAATGGAGACATTTACCGCCCCGGATATTGAGCGGAACAGTCGGTCGATAATTTCGGACCGCAGTATTTGCGCTAATTGGGTCGGTGGGAATGCAGGGGTGTCCGAAGTTTGCTCAAGAAAAACGACATGATTTTCTCCAACAACACCACCGTATTCCTTCAAAAGTTCAGTTGGAACTGCCGCCCCAACCAGGCGTCTAGGCTGCACTGTGCTAGTGACGCGCTGAAGAACAACAGCTGGTTTGCGGATAACGCCAGCACTGTTTGGCGCCCCCAAATCAACAAATTTTCCTGACTGCCCTGGAGGACGAGGGCTCCCTAGCTGAATACTCCCGTCTTGGCGAATGTCGCTCGACCAAATGAGTGGATAGACGGACTCTGATTTCTTGCGGGGGGTTCTTTGATAGGTCCTTCGAGTATCTCTGTTCCAGACAAAAAGGCCTGCACGAGCGATATAGCCGTAGTCTCTCAACCGGAATGCCGTGCCATTAAGTTCTTTTAGAACTAAATCATCACCAATGGCACGAGGAATAGCCCATGAAGACTTGGACTTTGGGATAGTGCATTTGCCAATACCAACAAAACCGGAATCCTTAGTGAACGCATAAACCGATGTGTCTTTTGTTAGTAACTTCTTATGACTGTTTTTCTTGAATATGGTTATTGCAGTCTCTTGTTCTACCCCGATAAATGCTCCGAGCCTTTCAATGAGGTCGATTTGATAGATTTCAGCATGATTGCGAAGATGGCTGCGTACAGGCGAGAAATATTGACCCGACAAAAAACTTGTAGGTGTCAGTAATCCAGCTATGCCTTCAGGCTTTAACAGATTGAGCGATTGTTTGAAAAACAGGGCATACAAGTTTGGCTGACCAGCCATGGTCTCCTTATAGCCATCGCGATAGTGAGCCACTTCCCCGGCAGACATTTTCCGATAGGGAGGGTTACAAATCACAACATCTGCGGTGCCTTCTAGTTTTATTAGGTCGGTTAATGCATTATTGGTTGTAACGTTGAACTCAGGCTCGCGCTTTGCTGCAGAAATCTCTTCGCAGAGAACCATGCGTAAGAATTCCATAGACATGTGAGCTAAAACAGGGTCGATGTCATTCCCGATAAGGTGCTTAGAAAGATGCTCGACTATCTCCAGGGCATTCCTCCCCTCAGATTTCAACGCTGCAGCCATCCGTGCGGCTACGGGTGCGAGGAAAGCGGCACCGCCACTGGCTGGGTCTACCCAAACATGGCGAGTCAGACTCGCTCCATTTGCAATGAGGTCATCAATAAGGCGGGCTGATAGTTCTGGAGGCGTAAAAAATAATGCCCTCTCCTTTCTCAAGCTCTGTCCCGCGCACTGGGCATAGGCTGAAGAAAGCCAAAAGGCAGAGGTAAGCATGTCTTGGTCGGATAAACAGAATGCAAACGCCTTAATCCGAGAGTTACTCAGCAAGGGTCTCAGATGATTGGGACAGCGGCCGGCTAATGAGGGGAATGAATGAAATTGCCAAAGATATAGCGCAGCCTGCACAAGCAGTGCGGCTTTCTCTTCATTGTCTTGGGCGAGTACACGCAATGCGCGAATATGCTGCTGTATCGCCTGACTTTTCTTAGGGAGCACCCATCATCCTTGCATTAACAGTTGATTCTAATTTTCATGAGTCATTTAGCTCACAAGACCATATAGCGAAAACAATACGCCTACGGTGGCTCACCAGATGAGCCATATGTGGCATATCCTTGAAATCCATACTTCGCTGAATTTCGTGAGTGATTAGTCACATGGTTGTCGCGAATATGCCGACAACCGCAAAGTGATTGTTTGTTGCTTTCAGTTAGCCTCTCCAAACAGTACATTTCGGCATGTACCTATAAATATTCTTAATTTTTGGGAGGCGAAGCGGGGGCTGGGCTTCGTCCGCAACCACTATCAACATAGGATTGCTTGAAACTTGCTGACACATACTACCTTGAAATACGAATCAGAGGCAAAGTCATACTAAATACGTTATTGTTGCCTTTGTTATGTGTATTCACCACACCGCAACAAGTTGAATGAAGCTTGAGCAGCAATAATCATTCAAGTGATGCTTGTAGACCGTTGCTCATCTTGCTATCCTCATTCTCTGGAGGTAGGGCATTTGCAATTCGGCTACGACGGATGGCCAGACCTGATGGCCCCAGAGGAACTATCGGCACATATTGATGAGTACAACAGCCGGATGGTGCGCGAGCGCGTGGCCAAGCTGTTCAGAGATTTGATGTCACCAGCACCAGACGTTTCTTCTGAGTATGTGGCACAGGACAAAGGAAAAAGGGTAAAGGGAAAGCAGTAACAGTAAGAGTACCTGTATTGTCAATGATGTCTAAGTCAAACTTCCAAGTTTGGATTGGAGCACTTCAATATTCCTTGTTGTAATTTTCCTTGATTCTTGCTCAATCCATTTTGCCCATCTCTCCAGGGCACTTTCCAGTGTGAGATACCCAGCAAATAAAACAACAGGTAAAACCATTGCACCTGCCAAGAAACCAAACGAAAACAGCCAGAATGATTGAGAGCTATGAAAATCATGTCCACTCCCTGTTGCCACCGTTTCGTAAAGGGTGATGCCCATAAGGAAGAGGCTGACTAGGACTATTGTTATTACTGAATAGTATCGGCCCCGGGGAGCGGGAGGAAACCTGCCAATTACTTTTGCAGCAATTACCGAGAAAGGTCGAGGAGCAATTAGGGCAGTTATAAACCCTGTTAGTGCAAATATCGGAGAGGATACTTGGAACGCAAATTGAGGAAAAAGGTCCCATCGAACAGTACCTGAGTTGTCTGCGACAATAAGCATCAGTAAAGAAAACACAATCAAAGTGCTCGCGCCTATGATGGAAGATACGCAGGGTGGGAACTTCCAGTTGTTGGTATTTGTGTAGGCCAAGCTGGCTAATAATGCGCCAGGAGCCTCCTTGATGACGCTCCATAGAACAGTGATCTTCGATGGGTGCACAGTATCGTCAAGCTTGAATGGATTTGTAGCGAATAGCTTAAATCGCCGGACAAATCCTTCAAGTGCATTATAGGTACTGCCATCACTTGGTATCCGGTCACAGCGAAACTTCTCAAGGTCAAGAACTCTCGCGCCTAGCCATTTTGGGGCTTGCTGTATCATCGAGTTGGTGTTTGCAGCTACCGTTTCCGGCTCAACAATATTAATAAGCTGTGCTGCCGGACCAGTACAATTGCGGTCCAAAGATTCAAATTGTGCATCTAAGAATGCTGCTGTTTTGTCATACTTGAACTCACCGAACGCCAAGTTGAAGGCAACGGCAAATTCCGCCATATAGGCCAGTTTCATGAAACTAATTGTCATATCTTAGGCTCAAAAAAACCTTGGCCTTTCTGCAAGACCAAGGCATCTTGAATTTCTTTATCTTGTTGCGCGCTAAATTAGCGCACTACACTCTCGAGAATTCAAAAGGTTTTGTTGTTGCTAACACAAATGCTTTATCAAAAATCTCTGTAAGTGCTGTTGCACTCTTCTCGTCCATGAAACTCCCAACCGCTATGTGTTTCACGATATCAGTTTCAATTCGATATGCCTTACCATCCGCAACCACAAAATGACATTTAGCATCTGCAAACGGATGCTCACTAGTTACTTGCTTCACCATGCAAGACGCATCGTTAACATCGCTTGATTGTGCTGCTAATTGCAAAAGAAGCTTACTCGCATCATTTTTCGATAGAGCTTGGTCTTGCAATAAGACCCGAAGGCTTCCCCCCCCCTTTTGGAAATTTTCGGCAGTACGCAACAGCTCGTCATCATTGAAAACATTCGGGTCCAACTTCCCAGAGAAAATCGATACTGAACGCTTAGCATGCCGGAAAATTGCGCGCAAAATGGACAACGCGTGTCTAGTAGAACTATTTGAAATGGTTCTAGGGTCTTCAGCTTTGGCCAATCGCTCAACAAAACGGTCGTATTCCAGGTCAACAGACACTGAAGCAATCGCCGTGTTGGCGTGCTCAGCCAGTACGCTGTTGTTGCATGTGGAAACGTCTTGATTTGTATTCATAGAATGGCCCAATAAATGCAGACTAACGGCTGCAAAATGCGACGGTGCCGAGAAAAAAACAGGCGTGAATCACGTGAGTGAAGGCTTTCTAGCATACCTCTTCTTGAGCAGCATACTCTTTTCGTATATTTCCTGGAGTCAATCTAAAAAGACTAACAAACTATAAACCTTCTAGTCAATATGTTGGTTGTAGCTAAATTCAAGCTAGATGTATGCCACTGATACGTTACTCGCACCATTTGCGCGTACTCCTAATATAGCTACCATCAATCAACTGAATAGTAGAGTTGTTTAGTGTCTTTCTCATTCAATATTACGGAAGAGCTTGTCCTCACCTTGAGTTTTTCACCATTGTTATCAGGCCAATGCCAACAACAGAAAAGGTCAGCATCAAGAATTAGAGAAATTAGTCATCCTTCTTCCGCTCTGCCTGCTCACCCAAGTCGAGGGTAACCAGCTGGACGTCCAATGCCCGCATTACCTGCAGAAAGAAGATAAAGCTGAACGTCCCTCGGGACATCTTGTTTGCAATTGAAGGCTTAGTCTCGGCAATCCCGATGTCCTGCAGCTTCTTGGCCAGACGCTCATAAGTCACGCCCCGCCTCACCAGCTCGGCTCTGACGATACGCCTCGCTTCATTCTCCCAGCTCATTGCGGGAGTATATCCAGACAATTGTCTGGCGGGACCATATTACCTTTACACGATACTATAATATCGGATATGATATTTATATTGGCTTGGTATCGTCTGAAACGAATTAGTTCTTATAAATAAGAATTATGCGTTTTTGGGTCAGTCTTGGTTGGTGGGCCTACCTATACGCCACAGTTCTCATAATCGGAGAGGGGAAATGTGTAATTTGGTACATAACGATGCTGCAATCCTGGACCGGGATGGAATCCTCGGAATCGAATTTGCTGCGCCTGGCACTCGGGCTCGAAAAATCATCAGCCGGTCCAATACAAGGCCAACAGGTCGGTTTCCGAGCATGCGAATGAACCGGCAAATACATTGGGATTCGCCACATGAGCTGAACGCCTATCGCCTGCTCGAGTGCAACCCATCAGTTACTCATTTCGCCGACCAACCTTGCGTAATCCATTATCGACTTGGAGACAAAGATTACCACCACTTTCCAGACATCTTTGTTAGGACGTCTATATCCGAGGCTCTCTGGGAAATTAAGATACTGGAAAACGCTAAGGAGCCTGAAGTCGTCGCCCGGACGGCGCTAATGAAAGAGAAACTTTCAGAATACGGCTACGAGTACTGTGTCGTATTGGGCGAGGACTTGGCCCGCGAACCGCGCCTGCAGAACGCCCGCTGGCTTCTGAGATATGGCAGGTCTCCACTTTCATTCGAACAGTTGGAATATGTCCGCCGTCTATTCACTTCGAAAAGAAGCCTCATCTGGCAGGACGTGGTCAACGGCTTTCATAAACCCTTTACCATGCAACAGGCCTGCCGACTTGTCCTTGATGGCATCTTGCATCTAAACCTGGAAGAGAAATTTGGACCAACAACGACGCTGAGCAAGATTCCAGGTTCCAGTTTGTTCGGAGGGCACAATGGCTAGGGCATTTCTTCGGCCCAAGGCCGAGGTCACTCTGAATAATGAGCCATATTGGGTTGAACGCCAGTGTGCCGATGGCATTTGGGTACTCCGCCATAAGCATACCGACCGCCCCTTGGAAAAATCCACAGCGAAGTTGTTCGACGCTTATGTAGTGGGTGAACTCACCTTCAAGAATTTTCCGCTTCATTTGATTTCAAGCGGTCGCCCCCTTGAACGGAAGAAGAAAACTGCTAGCTTCCCAGAAGCCTCGTCATCTGAAAAGAATGCCGCCAAGCTTCGCTTAGTCTATGCACGTGCCGTAGTGGGATTGCCATTCAGCCAGTCCAAAATCGAACAAGCTATTGAAAATGTCTGGAGCTCTCTAACACCAAGACCAGCTAGGAAACCCGGTTGGATATCGGTCTACCGTTGGGCACGAGCGTATTTGGCATCCGAGGAAACACCAGCTGCCTTACTTGCTGCCAATAATGCCAGAGGAAATCGTGAGTCACGATTCCATACGGAGGTAGTCGAATTATGCCGTGACGTTATCGAGTCAGTCTATCTCACGCTAGAACGACCGGGAGTAGGGCACGTACTTAACATAGCCAAAGCGCAAGTTCGTTCCCTGAATGTGACACGTCCAAAATCCGGACAGCTTGCTATGCCTACGCGTCGCTTATTGCAGCGGTTAATCAACGAAATTCCAGCCTTTACCCGGCATGCAGCTCGCTATGGGAGGGAGTCGGCTCGAGTCAAGTATCGCAGCGTTCTCAGGCACCGTTTGACTGATGTGCCATTGCAGCGGGGTGAAATAGACCACATGAGGATGGATTTATTTGTTGTCGACGACGTCAATTGCTTACCTCTCGGCAGGCCATGGCTCACCATCATGGTCGATGATTTCACGCGCTGTGTCCTGGGATTCTCGCTTGGCTTCGAGCCACCCAGTAGAGCAAGTGTTGCCAAATGTCTTCGACACGCCTTTATGCCGAAGACAGGGCTTCGGGGTGAGTACCCCGACCTGAAAAACGATTGGACAGCGTTCGGCATTCCGTCTGAATTGGTGATGGACAATGGAGTTGAGTTCCACAGTGCTGACCTTGAGAACATCTGCTATGAGCTCGGCATCGAACAGCACTTTTCACCACGCAAGACCGCTTGGTTCAAGGGCAAGGTGGAACGACTACAAGGTACGCTGAATAGGAGCGTTACATTCGCAACACCCGGCAAGACGTTTAGCAGCATTCTTGAGAGAGAGGACTATGACCCGTTAAAGCATGCCGTAGTGACAATGTCAGGCTTGCGCCATGTCGTTATTCGCTGGATTGTGGACGTTTATCACCAAAAGAGGCACTCGGCTCTTGGTTGCTCTCCTGCACAGATGTGGGAATCAAATATCCGTCTGCTGCGGAGCCTAACTGTCGCATCCGTTCCAGTACTAACCATTAAACGTGGATACGGGAAGGGGCCTCAATGCTTCGTCAGTACCGATGATTGGGAAAAATTTGAGCAAGCTACTGCAGCTCAGAGCTTGCTCGAACTGGGTCAAGCCAAGGCCGTGCCTGAGCGCATTGCCCCCGTAGTTAAGTTAAGGGACTATTTGGAGTACCTCAACAAGACCGGTGACCTGTTACCCCGCTGTGGAACTCGTCCGAATAGGGTGGCCATTGCTAAGGCCTGTGGATTCTACCGAGACGTTTTCCGCCGTAATCCAAGAGCG
>JACRAR010000055.1 GCA_016234745.1 Betaproteobacteria bacterium | reverse complement strand
GACTCGAAAAGGCCGGCAAGCCTGCGAAGGTCGTTATCGTCGCCTGCATGCGGAAGTTGCTTACCATCATGAACACTATGCTCAAAAATAATACTTCGTGGAACCCGAAAATCGCTTGACTATGGACACAGTTGCTCTGCCTCGCCGAGCGGAGCACCGCCAGACCGGAGCAGTCCGGACTCGCTGTTTGAGCCGCAGGCGAGTTTGCGAGGCCGGCCGGACTGGGGGTGTGGAGCGAGGGAAGCCGAAGGCCGGGGCAGCGGGGAGCGCTTCTTTGGTTCCTTTCTTGTCGCCACAAGAAAGGAACTCGCCCGCCGGGGCGAGACCCGGCATACCCACCCGCAACGTTAATAATTCCCCGACTGTGCCGTATTGACAAAGCGTGTGTATTCGCCAAGGAAAGTCAGCTTGACCATTCCCGTCGGGCCATTGCGGTGCTTGCCGATGATGACTTCGGCCAGTCCTTTGTCCTGCGTATCCGGCTTGTAATATTCCTCGCGGTACATCATCAGAATGATGTCCGCATCCTGCTCGATCGCCCCGGATTCGCGCAGATCGCTCATCAAGGGACGCTTGTCGGTGCGCTCTTCCACCTTGCGCGACAACTGCGACAGCGCCAGTATCGGCACCTGCAATTCCTTGGCCAGCGCCTTGATGGAGCGCGAGATCTCGGAAATTTCCGTGGCGCGGTTCTCGTTGTCCTTGGTCGAACTCATCAGTTGAATATAGTCGATCACGATCAGCCCCAGCTTGCCGCCGAACTGCCGCGCCAGCCGCCGTGCCCGTGCGCGCAAATCGGTGGCATTGAGTGCGCCGGTCTCGTCGATATGGATCGGGGCGCCATGCAGCTTGCCCAGAGCCACCGTCATCTTGTCCCATTCGTCATTGCTCAGACGGCCGGTACGTATGCGATGGGCATCAAGGCGGCCGACCGAGGAAAGAAAGCGCATGGCAAGCTGCGGCCCGGACATTTCCAGGCTGAAAATCGCGACCGGCAAGCCCAGGTCGACGCCGATATGCTCGGCGATATTCAAGGCGAATGCCGTCTTGCCCATCGAGGGGCGGCCGGCAATGACGACCATGTCGCCCGGCTGCAATCCCGCCGTCATTTTGTCGAGATCGGTGAATCCTGTCGGTATTCCGGTGATTTCGGAAGGATTCTCCTGCTCGTAGAGTTCCTGGATGCGATCAACCACTTGGCCGAGCAAGGGCTGGATGGCGACAAACCCTTGGCTGGAGCGGGCCCCCGACTCGGCAATTTCGAAGACTTTCTGCTCGGCCTGGTCGAGCAACTGCTTGACATCCTTGCCGGCCGGGTTGAGCGCACTAGCAGCTATTTCATCGCCCACGGTGACCAGACGCCGCAGCACTGCGCGTTCATGCACAATTTCGGCATAACGGCGGATATTGGCTGCGGAGGGCGTATTGTTGGCAATCTCGCTGAGGTAGGCGAGGCCGCCGGCCTGCTCGATTTCGTTATGCTTCTCGATCGCCTCGAAGACTGTGACCACGTCGGCGGGCTTGCCTTGCTCGACGAGCTGCTTGATGCGGCGAAAAATACGGCGATGATCGTCGCGATAAAAGTCGGCATCGCTGACAATGTCGCCGATTTTGTCCCAGGCAAGGTTGTCCAGCAGCAACCCGCCGATCAGCGACTGCTCGGCCTCCACCGAATGCGGCGGTAATCTGAGTGCCGCAAGCTGGGGGTCTTCCGGGCGATTTGCCGCAAAAACACGCGGGGCAGCCTGCATCTGGGACATGTTGTCGTCTCCTGAGTTACGCCGGACAGTCTACCTCGATGCCACCCCGGGCGGGGTGGATAAGCCTGTGGAAATGCGGTGGAAATGCTGTGCGCGGTTTGTGCATGAATTGTACGTAGCCGGAAAAGCGGAAGGGCCGCCACGCCGGGTTCGGCATGGCGGCCCTTCAATACGGAACTGCAACCGCTTATTGCTCGCCGAGCACGGAAACAGTGATGCTGGCCAGCACGTCGGTATGCAACGAGATTTCCAGCTTGGAGTCGCCGACCATTTTGAGCAGGCCGTGCGGCATGCGTATCGCAGCTTTGTCGACTTCGAACCCCTGCGCCTTGAGCGCTTCGGCAATATCCGCGCCGCTCACCGAACCGAACAGGCGGCCATCGACGCCGGCCTTGCGCGTCACCTGCACCATCAGGCCTTCCATCTTCGCCGCCTTCTCCTGCGCTGCCGTGAGTTTCTCTGCCTGCGCCTTTTCCAGCTCGGCACGCTTGACCTCGAAAGCCGCCAGATTCTCAGGCGTCACGCGCTTGGCCTTGCCATGGGGAATCAGGAAATTGCGGGCATAGCCTTCCTTGACCTTGACCACGTCGCCGAGGCCACCGAGGTTGACGACCTTCTCCATCAGAATCACTTGCATGTTGGTTCCTCCGGATTAGATGTGCAAATCGGTATAGGGCAAGAGCGCGAGATAACGGGCGCGCTTGATCGCCACGGACAGCTGACGCTGATAGCCGGTCTTGGTGCCGGTGATTCGCGCCGGCATGATCTTGGCGTTCTCGGTGATGAAATCCTTGAGGATTTCCACGTCCTTGTAATCCACTTCGAGTATCTTCTCTGCCGTGAAGCGGCAGAATTTGCGCCGCTTGAACAAGCTGCGGCCTTTGTCATCCTTGCGTTTGGTTCCAAGCTTGGACTTCGGTTTAAATGCCATGGTCAATTCCTTCCAAAAACTCTATCTCATTCACATGCAGGACCGGGGTCCTGCTCTTCAGACTCTTCGCCGCGAGAAAGCCGGTCAGTCGCAGCGCATCGCCGGGTTTGGCTCCTGCCAGCAGCAGGGCTGTTTGTCCCAGCGCCAGCGCCGGCATTTCGCACTCCACCAGCCTCGGGCTGCCTGCTTCGACCTGCTGCGAGTGATGGACAATCCGGAAATTCAAGGCCGGAATGCCTGCCGGGGTGTAGCGCAATGCGGCCAGTTCCAGCAGCTTGCCCGTCAGCACCGTGCAGTTGTCAGGCGGCAGCAGCGGCCTCCGCGGGGGCTTCCGGGGCCGCGGCGGGCGCAGCCGGATTCAACGACCGGGATTTTTCTTCCTTCATCATCGGCGAGGGGGTGGTGACGGCCTGTTTCACCTTGATGGTCAAATGGCGCAACACGGCGTCATTGAACTTAAAGGCGTTCTCCAGCTCGGCCAAAGTCTCGCCGTCGCACTCGATGTTCATCAGCACGTAGTGCGCTTTATGCACCTTCTGGATCGGATAGGCCATCTGCCGGCGGCCCCAGTCTTCGAGCCGATGGATATTGCCGGAGCGCGATGAAATCAGCGTCTTGTAGCGTTCGACCATCGCTGGAACCTGCTCGCTCTGGTCCGGATGGACGATAAAAACCACTTCATAATGTCGCATGCAATCTCCTTATGGGTTAAGCTCCCCCGCATGCGCTTCGGGTGGAGCAAGGTGGAAAGAGGCGCGATTCTATAGAAATACTGGATTGATATCAAGGACAAATTGTCGCCCGTTGCCCATGGAATCCCATATCGCCGACATATCCCGGGTCATACAGCTCGCTGTCGCGCCGGTATTTCTTCTGACGGCGATCGCCACGCTGGTGACCACGCTGAACAATCGCCTGGGCCGGATCGTGGATCGACGACGCGTCGTCCTGGAACACCTGGCGGCGGATGTCGTCAATGCCGAAAGAACCGCAGCGAATACTGAACTGGCCACGCTCGCGCGCCGTTCCCGGCTGGTCTATCTGTCGATTTTCTCGGCAGTGCTGGGCGCCCTGCTGATCTGCCTGGTCGTTGCCAGCGCCTTCATGGCCGCTCTGCTGACCTACGACCTCTCCCGCCTGGTTGCCGGACTGTTTGTGCTTTCGATGTTTTCCCTGGTTGTTTCCCTAGGGTTGTTCCTGCGCGAAGTCTTTCTGGCGGTATCTCACTCGGCCCATTTCCGCCGCTGAGTCGATGTGCTCGGTCGCGGCTGTCAGTACCCTAGACCCAACCACGGGCACTACTCCCCCGGCTGAAGAATGACAACCGCCTCGCGGGTCTTGCCCTCCCTCTGCACCGTAATTCTGACGCTATCGCCCACTCTGAAGTCGTCCAGCCGGGCAATCAGTTTGCCCACGCTGTCGATGGACTTGCCTTCGATGGCGGTGATGATGTCGCCCGCCACAATCCCGCCGGCTTTACTGGCCGCAACGCCCTTCAGGCCCGCCGCCGCTGCCGCCGAGCCTTGCGCGGCACGCAGGATGAACACTCCCTTGACATTGAGCATGGCGCTTAGACGACGATTCAGGTCCTCATCAATTTCTATACCCAGGGCCGGACGAATATATTTTCCCTGGCGTATGAGCTGCGGCACAACGCGATTCACCGTATCCGCAGGCACAGCGAAGCCGATCCCGGCATTGGCGCCGCTGGGACTGTAGATCGAGGTATTGATGCCGATCAGCCTGCCGGCCGAGTCCAGCAGCGGTCCGCCGGAATTCCCGGGATTGATTGCGGCATCCGTCTGGATCAGGTGATCCAGGGACGAACCCCGGTCATCCGGCAGGGAGCGGTTCAATGCCGAGATGATGCCGCTGGTTAAGGTCCAGTCGAGCCCGAACGGATTGCCGATCGCATAGACCCGCTGACCCACTTTCAAATCCTGGCTGCTTCCCAAGGGAACCGGCGGAGGATGGGTGTAGCCGGTGCCGATCCTGAGAACCGCAATATCATGCACCGGGCTTGCGCCGACCAGGCTGGCCCGATAGTCGCTGCCATTCGCCAGTTTGACCGTCGCCTCGCTGGCGCCTTCAATCACATGGTAGTTGGTGACGACATGGCCGGCTTCATCCCAGATGAAGCCGGAACCGGTGCCGCGCTGCACCGAGAAGACATTGCGCGACCAGAAATCCCGAACCTGTTCCCGCGTCGTGATGAAAACCACCGAATCCCGCGCCCGCTCGAACAGACTGATGGTCGATTTCTCCTCCGCGCTCAATTCTCCCCTGGGCGTCACTTGACGCGGCACGGCACTTTTTTCAGCGGGACGGGCCGCCACCCAAGTCATGATCCCCGCCAGCAATGCCGCGAGTATCAGGAATATCGTCGGTCTTGCCTTTGGCAGAGCTGATAATGGGCGTGGCGGCATGTCCTCAAAACCATCCGGTCATCAATCTTGAACAATAAGAGTCATGCCCCAAATGCCATGACCCTGGCAAAACATCACAGCACCTTGATCTCGACCTTGCGGGTTTGCGCATGATCGACCTTGGGTATGCGCAGCTTCAACACGCCGTTCTTGAACTCCGCAAGCACTTTGTTGCCGTCCAGTTCTTTGGACAAGGTGAACACGCGCCGGTAGCTGGGCAGGCTCACCTCGGCATGATTGGCTTCCATGCCTTCGGGGAAATCAAGAACCACATCGCCTTCCAGCGTCAGCGTGTCGGACTCGATCTGCAGACTCAAGCGGTCCTTGGGTACTCCCGGCAGATCGGCATACAGGGTAATCCCCGCTGAATCCTCGATGACATCGACCGGCGGAAGAATTGCGGCTTCCTTGCGCGAGGTATCGCTGCTGGCTGTTGTTTTTTCGCTCATCTCGAACTCCTAATGAATTGAAATACGACGAGGCTGTGCAGCCTCCTTGCGGGCGATGCTGATATGCAGCACCCCGTCCCGATAATGGGCTTGCGCGGCAGCAGAATCGGCGTCTTCCGGCAAGCTCACCACGCGACTGAAGCGCCCGGAGAAGCGTTCGTCAATATGCACGGCGGCCTTTTCGGGAACAGCTTCATGGGTTCGCTCACCTGAGATGGTCAGTACGCCTTTCTCGATCTGCACATCGAGACTGGATGGCTCGACGCCCGGCGCAAAGGCGTAAATCTCGACGGACTTTGGCGTGCCACCGACATTCATGGCGGGGAAGCCGCCTCGCGTAAAGCCACGGATGTTCGGGGAGAGGTCAGGCGACTGCTGCACGTCACGCTGCAGCCGTTCGAGTTCCGCAAATACATCGCGGGGAAAAAGGGTGCGATACAACAACATGGTGAGTCCTCCTTTCAATGAAATTCCAGTGCCGGAATTGATGCCTACGGTGCGCTATATAAGGCCAGGCTCTGCGACTTCAATATCTTGATAAACTGCTCACCAGCCCCAAAATACGGAACCTTTGGGGAAGATCATCCGATGGGATCTCGCACATGGAAATGAAAAAGCTCAACTCAGGCAAACTGCGCGCCATTGGCTACGACTCGCGCAATCGCATATTGCAGGTGCAACTCGACGATGGCAGCACGCTGGAATACAGCGGAGTGGGCCAAGGAATCTGGGACCGACTCAGCACCTCAGGCGCTGCCTGGAGCTTTTATCGCGACAACATCGAGGAAGAGTTCACTGCAAAACGCGTGTCCGGACATGCCACCAGCAAGAAGAACCCGCTCGACGATCTGTTCGGAAAGCCTTGACTTTGGGCAAGCCAACCTATTTTTGACGCCGGGCGGAGAGAGTGGGAGGCTAACTAGCGGCGCAATCCCTTGCCAATAGGGGTTGTTGGGCGGTTGCCTTTCACTTGTACCCCCATTTGTACCCCCACCGGATCAATGCTACCCCTTCAAATCGGGTTAAATTTGCTAGCGCACTCGACTCGTCGAGTATTGCTTGAAGTATTCCTCCATCCCCAATGCTTCGGCCTTCTTCTGATACAAGGGACTGGATAAGGATTGCTGCGCGTCCAGAAGCCGAACCCATTCTCGCCGCCTCGCGCTGACTTTCTCGAACGGTGTCATTAAACGCAATGCCATCAAGATTCGCGGGTCTTCCGCTTCTGTCATCGGTAAATTCTTGTTTCGAGAAGTCATAGGAATAGTTCTTGATGTCCGGCGCATTGTTGTGCACCGTGGTAATGAAAGTATGGACTAAAGCTCGGGATCTTCAAAGTAGTGCAGTGCCGACATTTGATCCTCTTGCCGTCGCTTCCTCCAGCGAGTGCTATAGTTTCAAACTGCTTTGGCCCGATGCGTTCGTGGCCTTCTCGCCGGTAACTTGAGAAGGCGCAGCAAACGGGGTTCCCTCTACGGCAGAGGGCGATTCAGATGCGCGAGAATCCCAAAGCAGCCATTTACCTATCCACACTCAGCCCACCGTCGCCGTCATGGAACCCGGCCTAACCCGCAACCTTCTTCACGTTACGCTCCGCGAGTTCAAGAGCGCCACCAAGGTATTCGCCAGGAAGCGCCTGGTGCTTGGGCAGGTACTGATGGCTTTCGAGAATGGTTTCCTCTCATTTGAGTCTGGAAGTGTGACGGCTGTGATGCGCGCCGAAGGGGAATGGCAAGGACGCGCAATGTTTTCACCGGAAGTACTTCGGGCGTTGGCGCTTGTTCCTCCAAGTATCGACCCGATACCGATCGCCTACGCCGATGGACATATTCTGATTGGCAGTATGACCATTCCCTGTGATTGGTGGTTGCCCAGGCACGAGCTGGCGCAGGAGATTGAGAATCCCGGCCTGGTTGATTTGCTGGCAATGGGTCGGACGATGCCTCGCGCTGAAATCAGAGGCACCGAATTGGGTAAGCGCATTCGCAGCGCCAACGAGAAAGCAGAGCGCCGCATCAAGAACGCGGCCGCTCAACTTGTCGACCTGGATATAGGTGAGGCTGAGATTCGTGCGCTGGTGGAGGCACGGATTGCATCGCGTTTGAAAGCGTGCTGAATTGCTGGAGAATCGCAATATGAATGGACCATACCACTGTGACAAACACGGCAATTGGGAGGCCACAAGAGCAGCTTGCCCCGGTTGCCACCAAGAGGCTCGGGAGCTTCTTGCCGAGAGCATTGAATTCATAGGTGATGCATGCGAGACGTTTGAGATTATCCATATGCAAAATGATTTCACCTATCGAAGACTTAAGCAGCTTCTTACCAAGATCCAAGACAGCGTAGCGCAATACAACGCGACCAGGTGACCGCAGCCCTCGCGCGCGCGGATTGATCAGAATGTCGGTTGGTCGGCCTGCCGATAGGCTGAAACCTTCGCTGAAACCTAGACATCTCTATACATCCCATGGGGTTTGGTTCTAATGCTGGCACCAGCAACTCAAACAAAAGAGCAGGACCTCCCCCTAACCTTGCGGTTATTTTGCTGTTATCCGCTAACGGAAACAGGGGAACAGCGGCGAGAAAATGTAACGTTCTGTTACCCTCTCATGGACTCTGGTTCTTGCGTGGTCTCCCGCCCGTCTTGCCATTCCTGGCTGACTTACGCTTGCCGGCCTTTGTCCTAGGTCCGGTAGAAGCCCCACCGTGGAATTTGCAGCGGCCATTGAAGAAGAGGGCCAACTGTTTGCACGGATTGCCAGTGCGCTTACTCTTGGCGCCGCATGTGAGTCCGCGGATTTCATCAGGATATGGCGGGTACTCCCGTTGCCTGTAGTCCGTACCTTCGGCTTCATACTGAGCATGTAATCGAGAGAACTCCTCGTAGTGCTGACGGTGTAGTTTGCGTTTTTCGCGGTCTGGATCATCCATATCCGTTGTCCTCGCGCGTGCGCCTCACCCTTGCCGTAACCTTACCCTGTCCTTGCATACTTTCAACGATACCGGAATCGGGCATCGTTAATGAGCGTCTTGCGCTGCAAGAGCCTCTATAGCCTCTTGAACTATTCCCCACCTCGGAACACCTCGGCGCTTCGCCATGGCGTCCAACTTCTCCACAACGTCGGCGCCGATCGTCACGTCGAGGCGCTTGCAGTCGTTCCTTACCTTCTCCCGAAAGCGACGAGCGCGTTCGGTTGGACTCATGGGGACAGCGTTGCCGGAAACGGTAGATTCATTCATGGTGTCGTCCTTTCGATCAATTTCGGTATATACCTATATTCGGCATAGCAGGATCACTTAACGCTCGGCACGAACGATACTGATAGGCTCAACTCAGCCCCGCCCTTTCCGACGTGCTCAATCTCTTGCTTCGCCTTGCCCCATCCGCGATCAATCACATACTGCGCAGCGGCGAGCTTGTTCCGCTCATTCTCTCCGCTGGCCATGATTGACAGAACCGTACCCAAGGCGTCAGGCGTCTTCTCTCGGCACATTTGCTCAAGAGTGCGCTGTTCTTCGGTCTTCTTTGGCCTTCCGCCCGGATTGCCACTCCGGCCGGGCTTGAATGATGTGGATGATTTCCCGCCGCGTTTGCCTGTTGCTTGCCTGCTCTCAGGCTTGGCTCGTGTTGGAGTGGTCATAGTGTTTCTCCTGTTGTCGGTTCTGTCTCGGTGTCCATTCAGATCTTTCTCACCCAGCGAACCATCAGGCGCTTATCTGGGCCTAGACCAAGGTTCGCGCTGACGGTTTGATTGCCCTGTCGATAGGTAGCATCCAGGCCATTCACTTGGGGGCGGCCACCTATACGCACTGGGCCGTTAGGGGTGTTGATCGTCGCGCCCGCCAAAGACCCGGTAAGTCCTACATTCAAATTGCCATCGTCAGGGAATGGGATGTTGTAGCCGATCCGTCCACCGACGCTGTAGCCGTTTGCCCGCTGGTTATTGAACGTCTGCCCGCTAGCAGACAGCTGCAGGGGCGACAAGTCTTTTCTCTCGGCACTTTGGATTAAATCCTCAACGTTACCTGATCGGGCAAGCTGGCTACCGATCAATCCACGAACGCCAATGGTGTCCGATAGGGCGGTCCTTAACGGGCCGGGAGCCAGAAAAGACACAAGACTATTTGACGAGCCATCGGCTGTGGTCAATAGTTTTGGGGTTTCACCATTAACCACCGCAGAAAGGAACTCGGCAATCTGCGAATCTGATGCGCCGTATTCTTGTGCCGATTTCAAATCAAAGCCGACCTTCTGCGCCAATGTGTTCGCTATCTGTGCCTCAGTTGCACCTGTCATCCTACCGTAGCCGAATCGGCTACCGTTTCAGGGACGGTGATGGTGTAACGAGTTGCCTTTGAAAACCCACCCTTACCGATCTTCGTCAACCATCCCAGCCGCTCTAAGGCGGTGGTCGCCGTGCTGATGTTGGACTGGTGCATCCCGCAGCGCTTGGCTATTGCCTTTCGGCTTGGGAAGACCGTATTCGAGTCCTTTCCGCGGAAAGAGAACAACGCCCCGAGAACGCGAAGTTGTTCAAGGGTTATCCGCTTATCGAGAAAGACCTCGATCGGCATGTAGGAAAAGATGACCTGTGCTGAGGCTGTGCCGTCCATACTCAGCCTCCGGCCCTGACCAACTCGCCCAAGGCTTGGCGGCGCAATGACATCGCACGAAGGATTGAATCCCAGGCTCTGCACTTTGAACAAAGAGTGTCGCTTCCGGAAACGGCAATTCCACAAACGGAGCATCTCCGACGAGACCGGCGGAACTGGAGAATGTTTGCTGTCATATCATCCCCCTGGCTGTCTGCACTTCGGTGATGAACATAAGCCCACGCTCGCCAGCAGCCTCTATCGCTTCTGTTGGAAGGCTGTAGAGACCAATCTGCGCTACCCTGCCGTCGCTCGTCTTTGCATCAATTTCTTGCGTGATGACAGGGAATCCGGCCTTGCGCAGTCTCAGGATGTGATGTGAAAGTCGGCTTGATCCGTGCTCGCGCCAGCAATCAAGATGTGTGATTTTCCGGCCGCTGAGCAGATCGGCTAAGACAGCAGCCTTGACAGAGGGAATAGTTGGGAAGCAGAATTCGCTTGTGGGAGCTTTGATTTGAGGCCCGACCAGTTTGCCGCTGGTGCGGGTCTCGCCGTTTCTGGCTGGCGAGCCCATGGCGGCAATCACGCTGACACCATTTCCGACTCTATTACCACTGCCGCCTTTTTCTTGTTCCTCGTCGGAACTGGAGCCTTTGCCGCATTGCCCTGACCTCTGACGCGCGATTCAATCCAGGCTTCGATTGAATCCGAGGTCCAAGCTACTGCGCGAGCGCGAGCACCCAGCGATATTGGCGCCGGAAATTCTCTCGATTTGACCTTGTCGTAAATTGCTGTTCGGCGGTAACCGACAGCGTGCATTACTTCGGGGAGGCGCATCAAGCGCCGGGGTTGTTGATTCATTTTCTATGCTCCTAGTCGTGATGGATTTGACGACTACAGCATAGCAACGAACCAAAGCGTAATCTAACGCATGTTACTGATATTCCTGAACAATATGTAATTCACTGGCCAGTGAATTACTGATTGTGGTATTGATTCGCCAGTAACTCTTTTCTCCGCTTGCGGAACTCTGCTGCTTTCGTTTTTACTCTCGCGGCGATTGCGGATTTGCCAGACTTTATTGTGGACTGGCAGCAAAGATACGATGTGATTTCGGTATTAGTCCATACCCACCCTGGCTTATCTGGCTTGTCGAATAGTTCGTTAATCGCTCGCTCAAGAAGCTTGTTGCGGTCGTTGGCTTCACTTGTCCGATTCTCAGCAGCTTTTCTTGGCCCCTTTGCTAGGTTCTCTTTCAATTTCCTTGCCGCCTCTATATTCTCGTGCTGGGCAATCTGTGCCCGGAATGAACCCACCATACGTCCAATCTCGACAAGTCTATTAACGTTATCTCCAGCCCTTGCATTAGCTTCGCTCTCCCATTGCTTAAGGGCTGCCAGCTGATCTTCCTTCTTAAGCGTGCCATTCCACAACTTCTCGTTCAAAATTTCTAGTTCTAAAACTTCAGCAAGGAGTTCATTGATTGTTTGTGGTTCCGCCACATGCCTATCGTAGGCATGCCCAGCAATTATCCTGAGCAGCAAACTAATCAAGAATTCCTTGGGTTCCTTTCTAAGAGACCGAATTTGCGCGGAACTCGCCTTCTTCCATTCATCAATATACGAATCCCTCGCTTCACGCTTTTTTTTATCGGATGGAGCTTCGTCCATCGCCCTGCCTATGAGTCCAGTGGGTTTCTTGTTCATCTCGCACGCCTTCCCATGCATCCTTCAATCAGGAGCCGCGCCGCGTCATTGGAATGATCTGCGCGCGCTTCATGGTCGCTATGCCGCCCGCCTTGCGTGGCCGGTCTTGCTGTTGGTAGGTTTCTTCGGCGTCGCCGTCGTCCGTGCTCGTGCCACTTTCACCGCTGCAACGGGCTTGATCGTCAGGCCTATGCGCATCCCTGCGCGCGTTGCCATATTCACCAGCGCATCCAGGCTGAATTCGCTAATCTTGCCCTTGAGCAATTGATTGAGCCGCGGCTGAGTGAGGCCCAGCGCCTGCGCCGCCTTCGCTTGAGTGAGTCCGCTGGCCTTGTACCAGTGTTCCACCGCCATCATGGTTTGCGAGCGCAATTGCAGGTTCTGTGCTTCCTCGGCATCGAATCCCAGATCGGCGAAAACATTGCCACTCCCCTTGGTCATGGTCAGTTTGTTCATTTCCGTTTCCTCTCGTTCAGTAGATCGCGATACCGCTTGTTGGCAAGGTCTATGTCGGCCTTCGGCGTGCGCCTGGTCTTCTTTTCAAAGCCATGCAGCACATACACTGCCTCGGCGAACTTGGCGACGTACAACACGCGGTAGCTGGTTCCAACATGAATGCGTATCTCCCGCACGCCAACACCCACTGTTTCCATCGGCTTCCAGTCAGCCGGTTCCTTGCCTTCCTGCACAATACCCAACTGGTGGCCAGCATCGCGTCGTGCATCGGGCGAGAATGACTTGACCGATTCCAGGCTGTTACCAAGCCAGAATAGTGGCTTCTGTTGGACCTTTGGCATCGGCATAGATTATTCCGGTTTCAGTATAAATGCAAGAGGAAGCCGCGCCCACCGGAGCAGGCGCGGCAGGGTCAGTCGCTTATGCTCGGCAACCTCTTGGCATCTTAGTCACCGTGACTCTAGGCTTCCATGTATCTTTGAAATAATTCATGCCATCTTGAGTTTCAGCAATTACAAACTCGGCTAGCAATGACATAGCGCCAGTAGCGCGAGGTGGTAAAGGACCGGCTGCATCAAGAAAAGCGGCTATGGCATCATCGCGCTTGGCGTTCCATACTTCCTGTTCCGCGCTCCAAGGAACGGGAGTTACGGTCTTTTCAAGGTTCCGAAGAACAGCAAGACATGCCTTCGCTCCTAAGATTCCATCTTGCGTGGCCTCAATGGTCTTGACGCTCATGCTGCACCGCCTTCCACCGTGCCAAAGGCGCTCAGCCGGACAGAGATGTCACTGATTTCAAAGTTGACATAGTCGGACAAGCCGGCAATCACTTCCAGAGAACCGCCAGCACCTTCGGACAGGTCTTCTTTATCGGCAATCTCGTTCAAGACAGGTTTGATCCCAGATAGCATTGCCGCGACAGCATTTAAGCGGTCCGCGATGCTGCAAAGTGTGATGCACTCGGCACCGCGGGAAGTGCATGGGGTAGTCATGCTGCACCGCCTTTCTGCTCCAGGTGATAGTTGAGAGCGTAGCGGCAAGCATCGAGAATCCGAGAAAGCCCCATACATCCGCCAGACCATGGGATGCTCTCACTTGAACCTTCTGCGTTTTCCATTGCTCCTGACAAGAAAGCCAGAATCTCACTGACGCACAACATCGTATCTTCAGGTGAGTAGGTGGGAATTAACGGATAAATGTCGGCCCGGTCAATCTTTGGCGACGTTGAATCAGAGTCATCGCGAACGGGGCGGGGTGTAGACTTGCTGATAGCTTTCATGGTGAAGCTCCTTTTCACTGTGAGAGTTAGGCGGGTTTGCTGCTACTACAGCTTGCCCGCCGCTTTTGCTGCTACTGCTAAATCATCGCCTGCTGGTGGCTCGCCAGATGAGCCTATGCCGCCTTGCTCTTGATTGGTGTCACTTTACTTTCGTCTTTCTTCCAATCGTCTAGCAAGTCCGCCCATTGCTGCATCATCTTCCGGCGCTCTGGCAAGTATTCTGTACGGTGGTATGCGGCCCTTACCTTGTTGCGTTCCGCATGGGCTAATTGCCGTTCGATCACGTCAGCATCGAAGCCAAGCTCATTCAGCACAGTTGAAGCCACTGCCCTGAAACCATGCCCGGTCATCCTGCCTCGGTAACCCATTCGATACAACGCGAACAGGACGGTATTCTTGCTCATGGGCTTTTGTGGATTGACGCCAGGAAAGACATACTTATAAGCACCATTGATTTCTTTCAGCTTCTTGATGATTTCCACGGCCTGACTTGAGAGGGGGACAGCGTGAGGGGCTTTCATCTTCATGCGCTCTGCTGGGATGCGCCATTCCGCCTTGTCTGTATCAAACTCGCTCCATGTGGCTTCGCGTAATTCGCCGGTACGTACAAAGGTCAGGGCCAATAGCTGCAATGCGTATTGCGTCTGCAGCTCTCCCCCATTCTCCCCCGCGTAGCAATCCATCTTCCGCAACAATGCGGGCAATTCCTTCTCTTGCAGTGCGTTCATGTGCTTTGCCGCCGGCTTCGGCTTGATCGCTCCCTTCAAATCAACAATCGGGTTGCGCTCGCAGCGACCCGAAGCGATTGCAAACCGGAACACTTGGCCGCAGGCGTTCAATACTTTGTGCGTGGTTTCTATGGTCCCCTTGGCTTCGATCTTCCGGGCCATGGCTAACAGCATGGGGGTACTTATTTCGGAAATGGGGGTACATCCGATCTCGGGGAATACATAAGCCTCGAAGCGGCGCAGGGTGTAGGTGTAATGATCTGCCGACCATTTATGCTCTACATTGCCAAGCCATTCCTTGGCTAGCGCTTCAAAGCTGTTTGCCGTGGCGATCTGCCTTGCGCGTTTCTCCACTTGTTTGAGGACGCCGGGATCTACGCCATTGTTGTGCAACTTACGAGCTTCATCGCGCTTGCCCCTGGCTTCGGCCAGAGAGACTTCGGGATAAATGCCGAGTGCCAGCAGTTTTTCCTTGCCCGCAACACGGTACTTGACGCGCCAATACTTGGAGCCGTTGGGATGGATCAGAAGGAACAGCCCCTTGTCGTCGGAGAGTTTGTAGGGCTTGTCTTTGTGCTTCGCGTTCTTGCAGTCGGGATTAGTGAGCATTGGGGGTATATTCCTCTGCCTAAAAATTCTATACCCCCATTTATACCCCCACTTTGAGCCGGATGCAAGCGGATTTTATTGGACGTAGCCGGCCACTGATTCGGCTGTAATCGTTGCTGTTATTGGTTATTACGGACGCTACCGGAACTTCTCGGATGCCTCTTGGCGGAAGAGAGTGGGAGTCGAACCCACCAGGGACCGCATGGCGACCCCTGCCGGTTTTGAAGACCGGCCGCCCCACCGGGGAACGATCTCTTCCATTTATTGCAGCACCCACCTCCGTGAAATGCCCGCATCGCGTCGCACATGGGCATCCCTGACGCGTCGAGTGTAACCGACCCGGTCGAAGAATTCGAGGATGTGAATCGCGACCTTGCGACCGCCGCCGATCAGATCGCGCAACGCGGCAGCGCGCGCCGCGCCGTCTTTGCCGCAGAGCGCATCGACATGACCGGCCAGGGTTTGCACCGCTTCGGCAGTAAAGTAATGATCCTTCGCGACCGGATAGACAAATCCGACGCGCGCCACGCGTTGCAAGAGCCGCCGCACCGTATCCTCGGCAATACCGCTGGCTTTGGCCACGTCACGCACGCGTGGCGGCTGAAAAGCTTGGTCGGAGAATTGCGGCTTCAATTGGGTCCAAAGTTCGCTGTCCGCTGCCGACAGAGTAGCGCGGTGCTCTGGCAGGTGCAGCCAGCCCCCGGTTTGATTCAGCTTTCCTGTGCTGTTCAGATCGGCGACCAAGCGGTCAAAAGCGTTTCGTGTCAGCGCTGGCAGGGTCAACCGCCGCAGGCGGTCATGCTCCACCCCTATCATTTCCGGTGCGCGTTGATGTTCTGCCGCCAAGGCAGACAGCGCCCGTTCGGCAAGCCTCAACCAGTTGGCGCGGGAAAAACCCAGGCGCTTGCCTGGCTCCCCGATCACCGTGAGATCAAGTGTTGTCCAGAGTGACGCATCCTCATCGCGATTGCGGCAGAGCGCGAAACGATCAAGATCGACACCAGCCGGCTGCTGCTCAAGCGAAGTCTGGAGGGCCGCCATCGGATCGTCCTGGGCACACCGGCGCAGCAATGAGAGTCGGGCGGCCGACCGCTTGTAGCGCGTCGGGGGGAAGATGTCGAGTACACGGCCGCCGGCCAGGGTGCGCAGGGCCGATTGATCGCGCAGGATGAAACGATCGTGCAACAATGCACCGACGGGCTGGTCGAGCAGAATTTCAGCAAGTTGCGTTGTTCCAGGCGGCAACGTCTCACCTTCGAGCAAGGCAAGCCGCCCGGTAACATCGGCCGCACCGAGATGCACATGCATGGGCTGCCAATGCCGCACCGTTTCCAAGGCCTGCAGCTCGCACTGGAAGCGCTGCAGCGGCAGATGTAGACGCGGAGCGACCAGCCACATGCCGCGCGCGAGATCAGACTTTTCGATATTTCCCGCAAGATTGATCGCGATACGCTGTCCGGCGCAACCTTCTTGCGCCGGCCGATCTTGCACATGCAGACCGCGTACCCGCGCCGTCAGCCCCGGAGGAGTCACGGACACTGCATCGCCAACTGCGATGCGCCCCGAAAAAGCCGTGCCGGTGACAATCAGCCCGATGCCCTGCATGGTGAATACGCGGTCGATGGCGAGCCGAAAACCGCCGCCTACCTGTCGTTGGCCAAGCATTGCCGCAGAAGCTTGCAAGTGCCCTCTCAACTCATCGACGCCACTGCCATCGGTCGCGGCAACGGCAAACACGGGTGCCTGCGCGAACGGAGAGCCTGCCAGCAGGTCAGCCACTTCCTCGCGTGCGGCTGCCAGGCGTTCTGGAGTCGCGAGATCGGCCTTGGTCAACGCCACCGCAGCACGCTGAATGCCCAGCAGGGAAGCGATCGCCAGATGTTCCACCGTTTGCGGCATTGGCCCATCATCGGCAGCAACCACCAGCAGCAGGAAATCGATTCCGGTCGCCCCGGCAAGCATGTTGTGTACGAGCTTTTCGTGGCCCGGCACATCGACATAGCCGAGCAAGCCAGCGTCGGAATAGGCATAGCCGAGGTCGAGGGTAATGCCGCGCGCTTTCTCCTCGGGCAGCCGGTCGGTATCCACGCCGGTGAGCGCTTTGACCAGCGTGGTCTTGCCATGATCGATGTGGCCCGCGGTGCCAATAATCATTTGATCGGTTTCATTCCGGGGATCCGAGCCTCGCCAGCTGGACGGCGAATTCATGTTCCTCGGCTTCCGCCATGCAGCGCAAATCGAGGCGTAGCGCAGCGTCGGCAATATGTCCGAGCACCGGCACGGGCAAACCGCGCAGGCGCCGCTCAAGGGCATGCAATATCCCGGAGCGCTTGCCGCGTGGCCTCACGACTATGCCCGCTGAAGGCAAGCGGTCCACCGGCAGAGAACCCGAGCCGATTTGGCTTGACAGTGCCTCGCAGGTAACACTGACTTGCCATGTTGCAAGCACTTCCTGCAAGACCGGCAACAAGCGTTCGGCCTGTGCCCGGATGTCGTCTGCGGCGCGTGTCAGCAAACGGAGCGTGGTGAGACGCTGAGCGAGTTGTTGTGGATTGCGATACAGCCGCAATACGGCTTCGAGCGCGGCCAGCGTCAATTTACCCACACGCAGGCAGCGCTTGAGCGGATTCTTCTTGATCTTTGCAATCAGTTCACGGCGGCCCACAATGATGCCGGCCTGCGGACCGCCGAGCAATTTGTCGCCGGAGAAACTGACCAGATCGGCTCCCGCAGCGATGGCCTGGCGCGGTGTCGGCTCGTGCGGCAAACCCCATTCCTCCAGGTTGGTCAAAGTGCCACTGCCGAGATCGACGACAAAGGGGACGCCATGCCCGTGGGCGAAGGCTGCCAACTCGGTTTCATCGACGGCCTTGGTAAATCCCTGCACAGCGTAGTTGCTGGCATGGACCTTCAGCAGCATGGCCGTGCGCGAACTGAGCGCTTCGGTAAAATCCTTGGCATGCGTGCGGTTGGTGGTGCCGACTTCGATGAGCTTGACCCCGGCTCGCTGCATGATGTCCGGTATGCGGAAAGCGCCGCCGATTTCGATCAGCTCGCCGCGCGAAACGATCACTTCTTTGCGCAGCGCCAGTGTATTGAGCAACAGAAAAACTGCAGCCGCATTGTTATTGACGATGGTGGCAGACTCGGCTCCGGTCAGTCCGCAAAGGAGTTCGTTCACTACATCGTCACGATCACCCCGCCCGCCTGTTTCGACATCGTATTCCAGCGCACAGGCGGAACGCGCGGCCATCACCATGGCCGTGACGGCCTCTTCGGGCAGTGCGGCGCGGCCAAGATTGGTATGCAGCACCGTTCCTGTCAGATTGAAGACACGCCGCAGTTTCGGCTGCGCTTCTCTTTCGACGCGCTCGGCAATTGCGGCGATCAGTGCGTGGGTCTCTGGCACGCCGCCGCCGTCCTTTGCAGACGCCCGAGCGGCGGCCAGTTCAGCGCGTACTGCGGCAGTGATTAGCGTGCGACCATGATTAACGGCAAGTTCCACCAACCGGGATTCGGACAGGAGACGATCAACCGAAGGGAGTTGCGAGAGCTGGTTCATGCATTCACCCGCACCGGGCAGAAAGTTCGTGGGCTCATTCTATTCCCGCTTCAAGATCATGAAGTCAGCCGCTGCCTGGCACGAACAACAAGTTTGGGCCGGCTCGCGAATATCCGGCGGCGTCGACAAGCATGTCGAGCCCCAACGTGGCCAAGTCATCGGCAACCGGATCTCCGTCAGGTGCTTGTTCCAGGTAAAGGATCTTGAGATAACTCTTGCATTCGTCGCAAGTTTCGGCACGCATCGCCGCGGCGTTCTGCAGATTGGAACCTGCGACACATTGGTAGGCGATCTTGCCGGTCCCATCGCAGGCAGCACACTTGACGCGAACCAGATTCCACTCGGTATTGCACAGAGAGCAGTGCAGATAGCGCAGGTTGCTCGCCTCGGCGGTGCTGCGGACCACGCTTGCCACGGGCAAGGCACCGCAGCATGGGCAGACACCCGGAACATCCAGCGTAGGGATGTCTTTCTTGCCGGCGCTGCCCAAGGCTGCGGCAAGCGCTGTCCAATAGATCTGCAGCGCGGCAGCAACAAAAGGCAGCAGCTCAACATCTTCACCAAAGTATTCGGTACGCAAAACGCGATCCGCGAGAGTTTCAAGTTGCGCGACACTCGCAACTGCAAGGCGGTCGCAGCTGTGCTGCACGGCTTGCGGCACATCAGCAGTATTGAGGAAGCCCAGCATGTGGCTCAGCGCAGTGCGCCAGGCAGCGGCGCGCGGCCAGTGCTGCGCGGGCAGAGGTGGCATGCCATGGTTGCGCGCGCGATCAAGCGCCGTAGCATCGGGCAGCGGCAGATTCTCCTGGGCAGACAGTGCCTCATGCTGCGCTTGCGTCAACCGGCCGAGAAAACGCAACCAGTCGCCGAGCACGTGGCCCTCGGCAAGTGCCGCAAAACGCCGCGAACGTGCAGAGAAGAGCAGTTGGGGCAGCGGCGCGATGATGCGCGGAGGTTCGGTGGTCGATCCCGCGGCGACGCCGAATTGCAGATCGCTGCTCATGTCCGCTCCAAAAAAATGCCCGCGAACGATCGTCCGCGGGCCGGCTTGTGGCCTCGTATTATTTGCCCGTGACCTGGCGATACCAGACGCGATGATGCTGCTTGGCCCAGGCGCGCGTGACCGTGCCGTGCCACATCGCGCGCATGGTGCCCTTGACCCAGATCGCGGCGTAGACATGCACCATGATCGTGCAAATCATCACGACCGCACAGAACGCATGAATCACCGCACCCAGACGCACCAGTTCGACCGGAAAGGTGAAGTAGGCACGCCACAGCAGGATGCCGGAAACAACCAGCAGCAACAGGCAGACGGCAATCGCCCAGAACATCATCTTCTGGCCGCCGTTGTACTTGCCCTGCTCCGGCATGTTGTGGTCATTGCCATCGACCATCTCGCGCATGCGCGACAGCCACTCCTTGTCCACCGGCGTCATGGCGTTGAGTGCTCTAAACCGCAGGAAAAGGGAAAGGAATGAGAGCGCCATCACCAGGCCGATGAAGGGATGCAGAATGCGCGCCCAGACGCCGCCGCCAAAAAGTTGCGTAAGCGGCCAAAATGCCGGATGGAAGAAGGCCAGACCCGACAGCGCGAGGAGGATGAAGCAGATGCCCCCGAGCCAGTGATTGGCGCGCTCTTCGGGTGTGTAGCGCACCAGGTCCTTGGGATTGCGGATCATAGCGCATCCTCCTTTTCAAGCTCGTCTTCCAGTTCCTTGCTGACTTCATTCGGTCCCTTCGTGACGTAGTGATACAAGCTGCCGAGTGCCACTGCGGCCATGGCAACCGTGGCGAGCGGCTTGGCAAAGCCTTTCCAGAGATGCACCAGCGGGCTGATGCCGGGATCGGCCGGCAAGCCGTTATAGAGTTGCGGCCGGTCAGCGTGATGCAGCACGTACATCACATGCGTGCCGCCAACGCCCTGCGGGTCGTAGATTCCCGCCTCCTTGAAGCCGCGCTCCTTGAGATCGACAACCCGATGTTCGGCGTAATCCCGCATCTGCTCCTTGGAGCCGAACTGCAGTGCTCCGGTGGGGCAGGATTTGATGCAAGCGGGCGCCTGGCCAACGGCGACGCGATCGGAACAGAGTGTGCATTTGTAAGCCTTGCCGTCCTTTTGCGAGATGCGCGGAATGTTGAATGGGCAGCCCGTGACGCAATAGCCGCAGCCGATGCAGTACTCTTCCTGGAAGTCGACTATGCCGTTGGCGTACTGAAGGATCGCGCCGGGCGCCGGGCAGGCCTTGAGGCAGCCCGGATCGGCGCAATGCATGCAGCCATCCTTGCGAATCAGCCACTCGAGCTTGCCGGCTTCCTCTACTTCGGCAAAGCGCATCACCGTCCAGGAATTCTCGGTAAGGTTGGTAGGATTGTCATAGACGCCGGAACAGGTGCCGATTTCCTCGCGGATATCGTTCCATTCCATGCATGCCGCCTGGCAGGCCTTGCAGCCGATGCAGGTCGACACGTCGATAAGTTTCGCGACTTCCGTGGTCTGGCGCACCGAGGGTGGCGGCGTGGTGGTCGCCGAGCTGCGCGCGATGTCTAGCGATTGCAGTGCCATGTGCGCCTCCTTAAGCTCTCTCGAGGTTGACCAGGAACGCCTTGTATTCCGGCGTCTGTACGTTGGCATCGCCGACGACCGGCGTCAGGGTATTGGCGATAAAGCCGGGCTTGGTCGCCCCCTTGAAGCCGAAATGCGTCGGTATGCCTATGGTATGGACCTTCTTGCCATCAACGTCCAATGCCTTGATGCGCTTGGTGACTACGGCAACCGCGCGGATAAAGCCGCGATTCGAGCGCACCTTGACCATGCTGCCGTTGGCAATTCCCTTCTCCTTCGCCAACTCTTCGCCGATTTCGACGAATTGCTCGGGCTGGAGCACCGCGTTGATGTGCGAATGCTTGGTCCAGTAGTGGAAATGCTCGGTCAGCCGGTAGGTTGTCGCCACATAGGGGAAATCCTTGGCCTTGCCGAAGGCTTCCATGTCGCCTTTGTACACCCGTGCCGCCGGATTGGAAAACGCCTTCGGGTTGTTCGGGTGCAGCGGGTTCTTGTCGAGCGGTGTCTCGAAGGGTTCGTAATGCTCGGGGAATGGACCGTCGGCCATCAACTCGCGCGAGAACAGGCGTGCCACGCCCTCCGGATTCATGATGAAGGGCATCACGCCTTCCTCGGGCTTGGCGTCCGGACGCATGTCCGGGACGTCACTGCCGCCCCACTTGTCGCCCAGCCACTTGATCACCGTGCGTTTCGCATCCCAGGGCTTGCCGGCAGGATCGCAGGAAGCGCGGTTATAGATGATCCGCCGGTTTACCGGCCAGGCATAACCCCAATTGAGCGTCTGGCCGAGACCGGAGGGATCGCTGTTGTCGCGCTTGGCGGTGTTGTTGCCGGCTTGCGACCAGGTGCCGCAATAAATCCAGTTGCCGCAACTGGTGCTGCCGTCGTCGCGCAGCACGCCGAAAGTGCCCAATTGTTCGCCGGCCTTGACCAGGATCTTGCCCTTTTCCTTCGGGTCTTCGAGATCGGCGAGCGCCTTGCCGTTGATCTCCATCAGGACTTCCTCGGGCGCAGGCTTGGCCGGCTGGCGATAGGCCCAGGCCAGCTTCTGGATCGGCTCGGGGAATGCGCCGCCATCCTTGGCATACATCTCCTTGAGCTTGAGGAACAAGGCCGCAATGATCTCGGTGTCATCCCGGGTTTCACCGGGGCCGTCCGCCGCTTTCCAGTGCCACTGCACGACGCGGCCGGAATTGGTGTAGCTGCCGGTTTGCTCGGCGAACAAACTGGCCGGCAGGCGGAACACCTCAGTCGGCACCTTGGCTGGATCAACCTCGTTGAACTCGCCATAGGATTTCCAGAATTCCGAAGTGTCCGTGGCGAGCGGATCGATGATCACCAGATACTTGAGCTTGGCCAACGCATCGCCGACCTTCTTCTTGTTCGCTACCGAGGCAAGCGGATTGAAACCCTGGCAGAAAAAGCCGTTCATCTTGCCCTGGAACATCTGATCGAATATCGACAGCACATCCGAAGCGCCGCCTAATTTCGGCAGATAGTGGTAAGCGAAGTCGTTCTCCTTGTTCGCCGCATCGCCGAACCATGCCTTCATGAGGCTGGTATGCCACTTCGGAAAGTTCTGCGGGAAGTTCATCTGTCCCGGACGCAACGGTTTCGGGGTGCGCTTCTCAAGGAAGGTCTTGAAGTCGACATCGGCATCCGCTGGTGCGGACAAGTAACCCGGCAGATTCTGCGCATACAGTGCAAAATCGGTGATGCCTTGCACGTTGGCGTGACCGCGCAAGGCATTGATGCCACCGCCGGCCATGCCCATATTGCCGAGCAACTGCTGGATGATCGCCATGCAGCGGATGTTCTGCGATCCGACCGTGTGTTCAGTCCAACCCAGCGCGTAGAGGTTGGTCATGGTCTTGTTGGGTGCCGCGGTTTCCGCGACATATTCGCAGACCTTGAGGAAAGCCTCTTTTGGCGTTCCGCAGACCTGGGCGACGATTTCCGGCGTGTAGCGGCTGTAGTGCTTCTTCAGCAGCTGGAACACGCAATTCGGATCCTGCAGCGTCTCATCGACCTTGGCGTAACCGTCCTTGTCGAGCTGGTACTTCCAGCTGTCCTTGCCGTAACTGCGTTTCTCGGCGTTGTAGCCGGAGAAGATACCGTCATCGAAAGCAAAGGTTTCGTCAATAAGAAAGCTTGCGTTGGTGTAGGCCTTGACGTAATCGTGATGGATCTTGCCGCTGCTCAGCAGGAAATTGATGACGCCGCCGAGGAACGCGATGTCGGTGCCGGAGCGCAATGGCGCATAGAAATCCGCCACGGCAGCCGTGCGGTTGAAACGCGGGTCGACCACGACCAGCTTGGCTTTGCGCGTCTTTTTCGCTTCGATGACCCACTTGAAGCCGCATGGATGCGCTTCTGCGGGGTTGCCGCCCATCACCAGGATGACATCAGCATTCTTGATGTCGACCCAATGGTTGGTCATTGCACCACGCCCGAAACTCGGAGCCAGACTGGCCACCGTGGGGGCGTGTCAAATACGGGCTTGCGTATCGAGTGCAGTAACTCCCAGAGCGCGCAGGGTCTTGACGGTCAAATAACCGGCCTCGTTGCACGCAGCTGAAGAAGCTAAAAATCCGGTGGTGGGCCAGCGGTTGACCGTGACGCCATCCTTGTTCTGCAGCATGAAATTGGCATCGCGGTCCGCCTTCATGTGCTTGGCAATGCGGCTGATCGCATCGTCCCAGGAAATGCGCTTCCACTCGTTAGAGCCGGGTTCGCGCACCTCGGGGAATTTTACCCGGTTCGGGCTCTTGACCATGTCGAGCAGTCCCGCGCCCTTCGGGCAGAGCGAACCACGATTGACGGGGTTGTCCGGATCGCCCTCGATGTGGATGATGTCGGCCTTGGCATTTTTTGATTTGTCGCCGCTCGAGTAGATGAGCACGCCGCAGCTGACGGAACAGTAAGGACACATATTGCGCGTTTCCGTGGCGCGGGCAAGCTTGAAGCTACGCACCTCCGCCAAGGCTGGAGTTGGCGAGAAACCCATCATCGCGATAGATGAGCCTCCCAAGCCGGACGCGCAGATCTTGAAGAACTGACGCCTTGTCACTTCCATGAATTATCTCCCCCATATAGTAGTACGTTATGAAGATAATGCCATTCCAATCTAGCACAATTGGCGGGGCTATTCAAACATGCTTTGGATAAGGGTTATACGCGATTGGCACTTGCTGATGGAGGCCTTCCGCTTCATAATTCCAGATCAGCCAAAGCAACCGCACATGACACCGATTCGGCAAAAATGAACGATAGCGTGACCCCACTCGTCGATGCCCGCAGCGCCCTTCCGATCGGCGCTTGCAGCGCTATTGCCAGCGCGTCGGCAGCAGTGGATACGCGCGGACGGCGTCTGCGCGACCTGCGCATCTCGGTGACCGACCGCTGTAATTTCCGCTGCATTTATTGCATGCCGAAAACGGTGTTTGGCCGGGACTATCCGTTCCTGCAGCACAAGGAACTGCTGTCCTTCGAGGAAATTGCGCGTGCCGCCCGGATTTTCGTGGCACTCGGCGTCAACAAGATCCGCTTGACCGGGGGAGAACCCCTGCTTCGCCGTGACATTGAGCGCCTGATCGAAATGCTCGCGGCCATCCCCGGTCTGGAATTGACCCTGACCACCAATGGTTCGCTCCTGACGCGCAAGGCCCAGACTTTGCGCGATGCCGGGCTGCAGCGTGTGACGGTCAGTCTCGACGCGCTCGACGATGCAACCTTCCGCAAAATGAATGACGTCGACTATCCCGTCAGCCAGGTGCTCGATGGCATCGCCGCCGCCGAGGCGGCAGGCCTGATGCCGATCAAGGTCAACATGGTGGTCAAGCGCGGCACCAACGATCACGCGATTTTGCCCATGGCGCGTCATTTCCGCTCTACGCCTTCGAACTCCGGGCATATCGTACGCTTCATCGAGTACATGGACGTCGGCAGCAGCAACGGCTGGAAGCTCGATGAAGTATTGCCCTCCGCCGAAGTGATCGAGCGGATCTCGACCGAAATGCCCCTGCTCCCCATTGACCCCAACTACCCCGGCGAAGTCGCCGAGCGTTGGCGCTATGCCGATGGCAAGGGAGAGATTGGCGTCATTTCTTCCGTCACCCAGGCCTTCTGTTCGAGTTGCACCCGACTCAGGCTATCCACTGATGGATCGCTCTATACCTGCCTGTTTGCCGATCGCGGCCATGACTTGCGCAGCCTGCTGCGCTCGGGCCAGCCGGATGAAGAGATCAGCGCGTCTCTCGGCGCCTTGTGGGCCAAGCGCACCGACAACTATTCCGAACAGCGTACAGCGGCAACCGCGGCGCAGAAAAAAATTGAGATGTCCTACATCGGTGGCTAACAATCCTTCCGGGCGGAAGCCTCTCCTGACCCAAGCCGCCCGTCCTTCCACCATCACTGTCTCCGCCATCAACGAACAGGGACAGACTGTTCCCACCTTGATCGCCGGCGAACACCCCCTGACTGTGTATCTCGACAAGCGCGAGATTGTCACGCTGATGACGCTGGGTGCCGCACCCGAAGCACTGGTGCTGGGCTATCTGCGCAACCAGAAACTGGTCGCCGATATCGGAGACATTGCCGCTGTCCAGGTGGATTGGGAAACCGACTCTGCCGCCGTAACGACGCATGCCGGCAGTCAGGATGTAATGGAACGCATGGCGCACCGCACCGTCACCACCGGCTGCGGCCAGGGAACCATGTTCGGCGACTTGATGAACGATATCGACAGCATCGTCCTTCCCTCTGGCGGCAACCTGACCGAAGCAGCGCTGATGCACCTGCTCGACAACGTGCGCCGCCATGAATCGGTCTATAAGCAAGCTGGCGCAGTGCATGGCTGCGCACTGGCTTCAGCTGCTGGCGAGATTCTCTTGTTTGTCGAGGATGTCGGCAGGCACAATGCGGTGGATGCCATTGCCGGCCATATGTGGCTGGACGCAATCGACGGCGACGACAAGATTTTTTATACCACGGGACGACTCACCTCGGAAATGGTGATCAAGGCGGCTCAGATGGGTATCCCCTGTCTCGTTTCGCGTTCGGGTCTGACTGCGATGGGTTACCAGATCGCGCAGAAAGTCGGCCTGACCCTGATTGGCCGCGCCCAGGGCAAGCACTATCTGTTATTTGCCGGCGGGCAGCGGTTCAGCAGGGAAAACTGATGAATCGAGACAAGATCACCGGAGTGATTCTCGCCGGTGGCCTGGCACGACGCATGGGGCACATCGACAAGGGATTGCTGCAATTTCGCGGCAAATCGATGATCGCCCATGTGATCGAACGACTCGCCCCGCAAGTGGATTCCCTCATGCTCAACGCCAATCAGAACCACTCTGCTTACATGGCGTTGGGCTATCCGGTCATTTCTGACGCAGTAAGCAACTTCGCCGGACCGCTTGCCGGCCTGCATGCAGCGCTTTCTGCCTGCAATACCCCCCTGCTCGTCAGCGCCCCGTGCGACTCTCCCTTTCTGCCCGCCGACCTGGTCGCGATGCTCCGTACCGGACTGGACCGCGACCAGGCACAAATCGCAGTGCCTCTTTGCGGCGGCCGACGGCAACTGGTGTCCGCACTATGCCGCCGCGAAGTGCTCGACAGCCTGACGCGCTATCTGGATGCGGGCGGTCACAAGGTGGACAGTTGGTATGCCACACTCAAGGTGACTGAAGTACCTTTCGCCGACCAGGCCGACTTTGCCAACATCAACACGCTCGAAGAACTCGAAAGACTGGAATCGACATGAGCACACTTGCACAAGCATTCTCCTGCATCTCTGATTACGACCCGAATGCCCTGACGGTCTGCCGCGCCCAGGAAATCATCCTCGGTCTCGTAGCCCCGCTCAGCGGACATGAGCGCGTATTCATCAAGCGGGGGCTGAATCGCGTGCTGGCGGAAGATGTCATTGCTCCGTTGAATGTTCCGGCGCACGACAATTCGGCAATGGACGGCTTCGCGGTGCGCCATGCAGACCTTGCCCCCAGCGGTGAAACCCGGCTCAATATCGTCGGAACAGCCTTTGCCGGACGCGCCTTCGAGGGCTCTCTCAAACCCGGCGATGCCGTGCGGATCATGACGGGCGCCCGGGTGCCGGCGGGGCTGGACTGCATCGTCATCCAGGAAGACACTCGTGTTGAGGGACCCGCTGGAACCGCCGTTGTGATTCCCCCCGGGCAGCGTGCGGGACAGAATTTTCGCCACGCCGGCGAAGATCTGCGCGCAGGGCAGCCGGCGCTGAGGGCGGGCAAGCTTCTCCGGCCTGCGGAGATCGGCCTTCTGGCCTCGCTCGGACAGGTCGAAATCCTGTTGCATCGCCGTCTGCGGGCAGCGATTTTCTCCACCGGCGACGAGCTTGTTTCCCTGGGCAACCCGCTACAGCCAGGCCAGGTTTATGACAGCAACCGCTACACCATTACGACCATGCTGGAACGCCTGGGCTGCGAGGTCATCGACATGGGCGTGGTCAAGGACGATCCGGCGACGCTCGAGAAAACCTTGCAGGCCGCCGCAAGCTGCAGCGACGTCATCATCACCAGTGGCGGCGTTTCAGTCGGCGAAGCCGACTTCATCCGCAGCCTCATGTCCCGCCTGGGTGAAGTAGCCTTCTGGAAAATCGCCATGAAGCCGGGAAGACCGATGGCTTTCGGCAAGATTGGAAACACCGGCAACTCTCCCTGGCTGTTCGGCCTGCCGGGCAATCCTGTGGCCGTGATGGTCACTTTCTACCAGTTTGTTCGCCCTGCATTGCTCAAGATGATGGGAGCACAACCCGCCGCTCTGCCGACCTTCCGCGTTCCCTGCCTCAAGCCACTGAAGAAAGCGCCGGGCCGCACTGAATTCCAGCGCGGCCTGCTGCTGCAGGATCAGGGCATTTGGTCCGTACAGCCTACCGGCGCACAAGGCTCTGGAATCCTCAGTTCCATGGCGGATGCGAATTGCCTGATTGTGCTCGAACACGAACGCGGTAATGTCGCCGCCGGAGAAATAGTGTGCGTACAAGCCATGGAAGGGCTTGTTTAAATATTATATAAAACAATGCGTTAGAAAATTTCGACTGCCCCTGTTGACAGACGAACGTTCGTTCGTGTATGTTTCGTTTCGTAGTGATTCGAACATAGCAGTCAGCTCATGCGTAAGTGGACGCGTCAGGGGGTCGAATGATCAAGGCATCTGTCTCCGCCAGCACCGTTACCGCTCCTTCTGGAGAACCAGCGATAAACCGCAGCTCTGCGGAACGCTCCAGACTGCTGCGCCGCGAAGCGCAGCGCGCCGAGATTCTCGAGGCGGCCGCACAAGCCATCGCCGAACACGGCTATCACGGCATGACCATGCGCGGCCTGGCCCGCGCCACCGGGAAAGGCCTGGCCAGTTTCTACAATTATTTCTCGTCAAAGGAAGACCTGCTGTTCTCATTGCAGAGCGACGCCTTTGAAACCATGGCCAATTCGGCCAAGGCGGCACTGGAGAATGTTCAGGAACCCGTCGACCAGCTGTATATCTTTGTATTGAATTACCTCCGCTATGCTGCCGAACACAAATCGGTGATACGGGTACTGGTCCATGAAGCCTCGGCATTGCCGGCAGGCCGGCGCAAGACGGTGCGCCTGTTGAAAGAAGGTTATTTCAATATCTGCCGGGACATCGTCGCTGCCATTCTCACCGCCGGCTGCAAATCGCCCGGTGCCGAGGGCTCCGCCATCCTCGATCCGGCGGAAGTCGAGCGAGTCACTTACAGCGTCTTCGGCATGCTCAACTGGAGCTACGGTTGGTACGATCCCAAGCAGCACGGAACACCGCAGGATGTCGCCAGGTCGATCCACTCGCTGGCGATCTGCGGTCTCGTAGCACAGTGTCCAAACCGTTTGGCACAGGGAAACCTGCAACGTTACCTTGGCGCAATTACCCCACCGCCGCTGATCGGGAAAAGCGACCACGGCGAGGCAAATATCAGCAAGCGGAATTAGGAAATTTCCAGCGCAGGAATGCGCGGCAAACATTGCAATAGCAACACAGTCTGAGAGAGGACCAGAGAAATGCGGTACGGAGAAATTGGATTCGATTTGGAAGTAGATCTTTCCCGCGGCAGCATCGACCGGGTGGATACCGATCCGAATGACACCAAGCTTTACCTGGGAGGACTTGGCACCAACGCCAAGATCATGTGGGACAGGGTTCCCCCGGAAACCGAACCCTTTTCCGAGGACAATCTGCTGATATTCAGCACCGGCCTGCTGTGCGGAACTGCGGCGCCCGGCTGCAACCGCACCATTGTCACGACAATATCGCCGCAGACAAAACTGGTGGCCTATTCGATGATGGGCGGCTTCTGGGCGCCCGAGCTCAAGTATGCCGGCTATGACAAGCTCATCATCCGCGGCAAGTCGGAAGATCTGGTTTATCTCTGGATCAGCAACGACAAGGTCGAGATCCGCGACGCTTCGCACCTCAAGGGTATGGGCGCCACCGAAACGTCGGAAGCGATCCGCAAGGAACTGGATGACCCGGACATCCAGGTCGCGGCCATCGGTCTTGCCGGCGAAAACCGTGTCTTCTATGCCTCCATCGAGCAGGGCCGTTCCAGCGCAAGCCGCGGCGGCATCGGCGCAGTCATGGGCGACAAGGGGCTCAAGGCCGTCGCCGTGCGCGGTACCAAGGACATCAACATTGCCGACCCGGCCAAGTACATGGAGCTCTGCAACGACGTGCTCAAGTACATCAAATGGCGCGAGGATCACCCGATCAAGGGCGTGCCGCCGATTCTTCAGGGACTCGGCTCGCCACAGGAAATGGCCATCGTCGATGAGGAATGGCACACCACCAACTTCACCTGGGGCAACTCGCGCACCCGCCGCAAGGACTTCTGGACTCACGAAATCGAGCAGAAGTGGAAAGAGACCCAGGAAAATGTGCGCACCCGCCTGATCAGCTGCCACAACTGCCCGATGAAATGCGGCGCCACCATCTCGGTGCCGGGCCTGCCGACCTACATGATGAAGTGCTACTCCAAGCTGACCTACACCATGGCAGCCTACTCGGATCTGGACTTCGGCTTCAAGATCGCCCAGAAGGCCACCGAATACGGTCTCGATGGTTTCTCGGCACCGCAGGCCATGGCATTCGGCCTGGAACTGCTCGAGGCCGGCATCCTCACCAAGGACGATTTCCCCGGCATGCCCGATGACAACGAGGGGCGCTTCTTCTGGCTGATCGAGAAGATCGTCCGCCGCGAGGGTATCGGCGACTATCTCGCCGATGGCACCTACTGGGCAGCCCGGCGCATCGGCAAAGGCGCGGAGAAATACGACCACAACACCATCAAGAAACACGAGCAACTGCCGCTCAAGCTGGGCATGCTCAATCCGGTCTATTACCTGATGTATTCGACCGGCGAGAAAATCAACATCACCCAGATCGAAGGCCAGTTCCCGCAGGAACCATTTGCCACCCGTGAACTGCGCGAAGAATTCGTCAAGGACTGGATCCAGGTGCCCGACGAGAAGTTCAAGAAATACTATGTCGATTGGGAGCCGCGCGGCGAAATGTCCAATCCCTACTACCCGACGGTCGAGGCCAGCTGCGAAATCGTCGATTGGATGGAGAAGATGCACTACATCGACGACTCTCTGGGCATGTGCGCCGGACTGTCATCCTTCCCGCTCAAGCCGCCCTACCACATCCACAATTATCCTGATTTCATCACGGCCGCGACCGGCATCAAGATGGACAAGGACGAACTGTGGCAAGCGGCGACGCGCACCCGCACCCTGATGCGCGCCCTCAACGTGCGGCGCGGCATGCGCCGCGCCGACGACAAGCCGCCGGAAGACCATTGGCGGAAGCGCTTCCCCGACCTGGAAAAGCAATTGCTCGATCAGTATTACAAGCTCAAGGGTTTCAACGACCAGGGCATTCCCACCAAGGAATCCCTGGTGCAGTTGGAGTTGGGATACGTCGCCGAAGAATTCGAAGAGAAAGGGATTTACGTCAATGGCTAAGGTCAAGAAAATCGTCAAGTCCATCACCATCGATGCCGACAAGTGCAACGGCTGCAAGGCCTGCGAAGTGATCTGTTCCTCATGGCACGCCACGCCGCGCTACAGCAGCAACAACCCGGCGCGCTCGCGCATCCGCATCGTGCGCCTGCCACTTAAAGACATCTATCTGCCGGTCTACGCCGGGGAATACACCGAAGCGGAGTGCACCGGCAGGGACAAGTACATCATCGACGGCAAGGAGTACAACGAGTGCGATTTCTGCCGCGCTTCATGCCCCTCGCGCGCCCTGTTCCATGAGCCGGATTCCGGGCTGCCGCTGAAATGCGACATGTGCGAGGAAACCCCGGCGCTGGAAAAGCCCAAGTGCGTCGAGTGGTGCCTGGCCGAGGCGCTGATCTACGTCGAGAAAGAAGAGGAAGTCGAAGAAAACGAGCAGCCGAAGCTCGGCGACGTCGAGATCGGCATCGGCGCCATGATCGACAAGTATGGCTTGCAGCAGGTGCTCGACACCGTCGCCAGAATGGCGAAACCGTAATTCCACGAGTGATACGACAGGACAGGAAAGCATGGAGACCGTAGCCCCCCAAAGAGAGATCATCGACGCGATCAAGGCGAGCGGCGGCGATGCTTTCAAATCCTGCTACCAGTGCGGCATGTGCGACACCGTCTGCCCCTGGAACAGGGTCAGCAAATTCAGCATGCGCAAGCTGGTGCGCGAGGCCACCTTCGGCCTGACCGAGATCGACAATGAGGATATCTGGCGCTGCACCACCTGCGGCAAATGCCCGCAAGTCTGTCCGCGCGATGTCCAGCAGATCAAGTCGGGCGTGGCGCTGCGCCGCATCGCCACCGAGTACGACGTGTTTGCGGGTGCGGCCTCGCCCATCCCGGGCGTCGCAGCCAGCCTCAAGGCCGAAGGCAACCCCTTCGGCGAGGCACGCTCGAAGCGCGCCGACTGGGCCAAGGACCTCAACGTCAAGCGCTATGCCGAAGGCATGGAAATTCTCTACTCTCCCGGCTGCTATCTGGCCTACGATCCGCGCGGCAAGAAAATCGCCAAGGCCACGGTGGAAATTCTGCAGGCCGCAGGTGTCGATTTCGGCATCCTCGGCACCGACGAGAGCTGCTGCGGCGAGAGCATCCGCAAGACCGGCGACGAGAACCTGTTCCGCAGCCTAGCCCGGCAGAACATCGGCCAGTTGATCGGCAATGGCGTCAAGAAAATCCTGGTCTCCTCGCCGCACTGCTATCACAGCTTCAAGAACGAGTATCCCGAGTTCATGGTGCACTTCGAGGTGGTTCACATCACCGAATACGTGGATGAACTGATCAAAGCGGGCCGCCTCAAGCTGACCAAGGAAGTCGCCAAGAACGTCACCTACCACGATCCCTGCTACCTCGGCCGCCACAACGGCGTCTTCGAGCAGCCGCGCGACGCACTGAAGAGCGTGCCCGGCCTCAAATTGAACGAGATGGCCGAGTCGCGCAAGAACAGCTTCTGCTGCGGCGGCGGCGGCGGCCGCATCTGGATGGAAACCCCCAAGGGCGAGCGCTTCTCCGACCTGCGCCTGGAGCAGGCGGCACAAACCGGCGCCCAGGTCCTGGTCACTTCCTGCCCCTACTGCATCACCAATTTCGAGGACAGCCGTCTGGGCCGCCCGGACGGTGGTGCATCGATCGAGGTCAAGGACATGACCGAAATTATTCGCGAAGCAATCTAGGCGAGGACATCAAAGTGGAATTCGGACTCCTGCAGCAACAATGGGACACACAGCGCGTCTTGCGTGGCACGGACGACAACGTCGGCGACGTCATGGTGGTCGGCGGCGGCATCAGCGGCATCCAGGCCTCGCTCGACCTGTCCACGGCCGGTTACAAGGTCTATCTGGTGGAAAAGTCGCCGACCGTCGGCGGCAAGATGTCGCAGCTGGACAAGACCTTCCCCACCAACGACTGCTCGATGTGCATCGAGTCGCCCAAGTTCATCGAGACCGACCGGCAACCGAACATCGAACTCATGACCTACACCGACGTCGACTCGGTCGAGGGCGTTCCGGGCGACTTCACCGTCACCCTGCTCAAGAAGCCGCGCTACGTGATTGAAGACAGCTGCACCGGCTGCACCGTCTGCGTCGAGTACTGCCCGGTCAAGATCCCCGATCCGTTCAACCAGAACCTGTCGATGAACAAGGCGGTGCACATCTACTTCTCGCAAGCCGTGCCCCTGGTCACCTACATCGACGAGAACTGCCTGTTCCTCAAGGACAAGACCTGCGGAATCTGCCAGACCGTCTGCGAAAAAGACGCCATCGACTTCGGCCAGAAAGCGGAGAAAGTCAAGGTCAAGGTCGGCGCCATCATCCTTTCGCCCGGCTACGAGACCTTCGACCCCCTGCCGCGCAACGATTACGGCTACGGCCAGTATGCCAACGTCGTCACCAGCATGGACTTCGAGCGCCTGCTCTGTTCCACCGGCCCGCACGAGGGCCAGATCCTGCGCCCCTCGGACAAGAAGCATCCGCACAAAATCGCATGGATCCATTGCGTCGGTTCGCGCCAGGTCAATCCGGCCGGCGGCAACAGCTATTGCTCGGCAGTGTGCTGTTCCTACACGCAAAAACAAGTGATCCTGGCCAAGGATCACCTGCCCGACATGCAGGCCAAGATCTTCCACAACGACATCCGCTCCTACGGCAAGGATTTCGAGCGTTTCTACCAGCGCGCGCAGAAGCTGCCCGACGTGCATTTCATCCGTAGCTACGTCTCGGTCGGCAGCGAAGACCCGGTGACCGGGGATGTCTCCATCCGCTACACCACGCCGGATGGGGTGGTCGAGGAATTCTTCGAACTGGTGGTTCTTTCGGTGGGCCTGGCGCCGACCAAGGATGCACAACGTTTCTCCAAGGTCTTTGGCATCGAACTCAACCAACACGGCTTCTGCAAGGTCGAGCCCTTCAACCCGCTGCAGACCAGCCGTCCCGGCATATTCACCAGCGGCGCCTTCCAGGGTCCGATGGACATTCCCGAGGCGGTGATGGGCGCCAGCGGCGCCTGCGCCCAGGCTTCCCATCTGCTCAAGTCGCGACGCGGCCAACTCTCCGAAGAGCGGGTGTTTCCGGAAGAGAAGGACACCTCGCAAGAGGAAGCCAAGGTCGGCGTCTTTGTCTGCCGCTGCGGCGCCAACATCGGCCGGGTGGTGGACGTGCCGGGCATCGCCGAGTACGCCAAGACCCTGCCGGGCGTAGTGCACGTCGAGGAAAGCCTGTTCGCCTGCGCCACCAACACCGCCAAGGCGATCTCCGACACCATCCGCGACAAGGGACTGAATCGGGTAGTGGTTGCCGCCTGCACGCCGCGCACACACGAACCGTTGTTCCGCGACACCCTGCGCGAGGCCGGCGTCAACCAGTACTTCTTCGACATGGCCAATATCCGCGAGCATTGCACCTGGGTGCATTCCAAAGAGCAGGAAGCCGCCACGGAGAAAGCCAAGGACATCGTGCGCATGTCGGTGGCGCGTGCCGGCAAACTCGAGCCGCTGGAAGAGTTCCTGCTGCCGGTGGACAAGACCTTGCTGGTGGTGGGCGGCGGCGTCGCCGGCATGACCAGTGCCTACACTCTGGCCGAGCAAGGCTTTGAGACCTATCTGGTCGAGAAAGCCTCCGACCTGGGCGGTGTCGCCAACCGCATGCATTACACGCTCGAAGGAATGGACGTACAGACCTTCGTCAAGGATCTCAAGAAGAAGGTGTATCGGCATCCGGGAATCCACGTCATCACCGACGCCGCAGTCACCCACGTCGACGGCTATGTCGGCAATTTCTCCACCACGGTCAAATCCAAGGGCCGGGTACGCACCATCAAGCACGGCGCCGCCATCATTGCCGTCGGCGCCGTCGAATACAAGCCGACCGAGTACCTCTACGGCCAAAACGACAAGGTGATGACCCTGCTGGAGATGGAAGGCAAACTCGCCAAACGGGATGAAAAGCTGATGGCGGCCGAGAGCGTGGTGATGATCCAGTGCGTCGGCTGCCGCAACGAAGACCGCAACTACTGCGCCCGCGTCTGCTGCAGCGGCGCCATGAAAAATGCCCTGAAGATGAAGGAACTCAAGCCGGAAGCCGAGATCTACGTGCTCTTCCGCGACATGCGCACCTACGGCTTCCGCGAGGACTACTACCTCAAGGCCGCACGCCAGGACGTCAAATTCATCCGCTACGAACCGGAAGACGAGCCGCAACTGGCAGCGCTTGAAGAAGGCGGACGCAACTTCATCCGAGTAACGGCAGCCGATCCCATTCTGGGCAAAAAACTGGAACTGGACGTCGATGCCATCATCCTGGCCGCTGCGGTGATCCCCACTCCGGGATCCACCGAACTGGCGCGCATGTTCAAGGTGCCGCTGGGTCCTGACGGTTTCTTCCAGGAGGCCCACGCCAAGCTGCGGCCGGTGGATTTTGCCGCGGAAGGCGTGTTCCTCTGCGGCACTGCGCAGTATCCCAAGCATTTGTCGGAAACCATCACCCAGGCCTACGGCGCGGCGGGCCGCGCGCTGACCCTGCTGTCGCGCGACACCGTGGTCGCCTCAGGCGCGGTCTGTTCGGTGAAAGGCATGGACTGCGTCTCCTGCGGCGCCTGCATCTCGGTGTGCACCTACGGCGCCATCGACTTCCAGGATACGCCGCGCGGCAAGAAGGCGGTGGTCAATTCGGTGTTATGCAAGGGCGACGGGCTGTGCGTCTCGAAGTGTCCCACCTCGGCCATCATGTTGAGCCACTACACCGACGACGAAGTGTTCAACCAGATCGACGCCGCGCTGGAAATGGTCTGAGGCGCCGGTCATGGAAAACAAAATCGCAACGCAACCCAACCGATAAGGGAAGAGTATGGCTGCCCCCTCCGATTTCAAGCCGATCATCGTCGGCTTCCTCTGCAACTGGTGCTGTTACGGCGGCGCCGATCTGTGCGGCGTCTCGCGCTTTCAGTATCCGCCCTATCTGCGCGTAATCCGCCTGATGTGCTCCGGTCGCGTCGACCTGGAGTTCATCTTCCGCGCTTTCGCCAAGAAATCCGACGGGGTGTTCATCGGCGGCTGCCACCTCGGCGACTGCCACTACAACCCCGAAGGCAACTACGACGCCCTGGGCAACAGCATGGTCGCCAAACGCATCCTGGAGAACATCGGCGTCAATCCCGACCGGTTGCGCCTGGAATGGGTTTCCGCCGGCGAGGGCATCCGCTTCGCTGAAATCATGAACGAGTTCGGAGCGAAGATCAAAAGTCTCGGTCCCTTCGGATCAAGCGAGGGCCGCGATGTCGCCGACCTGCAGTCCGGACTGGAAGCGGCGACGCAACTGGTGCCCTACTTCAAGCTGGTCGAACGCGAAAGATTTCGGGTACCCAGGAGAACCGAAGCCGGCTACGAGGAGTTCTTCGCCAAGCCCGACTTCGAGCCGCTGTTCAAGGCGCTGATCATCGACAAGCTGGCCATGGGCCGCATCATGGGTGAGCTGCGCGCCAACGGCGACGCGACGGCAGGCGATATCGCACAAAAGCTGCGCCTCGATGCCGGGGAAGTGGCACGCCATCTCCATCAGCTGTCGCAGCAGGGCATGGTCAAGTTGAACGGAGGCCAGGCGCAGATCGCGGTCGCTGCCTGAAGCCAATCACTGTAAACCGAGGTAGAACGAACATCATGAGTGGAAATAATATCGACGGCATTATCGCGATCATCGAAAAATACCGGGGCCAGCCGGGCTCGCTGATTCACGCGCTGGTCGAGATCCAGCACGAGAATCACTGGCTGCCCAGGGAAGTGATGCACCAGGTGGCAGATGCGCTGGAAGTCCCCTTCGCCCAGGTGATGCAGATCGCCAGTTTCTACAAGGCCTTCAGCCTGACACCAAAAGGGCGTCACGAGGTGCATGTATGCACCGGCATGACCTGCCATCTGCGCGGCGCTGCCAAACTGCAGGCGAAGGTGGAGGAACTCACCGGCCTCAGGGACGGCGAAACCGACGCAGAGAACAAATTCACCTTCGAGACCGGCGCGTGCCTGGGCAGTTGCAGCATCGGCCCGGAACTGATCGTAGACGGCAAGCATTACGGCCGCATGACGCCGGAAAAAGTCGAAGCCGTCCTGAAACAATACGAGTAGGTACATCACCATGCCCAAGCTCCAATCTGTAGCTGAACTGGAAAAATATAGGGCGGAAATCCTTGCGCAAAGGGATCCCGCCAAACCCTGCATCGCGGTCTGCGCCGGCGCAGCCTGCGACGGCATGGACTCGGCCGCGGTGGCCGCCGCCTTCGTAACGGAAGCCGGCAAGCTGGGTGGCAAGATCGAAGTCAGAACCACCGGCTGCCACGGCTATTGCGAGAAGGGACCGAACGTCGTGGTCACTCCCGGCGACATTTGCTACTTCGAGGTTCAGCCCGCAGACGTGCCGGAGATTCTCGCCGCCACGCTCAAGGGCGAGGTGGTCGAGCGCCTGGTGTACAAGGATCCGAACACTGGCGCCAAGGCGGTGCATATGCACGAGGTGCCCTTCTACAAGCACCAGACGCGCCTCTTGATCGGCGACAACCCGAAAATCGATCCGATGCGCATCGACGACTATCTGGCAGTCGGCGGCTATGCCGCCCTGGTCAAGGCCCTGACCGAGATGAAGCCGGATCAGGTGCTCGACGAAGTCAAGAAAGCCAACCTGCGCGGCCGCGGCGGCGGCGGCTTCCCGGCCGGCTCGAAATGGGAGACCACCAAGAACGCGCCGGAAAAAACCAAGTACGTCATCGTCAACGGCCATGAAGGCGAATCTGCCGCCTTCATGGACCGCGCCATGCTCACCGGCAACCCGCACAAGATTCTCGAAGGCCTGATCATCGGCGCCTACGCCATCGGCGCGCAAAAGGGCTTCATGTACACCCGCCACGACATGCCGCTGCTGGAAAAGCATGTCAGGAACGCCTTGGCCCAGGCGAAGGAGTACGGCCTGCTGGGCCAGAACATCCTCGGTTCCGGCTTCGACTTCGAGTGCGAGTTGCACTTCGACGTCGGCATTTTCGTCTCCGGCGAGTCCAGCGCGCTGATGCGCTCGATCGAAGGCAATCCGCCCGAGCCGCGGCCGAAGTACATCCGTACCTCGGTTTCCGGCATCTGGGACAAGCCCTCCAACCTCAACAACGTCGAAACCTGGGCCAATGTGCCGCAGATCATCACCAAGGGCGCCGAATGGTTCACCAGCATCGGTTCGGAGAAGAGCAAGGGCACCAAGCTGATTTCCCTGTCGGGCAATGTCGTCAACAGCGGCATCGTCGAAGTGCCCATGGGCACGCCGCTGCGCACCCTGGTCTTTGACATTGGCGGCGGTGTGCGCGACGGCAAGACCCTCAAAGCCATCCACTTTGGCGGCGCCATGGGCGGCTCCATCCCGGCCGACCTGATCGACGCTCCCCTGGATTTCGACGGCATGTCCAAGCTCGGCGCACCGATCGGCGCCGGCGGCCTGCTGCTGATGGACGAGGACACCGACATGGTCGAAATAGCGCGCTACCTGCTCGACTTCCTGGTCAACGAGTCCTGCGGCAAGTGCGCGCCCTGCCGCGAGGGCATGCCGCAGATGTTGCATATCCTGACCAACATGACCCAGGGCAAAGGCAAGCCGGGCGATCTGGAACGGCTGGAGGATCTCGCCGAGGTGACGGGAGCGGCCAGCCTGTGCGCGCTGGGGAAAACTTCCCCCGATCCGCTGAAGAGCATGTTCCGCTATTTCAAGCCCGAGTATGAAGCCCGCATTCCAGGCGGCAGTGGAGACAAGTGAGCGAAATGAGTGAAATCGTCCTGAAAATCGATGACAAGGAAGTCAAGGTCGCGGCCGGCACGACCGTGCTGCAGGCGGCGCAACAGGCAGGGATCTACATCCCGACGCTGTGCCACCACGAGAAGCTGGAAGCCTTCGGCGGCTGCCGCCTGTGCATCGTGGAAGTGGAGTCGCGCGGCTGGACCAGCTATGTCGTCTCCTGCCTCTATCCGGTGGCGAAAGACATCATCGTGCGCACCCGCTCGGAGAAAGTGGACAAGATCCGCAAGGTGCTCGTCGAGGAGTTGATGGCCCACGCCCCGGATGCACCGGAACTGGTGAAACTGGCAGAGGTGTATGGCGCCGACCGCAACCGTTTCGAGCGGAAAGAATCCTTCTGCGTGGTATGCGGCCTGTGCGTGCGTTACTGCGACGAGGTGAAGCATCTGAATGCCGTCGGCTTTATCGACAACGGCGCCGAGCGCGAGATCAGCTTCATTCCCGAAGTCGCCAAGGATGTCTGCTGGGAATGCCAGGAATGCTTTGCCTTGTGCCCGACCTCCTATGCGCAAGCGGCTTACCTGCTGACCGAGGCGCTGGCCTTTCCCGGACAGCGCAAGGCAGCGGTGCGCGCCGCCAAGGTGCCAGTGGCTACCCAACGCATAATTCCCATCAAGCCGGTCGCCGCGACGACATAGCCGTCTCAGCTCCGAAACTCGGGGCAGAACCAGAAGCCAGAAGGTGTTCCACTGGCTCGGAAGTACGCCCCGGGCGCCAGGATCACCATCCTGCCGATATCCAGGCGCCGTCCTGATAGTAGTGCACCTGATCGTTCCACAACAGCGCGCGGTCGCTGCCGATGTCGCGCTCTTTGGGCATGCTGGAAACAAGTGCCGGACGCAGGCTCAATCCGGGCTGGGCCAAGTCGATTTCAAACCGCTGCAGCTCGGTCCGGGTGTAACCGAAATAATCGCTGACTGCCCCGGTGGCAAATACTGGCGGAGTGTCGTGCAGGCTGACCGGCAGGGCCACGCGCACGGTGCCACCCACCGTCTGCAGCGCGATGCCATGGTGGTCGCGCAGCACCGTGGCATCGGTACCGCGCCGGCCGATGATGCTGCGCGCGGCCTCGCGCGGATGCGTCAGATCGCTTACGTCGATCAGCGAAAGTTTCACGCCCTGATACCAGGCAAAGCGCCCATCCCCGGCCGTGCCGTCGGCTCGCGCATCCTTGCCCACCCCCAGCAGCAGGTTCTCGGTCAGGGGAAACAGGTAGTCGGAGTAGCCATCCACCTGCAGTTCGCCAGCCACTTTGGGATCGGACGGGTTGCTCAGGTCGAGCACGTACAACGGATCGGTCAGCCGGTAGGTGACAAGATATCCTCGCGCACCCAGGAAGCGCGAGGCATAGAGCTGCTCGCCCGGCTTGCCGAGCGGTTCTGGATGCGTGGCGTTGGGCAGTTCTCCGACCACCGCCAGCGCACCGGCGCTTTCCTGGAGGATGGCCAGGCGGCCGGGACTCTCGGCGGGCGCAGGCGCTGTTCCGCTGGGCGGCAATGCAATCCAGCCGCCCCATGTCGTCTGTGTTTGCGTAATCACGCGCAGCATGCCGTTGTACTCGCCCATGCGAAAAGATTTGCGGTTCTGGTCGAATCCCAGATGTCCCGTCACGTTGCCCGAGCCGCGATAGGCGATGTCCAATCCGTTGAGCGCAAATTTGTGGATGTCGGTGCTGGTCTGCGCGACATAGTCGGGAAACGCGCCGCGGTAGGTATAGGTGTTGCGCGTGGTTGCCAGATACAGGCTGCGCTCCGCCATATAGAACGCTTCGGTGCCGCCGGTGAAGCAAATTGCCGCGTGCCGGTGCGGGCCGGAGGCGAGGTCGATGCTGACAATGGTGATGATATCCGCGCTCTTCGCCGCATTGTCGGCCTGGATGAAGCAAGCAGCGGCGTCTACCAGCGGTTGCGCGGCACCGCCATCAACGGACAAGGTCGGCAGCAACCGGGACGCTTGCACTGAATCCAGCAGTGCATTGTTGGTTGCAGTTTTCTCGGTCGGCCACCCGGGATCGAGTCCCGGCACTTGCGGATAGCTGCGCAACACCAGATAAAGTGTCGATCCGAGCCGCCGCGAGCCGATCAGATTGGCATTCAGGCGCAGCATGCGGCGTGTCTGCATCTGCGCCGGTGGCGTCGCATCGACCAGCGCTATTTCCGTCACGCCCTGGCCCCAGGACTGCGGCGAAAACCAGGCGGTGTAGATACCGCCATAGGCAGCCATGCCCTCGGCGATCACGGCAAGCTGCCCGCGTTCGCCATCGAGATACAGGCCGGTCGCGCGGGTGTCGCCGGAGAAAGGCAGCTTCAAGTTATCGACAGGAACCAGGGCCGCGGCGGCGGCCGTCGCATCAAGCCGCTGGCGGCGCAACAGGTGGCGCGGCGTATCCCCGGCGGCGGGCTGCTCCAGGCTGAACACATGCGTGCCGTCAGTCTTGATCAGGTCAGCTTCATCGACTCCGGCCTCCTGCAGCGTCGTGCCGGAAAACGCCGCGGCAGCGCCTGTCGGAGACGCGGATGTGGCGGCAGCAACCATATCGACCGCCCAGACGGTGCCCAGATAATTCTTGCTCGATGGCCCCAGCGCTTCGCGGAAATACGCCGTCAAACCGGCCTCGGTTGTTGCGCGCAGGGCCGCGGGCGAGGCTTTCGTCTCAATTGTTACGCTGCCGCCTCCGCCGCACCCGGCCAGGAGGGCCGCCATCGCAAGTCCCAAACAAGCGGATCCGCCAAGCCAACTGTTGAACAGCCGTACGCCGCAATTCGGTTCCATGATGTCTTCTCTATGCCCAGTCAGCGCAATGTCCTGAAGAAGTCACGCACATCATCCACGAAGAGTTCGGGCTGCTCGAAAGCGGCAAAGTGGCCACCCTTCGGCATTTCGCGCCAGTGACGGATCTCGGTAAATTCGGACTCCATCCAGCGCCGCACCGGCGGCGTGATCTCCTTCGGGAACACCGCAACGCCGGTCGGCACCTTGATCTGACGGGCGGCCCCCAGCCGGCGCCCGAAACTTTCCCAGTATAGCCGCGCCGAGGAAGCAGCTGTAGCAGTCACCCAATACAGCATGACGTTGTCGAGCAATTCATCGCGACTGAGAATATTTTCGGGATCCCCATCGCAATCCGTCCATGCCCAGAACTTCTCCAGAATCCAGGCAGCCTGCCCGATCGGCGAATCAGTGAGAGCGTACCCCAGGGTCTGCGGCCGTGTCGCCTGTTGCTTGGAATATCCCGAATCCCAGTCTTTGTAATGTTTGATGGCTTTCAGCGTGCGCGCTTCCTCGGCTGTCGGATCGCCTTCAAGCTTCGGTTTGGTTCCCATGGCCAGGGTGATGTGGATGCCCAGGCAATGCGCTGCGTCTTGCGCCCCAAGCGCCGCAGTGATGGCAGATCCCCAGTCGCCACCTTGAGCCCCGTAGCGCCCGTAACCGAGACGCTGCATCAGAACCGACCAGGTTGCGGCTATGCGCTCCACTCCCCAGCCGGTGGTTTCGGGCTTGCCCGAAAAACCGAATCCCGGCAGCGATGGGCAAATCACGTGGAAGGCATCGCTTGCGGCACCACCATAGGCATTGGGATTGGCCAGCGGCTCGATCACCTTGTGGAACTCGACCACCGAACCCGGCCAGCCATGCGTTAGTAGCAGCGGCATGGCCTGAGGGTGCGGCGAACGTACATGGAGGAAGTGGATGTCGAGTCCGTCAATCGCAGTGGTGAACTGCGCAAAACGGTTGAGCAGCGCCTCGCGCTTGCGCCAGTCGTATTCGTCGATCCAGTATCGGCAAATATCCTGCAGCCAGACCAGCGGCACGCCCTGACTCCAGTCTCGCACCGTCTCTGCTTCGGGCCAGCGCGTATTGCGTAAGCGTGAGCGCAGATCTGCGAGAACATCATCGCTAACGGCGATGCGAAATGGCCGAATGGTGCTGTTCATGAACGATTTCCTTCCGGGTGCACGCTGGGATATAGCTGCAGGCTACTGTGATTGTAAAACGATCTTCCTGCCGAACTCGGCTACATGAACCCCATCGCGTTAAGTTATCATTGCGGGTGTTATGAAGCTGCTGCCGATACCACACAGCGACCCTTGCGTTTCAGGAAAATAGATGGTTAGTTCCGTTACCGTTCCGCACGACAGCGAAATCAGCAAATATCTGGCGGAAGCGCATTTGTACGATGCTTTCGAGGTACCCACGGACACGAGCGAACGGTCGGCTCTGGAAATTTATATCGACATTCTGGCGCAGACGCCGGATTGGGTTAACCGGCTCATGGCGGCCAGAAACCGGATTGTCGCCCTGCTCGGCTTGAAAAATCTCGGCCAACTGGACAACGTCGACAACAGCAAGGCGCCCGGTTCATACAAAGTGGGCGATCATGTCGGCATATTTTCCATCCTGTTCCTCTCGGACCGCGAAGTCGTGCTCGTTGAGTCCGACAAGCATCTGGATGCCAAGGTCTCCATCTACAAGACCACAGGACCTCAGGGCGGTTCAGCGGTGATGTCCACCGCCATCCATGTCAATAATCTCCTGGGCCACGCCTACCTCCTATTCGTCTGGCCCTTGCACAAGCTGATTGTGCCTGCCTTGCTGGCTCGGTCCAGCTGAGCAGCCCCTGCCTAATCGCCGCGCAAAGCTTCGAGAGCGGGCCGACGCAGTGCGCCTGCCGTGCCAAGCCGACCGGTTAGCGCCACGCCGAAGCCGCCGACCGCCAAGCCCCAGACCAGCAAAAATGGATCGGGAAGATAGTCGAGATGGAAGACAAAGCGCGCCAAAGCCCAGCTGATCCCCGCCGTGCCCAACCCGGCCAGCAGGCCGGCAATCGCACCTAGCGCAGCAAATTCGGTCAGCAGGGCGGCAATCAGCTGTTGGCCGCGCGCACCGAAGGTTCGCAGCAAAGCCATCTCGTAGACCCTTTCATCGTAGCTTGCCTGCAGGGCGGCATACAGCACCGTCAACCCGGCCAGCAAGGCAAAGCCGAACACCACTTGCACGGCGCTTGCCAACTGATCGAGCGACATCTGCATCTGACGCAGCAGGGACGCAACATCAATCACCGTCAGGTTGGGGAATTGCCTCACCAGACCGTTAATAAAAGTCGCCTGACCTGACGGCAGATGAAAGCTGGTGATATAGGTGGCGGGAAACTTTTCCAGATAGCCTGGCGGCGTGATGACAAAGAAATTCACCCGCATCGAATCCCAGTCGAGGCGCCGCAGTGAAGTGATTTTTCCGCTCAGCCTCCTGCCGGCGATCTCGTAGGCAAGCTCGTCGTTGAGTGCCAGCTGCAGCGTTTCCGCCAAGCCCTGCTCCACCGAAAATTCGGTCGCGGTCGACGCAATACCGGCACCCTGTCCATGCCACTGGCCCGCATCGACGCTATTGCCATAAGGCAACTCGGCAGTCCACGAAAGATTGAACTCCCGATCGACGAGGCGCTGCGCACGTTCGTCGGCATATCTTGTGCTGGTCACGACCTGACCGTTGATCTGCACCAGGCGCCCGCGCACCATGGGTTCCAGCGTCGGTCTGGCCAGGCCCTGGCTCGAAAAATACTCGAGTAGCGCCTCCCGCTGTTCCGGCTGTATGTTGATCATGAAGCGATTCGGCGCATCCGCTGGGACCTTGCGCTGCCAGCTTTCCAGGAGATCCTGACGCGCCACCGTCAACAGCAGCAGCGCGGTCAGTCCCAGGCCGAGCGCCACGGTCTGCAACAAGCTAGCCTTGCCGTGCCGGCTCAGGTTGATCAAACCGATACGCCAGTTCGAAGCGGCTCCAGCAGCAGCTCTACCGAGCCACCGCAAAAAAAAATGCGCCAGCAATGCGTATAAGGTCAGCGCCACGAGAAAACCGCCGGCCACCACCGCACCCAGGCGCAAGTCGCCGGCAATCCAGAACATCAGCCCGACGATGGCGCAACAGCCTGAGAAATAGGCGGTCCAAGACAAGGTCTCGTCCTCAGCCCATTCGCGCCTCAGCACACGCAGGGTAGTCACCGAGCGCAAACGCAGCAGCGGCGGCGCCGCAAAGCCGGCCACCAGCACCAGGGCGACCAGCATGCCATGTGCCCATGGTCGCCAGGATGACGCGGGCAGACTGGCAAGCAGCAAACCATCGAGGATCCGTTGCAAGCCCAATTGCACGGCATAACCGAGCAGGCAACCGCTCGATGCAGCCAGCAGACCGAACAGCAGAAACTCGCCGCCATGAATCGCCAACACCTGGGATTCGCGTGCGCCCAGACAACGCATCACGGCACAACCGTCAAGATGCCGGCGCATATAGCGGTCGGAGGCGAAACCCACCGCCACTGCGGCAAGCACCACGGCCAGCAGCGCAGCCAGATTCAGGAATTTCTGGGCACGTTCGAGCATGGTGCGAATTTCCGGACGCGCATTGCTTAGATCCTCGAGCCGCTCTCCCCGTCCCAGCAAGGGTTTGACCCAGGCACTGAACAACTCGACCTGACTCGCCTCGCCGGCCAGATGCAAACGATAGGTAATGCGGCTGCCCGGCTGGATCAGCGCCGTTGCGGGCAGATCGTCGAGATGCAGCAGCAGGCGCGGGGCGAAAGCAAACAGGTTGGCGCCGCGGTCCGGCTCAAGCGTGAGTACGCGGGTGAATTTCAGATGACTGGTACCGAGCAGGACATCCATGCCGGGGCTGGCATTCAGCGCTGCAGTCAGGCGTTCGTCCAGCCAGACTGTTCCACGTTGGGGAATGTCGCTTGTTTCGGTATCGCTCTGGTTGGGTGCAGTGGCTGTGCGCAAGGCGCCGCGCAAGGGATAGCCCGGTGCCACGGCCTTGACCTCAGCAAGATGTACGCTGTCATACGCTCTGACCATGCTGGGAAAGATGATGCTGTCAGCGAGCCGCAAACCGCGGCGCTGCGCTTCCTGACGAATCTCGGCTTTCCAGGGATGATCTGCAGTCAGCAACAGATCGCCGCCGAGCAGCTGATGCGATTCCCGGATCAATGCCTGGGCCACCCGATCCGTAAGAAAACCGACACTGGACAGGCTCGTGACTGCAAGCAGCAACGCCAAACCCAGCACCGTCAGTTCCCCCGCACGCCAATCGCGCAGCAGCATGCGCCACATCAGACGCAAAGTTCCCATCAGAAGGTGCGTAGCTGTTCGATGGCCTGCTCGACGCGATCCAGTGCAATCACCTCCATGCCCTTGATCGGCTGCTTGGGTGCATTCGCCTTGGGAATCAATGCATGAGTAAAACCGAGCTTGGCGGCTTCCTTGAGGCGTTCCTGGCCACGCGGAGCAGGACGGATTTCACCCGCCAGGCCGACTTCGCCAAAGGCAATCAATTTGGCCGGCAGCGGTATGTTGCGCAGCGACGAGACGATCGCCAGCAGCACCGCCAGGTCTGCCGCCGGTTCGCTGATGCGCACGCCGCCGACGGCATTCACGAATACATCCTGATCGAAGCAGACGATGCCGACATGCCGGTGCAAAACCGCGAGCAGCATCGCCAGGCGGTTCTGCTCGAGACCAACCGTAAGCCGGCGAGGATTCGGCGCATGGGTGGAATCGACCAGCGCCTGGATTTCCACGAGCAATGGACGCGAACCTTCCTGTGTCACCATCACGCAGCTGCCCGAAACCTCCTGTGCATGCTGCGACAGGAACAGCGCGGAAGGGTTGGAAACGCCGCGCAGCCCCTTGTCGGTCATGGCGAACACGCCCAGTTCGTTGACCGCACCGAAGCGGTTCTTGACGGCGCGCACCAGGCGGAAGGAGGAATGAGTTTCGCCTTCGAAATACAGCACGGTGTCGACGATGTGTTCCAGCACGCGCGGTCCGGCCAGGGCGCCTTCCTTGGTGACGTGCCCGACCAGGATGATGCAGGTGCCCGACTGCTTGGCGTAGCGCGTCAGATGCGCCGCGCACTCGCGCACTTGCGCCACCGACCCGGGAGCGGATTGCAGCACTTCGGAATAGAGCGTCTGAATCGAGTCCATCACCGCCACTGCCGGCTGTTCGCGGGCCAAGGTGGCGAGGATTTTTTCCAGGCTGATTTCCGCCAGCAGCGCCAGGCCCTCGGTCGGCAACTGCAGGCGCCGGGCGCGCAGGGCCACCTGCTCGCCGGATTCCTCGCCGCTCACGTAAAGCACGTTCTGGCCTGCCTGGGCGAGACGGCAAAGCGCTTGCAGCAACAGCGTCGACTTGCCGATGCCCGGATCGCCGCCGATCAGCACGACGCCGCCGGCGACCAGGCCGCCGCCGAGCACCCGATCGAATTCCTCGATGCCGGTCGCTGTGCGCGGTTCCAGGCGCGGCTGAATTTCGGACAACTGTTGCAGTCGGCTCGAGCCGGCCAGGGCAGCGAAGCGATTATTTTGATTCGCGGTGGATGTTTCCGCGATCGTCTCGACCAGCGTATTCCACACGCCGCAACCGGGACACTTATAAGCCGTTTAAATACATACTTAAACAATGAGTGAGTGAGTAACCAAGTATTTAAGACCAATACGAACATTTTGCTAAGTATGTAGTATGTATCCTAGTATAGCGTTGCCGCGGACCAGAATGCGCGACCGTCAAAATCAATCAACTATCCGCAATAGGTGATTGATTCCCATAAAGCGTTGCGCGACACAGAATTGTGACACAGAAAGCAACGTGAACATTACTCTGCGAATGACTCAGAGGTGCACAGAACGGCCTCCGGCTGCGTCGATTGCTTATGCCCGCAATAAATTCGGACGCTGGTTTGGTGCGGATTCGTGACACCATTTGATCCGTCAGTCGCCAGTCGCATTAGTACATCAGGCGGTCAAAGCACCAGATGCTATTCGTCAGATCGCTTCAGGTTGCATTGTCCGTTTCCGGCAGAGTGCCAATGGAAGACACGCTTGGGACACCGATCCGAAGATCATGAAAGACGAAAGCGCACATCCACATTAGTGATGGCGCTGCAACTCCGTGCGATTTAGGTTGCTCGTTGCCCCTCTTTTTCAAGAAGTTCAACAAGATGTGCTATGTTACGAGCCGCGCTAGGGTTAGCAGGCGGGAAAACAGCGAATCGAATCATCAAGGAGGTTATCAAGTGAGGCAACAATTTTTATGGGCGTTGATCTTTTCGGCTATGGTGCCGTTGCAGTGTCTTGCGGAAGGGGCCAAAAAAATCCAGGACAACTCGTTTCTGGTGGAAGAGGCTTACAACCAGGAGGCGGGCGTTGTTCAGCATATCCAGAGCATGATGTACAACCAAAACACGAAGGACTGGTTTTACACCTTTACCCAGGAATGGCCCGTACCGGACGAAACGCATCAGTTGTCATACACCATTCCCATCACACGTCTGACAGATCCCGGAAATGCGAGAGGCATTGGGGACATTGCGCTGAACTATCGCTACCAGGCCATATTGAAGGACCGAGTGGCATTCTCTCCGCGCCTATCGGTCATCCTGCCAACTGGGAACTACAAGAAGGGACTCGGAGCAGGTTCTGCGGGACTTCAGACCAATTTGCCCTTGAGTCTGGAACTGTCCGAAAAATTCGTATCCCATTTCAATCTCGGCGCCACCTACACACCGGGCAGCAAGGAGCCGGGCGGCGCAAAGGCGAATACGCACGGAACCAACTACGGTGCGAGCCTCATATTCCTGGCAACCGAGAATTTCAACCTGATGCTGGAAGCCGTTCGAACAACCAACGAGTCGGTTCAACCGGATGGCAGCAAACAACGCGAAACAACGACCCTCATCAATCCTGGGGTCCGCTTTGCCCGCAATTATGAATCCGGTTTGCAGATCGTCTCGGGTCTTTCCTTCCCGCGAGGCATAGGCTCGTCATCGGACACCAAGGGCGTTTTGCTCTATCTGTCATTCGAGCATCCGTTCAAATAGTTTCCGAAATTGCTCTGCCTCCGTGCGCGGCAGCGGCCAGGCCAATGACTGGCCGTTGTCCCTCGCCATTGGTTGCTTCCGATCGCTACTCTGCCGTTGCGCCCCAAGGTCTACTTCCCCGCCAGCGGATAATCGCGGCCGTTGCCTGAGCATGACCCTTCGGCGGTATCCCCATGCGTCTGGAAGCGGCAGTCGAGCGTACTGCCATCGTCAGCCGTGAGCGTCGATCGCACCTGACCAATGTGTTTCAGGTGCGGATATGTCGTTGCGGCTTTTTGTTCAGTCGTCGGATCGCTGGTCCGCCATTCGCCGCGATAGGTCTTGCCATCGAGCTTGACCTCGACGAGATAGGGCTCGAATAGACCGCGCGTCACGGTGGCGCTGGCCTTTGCATCGGCGCGGGGCGATTGCATGGAGACGGTCGACGCACAGGCGCTCAATCCGAGAGCAATGCCGGCAACGATCAGGAGATTCGTTTTCATGGGATGTCCTTTCATTATTGAAATCGTTAGTGGGTAAAAATGGTTGGTGGTCTACTCACGGTCACCGATGGGAATGGCCTGCATGATATCCGTCACGTAAACCCATCCCGCATCCGGTTTCCCGGTTCGTGCTTTTTCGCGGACGACTGCCACCAAACCGTCGACTTGCTCGTCTTCGCATAGCAGCTCCAGTTTGCACTCTTCGATTACGGTGTCCGCGAGGTTCATCGAGTAATGCTGCTCGCCAGCATCCATGGCCACGAGCATGCCCTTGCCCGTGGTGATGAACAGATTGCGGCCGCCCGCTGCCTTGAGACCCTGGATCACATCGGCGGCGCGGTGTTGGTGAATGAATGCCTTGATCACTTTCATGTCGATTCTCCGGTGGGCGGCCCCGTTCCACCGGGGCCGCTGTGGTTTCAGGACGCGACGCCCTTGCGTTCGCGGCGGGTTTCCAGCCATTCATACATGAGCGGTAACAGCAGCAGGGTCAGCGCGGTGGATGTGAACAACCCGCCCACCACGACCGTTGCCAGCGGTCGCTGCGTCTCCGCCCCGGCACCTTGCGACAACAGCATCGGGATCAGTCCAAGGATCGCCACCGAGGCCGTCATCAGTACCGGCCGTAATCGCAGCGCAGCCCCTTGTCTCACCGCATCGCGGATAGACAATCCCTGTCGCCGCAAATCGTTGAGGAAAGACACCAGCACGATGCCATTGAGCATCGCGACTCCGAACACCGCGATGAAACCAATGGCGGACGGAACCGACACATACTGCCCGCTGATGAACAGGCCAACGATACCGCCGATGATGGCAAACGGTATGTTGGCGATAATCAGCGTGGCGTGACGCAAAGAATTAAAGGCGGTATACAGCAGCAGGAAGATCAAGCCGATGGTCAGCGGCACGATAACGGCCAAGCGAGCCATGGCGCGCTGCTGGTTCTCGAATGCGCCGCCCCACTCGATCCAGTAGCCTTCGGGCAGCTTGACTTGGCTTCGGATACGGGTTTCCGCATCCTTCACGAAGCCGTCAACGTCACGGCCTTTCACATCCATCTGAATCACCGCGTAGCGCTGCAACTGCTCGCGCCGGACGAAGGAGTAGCCTTCGTCCGTTTCGACGGACGCTACGCGCGACAAAGGGACAAGCGCGCCATTCTGGGTGCGGATCGGGATGTTGGCGATGGCCTGCAAACTGTCGCGGAACGGCGTGTCGAGCCGCACCACGATGTCGAAGCGGCGCACGCCGTCAATCAGGGTGCTGACCGCCTTGCCACCGATGCCCGCTTGCACCACCTCCAGTATTTCGTCGGCGTTGATGCCATAGCGCGCCGCTTCCTCTCGATTGACTTTCAGCACGATCTGCGGCTTGCCCTTATTTGCCTCCAGCGACAAGTCGGCAATTCCCGGCACTTTGCCCAGCACGCCTTGAAACTGCGCGGCAAGGCTGTCCAGCGTCGCGAGGTCCGGGCCATAGACTTTGAGCGCCAGTGTCGCGCGCACCCCGGAAATCAACTCCTCCACTCGCATCTGGATCGGTTGGGTGGCGGCAAACACCGCGGTCGGGATAGCCCGCTCCAGTTTTTCCTGCATTGCCGCCGACAAGACGGCCATCGGCATTTTTTCCGGCCATTCGTTCTCGGGCTTCACGTCAACCAGGATTTCCATGTAGTTGGCGTCGCCGGTTTCGCCTTTTTCGGCGCGCCCGGCCATCGCCAGCACCGACCTGGTCTGCGGGAAGTTCTTCTTGAGTACGGCGTCGATTTGTTGCGACACGCGTATCGATTCCTCAAGCGAGGTGGAGGGAATGCTGGTGACGCGGAACATGATCGCGCCTTCCTGCAACGTCGGCATGAACTCCTTGCCGAGGAACGGGAAGAGCGCCACGGAAAGACTCAGCAGGGCGAGCGCCGCGATGACCACCCGCTTCTTGTTGTCGAGAGACCAGTCCAGAAGCGGCAGATAAAAGCGCTTCGCGTTGCGTACGAGCCAGGTGTCCTTCTCTTCCCTGGGCTTGAGGATGAGCGCCGAGAGCACCGGCACCAGCGTCATGGTGAGCAGCAGGGAACCCGCCATGGCGAACGTGATGGTGAGCGCCATCGGTTTGAACATCTTGCCTTCCAGCCCGGTCAGCGAGAGCAGCGGCATGAACACCACGATGATAATCAGAATGGAAAACGCGATCGGGTTGATCACTTCACGCGCCGCTTCCAGAATGACGTGAGTTCGGTCAACCACCCGGTCTCTCCGATGGGAAAGCAGCCGGAAGCCGTTTTCCACCATCACCACCGCGCCGTCCACCATCATGCCGATGCCGATGGCAAGTCCGGCCAGCGACATGAGATTGGCCGAAAGGCCAAAGTGCTGCATCAACAGGAACGCAATCAACATCGCCAGCGGCAGCGTGACGATGACAACCACGGCAGAGCGGATATCACCGAGAAACAGGAACAAAGCGATGGCAACAAGGATCGAGCCTTGCAGCAAGGCGTCTTCGGCGGTCTTGACGGCTTTCTGCACGATTTCCGTACGGTCGTACACGGGGATAATCGACACCCCTGCCGGCAGGGTCTGCTGTGCAATCTTTACCTTTTCTTTTACCGCATCGGTAACGTTCTGAGCGTTTTCACCGACCCGTGCCAGCGCCATGCCAAGCATCACCTCAACGCCATTGCGCGTGATGGCGCCCAAGCGTAGCGCCGGCCCTTCCTGTACCCGGGCCACGTCACGCACATAGATCGGCGTGCCCTCGCGTTGTGCAACGACAATCGAACCGATATCGCGGCTATTCGACACCAGCCCCAGTCCGCGCACCAGATACTGCTCCTGTCCGAGGTTCACGTATTGACCGCCGACCTGCCGGTTGTTGGCGGTCAGCGTCTCCATCACCGTCTTGAAGGTAAGCCCGTATTTGATAAGCTTTTGCGGGTCGATCAGCACCTGGAACTGCTTTTCCTGGCCGCCCCAGGACATCACGTCGTCCAGGCCGGGAGCCGTTCGTAGCACCAGGCGTACGTTCCAGTCCTGCAGCGTGCGCAAGTCCATCGCCGAAAGTTTTTTGTCTGCCGATTCGATGGTGTACCAGAACACCTGCCCGAGGCCAGCGCTGTTCGGCCCCATCACCGGCTCGCCGTAGCCTTGGGGGAGGCGTTCCTTGGCTTCCAGCAGCTTCTCCCCGACCAGGCGCCGGGCGAAGTAAATATCCACGTTGTCCTTGAAATAAACACTGACGTAGGACAGCCCGAACATCGAAAGGGAGCGGACCGCTTCCACTCCTGCCAGTCCGGCCATCGTAGCTTCGACTGGAAAGGTCAGGAGTTTTTCGACATCTTCGGCGGCCAGCCCCGGTGATTCGGTATAGATATTGACCTGAACCGGTGTCACATCCGGAAAGGCGTCCACCGGTACTTGACGGAATGCCTGGACGCCAAAACCGGCAAGAATCAGGAAGCCGACCAGCACCAGCAGCTTGTAACGCAACGAAGCATCGACGATTGCATTGAGCATGATGGCGGCCTCTTAATGTTCGTCGCTGATCTGCGACTTGAGCAGGCGGGCCTTGAGCGCATAGGCGCCTGCGGTCACCACCCGCTCGCCGGCCTTCAGCCCGTTCTTGATCACGACCCGTTCGCGCAGCTTTTCTCCCAGCTCGACGGCACGCGGCTCGAAGCCGCCGCGTTCCTCGACGAAGGCGGTCGGCTGTCCCTGCATCAGCACCACGGCCTCCTGCGGCAGCAGCAGTGCCTTGCCTTTGCCCGCAGCGCCGGCTGTGCCGCTGGTACGGATGGCGGCGGTGGCGAACATCTCGGGTTTGAGCCGTCCGCCCGGATTGGCGACCTCGACTCGGGCCTGGACGGTGCGCGTATCCTTGTCCACGACCGCCGCGATGTAGGTGAGCCTGCCCTGGAAGGACTCGCCAGGATATGCGTCGACGGTGACAACCGCCGCCGCTCCCGTCTTGATGCGGCCAAGATCCTTTTCGAAGAGATTGGCCTCGATCCACAAGCGGGAGAGGTCGGCCACGGTGAATATCTGCTTGTCCGGCTGGGCCAGTTCGCCGAGGATGGCGTGCTTCTCGATGACCGTTCCGGCGAACGGTGTAGTCAGCGGGAAGGTGGACACGGCCCTGCCGTCGTCGGCCGGCGCCGGGCTCACCCCCAGCATGCGCAGCTTGTCCCCGGTTGCCGCGAATGACGCTTTCGCCTTGTCGTACTCGGCGTGGGCACGCAAATGGTCTTTCTGGGCGATGATCTGGTCGCCATGGAGCTTCTCGGCACGCTCGAAGTCGGCCTTGGCCACCGCGAGCTGAGTCTTTGCCTGGAGATAGGTCGAGTACGCCTCGCCGACTTCCAGGCTGTCGAGCAACGCCAGCGTTTGCCCCGCCTTCACCTGGTCGCCGAGTTTGACGTGGACCTTGACGATGCGTCCCGGCACCCGCGCCGCGACGTGCGTGATGCGATCCTGATTGGGCTGGATGGTGGCAGTCAGCATCAATTGCTCGCTGATTTCCTGCTCCGCCAGCGCTTCGATCTTGATCCCAGCGGTCTGGATGGCCTCGGGGGTCAGCTTCAAGGTTTCTGCTTCGCCATGTCCCGCTTCGCCGTGCTCGGCGAGCTTGCCGCCCGGCTGGTCCGCCGCCATGTCGGCCGGCGCGCCGGGCTTCTGCGCGACCGGTTGGGCCGCTGACGCTGTTGGCGACTCGGGTTGGCCACAGCCGGTGAGGAAAAGCGTCGTCATGCCGATTGCCAGCACGATGCCGAGGTTCACTTTCGATGTCTTCATGAGTTCTTTTCCGATGCGTGTGTTCGTCAGGGAGTCGGTGGTACGGTGGCCGGGCTTCATTTCGTCGCCGTCCAGCCGGCGGTCTGCTCCAGTTCACTGCGGGTCAAGACGAAATCGGTCATCGCCTCCAGCACTTCGCGGCGGGTGTCGAGTACCTGTCGGGTGGCGAGCAGCATCTGGATCAGGCTGATCTCGCCCGCGCGATAGGCGGCGCTGGACAGGCGCTGGTTCTCTTCGAGGCGTTGCAATACCGACTGATCCAGCCGCTGAGTCCGTTGGCGCAAGCTGTCGAGCTTCTGCCAAAGGGCCAGGACGCGCGCGTGGATGTCGCGGCCGGCCGCCTGTTTCTCGATCTCCGCCTGCGTCAGTTCCGCCCCCGCCTTGCCGATGCCGGCGGCGTTGCGGCGAAAGAGCGGCAACGGAACGGAGACGCTCAATCCGACAAGCCTCTCGCGGGCATCGCCGGGGCCTTCGCGGGCGGAGTTCAGGCCGACGGTGATGTCGGGGTAGACCGCCGCGCGTTCGAGGCCCAGCCGGTTGCGCGCCGCCTGCTCGCGGTGGTCGAGGGCGCGCAATTGCGCCCGGCTCGCCGCCGCTGCCATCAACTGTTCCAGGGTGTAGGGCAGTTCCGGTTTCGCGACGAGTGCCCCTTTGACGACAGGCAGCTTCTCCGCCGGCAGTTGCAGCAAGACGGCCAGGTCGGCGCGCGCCTGGATCAGTTGCTCGCCGACCGTCTCAAGCTGGTTGCGCGCGCGCCCAAGTTCCACTTCGGCGAGATTGGCGTCAAGCTTGGTGTCTTCTCCGGCGTCGAAGCGCTTCCGGGTGACTGCGCTGTTGCTCTTGATCAGCTCGACCAGGCCCGTTTCCATTTCGGCGCGCATTTGCAAACTCACCACGCGGACAAACTTCTGCTCGATCTCGGCGCGTAGCTGCCGGCGGGTTTCCTCGATGGTTTCGCGCAGGGCCGCCAGTTCCTGTTCGGCCGCTGTCCGGCGATAGCCCTGCTGGCCGGCGATCTCCAGCGTTTGCGTCACGCCCACGCTCCACTCGCGCTGCGTCCGTTCGACGGATCCCGGATCGGGAAGCGTACGCCGCACGCGTTCGACGGCGATCTGCGGATTGTTCCAGAGCAATCCCTGGGCGTCGGCGAGTTGCCCTTCGGCGGTGGCGAGGTTCGCCAGGGCGATCTTCAGGGCAGGATTGGCCTGTTCCGCGAGTTGCCAGGCGTGTTCCAGGGTCAGCGGCAGGTCGGTGGCCGTCGCAGCGAGCCCAAGGGGCTCAGGCGTTGTGACCGCCTTGACCAGGTGTTGCGGGTTTTGTGCGTGAACGGGCAGTGTGGCAAGCAGCCCGAGCAATAGCAACAGTGTCTTGTTCATCGAATTCCTCAGTATGTTGAACCATGAGAAGAATCCGACGGGACATGCCGACAGACCCACCGATGTGGATCTGGTCAGCCGTCAAGGACTAAAAATTGAAGCGCGTCCCGCCGGATCAGGCGAGGCGGGCGAGTGGTGGACGGTCGAAGGGATCGACGGTGGCGGAGTGAAATTCTGCAGCGGGTGACACGACAAGTTGGGAGGGGTTGTTGTCGTCCAGCATCGGTGGCAAGGTCGGTACGAACGACGAGAACGACAGATGGCAGAACCCGCAGTCGGGATCGATCTGGGTGCCGGTGTCGCTCGACTTGTCGGTCGAGCCATGATGCTGATGGGTGTGATGGCCGAAATGCGCCGCTTGTGGTGATTCCTGCTGATGCTGGCAATAGCTGGCCGCCGCTACAAACGTGGCGTTGAGCGAAAGCAGGATCACCAGAAGGAAGGCGAGGCAGGAGCGCATGGCGGCGGAGTATATCAGAGGGCGCGGCTGTCTTGTAGATCGTTATTCGGGCTTCGCGAAGTAGTTGATCAAGCGCAGACCGTTGAACACCACCAACAGGCTGGCGCCCATGTCGGCGAATACCGCCATCCACATCGTCGCTTGCCCGGTGACGGTCAACACCAGAAACACCGCCTTGATGCCGAGCGCGAGCACGATGTTCTGCGTCAGCACCGCAGCCGTGGCCCGTGACAAGCGCACGAAGGCAGGGATCTTTCTCAGGTCGTCGTCCATCAGCGCCACGTCCGCCGTCTCGATGGCGGTGTCCGTGCCGGCAGCGCCCATGGCAAAGCCAATGTCTGCGCGGGCCAAGGCGGGCGCATCGTTGATGCCGTCGCCCACCATGCCAACCTTGCCGCCATTACCGTTCGTCAGGAGCCCTTCGATAGTCTTGAGTTTGTCTTCCGGGAGCAAGTTGCCTATTGCCTCGTCGATGCCCACTTCGCGGGCGATGGCTTCGGCCGTATGAACGTTATCGCCGGTGAGCATCATTGTTTTCACGCCGAGGGAATGCAAATCGGCGATGGCTTGGCGGCTCGTTTCGCGCACCGTGTCGGCGACCGCGAAAATGGCCAGCACACCGGTCTGGTTAGTCAGCAACACCGCCGTCTTGCCTTGGCGTTCCAGCGCAAAAAGCTTGGCCTCGATCTCCGCCGAGCACAGTCCCAGTTCCTCGATCAGTCGGTGGTTGCCGAGTTGGTAGAGGTGGCTGTCTATGCTGCCCCGCACCCCCCGGCCAAGGATGGCGGAAAAATCGGCCACTTCGCGCCGCACCAGTCCCGCCTCGGTTGCGGCACGGGCGACGGCCAGCGACACCGGATGGTCGGAGCGCGCGGCGAGACTGGCGGCCACCATGCGGGTTTGGTCCGGATCGCCGCTCAGCGCTATGAAGTCGGTCTGCGCTGGCTTGCCGTGGGTAATCGTGCCCGTCTTGTCGAGCGCCAGGGTCATCAGCTTGCGTCCCTCTTCGAGATACACGCCGCCCTTGATGAGGATGCCCTTGCGCGCGGCGGCGGCCAGGCCGCTGACGATGGTGACGGGGGTAGAGATCACCAGCGCGCACGGGCAGGCAATCACCAGCAGCACCAGGGCCTTGTACACCCAATCCAGCCACGCCGCGGCGAAGACCAGCGGCGGCACGACAGCCACCAGCAGCGCGACTGCAAACACGGCCGGCGTGTAGATCCGGGCGAACTGGTCAACGAAACGCTGGGTCGGCGCGCGGCTGCCCTGAGCCGACTCGACGGCGTGAATGATCCGGGCCAGCGTGGAATGGCTTGCCTCCGCCGTCACTTGGTATTCGAGCGATCCCACCTCGTTGATTGTGCCCGCGAACACGCTGTCGCCCTCGGCTTTGTCTACCGGCAGGCTTTCGCCGGTGATGGGCGCCTGATTCACCGTCGAGCGTCCGCTGGTGACCATTCCGTCGAGGGCGATCCGTTCGCCGGGCCGCAGGCGGACCACGGCCCCCCGTGGCACTCCCTTGGCCGGCATTTCCACCCAGCTCCCATCATCCTGGCGCACGGTCGCGGTTTCGGGGGCAAGATCCATCAAACCGCGAATCGCGTTGCGTGCCCGGTCGAGCGACTTGGCCTCGATCACCTCGGCCAGCGCGAAGAGAAACATCACCATCGCCGCTTCCGGCCAGTGCCCGATGAGCATCGCGCCGGTCACTGCGATCGACATGAGCGCGTTGATGTTCAGATTGCGGTTCTTGAGCGCGATCCAGCCTTTCTTGTAAGTCGACAGGCCGCCAGTGAAAATCGCCACCAGAGCAAGGATCACGACGACCCAGTGATCCCCGCCGTTGATCCAGTACACGACCTCGGCCAGCGTTGCGGTGACCCCGGCAAGCGCCATCGGCCACCAGTTGGTCTTGGGTAGCGGTTCTTCGGATTCGACGGTACCTGCCGCGTCGCCCGACTCAAGTTTCGCCTCAAAACCGATGGCGCGCAGGGCCGCTTCGACCGGCGCCAGCGATTCGAGCCGATGACTTACGGCCAACGTGCGCTGCATCAAGTTGAAGTTCAGTCCGGTTACGCCGTCGAGAACCCCCAGCTTGTTGCGGATCAGCGCCTCCTCGGTGGGGCAGTCCATGTTGTCGATACGAAACAGCGCCGTCCTGGAGCCGATGGAAGACGACTCCATCCGTGGTGATGACACGGACGAACAACCGCACCCGCTGGCCTTGCATTCGCTCATGCTCGACTCCTTTGCTTGGCATTGGCGATGATTTGACAACCTGTAGCCACTACAGAGTCAAGAGAATAAAATGCTGGCGACAGCATTTACCCCTGCCGAGGGCGAAAACATGAAAATTGGCGAACTGGCCGGGGTTACCGGCACACCGGTAGAGACTATCCGCTATTACGAGCGGGAAGGATTGCTGGCCGCGCCCGCGCGCAGCGAGGGAAATTTCCGCATCTATGCGGATGCTCATGCCGAACGGCTGTCGTTCATCCGCCACTGCCGATCGCTGGACATGACGCTGGCCGAGATTCGGGAACTGCTGCGCTTCAAGGACGTACCCACAGGGAACTGTGGTGAAGTGAACACTCTGCTGGATGCTCACATCGGCCATGTGGCTGCACGCATACGCGAACTTCGCGCACTGGAGAAGCAGCTTAAGAGCTTGCGCGAACGATGCCATGAGGCACAGGACGCAGCCCACTGCGGTATCCTTAACGAACTGTCACAGACCTCGCGCAATGGCACGAAAAAAGCTGGGCATTTGGGTAGCGTCCATGGCAACGTCCGGAATGTCATGGCCTAAAGTTGATTGAGTAATGTCTTCCAGTTTAGCAACAGGTAATAAATTCAGACCCATATATGCCAAACTATCCGGGTAGATGCTAGGCAAATCATCCATGATGTCCAGCATGCGCTGTGCTAAGCCAGTGGTGATCACTGAATTACCGTCGATGCCATTCAGTGCGTTTTGAATGATGTCACCCATCATCGTAACGATATCCAACATTGGTGCTTCGGCAGATACCCGAAGCACCAATTGATGCCAAAGGTTTGGCGCAATTGACCGAGTAATCGATGAGACTTGAATCGACACTGACCTGCCCGATCTGCACTCACCAAAAAAAGGAAACCATGCCGACAGACGCCTGCCAGTGGTTCTACGAGTGCGAAGAATGTCACGCGCTGCTCAAGCCCAAGAAAGGCGATTGTTGCGTGTTCTGTTCGTATGGGGATGTACCCTGCCCGCCGATTCAGGAGAAAAGGGGATGTTGCGGCAATGGGCCATCATGCACTGCATAATTGAAGCTGTGGAATGACCGGTGTCGAATTGAAGCTGCCGCAGGTTTCTTCAAGTCCACTGACCGTTGCATGGCGAGTTGAGTCAGCGAGCATCCCACATTCACTGCCGAATACCTGCCGTTCAATTTCGGTCGAAACGGCGCCAATCGCTCACATGGAATGGCTGGCGCGAGCTACCGCTTTGGCCGGGTGCCGACCCAGCGAAATCATCTCCTAGTGACCCTTTTCCCTACATTGCCGCCTTTGGCATTTTCCGTTTCAACCTTCAATTGCACGAAACAGGCCTTCAGGATTCTGGAATTGCCAACCCGGTTTTGCACGATACGGACCAAAGATCGGGGCCACGTAGGATTCATGCTTCCAACCTCAGATTGCACTTAGCCTATCTAAACAAGGCGCGGCGATTGAATGGTAATACCGTGCGCTAATCATCTTCATCAAAATTTGGCGGCAATTCGAGATCGCGTGATGGAGGCATCTGAAGCGCATCGACTGGCATCGGCGGAGGTTTGATGGTGGGATCAAGCACCCGCAGAACGTGTCGATTCAAGTAACAGGGAGGGTAGGTTGTCCGAAGTTTGGCACCATGGGCTTGGTGCATCCACCAAGCAATCGCGGCTGACCTCGAAATACCGGCATGGCAATGTACCAACAGATGATAGGTATCGTGGGCTTGCAAATACGGTTCAAGCCATGATTTCAGGGCATCTGCGTGTTTGACCGAAAATTTCTCTTGCAGCGCATCCATTCCGTCCCGCTCTGGATCGTGATCATCAAAAGATAAGTGCAACACATCGGCAAAACTTCCCTGAAAACGCGGTGGTTGGTGACGCGCGTGGATGGAAACAACGCTCAAGTCCTTACGCCCTTCGATCTTCTCGGCTTGGCGTTGAGAGAGGAAATACACATTCCTAAACATGTTGTCCTTACTTGTGGCCTATTCCATCTTACTCAAGAAACATTTTTGGCAGAACCAGCGAATTGCCGTCGGGGTCTGCCCGTCACGCTGCCAGTCATGAACACAATCCTCCTGCCGTCGAGCCAATGCCCGCGCTCGATTTATTGTCTCGGCCTTTGCTCGCACTTCCTGCTGTTGGTCCGGTGAGAGTCTCGCAATCAGCTCATCAACGGAGAGCAAGTCATCTGGCTCAATAATTGATTGCGTGAATATCTTTCTTCCTTTGGGCAGCATCTGCTTGGCGATTTCTTGAAGCCAAGCAATTTCTTCCGTCGAGAGAGGCCCATCGCAAGACGGGTAAGAGCTTTTCTTGTTCTTTGCCATTATTTGCCATCCTCTCGCTCAGCATATTTCTCTGCCAACCGGCGGCATTGCTTCCCATGCCTTCATATCATCCGGAACAGGTGCTCGCACTCCGCCATCAGGTCAACCCGCCCGTATTTGCGCCGTCTAGCAGGGACAACTTATTTATGTTTTCAAACGATACCGGCCTGATTGGGTTGCGCATCATGCCTTTTAGTACAGTTACAGACAGCATGTTTCTTCCCGGTTTTTCGATTCTGCGGATGACGCGCTGCCGAATGCTAGCATTTCCTCCCATAGCACGATCCGCGCGGTGTGCAGTGGTACTGTACTCGATCATGTTACCTTCTGACGAACCTCACTTGACAGCGAAGATCGCAAAGTTGGAACGGCTTTAAGTCCTCAAACGAGTCGATATATTGCTTTCCGTTTGCCAGATCGTAAAGCACAGCGTACCTTTCAGTCTCGGTTATACGTGCTTCCCATATCTTGCTTAGAGGCTCCATTAGCCAACTTATCGATCTATTTAGGCTTGGAGGGCTAACCAGCATCAATAACTTCACCTTGAGTATTTGCTTGTCATGCTTCAACAAGTCTATAACTTGACCGACGGTACTCAACATTATGGTTTCCCTGATAGCTCCTTCTGAGGTATGCAAGTTATAGCAAGCATAAAACCAAGGCCGGTTAGCCGCTAGATTTACATAGGACCAAACGTGTTGCCCCTCCCCTGCAATTGCTGACATCAGAGGATCAAGTGCATGAGATGCTGTCTGAAACATTGTGACCTCCATAATGAACACTATAGATTGTAGCCCTATAGTGTTCATTATGGATACATGGTGGTTTTTCGGAGAAATACACCATGGATGTTCGACAAGCCTTTGCATTCACTCTAAAGCGTGCCAGAAAAGCGAAGCATCTGACTCAAGAAGATTTCGATTTAGCATCTAGCCGAACATACCTAAGTTCTCTGGAAAGGGCACAAAAAAGTCCAACATTGGACAAGATTGACCAACTCGCCAAAGTGCTTGAAGTACATCCCGCTGCGCTCATAGCCGTTTCGTATTCACTTAAGGATGGAGACAAACGGTCGGCGAGGACTCTTGATGCAATTCTGCAGGAAGCTAGAACCCTATTGAAGATAGTAGAAGGGACTTTCCCCGCTAAGTAGTCGGTCCTGCAAAATTCAATTCAAGCCGAGGAATAACCGGGGCAGGATATCCATCCTGTCCTCAGTCGCGTTTCAGGCTTTCGATTCTCTTGAGCTTCCCGCGTTGATTTGAGCCTCCAAATGTCCGAAGAAGAAGCCCGGAACGGGGTTTGGGTTCTAGGCTAGGGACTACAGACGATACAGTGGAGCTGAAGAAACGATCGCCTTCGAGCATTGTACCTTCCACCAAGAACTTATTGTCGACGCCTGTACATGGTTATTGCTGTTCATTGTCGTAAAAACAGCAATTGCTGCTTCTACGACAATGAGCGACATCGCTCTCCACTACCCTAACCAGGTGATAAACCAGCAGACTCCATCAGCCTCTGCCGTTTCCGCGGGCTAAGTTTTCCCAACTCAAGGATCAATCAGTGTTGATTGCGCGAGACTGATTACCCATCCTGCGCGCCTCACATTACCCAGGGCACTATGAAAAAAGCCCCCACATAACGACTAAGTTCGCAGTGTTCTGTTACGATAAATGCTCGTTTGGCAGGCGATTTAAAATTACGGTTCGCTGAGGAAACGTATGAAGAAGCCAAGTTTCAAGACCCTGGATGAGTCCATTGCGAAGGAAACACCAGCCGTTCAGGCGCGGATCAAGCGAAACGGCGAGAGGATGGCGACCGCGTTGGCCAAACTTGGAACATCGGCGAGCAATTCCGGGTGTTTGGAAAGGATGGACTGCAGGTTGATCCACGCTGCCTTGCTTCTTTTTGTTCTTTGGTTCGCGGCCAACAAGTACCAAGCGGCATCTTGATATCTGCCGAACTCGTTGTAAATGATGCCGAGCAGGTTGTAGGCCGGATGCCGTTCCCCGTCAGCCAGTCTCTAAGAGCTACATGTTGGTCTGAAAAATAACCTCGGGATATGCAGCATTAACTTCAGAGCCCTTGGCACCGACTCGCAAACCGTTATGACAGAATAGTCCCAAGCTGCCACTCGGGAAGAAGGCGTAGCCAAACATTTCGTCATTTCCGCATCCCTCTTGCTCATCTGCGCAGCGTTATTGACTTCAAGCCGTAGCATCAACCGCTTCCTCCACCCTTCCAACTGCGATTATTTCCATGCCAGGTATCTTGTGTTTAGGTGCATTAGCCTTGGGAATGATGGCCATCGTAAATCCCAGTTTAGCTGCTTCTTTGAGGCGTTCCTGACCCCGCGGCGCAGGGCGTACCTCTCCCGCCAAGCCGATTTCGCCGAAGACAACCAACTTTTCAGGAAGAGGCTTGCTGCGTAACGATGAGACTACAGCCAGTATCACAGCAAGATCCGCAGCTGGTTCCGAGATCTTCACACCGCCAACCGCGTTTATGAACACATCTTGATCGTAGCAAACGATGCCGGCATGGCGATGCAAAACAGCAAGCAGCATGGCTAGCCGGTTCTGCTCCAATCCGACTGACAGCCGACGTGGATTACCGTGGGAGCTATCGACCAACGCCTGAATTTCAACCAATAATGGCCGCGTGCCCTCCTGCGTCACCATCACGCAACTACCTGGCACCGGCTTGTGATGCTGCGAAAGAAACAGCGCCGACGGATTATTTACTTCGCGTAACCCCGTTTGTGTCATCGCGAAGACGCCAAGCTCGTTGACGGCGCCATAGCGGTTTTTGTAGGCGCGAATCACACGGAAAGATGTCTGTGCGTCGCCCTCGAAGTACAACACGGTATCTACCATGTGCTCCAGCACTCGCGGCCCAGCCAGGACGTTTTCCTTGGTCGAATGCCCCACTAAGCACAACGTAATGTTTCCGCTCTTAGCCATGCGCGTAAGTTGCGCAGCACACTCTCTGACTTGTGCCACCGAGCCCGGCGCGGATGTTAGTTGATCCGACCATAGTGTTTGTATTGAGTCAATCACTACAACGTCTGGTTTGCACTGCGAGATGACCGCTTGAATTTTTTCCAACTGGATTTCCGGTAAAAAACGTAGGCCATTTCCATCCAGCGACAAGCGTTTGGCGCGAAGTGCGATCTGCTGCGCTGACTCTTCACCACTCACATATAAAGTGCCGCGCTGCATTGATATATGTGCTAGAACCTGTAGCAACAATGTTGACTTGCCGATGCCAGGATCGCCACCGATGAGCACTACTCCTCCTGGCACTAGGCCACCGCCCAAAACGCGGTCAAATTCCGAGCTACCTGTCGGCGTTCGCTGCACTTCCGCTGTTCCGACTTCAGAGAGCATCTGCAGTTTTCCGCCTGCTGCCCATGAGTTGAACCGATTTCCGCTCTTGGCATCAGGGCCTGCCACCGATTCAGTTAGAGAGTTCCATGCATTGCAATGCGGACATTGTCCCTGCCACTTCGGCGTCTGTCCGCCGCATTCGTTGCATGAATATATTGTGTGTGACTTCACTCCCAAACTCCCTCGACTGTTGGACTTCATCTCACCTTCCTAACATCAACACCTTGGGGCGCTGCCCCAAACCCCGCGCTCGCCGCGCGGCAGGGGGTGGGGTTATAAACCTAACCCCACCCCTTGCCACAGAGCATTGGTCGCTACGGTCTGTAAAGGGGCTTTCGCGGCATAAACGGCAACCTCCCCGCTGCGCGGGTCCCCTCCATTTATTCCACGATCCCCTTGACAGCCCTCCGCTCATGTCAGTACCTCATCAAATAAAGAAGGCAAGGTGATATGCCGCCGCGCCGATGACGCTGCCGCACGGATTGCCGCCAGCGTCGCTTGTTCATCGCCGATCAACACCACTTGGTCAATGCCTCGGGTGACTGCGGTATAGATCAGTGTTTGGTCAAGCAGGCGCGACTCACGGATTGGCACGATTACCCGCTTGAACTGGCTGCCCTGGCTTTTATGGACGGTGATCGCATAGCTATGACTCACCGCCAGCAACTGGGAGCTATTCAATTCATACTCGACGCCCTCGAATTCCGCTATACAGCAAAGATCATCCGCATCGGTCACAGGTAACGCACGAACGATCCGGCCAAGCGACCCATTGCGCAGACCGAGTTGGTAGTCGTTCTGAGTATAGATAACCAGATCGCCCACCTTGATCGGTTCCCGGTCAGTTGTCCCCGCGCCCACCATCCCATACTCCGGATCAAAGCAGTACACCTGCTCAGCTCCGGTTTGGTACTTGCCACGGAGCGCCGCATTGAGGTTCTTGACGCCTCCTATCCGGGAATTGGTTACGGACAGGATATGGACGCTGTAGTCCCGTCCTGTGCCGCCCAATTCGGCGTATATCTGTTGTGTCGTGGCTTCGAGATCCTTCGGTAGGCACGGCACGAACGACACACCGGCATGTGGCTTTCCGGTGTATGTCGCCCAGATAGGTGCCTGATGGGCGCGAATGGCTGCCGCGACCTGCGGGATGCCGCTGGTCGCACTCTGGCGCTTGACCACCTTGAGTTCGGTCTGCGGGATGGAGTCAATTCCAGCCAAGGCATGTAGGACGAGTCCGGGGCCAATCGGGGGCAACTGCGACGGGTCTCCGACTAGGATCAGGCGCACGCCGTCGGGAAGATGCCGCAGTAGGCGGTACATCAGGATGACGTCGACCATGGATACCTCGTCGACGACAACAACGGTGCCAAGCTCGATGCTGCCCGGCTCGACCTTGGTCAGAAACCCCGCAATGGTCATACTCTCCCGGCCGCTGGCTTCGGCCATGCGCTGCGCCGCTCGACCCGCCAAGGCCAGTTGATAGATCGGAATGCCGGGCTGAATTTGCTCCAGTGCGGCATAAAGCGCTTTCAGGACGGTCGTCTTGCCCGTCCCTGCCCCGCCGAGGATTAGGCTGAGGCGGGCTGCGGCGCACGTCATGACAGCTTGCCGTTGCTCAGCAGTTAGGCTGATGCCATGGCTGGCTTCGTATTCCGACAGAACCTCCTGCAGCGCCGCCGGATTCCTGACCACCTGGGTGAACAACCCTACCTGACCAGTACCATCCTCGCCCCGAATCATTGCACGGAGTCGCTCGGCGACATATTGCTCAATGAGGTGGGCGCCCGCAGGCTGGTAAAGGTCGTCGATCACCTGATACTGACTATTGGATCGGCTTTGCTCAATGGCCTTGGTCGCCAGATCTGGCGAATCCAGCAGTCGAACGACAATGGCACGGGCTTCGCGGCACGGCAGGCAGGTATGCCCCTGGCTCAGGCCCCGGTAAAGAGCCTCTTCAATAGCCGAGGCGAGTCGGCGGGGATCGTCTGGCTGGATGTTGAAACGCTTGCGAGCAATGTCGTCAACCGTTGACCACCGCGCCTCGAAGCTGATCAGGACGTAGGGATTGGCCTCTATTTTCGTCTGCGCTTGATCCTGGTAAAACGCAATGACGCTGGCGCCTATCTTCTGCGGAATGCCAAGACGATCAAGCCATAGCAGGGTGCTGGCGACATTGAACTTCTCGAATGCCCGGCAAAGCAGGTCGGCCGACTGCTCATTCAGGATCTCGCAAAGCGCTGGAATGTCGCGGTTCTTGACGACGTTGACCAACTCCGGTCCGAAGCGCTGGTAAAGCTTGGCGGCTTTTACGTGTCCGATACCGACGTACTCGGGATTCGCGGAAATCCAAGTGATGATGTTGCGCCCAGCGGGACGGATGAGTTCCGCCTTCCGGGCGGCAATCTGGGTTTCATTGATCTTGAAGCCATTGGGCGCAACAACCTCTCGAACCGAGGCTGTACCCTCAATAAGCCATTGCTGACCCCGGTCGACCAGATGTCCATCAGGAATCAACTTGTAGTCGGCCACGACCACATAGCGCTCGCCTGTATCGGTGTTGCCTGCAAAAATGGCTCCACCACACCGGCCAAGGCTGCGAATGGAGGCAACGCGGATCTCGGCCGAGATTTCGTTCATGGAGGAAGCATCCGCCCTGTCCGGTACAGATGCTCTTCAAGGTGCCTGTACCGCGCCAGTTGCTCGCGTAGGTCTGCGATCTCGGCCCGTAGGGCGGCATTCTGCTCTTCGAGCGCCTTCACCCGCTGCTCAGCCTTGGCTTTGGCTGCCATGACCCGACGTTCCAACGCCAGGGCCGTAGGGTCGTCCTTAGCGGCACCGGGAGCCTCTGTGCCCCCGAGGATACCTCGTTCATGTAATGACGCCTCTAACGCCTCAAGAGCAGCCTTTACGGCGGGATTCTGGCGGACAACAGAGAGAGCAAATCCGCATTCATTGGCGATTTCGGATCGATTGAGTTTCCCGGCACGGATGTAGTCCTGCCAGTCGCCAGCCGCATCGCGCTCGGCCACCCAATCGCCAAACTTCTTAATGTTGGCAGCCGCCAGTTGCTGGCCGGATTGATTCAATTGAGTCATGTGCGCTTGCCTTCCTTCGTTGGCACATGCAGGGATTGCTGGACGGGTAATCCGATAATCTTCCTGATGGCCGTTGCAAAGCCTGGCAAGAAGACAAAGCGATCCCGTTCATCAACCACCTCTCCGGTTTCGCCCAGCCTCCACTTCCTCTGTTCAAGATTCTTCGGGTCTAGCGCCGCCTCAAGTGCCTTATGCTCACTGTCGGTGAGTTGCGCGGCCATTTCGATCACGGCCACGTTCATGGAACCCTTCCCAATTTCCGCACCTAATGGCCGCATATCCACAACTACCTGAGTCTTCGACTTGAGCAGATTAAGTTCCGCCTTGAGCTTGTCGCGCTCGATCAAGGAGATCTGGCACAGACTGCGTACCGCAGGGTCTTCGATCTTCTTCAGGAAGTCGTATTTCTCCGGGGATGCCTTCTTCTCCTGCGCCTTGCTCGGCTTGGGGCCGTTGTAGGCGGCCCAAGCTTCAATCAGGTTGGCATAATCCTCGGATTGCTTGTTGTAGATCGCACGCGCCGTGAAGAGTCCATGACTCTCCGCGATGCGCGACATATTGGCCAGGCTCAAGTCACGAGCGCCCTGGCTGTGACGCGCATATTCGATCGCACACAGCTCATGCAGCTTACGCAGCTTTTCATCCTTGTCGCGGCGATTGCCTTTGGCAAGCAACGCCTTTAAGACTTCGTCAGGATGCACGGCGCTGGTCGTCATCGCTTGACTCCTTATCCTTTTCCACAAGACGCAGGGAGACGGGCCTTCTGCCGCTTTCGTCAGCCAACTGCAAGACGCTCTTGAGCTTGATGCCAAGGGTCTTTTCAAGACTTTCTCCGCGATCCATGATCTCGACCACGTGGCGGCGGGCGAGGACTGGATTGTCGGGATTGGCGCATCGCTCCAGCTCGCGCATGATCGCGTTGGCAGCGGTTAACTTTTCCTTTTCGCTCATGCGGGCGAGGATCAACGGCTGGCCCTCACGCTCAAAGGCTCGGTCCAGCAATTGCGCAAACTCAAAAATGGCGGTGCCAGGATCGAGATCGGGAAAGAATTCAACATCGGCGCAGATTTCGGCCAGCACCAATAGTTCAGAATTGGTATCTTCAATGACTGATTGGAGGGTCAGTAAATCGCCTTGAGCAGCCAGCGCCGTAGGGCCGCTGGTTTTGTCAGGCAAGGCCACGATGCGTTCGAGCATCCGATGAGTGGCTGCTACATCCATAGCATACTCCTGCATTTTCTGCATCGCAGTTTCGTATTTGCGTTCTGCGCCACGCAGCTCGGCAGAACGCAAGTAGGGCTGACCGCCGGATTCAGTTTGGGCCTTTTCTTGCAATAGCCGGTTGCGTTCGCGCTCGGCTTCAATGGCCCGCTCGCTTGCCTTGTGTAGATGGTACTGCCGATTATTGAGCGTTGCCTGCAATCCAAGCGCGTGATGCTTGCCGGCGCATTTCCAGCGGCAACGGCAACAGTTTCGGATGCCACCAGGGGCAGTGCCATATGTCCGTCTTAAATCACCCGCTTTTCTGAGTACTGGCCCACCATTGTGGCAACCAGGAAGGGCACGATTATCGGTATTTCCTCCCGCGAGACAAATTCCATCATGCATGTAAAGCCATCCCAATGGGTTGCGGTCAGCGGGATTGACTGGCAATACTGTCTTCCAATCCTCAGCATTGAATACCACCCTGTCGCGCATTTGTACAGCCTCCAGGTTGGCAAGATCGCGTGACATTGTTTGGTCTTTGATCGCGTCGAGAATCTGTGCGGCCTGCTTGATGGCATCTTGAATATTCTTGAGTCCCACCTTTGTGTAGTAGATGGTCATTATGAAACGTGCATGACCGACGATCTTCATCATGATCTCGACGGGTACATTGCCATCCAGAATAAGGTGGGTGATGAGACTGACTCGGCTGGCGTGAGGAGAACTCCAAGCACGCCCATTAATGGGGTTGATCAATTCGACAGGTGAGCCGTTAGGGTAAGTTATACCCTCCTCAAGCAGGATGTCCTGATATGTCGCCAGAAGCTTATTCCATGCCAAATCGGTCTCATCGCTTGAAACAGGCCCGATTTGGTCTGGGCACTCCGGAACGCGGAACAGAAACGGGGTGTCAGGGTAATCGTCTGCCTGTTCCCCTCTTTTGGTGGATAGCTTTCTTGATCCCTTAATGTCCCGCCACCGCGTCAGGCGCTCGATCGGGTTGTATTTCATCTGCCAGTCGCGCATCTTGGCGAGCCAGTAATATGGATCTTCGGCAATATCATGAAGGCGCGGCCATGCGCAAACAAACCCTTTGTCGTTGCTTTTCTTGCCTTTATCGGCGGTCTTGTTGGTATTAAAGTAAAGGAAAACTTCAGCCCCCGCCGCCAGTGATTCCGAGTCGGGACGACGAAAGATGCCTTGCTGGCGAGGGTTACGTGCGGTCCCTTGTACCAACGAACATAGGTTAGGGATGAATTGGCCATCCTTCCAGATGAATGTATCGGCTTCGCCAGAGTCGAGCATGCGTACTTGCCCAACACGTGGAGGAGTCTGGATATGGAATAGCGTCGCGACCCAGCGTACGGGACTCCACATTTCCAAGACAGGAGGTGCATGCTCGCGTTGTCTCAACCTCCATACGCAATCTGGATCGTTGCGGTCAATCCTGCCCTCAGTCGCAGGAAACCAGTCCCTAGCCTGAACTTGTCCATTCACAGTCTCTCTGCCGAGCAACCCCTGCACCCAAATCCAGTCCCGGAAATTAGGACCTTGAGCAATGCGCTTTCTCAAATCGTATATCATCCAATAGGGCAATACAGGCTTGGGTGATTCTGAATATCCCTTGCCATCGCCACCGTGTACATCAAGGGAAATGGGATTTCGGTAAAGATGCGTCAGGCGAATTGGTGGGGTAACGCTAGTATCTGCGAACTCCGGTCGATCAAGTACTTTTTCAATAAGTTCAAAAATCGCCTTGTTTTGGAGCCGACCTTGCTCAGACTTGGCGCATACCACTTCGTAGAAATCAGGCAGCAATTTACCTCTCGCCAGGAGATCGGCGGGCCGCCTAGGTAGATCGTATTTGATCAAGTAGTGGTTAATGAAATTGGATGTTGCCTTAATCGCTAGGCCCGGATTTCTCACGACGTTAAACCACTCAACGACAAGCTGGCGCCACTCCTCCAGTTCTGGATCCTGCCGGGCGATCCAGGTGAATTCATGGTCATCATCTTTGGCGATGATTTCTGGCTTCTTGGCTTTTCCGCTGCTAATGGCTTTCTTGAACCAGCTAACCGCCGTCGGATGAGAGACGCCTATGGCTTCCGCAACCTCTTTTGCGGACTTACCCGCCGCCATCTCTCTGATCGCAGCATCGTGCATTTCTTCCGGGTAGGTTTTCCTTCGCAGCGGCATATCGAGGGTTTTGCGAACCGCCGAAACTGGCACCTTTACCTCCAATGCGATTTGAGGTGCCGTCTTGCCTTCTTCTCTTGCCCCCAATATATTTGCCCGCTGCGCTTTTGATGGCTCAAATCCGCTCGTAACTTTCGCTGCTATATCACCGGCTCGTTTCTTACCGATCTTCAGGTCGCGCGCAATGTTTGCAATCATCTCTCCTGCCAAAGCGCGACGCAGAAGTTCGTTTTTCTTATCGTCTGGGAGAGGAGGAACAACAGGACCAGCAGGCTCTGTATATTTCGATACGCTAGTTCGACTTACCCCAAGAAGTTTTGCTACGCGATCTTTCGATTGCCCACTTTCTACCAGGCGAACAATTTCCCGTTTTACTTCATCGCTATGACGGAACACCTTGGTAGGTGCTGTAAGACGCCCAACTGTGCCAGGGTGTAAGTTCATTGCCTTTGCAATGTTCTTCTTCAACTCTCCCGACGCATACCTACGAGCAATCTCCAGTTTTATCTCTTCTGTTAGATCTGTCTTTTGCATATGTGCCTTACTCAAGCGGCCAACTTTCTTGCCAGTAAGGGCGGAGTTGGCAGTTTGGAGTTGTTTTCACGCAGTTGGTTTGTCGCATTTCTAATCGCCGCAACAGCCTCACGAAGCTCTGGCTGCGTATAAACTTTCTGGCTGTCCGGCGAGCAGTGATGCATAATCCTCTGGCGGATCACCTCATCGATACCACCCCGGCGGGCACGTTGTGCAAACGCATGCCGTGGTCCGTGGGCGGTAGTTCCATAAGTCTTTCCGAACACGAGCCCGATGCGCTCGACCGCAGCTTCGAGTGCCTTGTTATATGTGCTAATTGTGTAGATTCCCCCAATCAACCCCCGGTCCAGATTTACCCAGGCATAAGGGTGATGCCTAGGAATGGAAGCCACCTGCTCCATGTAACGGGTCCAAATCTGTAGGAACCACTGACCATAAATCTCAGGAAGCCAATGGACCTGCATAAACCAATGGTGATCCAATGCCGGATGCTTCCATCCTGCGTGAAATTTTCCGCGTACCTTATGGCGCGGCGTTAAACCAAACTCGACAGCAAGGTATTCATCACGCGATCCACGCTGACCGGAGCGGTTTCGCCAATGATTTGGCGCAATGCCTAAGCTTGGGTGATGCACGGCGACGAAGGCTTGACTTGGGTCTTCCCAGTGAGGCTGGACATCTGCCGTATAAAGATGGAATGGCTCGCTCACACGGAGGCCCGCACCAAACAACAGCAAAGTGATCAGCATTCCCCTGTAGTCGTTTTTCCCCGCCACTTTAAACCCTTTGAATAGCAGTTCTTCAAAGCGATCCTCGGGGAACATTGGTGGTCGCGATGGGTACACCTTTGGCGTTCGTTCACCTTCTGTCAGGCGTCCCGTCTCGTTCTGTTTGGATGACCATGCGTGACCAAGAAACGCCTTTGAGCGCTTGTACTGATATGCTTGCTGTTCAATGCGCTGATCATAAGTATTGCCAGTGAAGCGGGGATTGAACTTGGCTGCCCGTGGTTTTTCTTCGCTAGCAAGCCAGTCAAGGAAGTCCGACAACAAGGTGATGATGTAATTGGCGTCACGCACATCAAGCCCTTGCCAGTACAAACCACTTGGGTCTTCCTGCGTTTTACGGTCTATAGTTCCATCAATGAGCGCGTTGGCGAAATTCCTAAACAAGCGCCACTCTTCTTCACCTTGAATCACGTTCACTTCCAGGTATTCTAGAAAAAGTTTGGCAGCGCGAACTAACTTCTCTTGCCAACTGATACTGCGCCGCTTACTCAAGCAATAATCAATCAGCGTAAGCACCTCACCTTGGGGGAACAGGAGCACGGGCATCTCCCTTGACACCCCGGTGTTGTCACTTTTGACTCGCCCATTAACTATTACAAACGGCATCGAGCCCTCTCAAGACCCATACAATACTTTGCATTATATGTAGAATAATGGGTATTATCACAACATAAATATGCAAAAAAATCTTTCTTTCGCGGCTGTTGGTCGAAAAGTCGAGCCAAAAATCACGAATTATGTATCTAAAAGAGCGGGTATTAAGGGCATTGCCCTTGCCACTTGGGCGCACTGGCACCGCATTCGGTGCATGCGTAAATCGATTTGGGTTTCGCCATGGTCAAATTACATTGACCGGCACGCGCGCCGCCAGAGCACAGAAGAGTTCGTAGCTGACTGTCCCTGCGAAAGCCGCCACCAGATCCGCCGACAACCCATCTCCCCAGAGGATGACCGGCGAACCGACTCGGGCATTGGGGATTTCGGTAAGATCCACGCAGATCTTGTCCATCGAGACACGGCCCAAAGTCCGCGTGCACCATCCCTCAACCAGTATCGGCGTGCCGGTTGGCGCATGGCGCGGATAGCCATCGGCGTAGCCACAGGCGACGATGCCGACTCGCATCGGTGTCGGCGCCTTGAATACGCCGCCATAGCCGATGCGATCACCCGTATTCAATTCGCGCACTGCGATCAGTTCGCTTTTGAGCGTCATCACCGGGCGCAAGCCGAGTACATCGGCACTCGCGAGTTCCGGGAAAGGTGAACTGCCGTAGAGCATGATGCCGGCGCGCACCCAGTCGCCCAGGCCTTCCGGATAACGCAATAGTGCAGCGGAATTGGCCAGGCTCAAGGGGTAATCGAGCTGACCACGCATGTCCTCGAGCACTTTCAATTGCCCGCCAATGCCGCGTCCGTCTTCACCGCAGTCGGCATCGGCAAAATGTGTCATCAAGCTGAGCGCACTTACTTGGGGCGCAGTTTGAAGTTTCTCGAGCGCCGCGCGCAATTCGCCTCCGTCGAATCCAAGCCGGTTCATGCCGGTATTCAGCTTCAGATAAACCTGCATTGGAGTCGTCAGGTCGGCCTCGACCAGAGCCTGCACCTGATACTGCGAATGCAGCACCGGCGTCAATCGATATTGGGAAAAAAGCGGTAATTCATCGGCGGTGTAGAAACCTTCCAGCAGCAAGAGAGGATGTTCCAGTCCGGCTTCACGCAACGCGATTGCACCTTCCAGTTCGACCAAGGCAAAACCATCGGCGGATGGTGCGAGCGCCTGGGCAACCCGCAGCAGGCCATGACCGTAGGCATTGGCCTTGATGACTGCCCAGACCTGCGCATCGCCGGCATGCTTGCGCGCCACCATGAAATTGTGGCGCAAGGCATGCAGATCGATGTGGGCTTGGATCGGGCGACTCATAGAGTGAAGACAAGTGGAAAATTGCTAAGGGTGACGGGTGGTGACTGCCTTGTCCGACAAGCTCGCCGAAATTTATTTTGTTGCGATTCTGATGCAGTTATTCAAGCATAAATCCAGGGTATAAGATAGACACGCGCCGGTATCGCGGGTTAATTTTCCGCTATGGGCATGCCCCGTTGATGTATTGGCAGTGCCCGAATTTTTCAGGCAAAAACATGCCTTTGCTAGCGCTCTCGTCCAGCCTCATGCCATGCTTTGCGCACCGGTGAGAGCAAGTATTCAAATACAGATCTTGTTCCCAACAATATCTCCGCATTGGCCTGCATTCCCGCTCCCAGCGCAAGACGTTCGCCCTCCATTTCCAGATGCATCGCCTTCAATGCCACCAGTGTCTTGTAGAGCAGCGGCTGGCCCATGGCCGGTTTGCCGCTGGCCGAAATACTTGGGCTAGCAGCGTTGCTGTCCGTGGCATCCGCGCTCACCTGTTCCACCCGGCCGTCGATCATGCCGTACTTCTGGAACGGGAAAGCCGCCAGCTTGATCTTGACCGTTTGTCCTTTGCGCACAAATCCAATGTCATCATTCAAAACCCAGACCTCGGCGCGCAAAGTTTCTTCCTGAGGTATCAATGTGACCAGCACGGTCCCCGGCTGGACTACGGTGCCAACGGTATGCGTGGCCAGATCCTTAACGATGCCGTCTTGCGGCGCCTTCAGTTCGAGCAGGTCTTGCTTGTGGCTTTGCTTGGCGATATCGAGCGCAAGCTTGTCGGCGGCACCCTGGTTCTCGTTGCGCTCAACGTATAGCTGGCGTCGGTAATCGGAATCGATTTGGACAAGTCTTTTCTCGGATTGCAGGATTCCGGCACGGGCCGCTGCGATAAGAAATTCCTGGGTTTTCAGATCCTGTTCCTTCTCGATGCGCTCGCGTTGCTTGTCACTTGCCATGAGGCTACCGACAATGCCTTCCTTGGCCAAGTCCTCGAACGCCCTGCCTTGCTCCCGATAGTGCGGCAGAACTTCGATCAACTTGGCCTTGATCTGCTCGGCCGAAGAAAGATCGTGGCGGGCCTTGGCAAGACGACTGCGCTCCTCACCCAGCGCGGCTTCCAGCGCAATGCGGTTGGCTCGGTATTGCGCTTCTGTTTCGCGCGCCAACTGCGGCGGATCACCGGCCTCGGCCTTGAACATCCTGCCGTTAAGTTCGGCGTCAATCCGCCTGAGACTCATACGCTTGCGCTGAAATTCCGCCGCCAGGGATTTTGCGTCGGCATCGGCGATGAGCGCATCCATGCGCATCAAGACCTGGCCGGCACGTACCGCCTCGCCCTCGCGCACCAGTATCTGCCTGATGACGCCGGACTCGGCCGGCTGCACGATTTTCAAGTAGCTCTGCGGTACCAGCTTGCCCTCTGCGACGGCGACGATGTCGAGACGTCCGAACACGATCCAGACCATCAGAGCCGCCAGCAGGATCAGCAGTGCTGCCAGCACAGCGCGTCCCAAAGGGTTGGGCAGGGTTTCCTGCAAGCGCAGCAGAGGCGGAGCGAAGTCGAGCGGGTCGGGATCGGTCTTGAGGAACTGGAATGGTTTCATGAAGGGATGAAATCAGTGTGACGATGTGGGCTGTCGGTTGGCGTCGCGGCCAAAATCATTGCGGTGGCACGGCCGGCCGCATGCTCCGGGGTAATCGAGCGATACTTGGCAGAGAAACTTTCCGCCGCATGACGACAGGATGGGCTGGCGAGCAATTTCTCCAATGCCATTTCAATATCCGTCCTACTCCGCTGCTGGCCGAGGATGATACCTGCGCCTATCGTCTCAACACGCCTGGCGCCGAGATACTGCTCCAAGGTTTGTGGAATCATCAATAACGGCATGCCGGCCAGCAAGGATTCGGCGATGACGCCGCTGCTGCCATAGCCGATGAGAACATCCGCCTCACCGAGCAACGAGCTAAGACTGACCGGACTAGGCACGATGCTCAGATGAGCGCAAGCGTATTTGTCGACGAAAGATTTGCCGACGCCCGGGACCACACAGATCACGTTGGCTTTCATGGAGGCCAATATTCCGATGACCGTCTCGGTCGTGCGTTGGTTCGGGCGCAGGTAGACCACGATGCGCTGCGCATCTCCTGCTCCCACCGGCCAGCAGATTGCCTTTGCCGCGGCCATGCCGTGAATCGAACCGACATAGTCGGCGCCATCCCTGGCGCCGTAATGATCGAGTTCCGCAAAAGTAGTGAATACCGGGCTTGGCGGCATGAGGTCGGCAAGGCGCTTCATGGGATTTCCTCCAGGCACGATAGGCAGGCGGTTCAGGCAGTCGAGGATCAAGGCTTCGGATTGCATCGGGCGCGACTCGGGAATCTCCTCCCATGGCCGTATCGATGGCAGCGGACTGACGGGTGGCGGAATTTCGAAGCCGCTGCCCATCGCGATGCATGAGGTACCGCAGCAGCGAGCCGCCAGCAGCGCTGTTGGCGCGTGGTCAGCAACAATCAGCGATGGCCGAATCAGCGCGATCAGAGCCTGCCAAGCCTTGACGCGTCCAAGCAGGGAGTAGCGGTCGCTCCAACCCTCCGCCAGCAACAATTCGGCGTAATTGGCCGGAGGGTGGGCAAGACGAACAGGACGCAGCGACAGCGGCGCCTGCACAAAAGGCAGGCCGCGCGGAGCCAGAAGTTCGGCGGCCGTCCGCGTATCGCTGACGGCAAACGACACGGCATGGCCGGCGGCGCGCAAGCGTTCGGCGACAGGCAAGTCGCGAACGAGATGACCGTAGTTGGCGCCCAGTTCCCAGGCGAACAAAAACCTGCTCATGGTGCGCCGCTATTCACTTCACAGCAGCCGGCGCACGCGGCGGGAACTCCGCCCAAAGCAAAATCCGCCAGCAGCCCTGACTCCGATACGTAGCGCGAAGCGTCCTTGATGTAACAACAAGGCATCTTGATACCTTCAATGTTGAAATAGCGCAGACGTGGCTGCAAAAGATAAGCGCACGGCGCCGGGCTGGCCGGCATTGGCGCCGCTTCGATCTTTTCCGTATAGCGCCGGCGATAGTCCCCTTTACGCTGCAAAGGCTGCACCACGCGCCGCGTCACCCCGCACTTGCGCAGGTAGGCATCGAGAGGCTTGCGGTCCTGGCCGTAGTCGACACTATGGACGATAAGCCGGTCCGGTCCCGCAAGCACCAGCAACTTTTCTAAATTGGCGAGGACGCGATCCAGGCCGATACGCCCGATGCGCTCGGCTTCGTCGCTATCCAGCGTATCGAGAGACACGCCGATCATGGGAACGTATTGCGCCAACCTGGGCGTGGTATGTAGGCTGGCGTTGGTGATGAGGTAAGGCCGATGCCCGGAGAAACGGACTCGCTCAAGCATTTCCCAAAAACGCGGATGCGCAAGCGGCTCGCCTTCGCCCTGCAACGAAATGGTATGCCGGCCTTCGGGCAAGCCGAAAAGCAGGGCATCGAACAATTCCATCTCCATGCTCCGCGCCGGCATGTCCCTGCCGGCGCAATAGAAGCAATGGAAATTGCACACGGTGGTGATCTCGATCTGGACGAACATCGCGGTTCAACCCATTGCCTCAGCCCAGCCGCACCGCACCTTCCTGTAGCCCGGAGAGCGGTTTGAGCGCCTGCGCCTGGGCGCCGAACTGGGCGTCGCCGATGATGTCCTGTGCCGATGCGAGGCCGATCCCCGACAAGCTGCCGTTCTTGCCGTACTGATAGGCCAGATCGCCGCCCAAGGCGCTGCTGTCCGATGCCGCGAGATGGAACTGCGTCAGGGCACTGGTCAGTGTCCAACTCGACAGGCTCGGCTTGGCCGCGCGTGCCGCATCGAAAGCGCCGGCCAGCCCTGCGAAATCGAAGTCCTGCACCTTCTTCGAAAGCAGCGGATTGGCCGAAGCCGCATCGAACCCGGCCATTGCCTCGGCCACCACTTGCAGATTGAGCACGTTATGCCTGGCGGAGCGGGCATACCAATCGGCAAACTCGATGCCCTCGCCGTCCTTGCCGGTTTGCAGCACCAGATCGTTGCCGCTCTTCTTGAACTTGAGATCGGCATAGGCGATGCCGCCGCCCAGGGAGAGCGTCACACTACCATTTGCGCCGACCGTGACCTTGTCGTAGCCGTCGCCGCGATTGAAAACGATCACATCGTTGCCGCCGCCGGTGGTGACAGCGTCGTCGCCTTTGCCGCCCATAAAGAAATCGGCCGCAGCACCGCCGCTCAGTTTGTCGTCTCCCGTGCCGCCGTTGAAGCAGCCGCTGCTGGTGCTATCGGCCAGCGTGTCGTTGCCCGCCATGCCTTCGAGAAAATCGATGCCGCCACTTCCGCCGAGGCTGTCGTTGCCGTCGCCGCCCAGCATCCTGTCTGCGCCGGCGCCGCCATCGAGGATGTTTGCGTCGGCATTTCCCATGAGGGTGTTGGCAAGCGCATTGCCGGTGGCGCTCATGGCGTTCAAACCATGTCCCCCATCGTCGTGGTCATTGCTGTCGCCACCATGCTGGTGGTCATTGTTCTTGCCACCCGTAAGCGTCAAATTCTCAACGTTGTCGGGCAAAATATAGCTGATGCTGGAGACGACACTGTCGATACCATCGCCGGCAAGCTCGACGACGCGATCATCGACATCATCGATGGTGTAACTGTCGTTACCGGCGCCACCGATCATCGTATCCGCGCCCGAATCGCCATCGAGGCTGTCGTTGCCGACAGTGCCGTTGAGAACATTGTCGAGGCTATTACCCGTTGCCTTGCGTCCGGCCGTGCCGGTGAAGACAAGATTCTCGACATTCTCCGGCAGGTCGTAGTCGATGGCGGCGACAATGGTGTCCCTGCCCTCGTTCCGCTTCTCGACGACCCTGTCCCTGGAACTGTTGACGTAGTAAGTGTCGTCGCCCTTGTCACCGATAAGAACATCGTTGCCGCGGGTATTCGTGGTAAGTGTGTTGTCCAGACTGTTGCCGGCACCTTTGAGTCCGGCCTTGCCGGTGAGGACGAGGTTTTCGACATTCTCCGGCAGGTCGTAGTCGATGGCGGCAATGATCGTATCGTTGCCCTCATTCTTGTTTTCGACGACCTTGTCTTTGGCACTGTCGACTCGGTAGGTATCGTTGCCCTTGCCGCCGATCAGCGTATCCGCACCGGCGCCACCGTCAAGTGTGTCGCTGCCGGAAAAACCGGTGAGCTTGTCAGCGCCGGCCGTTCCAAGCAATGTCACGCTGGCGGCGGTCTTGACCGACAAGTTGAATGTGGCGGCGGCGCTTGCCCCGGCGAGATCACTTGCCGTCACGCGAACCGTGTAGTCGGCCAGATTGCCGATGCCGGGACTGCCTGAGAAAGTAGCGTTAGTGGCATCGAACCTGAGCCAAGCCGGCAGTGCGCTGCCCGAGGCCAGTGTGGCAGAGAGCGTCAGGGGATCGCCGAGGTCGACATCGGTAAAGGTGTCGGCAGGAACTGTATAGTTGAAACTGGCATTCTCGACGACGACTTGGTCAGGCACCGGAATGGAAGCTACCGGGGCATCGTTAACATTGGTAACCACCAAGTTGAAAACATCGGTCACCGACGCACCCAGCGTATCGCTTGCGGTGATCCTTATGGAATACGCGCCGACCTCGTTGTTACTGGGTGTACCGGATAGGGTCTGGGTCGCCGGATCGAAGGAAAGCCAAGAGGGCAAAGGATTACCGTCATCCAACTGGGCAGAGAGCGTCAGATGATCGTCGGGATCGGTATCGGCAAAAGTACCGGCGGGAACCGAAGAGTTGAAACTGACATCCTCGGCGACGGATTGATCGGGCACCGGCAAGGCGACCACAGGCGCAGTGTTCATTACCTTGGCAACCACCAGGTCAAAGACGTTGGCCACCCTCGCCCGCTGCGGATCGATTGCCGTAACCCGCAGGCGATGCGTGCCAACCTCGCTAATGCCGGGAGTGCCGGAAAGGGTATGAGTCGCTGTATCGAAGGAAAGCCAGGACGGCAACGGGTTGCCGTCCTCCAACTGGACGGACAACGCCAACATATCGGACGGATTTGCGTCTTGGAAAGTTACGTCGGGTATGCGAAAGGCAATGGCTTGCCCCTGGGTAGCCTCGTAGAGGCCAATGGGCGTCTGTACCTGCGGCGCGATATTCGGCGTCATGACCGATTCAACATGGGCCGCATCCCACACCGTGCCACCCAAGAATACAAAACGATCGACCCGGTCAGTACCACCCACCCAATGGAGCAAGCGGACTCTGTCCGATGTTCCCCTCACCGCCAAGACCAGCGTACCGTCATCACTGATTGTGGAGATCTGATCGGGAGCAATCCCCGCGCCAAAGCGCAGTTCATTACCGGTTCCCCCGCCCCAATTGCCACCGTAGCCACCGTTGTGCGCAGGACTGAATGCGTCGTCGATGGTATCGGTACCGTCCCCCAGATTGAAGAGATAAATATCCCTGTCATATCCGCCGACCAACAAGTCGTCGCCGGCGCCTCCCGCAAGCGTATCGATCCCGCCCATGCCAAAGAGGGCTTCGTTTCCGCCAAAGCCGTCTATCCTGTCATTGCCAGCGCTGCCCCACAACATCGTAGCCGATGCCTTGGCCGTGAGTTGCGCCGCGTCCCACACCGTCCCGTCGGCAAAGCTCACGCGCTCTGCCTTATAGACATCGCCAACGAACCAGTATTTCAGCGTGAGCTTGTCTGCACCGCCGTTGAGAGTCAGATAAAGGTTCTCGAGGTCGCCCGTCACTGCCACATCGCCGGGCAACACGCCCGCCGCCATCCGCACGGTGTTCGCGCTGACTGTGGTCGTGTCGTAGTCGTACACGGTGTCTTGGCCCGACCCTGGACCGAACAGATATACATCCTCGCCGGCATCGCCTTGCAGATAATCGTCGTCCGCACCACCGTCGAAAATGTCGTTACCCTGCCCTCCGTAGAGCGAATCGCTGCCGGCTTCACCTTCGAGCGTGTCGTTGCCGCCGCGACCTTCGACATAATCGTTCCCACCCAAGCTGGCAAAGGCATCACTGCTTCCGCTTCCAATCAACCAATCGTTGCCGTCCGTTCCCTCCAGCGACTTCATCTTCACTGTGGCGAAATCCCAAGCAGGAGACCCATCGGAAAACTGGATCGCTTCGATTCCGTATGGATTTGAGCCGCCTTCGTTGGCGAAATAGTACTGAATGGTTAATTGATCCTGGGTCCCGGCAATCTTCAGTATCAGGTCGTCATATTGCCGGTTGACGACAACCTCGGACGACTGAATCCCCTCCTTGAATTGCACGACATCCCATTTACCCAGGCGCAATTCATAGCTCGATATGGTGTCCTGGCCATCTCCCCGGCCATACAAGTAGGTGTCGTCTCCGCTGCCGCCATCAAGCTGATCGTTGCCCGCATCACCAATGAGGATGTCGCTGCCGTCTCCTCCGTTGATCGTGTCATTGCCAGCGCCGCCAGAAAGTGTGTCATTGCCCCCCTCACCTCCAATCTGGTCGTTACCGCCCAATCCGTCGATCATGTTGTCGCCGCTGTCGCCGCCTAGCCAGTCGTCGCCTGACGTGGCCCCAGGCAATCTGGCAAGCAGTGCCGCCGTATCCCACGTTGCTCCATTGGCAAATTCCACCCGCACATCCTTGAGTGCGAAGCCGTTGAGCCTGTTTGACAAATTGAGCTGGTCCGCACCGACATTGAGGCTCAAGTACAGGTTGGCCACATCTCGCGTCACCCGCACATTTTCCGGCAATATTTCCGCCGACATCCGTACTGTGCTTGCTGTGGAATCGTAGTCAACCACCTTGTCATGGCCTGCACCAGCGCCAAACCAGTAAGTGTCGTTTCCCGCATCGCCATTGAGTATGTCATCGCCACTACCGCCGTCGAGAATGTCGTTGCCTGCGCCACCGTTCAACGTATCGTTTCCGTCGTCACCGTGGAGGGCATCGTCTCCCTCGCCGCCACTGAGAATGTCGTTACCGTTCAATCCAGACAGCCGATCGACCACATTGGTGCCGATGAGCGTATCGCCGTTATCGCTACCATTAACATCGAAACCACGGCTGATCAACTGGCTGTAGGTGAGCGTCGTGCCATCGGCAAACTTGAAGTTCTCGATATTTGGCGAGCCATTGACATTGTACGGATTGAAATTTTTGATATGGATCGCATCGTTGCTGGTGCCAACTTTAATCAGCAACGAACCCAAGCTCAACGATAAGGAGTCCGGGGTAATTCCCTGGCCGAAGGCAAGTGTGTCAGTACCAGTGGTGCCACTGTCCTGAATAGTATCGACACCATTGCCCGCATTGAAGACATATGTATCTCCGCCGTCGCCGCCATCCAAAGCGTCGTTGCCGGCGCCGCCGGCCAGCGTGTCTGCACCAGCGTCACCGGTCAGGGTGTTGTTGCCACCTCCCCCGGTAAGTGATCTGTTTCCGTCCTGGTCTACGGCGGCTGTCGTTGTCAGCTCACCGTAATCATCATAGTGAATTTCACTATATGACCCGTCGGTGCTGTAGGCATACTCAATGTAGCTACCATCGGCATAGTATCTATCCGCGCTTAATAGGCTACCAGTCGAGCCAAGGCTCTCACAGTATACCGAACCGGATTGGTCATCGTAGAAAGTGCGGATACTCGACCCATCGGCGTTCTTGGTGCTCGTGAAGGCAATACTGCCGTCCGGATGATATGCCGCATAACTGGAAGACCCATCCCCATTGGGGAGAGATATTCCTGTCCACCCATTGCCTGGCGATCCATTACTAATAAATGTATTGTAGTAAGTAGTGACGTTTTGACCGTCATGGGTACTAAGTGAAAACTCCCCCTCATTATCCTGGTACCAACCAGACTGGTACCAACCATTCAATTCCCAGTTAGTTGCATTTCTATACCATGCGCTGCTTAACTTGCCGTCCACGGAGAACTTAATCTCAGTTTCCCAATCGGTCGAATTCCAGGAGTTTCTTATTCCGGATAGGCTGCCATCCGCGAAATAGGAAATTGTGAAATAGGAATATGTGAAAGAGAAGCTACCGTCCGTATTGTGAAGCACCCGTTTGCTTGGATAATTGGGATATTGGGGAGTGGAAGAGACATTTTCTGAGAGCAAGTGTCCGTCCGGGGCAAATTCCCTGAGGATCGACGTCCCGCTGGCATTGAAAGACCAGGTTTTCCAACTGCCGTCCGCGCGATAACCAGTGCCGCTTCCTGACCCGTCTGGATTCTCGATACCTATTGAGGTGGTGCCATATGTGGCATCAGGCACAGTGTAGGTCACCGTCTTGTCTGTATTTACGGTCCATTCGTACGCAAGACTTCCGTCCTCATAATTGCCCGTATAGCTTTCCGACCCATCGGAATTGATGGCCCACGCGTAACATACATTGCCGTTAGCATAGTGGCTCGTGCCACTTCCTGTCTTGTCAGCATTGACGGTAGTCGTAAAACCGCCGACTGTCGGATTACTGCTCAAGTTGTTGTATGTATAAGATACGCTGCCATCCGATTCTCTGACCATGCTGTTGTAATCAGAATTGACGGTAGTGATCACGCCAGTGCCACCATCGACGTTTTTCCAGGCGCTGCCTACTAATGTTTCATTGGCATCGTAATTCTGCGTCAGGGTGTTGCCATCGACATCGACAGTACGGGTGCTGGACACGCCGTCTGAACTGGTGGTCGTTTCGGTGCTGGAGCCATCAAAGTTGAGGGTGTTGGAACCGGAACTGCCGTCGGGTGCAGTCCAGGTAAAGAGTTGGCTGCCTTCCGTATCGGTAGAGCACTGGTATCTAAGCCCATTGTCAAAGGTCAAGGCAAGTGAACCATCTGGCACTACCGTTGCCCACGCATTGCTTGAATCGTCCGGCAAGCCAATAGTTCCGGTTCCGGGCCAATTATCCTGACCTTCAGCATGACTTGCCAAATACGAGATAATTGTGTCGATGGAATGTGCTGGACCGAGGGTATTCCAAATCACTTCCCCTAGAAAAGCAGCCACACCTAAGGGACCGGCAGTCAACAGCGGCAAGCCGAAAACCAATTTGGCCGGATCCGGACTGGCGGGAATCATAGAGAATTCGCCCAGGTGGGCTCCGCCAAATAAATGAATGACATCGGCTTTGTCATAGAGATTGAGCACTTTGTATTGGCCACTACCCACCGGATAGCTGCCGATGCCCGGGGAGTTGAAGGTGACGGCGGAAACATTGAAACCTCTGTCGGCAAGATCGACCGTCGCTGCTTGAGCCTCGTTGCCGCCTAAGGAATGGCCAGTTTCGATGAAAGTATTCCCGGCGTAGTTTGTTGCGATTTTGTTCGCAAAAAAGACGGCATCGTTTTGTGCGTCGGTACGTTCATGAATAGCAATTTGAAAATCAGATAGCAGATCATTCATGCCATCTGTCCCTCGGTTGGCGATAACGATTTCACCGGTACTAATGTTTTGGTAGGCACGCCCAAAGTAGCCGTGATTATTCGGATCGCTGGAATCCAATACCCTCCATCCGCCCGGGACAGAGTCTCCGTAGACTGCATCGCTCAGTTTAGCTAAATCCAGGAATGTCGCCATTCGTTCTCTCCCTTATCTATCCCATATGGCTATTTGAACTGCCACATGATCGTCTTTCCGTAGGTGCCGGTTGCCATATAACGGCTATCTCGGGAAACCGCAATGCCGCGCACATTGCCGGAAATGTCCTGTAATAGCTCCCGATGCTGTACGTCCCATATCCTCCCCCAACCGATATTCCTGTCGGTCGATGTACCCTCAATCAAATATTTCCCATCTGGCGTATAGCGTAATGCGGTTCTGGCGGTCCCCCATGGCGGCCTAACATCGACGACCTGTTCTCCTGACTGCACCTCGAAAATCTGCAATCCATTACCGCCAGCACCCGTCAGATACTTGCCATCTGGGCTCCAAGCGAGACGACTAGCGCGATCCATAACTCCGTTGTTTAGAATTGTCTGAACGATGGCGCGCTGTTCCAGATCGACAATTGCAATCTGAGGTTTGATAGGACCACCATCGAAGAGCTCACCACCCAAAGCGACAGATTTCCCTTCCGGGCTGATTGCCAGCGTATAGGCATGAAAGTTAGCTGTCTGCAATCCCCATATCTTTTGCCAAGTCGAGGTGTCGTACACGAATAATGCGTCTTGGGAAAACATGGGAGCCCTATCCAATACCTGCATCAGCCACTTGCCGTCCGCAGAAAAACCGATGGCGTTGCAACCGCCAGGCACAGGGTCGACGATGTCTTGCAAAATACCCCACGTATCGGTTCGCCAAATGCGGATGACGACGTTGCCATCGGCTCGTCCATGACAAACAGCAAGCAACCGCCCATCGGGGCTGAAGCGCAAAGGTTCCGTACCGTTGTCATTACCGCCCTTGGCGATTCCCACGGTATGCACGATGCGCTTGTTCTGCCAATCCCAGATGTTGATGGTCTGATCGGCCGAGCGTACCGCCAGCAACTTGCCGTCCGGACTGAAATCCAAAGCAGAAGGCGTGATCTTGTACTGCTCCGGCAGTTCGGCAATCTTTACCGCGACTTCTTTCATCGGTTTCTCCTTCGATTCGAACATCGACAACAAGCCGCTCCCTGAATTGCATTGACCAGTGAAAGGGAATAGCAGGGTTGCAATACCCAGCAAGGCTTTTGCATAGTAGGACACGACAGCACTTTCATTTTTCATCCATCTCTCCTCAAAATCCAAATTCCGTCTCTTCTTCTGTACCGTTCATCAAGTTGATTTTGCCCGACCAGTAAAGCCAAAGTGGTCAGAAACATCTCGATTTTTACTTCTCATAGATGCACTCCTCATAAACGTATTCCTCCCAGTTCAAAATCCAAATCCCTGCTGCTCTGGCAATGGGTTTCTCGCTCCCTCTTCAACTCCAGGAGTTCGACCCCGCTTGCCCGTGTTGCGGCGTATGCCCAGGCGGGCACAGATCGTTTCTGCAAATCGCTTCTGGCCCAGCGGCATGCCGAGTCGCAGAGCGGCGCGGATGTCGCTGGCCGCTTCCGCGTCCAGTTGCGGACGAAACATGGCGCGGTGGGCTTGGCAGCGCGGCAGCGGCTGGGCATCCAGGGCAAGGTAGATCGGGTGCGCGACGATCCTGGGGTCGGCCTGGGCCAGGCCGTTGGCGCGGTAGCTGGTCCAGCGGTATTGACCGGGATCGCCCGCCATGCCGGCGCGTACCGGGTTGAGTTCGATGTAACGCATGCAGGCCAGCAGATAGCTTTCCGCCTGCACCACGCTGGATTTGTAGCGGCCCTCCCACAAGCTGCCGCTGCGCCGGTAGTGGCGGTTGGCATATTGGACATAACGACGCCCCAGGGATTGCATCAGGCGCGATGGGGCGCCGGTGCTCGATGGCGTCAGCAGCATATGCACATGGTTGGTCATCAGGGCATAGGCGTGGATGGCACAGCCGCAATCGCGAGCCGCTTCCTCAAGCCAATGGAGGTAACACTGGTAGTCCTCCTCGGCAAAAAAGCAGGGCTCGCGGTTGATGCCGCGTTGAACGATGTGGATGGGATAGTCCGCAAGAAGGACACGGAGGCGTCGAGACATGTTAGTGGCTCATAAGGTCAAATGTCTCTGACCCCTTTGGTCTTACCCCCTTGGTCTTAAACCTGGCCGCTTCATTGATAGTTGCCATTTTTGTCGCCTCTCTGCATCACAATTTTCGAAATTGGTTAATAGCGAGCTATCTGCTCGCCGCAATCTCATAGACAACCAGCTTGCTCTGGCTGGCAGCGGCAAGCCGCTTGCCGTCCGGGCTAACTGCCAAGCCCATCGGTCCGGGATTGCTGCGGATTTCCTGGACCATCCGCCCAGATTCGATATCCCACACGGCCAGTGTCATGTGGGATTGAATATCGCTCTTGGCACCGAACAGGGTTTTGCCGTCGTAGCTGAAGGCCAGAGACCAAACCCGGGAGAGCACTGGCAAATCCCTGAAGAGTTTTCCTGTATCCATATCCCAGATTCGCACAGGATCCTGGTTGTCGACAGTAACGACTTGCTTGGTTTTCATATTGCTGGTCTGATCATTAACGCCAGTCGATGTGGCGGTTGCAACCCATCGCCCGTTCGGGCTGATGGCAAGTGTCGTGGGGTTCATGACATGAATGTCATCAATGCTGCGAATCAGTGCTCCAGACTCGGCATTTAGGAACAACACACGGGACAGTCGCTTCAGGTTGACCTCGGGGCCGCCACGTTCTCCTGTGCCAAACACCAATTGCTTTCCATCGGTGGAGAAGGCAATGGGTGTCGTCATGAGGGGAATCCCGATGACGCGTCGAGGTTCATAGGTCCATAGGATTTTTCCATCATCGACCCGATAGGCAATCACGATACGTTTTTTGCCATCGTAGGCGACGACGATAAGCTTACTGTCCGGGCTGAAGGCGAGCGACCTGACACCGATCTCCTGTGGGATACCAGGAGTGACATGGGGTGCAACTAGGGCTTTGATCAGCTTGCCGGATACCGGATCCCATAAGTTAACAGTGCTTAATCCCGAGGCAAGAAAGCGCCCATTTGGACTGAAGGCGACGTTGCTTCCACCATCGCCACCAAAACCTTGGTCAAGCACACGGGCCACCGACAATGACCGCGCATCCCATACGGTGACATGAAGCGTACTGCTCCCGGAGGCTACGACAAAATTCCCATCGGGACTCCAGGCCACGGCGGAGATGGCCTGCGACACCGGTTTCTCATCGATCAACTTGAGGACTTGGCGTTCTTCGCGATTGGTTGTCATTTCTTGCTTTCCTTTATCGAGAAAATATCCGCCGTTTTCACTGGCGGCCTTGGTTGCAATGGGATTGCTCAGGATGAGCCCTGCCAGGGAATATGACATCATTTTTTGCCTGCCTGCTCTTTTCGGATTCATTTCAACGTCCTTTCCAGATTCAAGGTTTTGCTGTAATTCTTCCGTAACGTCACCCATGCATGAAATCACATAGCTCGCATCGTTCGTCGCACTGACCGGTCTGCCGATCCTGAATATTTCACTTCGCTCCCTCCTCGCCATCCGCAATCACTTCCATTTTCTTCGCGCCCTGCTCCACCGTTCCCAACGTGAACACCTCATCCACCTGCAAGCCGCGCGGGATATGGTGAGTGATGAAGAGCATCGTCACCCGTCCCTTGAGCTTGTTGATGGTCCGGGCGAAGTGTTCGGCTGTCTGCTGGTCGAGGTTGGATACTGCTTCGTCGAAGATCAGGATTTTCGGTTTCTTGAGCAGCGCGCGGGCAATCGCGATGCGCTGCATTTGTCCGCCTGATAGCCCCGTGCCGCGCTCGCCGATTTCGGTGCGGTAGCCTTCCGGCAGTTTGTCGATAACTTCGTGAATTTCTGCGGCCTTGCAGGCTTCGATCACGTCTTCGAAGCCGGCGTGCGGATGGGCCATGACCAGATTGTCGTAGAGCGTGCCGGAGAACAGGATGGTGTCCTGCGGCACCACGCCGAAGGTGAGGCGCAATTCGTTGGCAGCGAGGTGGCGGATGTCGCGGCCGTCCAGGTTGATCTGGCCTTCCTGCGGCTGATAGAAGCCGAGCAGGAGTTTCGCCAAGGTGCTCTTGCCGCTGCCGGAAGGGCCCAGCAGCACCGTCAGGTGGCCGGGCTTGAAACTCATGTCGAGGTTGCGGTAGAGCCAGGGGTGGTGTTCGGAATAGCGGAAGGAAATGCCGAGGAGTTCGATGCGTTCAATGCGCCCGTTGCCCGCGCTTTCTCGGCTGGGGATGAGGGCGTGCTGTTCACTCGGAACATCGAGGATGTCCGCGAGGCGTTTGACGGCGATATTGGCCTGCTGGAATTCCTGCCACAGGCCGACCAGGCGCAGCATTGGCTGGCTCATGCGGCCGGCGAACATCTGGAATGCCACCAGCATGCCGATGGTGAAGCCGTCGTTTTGCATGACCAGCAGCGCGCCGACGATCAGGATGGAGAGCGTCATCACCTGCTCGATGCTGTTGGCGACGACGTTGTAAATATTGCTGATCTGTCGGGTGCCGAAACCGGCGGCGAGATAGCCGGCGAGGTAGTCGCCGTACTTGCGTTCGATATGCGGTTCCATCTGTAAGGACTTGACGGTCGCCATGCCGGCGATGTATTCGGTGAGGAAGGACTGGTTACGCGCGCCCAGCATGAACTGCCGATTGAGCTTTTCGCGAAACAAGGGCACGACGAGCAGGCTCATGAGACTGATCAGGGCCAAGAGGCCAAGGGCGATCAGCGATAACTGCCAACTGTAGGCGAACATCACGGCGAGAAATATGAACAGGAAGGGCAGGTCGAGAGCCAGGGTGACGGCAGCGCCGGAGACGAATTCGCGGATGGTCTCGACGCCTTGCAGCCTGGCCACCAGCGTGCCGGTGGGGCGCTGCTCGAAATAGGGCAGCGGCAGGCGCAACAGGTGCTGGAAAACTTTTGCGCCCAGCACGGCGTCGATGCGGTTGCCGGTATGCAGCACCAGGTATTGGCGCAGCCAGCTCATGGCGGCGGTGAACAGCATGAACATGACCAGCCCCACGCCAAGCACGATCAAGGTGCTCTGGGCCTGATGCACCACCACCTTGTCGATGATGATCTGAGTGAACACCGGTGTGGCGAGGCCGACGACCTGGATGGAGAACGAAGCGAGCAGGATGTCGCGCCAGATCTTTTTGTGTTTTAGTAGTTCGGTGATGAACCACTTGAAGCCAAATGCGGTTTTCTCGGCGGGGAAGCCGGCGATTTCTTCCACACCGTCGGTGTTCCTCCTGTCCTGCTCGCGGGCGACCAGGATCAGCTCGGCCTCGAAACGCGCGGCGGCTTCATCGGTGGCGATGGTTTCCGCGGTCTGCGAGCCGGCGCGGAAGTACAGCAGCTTGTGGGCATCGCTCTTAAGGATCAAGACAGGAATTGGATTTGCTGCCTGGCTGTCCGCGATGTCCCGCACGGTTGCACCGGTATCGGGGTTGAGGAAGGCGATGCAGGGCAGGGGCAGCCCGCACCAGGATTCACGCGGCAGCGGATGGCTGCCGGTCTTGAAGCCAAGCGTACGGGCGGCTTCGTGGAAGCTGGCACGGGTGTGGGGCGGCGGGAATTGACTTTCGACCAGCGCGCTGTCGAAGGGCAGGCGATACAAACTGCTCAAGCTGCCCAGCAGCCATAGCAGTTCTTCCGCAATCATCGGGTGTCTCAGGGTATCTCTTGTGGTGCCCATGCCCCCTCCATGACGATGCAAGATCGCCTACGCCCGCTCCGCGCACTGCGCCAATTCCCACGCGCACAGCAAAACCCTGGCGTGCAAAAAAGCTGGGGACGGTACCCGGGACGAAATGCCGGCGCCGGATGTCGGCAAAGCACCGACAAACGAATCAAGAAAAGGGAAAAACGCAGAGATTCCCATAAAGCTTCGCTCCATATCCGTGTAGTCGAACTACATGCGCAAGGCATAACAGATACATAAGCGAGGCAGGGATTGGGCCCCGGCTGGAAGCCGCCGGGAAAGCCGGCTGCTTCTTGCTGCTTTTCAACCGTTTGGAATGCTAGCACATGGTTCGATTGTTTCAAATTATTTAGGGCGGTTTCCATCGTGGCTCCCGACATCGCGCCTGCAGTTGCCGGAGCGTGTTCGGGTCTTCGGCCTGGATTGGGCGCCTGACAATTATTCGAGCTTCATGGTATAAACCGCGACTACTTCACCACCCCGCCATAAGAATTAGAAACGCCCCCGCTTAGAGCAAATGAATTTAGGTTTTTACATCATCATGGCTGCGCAGTTTTTTTCTGCGCTCGCCGACAATGCGTTGCTCATCGCAGCCATCGCTGTGCTGCGCGACATGCACGAACCGGCCAGTTACGAGCCTTTGCTGAAAACCTGCTTCACGCTGTCCTATGTCGTGCTGGCGGCTTTTGTCGGCGCCTTCGCCGATTCGATGCCGAAATGGCGCGTCATGTTCATCAGCAATGGCATCAAGATCGCGGGCTGCATGCTGATGTTTTTCAATTTGCATCCGCTCTTCGCCTACGCGGTGGTTGGTCTGGGCGCGGCCGCCTACTCGCCGGCCAAGTACGGCATCCTTACGGAATATCTTCCTGCCCGGTTGCTGGTGGTCGCCAATGGCTGGATCGAAGGACTCACGGTGATGGCGATTATCCTGGGCACGGTGCTGGGCGGCATGCTGATCAAGCCGGAGCTCGCCCATAACCTGCTGACCTTCGATTTTCCTTTCATCGATACCGGTATCGACACGACTGCGGAAATGAATCTGGCCGTGATCGGCATGATTTACCTGGTTGCGGCCCTGTTCAACTTGCATATCCCGAATACCGGCGTCGACCACAAGGTGCTCAAAAAGAATCCGGTGTATTTGATGCATGATTTCCTGCATTGCCTGAAGTTGTTGTGGCGCGACAAACTGGGGCAGATCTCGCTCGCCGTCACGACGCTGTTCTGGGGTGCCGGGGCGACTTTGCAATTTATCGTGATTGAATGGTCAAAGGTGGGACTCGGCCTTGACCTGTCGAAAGCCAGCATGCTTCAAGGCGTGGTGGCGATCGGCGTCGGCCTGGGTGCGGTGCTCGCCGCGAAGCTGATTTCCCTGCGCCAGTCGATCAAGGTCATCCCGCTCGGCATAGGCATGGGGCTGGTCGTGATGGTGATGGTTCTCGTCCGCCATACCGCACTCGCCATTCCATTGCTGGTCCTGATCGGCATGCTGTCGGGATTTTTTGTGGTCCCCATGAATGCGCTACTGCAGCATCGCGGCCATGTCCTGATGGGCGCCGGTCACTCCATCGCGGTGCAGAATTTCAATGAGAATCTCTCGATCCTCATCATGACGGGCATCTATTCGGCCATGATCATGGCGCAGTTGTCGATCTACGCCATCATCATCCTGTTCGGTCTGTTCGTCGCCGGACTGATGCTGCTGGTCAAGCGGCGCCATGAAATGAACCAGAAACAGTTCGATTCGGTCGCCCTGTTGGACAACACGCGTCATTGACCGGTTGCCGTTACAACAACAGTGGGCGGTCCGGCAACTCGTTAAGTATTGCCTTGTCCATGTCAGGCGCTGCCGGAAAGTGAAGCGCCAGCAATCGTCCAATGCTTGCCACCGCCTGGAGTGCCCCCCGGGCGTAGGCGCCCGTGCGAAACATGCTCTCCATCTCACGGCAGATGGCGTCCCATTCCGACTGCGCCACTCTGGCGTTGATGCCGCGGTCGGCGAGGATTTCCGCGCGACGATCGATCATTTGCAGATAAATCAATACGCCGTTGTTGCATTCGGTATCCCACACGCGTAGTTGCGAGAACACTTCCAGGGCCCGCTCGCGCGCGGTCACGCCTTGCCACAAGTGATGAAAAGGCAACCCGGCCTCGACAACGAAACGCAATTCACCCGCATGCCTCTGCTCCAGGTCCTTTATTGCCGACTCAATAGCCTGCAGTGTCTCCGCAGGAAATGCCTGCCGTGTCATCCAGGCCGGGGCAATCATATGCTTGAGGAAACGCAGCAGTTTCATGGTGCCAAACCATTCCTTTCAGTCATATCACCATCCTCCCGAAGCTCCGCCCCCGCCCGCGCTGCCGCCACCACCACCCCAACTGCCGCCGCCCGAACTCCACCCGCCACCGCCCCAGCCACCATGGTGTCCTCCCCGCCCGCCGAAGGAAGATCCGCCGCGTCCTCCCGTCACCAGGACGTACAGAAATACCAGGATCGCGGACGCAATCATGACGATCATCGACGTCGTCATGAACCAGGTGATTGCGGCAACAACGCCCGCTGTTGCGAGACTGCCGAAAAAGCGGCCCAGCGCCAGGCTCAGCACGCCGCCGACGATGGTCGCAGCGACGATGCCCAGTACCAGGAGTTCGCCGAATTGCCCGTCTCCGCCTTGAACCTTCTTGCCGGACGGCGCTGATGCCGGCAATTGCTCGCCTTCAACCAGCTTGAGGATTTGCTCGATTCCCGCTTCAAGGCCGGCGTAGGGATCGCCCGCCTTGAAGCGGGGCGCAATGATGTCGGCAACGATACGCTTGGCAAACGCATCCGGAATTGCGCCTTCGAGACCGTAGCCGGTATCGATGCGCAGCTTGCGATCACGCACGGCGACCAGCAGCAGGACGCCGTCGTTGGCCTGCTTACGGCCGATTTTCCAGGCATCGAAAACGCGCATCGAATATTGCTCAATGCTTTCCGGCTGCACGGTAGGGACAATCAGCACGACAATCTGGCTGCCATGCTGTAGTTCGAATTGTCGCAAGCGCTTGGATAATGCCTCGGCCTGCGCTGCCTGCAGCAAACCCGCCGTATCAACCACATGTCCGGTCAACGCCGGCACAGCCGCAAGCTCGGGTTCGGCTGCACCGCAGATGCCGGAGAGCAGCCCCAGTATCAGCAGCAGACGGGCAAGCATTGCCATGCGCTACGGCTTATTTCGCCGGCTGATCGAACTTGATGACGGGCGGCGTCGAAATGGCTTTTTCGTCCTCGACCGCGAAATTGGCCTTGACCTTCCAGCCCATGGCCATGGCGGTCAGGCTATTGGGAAAAGTGCGCACCGAAATGTTGTAATCCTGGACCATCTTGATGTAGCGGTTGCGCGCCACGGTGATGCGATTCTCGGTGCCTTCAACCTGAGCCTGCAAGTCGCGGAAGTTGGCATCGGCCTTGAGCTGGGGATAGTTCTCTGCCACGACCAGCAAGCGCGACAGAGCCCCGCGCAATTCGCCCTGGGCTTTCTGGAACTTGGCGAACGCTTCCGGATCGTTGATCAATTCCGGTGTCGCCTTGAAGCCGGCAACGCTGGCGCGCGCTTCGGTGACACGGACCAGCACTTCCTTCTCGTGCCCGGCATAGCCTTGCACAACCGAAACGAGGTTGGGTATCAAATCGGCGCGACGTTTGTATTGGTTCATGACCTCCGACCAGGCCGCATTGACCTGTTCATCGTTGATCTGAATCTGGTTGTAGCCACAACCTGTCAGCAGACTTGAAAGTACTGCAAGCAATACGATGAGTTTGTAGCGCATGGAGGCTCCTTGAGTATGAAACAGCACCGGATAAATGGGGTTGACAGCATCAATTGCAAGCGTGACACCCTGCCGCCGAACATTGTCGCGACATCGGCCGTCTCACTTTTCCAGCAGTTTGCGCATGGTCGCCCGGGCAAAGCAGAGATCTTCCCAGGCCTTGGCCTTGTCCGGCAAAGTCCGCAGCAGATAGGCCGGATGATAAGTGACGATCAGCGGAATTCCGCCATGGTCAAACAGTCGTCCGCGCGCTTCCCCGACTCTGACTTCGGTTTGCAGCAACGTCTGCGCCGCCGGCTTGCCCAGCGCGACAATCAGTTTGGGTTTGAGCAGGGCAATCTGGCGCTCCAGATAAGGCCAGCATGCGGCCGTCTCGGTCGACGTCGGGGTCCGGTTGCCCGGCGGGCGGCATTTCACGGTATTCGCGATATAGACTTTATTGCCCCGTTTCAAGTCGATTGCAGCGAGCATCGCATCCAGCAGTTTTCCGGCTTGTCCCACAAAAGGTTCGCCCCGCGCATCCTCTTCGGCGCCCGGTCCTTCTCCGACAAACAACCAGTCGGGGGACAAATCCCCGACGCCGGGCACGGCCTGCTTACGCGCCCGGCAAAGCTCGCAGGCCTGGCAGGCAACAATGCTGGCGTGCAATGCCTCCCAATCCATTCCAGCAACCGCAGACGATGCGCCTGTGTCTTGGATCGTGGCAGCGGCCTCAGGCAAAGCCTGCTGCGCTGGAGCCTCGGCAGGAGCGGTGCGCAATTTCCACAGCGGCGCCAGACCCATTTCGCGCAACATTGAAGCCCGGCGCTGACTTGCCCCGGAGGAACGGGGACGACTTGTTTCGCTCACAATGTTCGTTCCAATACCCAGGCGGTCTCGCGACCCTGACGCGCGGGATAATAATCGGGACGCTCACCCACCTGTACGAAGCCGTGATGCTTGTAGAACGCCAGCGCAGAAGCGTTCGAGGGCCGCACCTCGAGAAGCATCCGGACAACTTCGCGCTCAGTCGCAAAGTCGAGCAGATATTTCAACATCGCGCTGCCCCTGCCGCTGTGTTGCTGTTCCGGAATAATGCTGATATTGAGCAGATGGGCTTCATCGAGCACCAGCATCATCACCGCATAGCCGAGCATGCGCGCTCCCTCCCGCATCAACCACGCGTCATAGCCCGAAGACAGGGAATCTTCGAAATTTCCTCGCGTCCAGGGAAATTCGTAGATGCGCCGTTCGATCGCCATGACGGCATCGAGATCGTCGACTTGCATGGTCACAAACTCGGGCTGCAGCAGATCCGAATCAAGCCTTCCCATGACAGCACTCATTTTGCGCCACCGCGCGCAAGGCGCTCGGCTGTGGTCAGGGCGACCTTGTCGCGCACATACAGTGGGTGAGCCAGGCTGGCATCGATCCCTTCTCCGCGGGCAAAACGCGGCGCAGCAAGTTGCGCCACGGCAGCCGCGGTCGGCCAGCAATCGGGACGCACTGCAGCCAAGCGCGTTGCCAGCAGTTCGGGATAACTGGCAAAGCCATCGCCGCATCCGATCCAATCCTGACCTGGCGGAAGTCCTATCTGTTGCGGAGGCGACACCAGCTCCGACATGACCGACTCGAGTGTCCCGTCTCGCATCAGATAAGCTGCGCAGTACACTTCATTCATGCGTGCATCGAGGCAAGCGAATAAATGTTCGGTTCCCCGCTGATAACTGGCCAGTGCCAGTGCCGCCAGCGAAGAAACCCCAACAACGGGCAAATCCAGGCCAAACGCCAAACCCTGCGCCACACCACAAGCCAAGCGCAGCCCGGTGAAGCCTCCCGGCCCGGCGCCGAAAGCGATGCCATCGAGATCCGTGATTTGCAGATCTGCTGCGGTCAAGAGTTGCCGGACCCAGGGCAGCAGGCGTTCCGATCCGCCATTCGCAAGCACTTCTGCACGTTCGGTAAGTTCACCGTCCCGCCAAAGGGCGACGGAAATGTGGCGTGTGGATGTTTCCAGGGCGAGCAGGTTCACGCCCGCGATTTTACCCTGCGATTATTCCGAGCGTGTTTGCCGGTAAATGTCGCGTCCCGCGGCGTTGATGTCGCGGCGTAATTGTCGGCGTTCTTCAGGGGTCAGCCGCTCCCGTCCCGGGGTTTGCCCCTGCTCAGCACGCTGTTCGGTGGCTTGCTGCGTTCCAGAGGCAGCGCCTGCGAAACGTGGTTCGAAACTGTCCTGAGAATTTTTCTGCTCATTCTGCCCCGGCGCAAACTGATGCATCCCGCCATGCCGTCCTCCCTGCCGGGAATCGCGACCGCGCGGCATCTCCTGCTGTGCAGCAGCAGGAGATGAGGCAAGTCCTAAAACAAACAACAGCAGAGCAGCGGTATGCAATTTCATTTCCTGTTCCTTTAACGGGAACGCGACTGCGGGATTGCCCAACTCGTCTCGTGCACCGTTCAAAATGGCCCCGATACGCCTGATACACGATGTCATATTAATGGAAAATTGTTAGCCGATCGCCGAGGCTTGCCGGGCAATTGTAATAATCTGTAATCCGGAGTGGCAAGCTATCGGGCATGCTCAATCGTCGTTGTTTTGCGCATGTTTCAAGGCTCTGCCACTGACCCGCTCTGATACAATCGAGCGAAGCGGGAGGCGTCGAATTGCGATGAGATTACCGAAGGAACACGTACTGAAATGGCTGGGCCGGATGAGCGCGGTGCTGATGCTGGCGGTGCTGGGCTGGCTGGGGGCGGGCATCTACTGGAGCCTGAGTGCGCCGGAGGACGTGCGGCCGAGCGCGCAGATGGAAACCGATGCCCAGCGCGCCCAGCAGGCGATTGCCGGGCG
>JACRAR010000052.1 GCA_016234745.1 Betaproteobacteria bacterium | reverse complement strand
GATAGGACATGCGCCTTGTCTGAGCTGCTGCCTCTCTCACAAATATCCGGGGTTAAACTCTTTAGCCTCCAAAAAGGGCCGCATGCCAGGCAGCTTTACCCGCCCCCCGTTGGTATGGAGGTGCAAGATATAGCGCCAGGATTTAGGGACCTCGCAGATACCGCGACTGCGATAGCGTGCATGGATGCCATCGTGTCTACGGACAATGTTGTGGCTAACTTGGCTTGCATGCTGGGTAAGCCCACCTTTGTGTTACTGCCGAAGAAGCCCGATTACAGATGGTGGGATGGCAAGAAATCCCCATGGTATCCCACGGCGCGACTATATCGGCAGGACGTAGCTTTGGAATGGGGTAAACCTATCAAACTGCTGACGGCTGATTTGAGCGCATATCTAGCCAACCTTGGAACCGGCGGACAAGAAGGGTGGTGACCATGACGAAGAAACCGAAAACAGCACCAGCAAAGCCAACAGAACCAGCACTGCAAAAGACAAACACGCTACTACTATGCCGTCAGGAAGGAAAAAGTGATGAGCTGGTGATGGCTGAAGCAGCCTTAGACAGTATCACCAAGAATGCATTAACGGCGCTGAACTATAGTAATCCTAGCTTCCCGGGTGGGACAGACATCAATCAGTCTGTGCATGTTATTCGTGGCAAAGCCGAAAGAGTTCAGGCTGGCGACTTGTCCGAAGTGGAAGCCATGCTTACAGCACAGGCCACGGCACTAGATGCAATATTCAATGAAATGGCTAGGCGTGCAGCACTGAACATCAGGACATATTTGCCAGTAACGGAAACCTATATGAGGATGGCGCTTAAGGCTCAGTCACAATGCAGGACTACCATAGAAGCGCTGGCAGAGATTAAGAACCCGCGGCCTGTGGCATTCGTGAAGCAGGCCAACTTTGCCCACGGACACCAGCAGGTAAATAACGGGGTGCCGCCTGGGGAGGCTCCCTCGCACGGGAATAATCCGATTCAGTCAAACGAACTTTTAGGGGCAGGCCATGAGTTACTACCGGACACCAGAGCATCGCAGGCTGAGAGCCGAATTAATTCGCCAGTGGAAGCCATGGGAAAAATCTACCGGGCCGCGAACCGAGGCGGGCAAGGCCACTAGCGCAGCCAATAGCAGAAAGCACGGCAACCGTTCAAGGGAAACGCTGGAGGGCTTGCGCTGGTTGCGGGAATATATGAGGGGGTGCAGTGAGGTGACAAGCTGAGCGCCGATATTACCCGGGAGGGAACCGGGAAACGATGCCCCGCCATGTGCGGGGTTTGTCTTTTCTGGTGTCGGCAAGTTGAATGTGGACAGCCCAATCGGGGGCAATAGAACCTAGTCTGCCCAAGCTGGTTCCTTACGGTTTGCCCATTTCAAGAACTGCGTCATTGTCGCGACTGTCCATGTAAGCATTCCTTGGTCGCAATTACAGCTTTCTGCAAAACAATGAATTAGTTGCTTTCGGTCTGGTGGGGCGAAATCGAATGTGTTGTGCCCAACAAATATCTGAGCAACACGCACTGCAAATGTTTCGTTCGCGAATTCCGCATAGGGAGTATTAACGTACTCAGTTTGACTCTCAAATACCCAGTGGCGCATTATTAAGGTGCCAGTCAGCGCGGCTATCTTGTCCCCATTTACCAGATTGTCGGTGCCAATATGTCGTTCCCGGTATTTCTCCAAGTGCTCTGAGTATTCTTCAACAAGGCCACAGAGCTTTCCTTGATTGAATACGATTTCTTTGTGGTCGGCTCCTGTTGCAGTGTGTCTTTTGAGCAACTCTTCTAAGACCTCATTTCCAATTTCCGTAAGAAGCGCAATTCTTTCGGCTTTATTTATTTCCTTCATTAAGGCTTCCCGGTATGCTCCTTGACTTCGCTTTGAATGGTCTGCAATAGGTCACAATGCTGACTGTAAAAGCTCTCCCGAGTCTTACGAGCAAAAGCTAATAATGACTCGTTGGATACGGGCACAGAATTGTTTGGCAGGATAACGGTCTGGTGCAGAGTTCCGCACTGCCCACCGTACGCGGGTCTCTTGTATGCAGTGTTGCCCATATGCTGCTCTCCCTCTTCATATTTTTTCCCCTCAAAAATGTTTCAACTCATCACTTTGCCGCCGGTGGGGTCTAACCGGGCAGACACGTCCGTGCAATATACAGTAAACCCAAACAGTAGAAACGTCGAAATGAGGGGTGGTAAGGGTATTCGTTGTCGAAGAAATCCTACACAGCCCCTACACGGGACATGACTTACTGAAATTTGAAACCGCCCTCATCGCTGAGAGCCGCATGTTTATTGGTGCCGGCGAGAAGAGTTGAACTCCCGACCTTCGCATTACGAATGCGCTGCTCTACCAACTGAGCTACGCCGGCTTTATGCTGCAAGGTGCGAATTATATCTGGCTGGATCGTCCCGCTGCAATTCCGAGCGGTTCAGCCTCGTTATTTGGCTGGCCAGGCCAATTCCTTGGGCAAGGGAAAAGAAGTCGATTCGGGCGTGCCGACAAGTTGCTGTACTTCATCGGCGCCCCAGTATTTCAGGCGCTCGATCACTTGCTCGACCAGCAGCTCCGGCGCTGAGGCGCCTGCGGTTACGCCGATTCTGGATTTGCCGCTGAACCATGCCTGATCCATCTGCTCGGCCCGATCGACCAGATAGGCCGGGACGGCAAGGTTCTGTGCCACTTCCTTGAGCCGATTGGAGTTCGAGCTGTTCTGCGAACCCACCACGATCACCACGTCACACTGTCCCGCGAGCAGCTTCACGGCATCCTGGCGATTCTGCGTGGCATAGCAGATGTCATCCTTTTTCGGGCCGACGATTGCCGGAAAACGGGTACTCAAAGCCCCGACGATGTTCGCTGCGTCATCCATCGACAGTGTCGTCTGGGTCACATAGGCCAGGCGCGTTGGATCACTTACCCGCAGATGAGCGACGTCTGCGCTGTTCTCAACCAGGTGCATGCCGCCCTGGACTTGCCCCATGGTGCCTTCGACTTCAGGATGACCACGATGTCCTATCATGACAATTTCATGGCCGGTCTGGCGCAGCTTGGCAACCTCGACATGGACTTTGGTCACTAGCGGACACGTCGCATCAAAGACCCTGAGTCCGCGCGCTGCGGCTTTCTGCCTGACCGACTGGGGCACGCCGTGCGCGCTGAAAATCACCGTCGCGGCCGATGGCACCTCGTCCAGCGACTCAACGAAGACGGCGCCCTTGTTGCGCAGATCGTCGACCACGTAGCGGTTATGCACGACTTCGTGGCGCACGTAGATCGGAGCGCCGTAAAGACGCAGCGCCCGCTCGACAATCTCGATGGCACGTTCGACACCGGCGCAAAAACCGCGCGGATTGGCAAGCAATATCTTCATCGCGCGGGCTTTTCCTGAACAAGTTGCTGCCACAGCATCAGCGCCACGCCCAGACTAATGGCGGAATCGGCAACATTGAAAGCGGGCCAATAATAATCGGCCAGATGAAAGGAAAGAAAATCCACGACTGCCCCATGCAACGCGCGGTCGATCACGTTGCCCAGAGCACCGCCCAGCACCAGCGCAAGCGCCGCCGACAAAAGATTTTCCTCGGCATGCCGGATCAGCATATAGGTGATCCAGGACGAAACGGCCAAAGCCAGAACAATGAAAAACCAGCGCTGCCAGCCCCCCGCATCGGACAGAAAGCTAAACGCCGCACCGCGGTTGAAAACAAAAACAAGATCGAAGAACGAGGTCATTCGGAGGCCTTCGCCGACTTTGAAAGCACTCGCGATCATCTGCTTCGAGACCTGATCGAGAACGATCACCAGTCCGCTCAATGCCAGCCACTTCAGGGCTTTATGCCAGTGCACGTGCCTCGCCCGCACCAAACAGATTGGCCGTGCAGCGCCCGCACAGCTCGGGATGTACCTGGTCCAGGCCAATGTCCTCGCGCCAGTGCCAGCAACGTGCGCACTTACGATGGGGGCTGGGAATGGCGACGATGGCTTCGGCAGCAGCTTCGGCGACTTGGATCAGCGTCGTCTTGGAACAGATCAGGACGAAGCGCAGGTCGTCGCCCAACGTTGCCAATATTGCATGCTTGGCGCCGCTGGCGCGGATTTCGACTTCCGCTTGCAGGGACGAGCCGATTTTTCCAACTGCGCGCAGGTCTTCCAGCACTTTGCTGACCTCACCACGCACCTCGCGTATGGTCTTCCAGCGCTGCAGCAAGACCGCTTCGTCATCCCGCACGGGAAGAGCGTGCCAGGTCGTCAGCATGACGCTGCCCTGGTTGCCCAGTACGTTCCAGATTTCCTCGGCGGTGAACGCCAGGACCGGGGCCATCAGGCGCGTCAGGCTTTGCAGGATATGCCAGAGCGCGCTTTGCGCCGAGCGGCGTTGGCGCGAGTCGGCGGCGGTCGTGTACAAGCGGTCCTTGAGGATGTCGAGATAGAAAGCGCCGAGATCTTCGGAGCAAAAATTCTGCAGCGCCTGCACCACCTTGTGGAATTCATAGCGCGCATAGTCGGCAGTAACCTGGACCTGCAGTTGCCGCGTCAGGGCAAGCGCATGCCGGTCGATCTCGAGCCAGTCCTCGACCGGCAGCATCTGCGTCGCGGCGTCGAAATCGACCGTGTTGGCCAACAGGAAGCGCAACGTGTTGCGGATGCGCCGATAAGCCTCGACGACGCGCTTGAGAATTTCGTCGGAGATGCTCAACTCGCCCGAATAGTCCGTCGCCGCGGCCCACAGACGCAGGATCTCGGCGCCCAGGGTGCCGGAAACCTGCTGCGGGGCGACCACATTGCCTTTCGACTTGGACATCTTGTGGCCCTTGCCATCGACCACGAAGCCGTGGGTCAGCAAAGCCTTGTAGGGTGCCCGGTCATCGATCGCGCAACCGGTCAGCAGGCTGGAATGAAACCAGCCGCGATGCTGGTCGGAACCTTCGAGGTACAAATCGGCGGGGAAGACGCTCTGCTCGCGATGGGAACCGCGCATCACGCTCCAGTGGGTGGTGCCGGAATCGAACCAGACATCGAGCGTGTCGGTCATCTTGCTGTATTCACTGGCCGCGTCGCCCAGCAGTTCCCTGGCGTCAAGCTTGAACCAGGCTTCGATGCCCGACTGCTCGACGCGCAGCGCCACTTGCTCGAGCAACTCGGGTGTGCGCGGATGCGGCTCGCCGGTTTCGTTATGGAGAAAAAACGGGATCGGCACGCCCCAGTTGCGCTGGCGCGAAACGCACCAGTCTGGGCGATTGGCAATCATCGCGGCAAGCCGGGCCTGACCCCAGGCGGGATAGAACTGGGTATCGGCCACCGCCTTCAAAGCCAGGTCGCGCAGGCTCGGTTCGGTGCTGTTCTGGTCCTTGGCATCCATGCGCACGAACCACTGCGTCGTCGCTCGGTAGATCACCGGCGTCTTGTGCCGCCAGCAATGCATGTAGCTGTGCGTGATCTCGCTGCTGGCGAAAAGCGCACCCACCTCGCGCAGCCTTTCCAGAATCGGTCCGGCGGCCTTCCAGATATTGAGGCCGCCGAAGAGCGGCAAGCTCTCCGCGAAGCGGCCGTTGCCCAGCACCGGCGTGAGAATCTCGTCGTTGCGCATGCCGTGCTGCTTGCAGGAGATGAAGTCTTCCAGGCCATAGGCCGGCGCACTGTGCACGATGCCGGTACCGGTTTCGAGCGTGACATAGTCGCCCAGGAACACGGGCGAGTAGCGTTCCGGATAGAGTGGATGGCGGAAACGGATCAATCCCAGCGCGGCACCCCGGCATTGCGCCAGCACCGTGCCGGTGAAGCCAAAACGCGCCAGGGCCTGCTCGCGCAATTCGCCGGCCAATACGAGCAAGCCGCGCGGCGTATCGACCAGCTCGTAGTTGAACTCCGGATGCATGTTGAGCGCCTGATTCGCAGGAATGGTCCAGGGCGTGGTGGTCCAGATGACGGCATACACTTTTCTCCCACCAAAAAAATGTAACCCCCTTTCCTCTCTTCGAATCCGGCCAGATTGAATCCACGACAAAGTATCACCAAAAAGTGTTCTATCGTTGGGCGACGAATTCCCCGAAAAAGCATCAAAGAGAAGATTAAGATTGCTTTCGGAAGTATCTGCCTCGAAAGCGACATCGATGGCTGGTGATTTTTTGTCCTGGTATTCGATCTCGGCCTCGGCCAGCGCCGAACCGCAATCGAAGCACCAATTCACCGGCTTCAGGCCGCGATAGAGGTAGCCCTTCTCAAGCACTTTGCCGAGCGCCCGGATTTCCGCCGCCTCGGTCCTGAAGGCCATGGTGGTATAGGGATTGTCCCATTCGCCAAGAACGCCGAGGCGGATGAAATCGGCTTTCTGCCGCTCGATCTGCGCGGCAGCGTAAGTGCGGGAAAGCGCCCGCACCTGTTCGGCAGGTATCTCCTTGCCGTGCTGCTTTTCGATCTGGTGCTCGATCGGCAGGCCATGGCAGTCCCAGCCGGGCACATAGGGCGCATCGAAACCGGCCAATGTCTTGGAGCGGATGATGATGTCCTTGAGGATCTTGTTGACCGCGTGGCCGATGTGAATGTCGCCGTTGGCGTAGGGCGGGCCGTCATGCAGCACGAAGCGCGGCCTGCCCGCACAGGCCTGGCGAATTTCCTTGTAGATTGCGTTCTTCTGCCAAGCCTGGACCCACCCCGGTTCGCGCTTGGCGAGATCGCCGCGCATCGGAAAGGGCGTGTCGGGCATATTCAGGGTTTTGCGGTAATCAGCCATTTTGCATATTCGTGAAATAGGATCGGGTAGCGCTGACGTCTCGAGCGATCTGCGCCTTGAGCACATCGAGACTGTCATATTTTTTCTCGTCGCGCAATTTGTGCTTGAAATTGACGGTCACATGGGCACCGTAGATGTCCCGCGCAAAATCCAGCAGATGTACTTCCAGCACCGGCTTCAGACCAGCCGCCACAGTCGGCCGCACGCCCAGACTGGCAGCACCCGGCAGCGGCTGAGCAGCGACACCGGAGAGGGTCACGGCGAACACCCCTTGCAACGGCAGGCGCTTGCGCTTGACCTGCAGATTGGCGGTGGGAAATCCCAGTTGACGGCCGAGTTTGTCGCCGTGCATAACCCTGCCGGACATTTGATAGGCCCGTCCCAGCAGTCTTTCGGCATGTTCAACCTCGCCATTTTCGAGCGCATCGCGAACGGCCGAACTCGATACACGCTCTCCTTCCCAGTCGATGGTGGGCATCATGTCGACCTTGAAACGGTGTTCCTTTCCTGCCCGCTGCAACATCCCGAAATCCCCGGTTCGTCCCCGGCCAAAGCGGAAGTCGTCACCGATCATCAGGTAGCTTGTGCCCAAACCTTGCACCAGGATGCGTTCGATGAAATCCGTTGCGCTCAGCGAGGCAAATCGGGCATTGAAACGACACACATAAACCTGATCCACGCCGCATTGCTCGAGCAGCTTGAGTTTCTCACGCAGACTGGTCAGGCGCGCCGGGGCCTGACCAGGGGCAAAGTATTCACGCGGCGAAGGTTCGAAGGTCAACACTGCAGCAGGCAAGGCGATGCTCCGGGCATGCGCTATCAGGCGCTCAAGCAGGGTCTGATGTCCACGATGCACGCCGTCGAAGTTACCGATGGTCAACACCTTGGGAGACGCTGCCTGCTCTGGAATGGTGCGAAAAACCTGCATCGCCACTCAGTCTGACTGAAAAGGGCGAATTATATCAGTCCGTTGTAGCGGGCTTAGGCCAGCTTGGACTTGGCGAGCGGGGGATTGCGGGCGAAATACTGCTTTATGCCACGCAGCATGGCATCGGCAAGTTTGTCCTGGTATGCCTCGTCAGTAAGCTTCTTCTCTTCGTCGGGATTCGAAATGAATGCGGTCTCCACCAGGATGGATGGAATATCGGGCGCCTTGAGTACGGCAAAGCCGGCCTGTTCGACACGTCCTTTATGCAGCGCATTGATGCCGCCGATCTCGCCCAGCACTGCCTTGCCCAGCTTGAGGCTGTCGTTGCTGGTCGCGGTTTGCGACAAGTCGAGCAGGGTCCGCGCCAAATAGGGATCCTTGACGCCGAGATTGACGCCGCCAATGAGGTCGGCAGCGTTTTCACGCTGCGCCAGCCAGCGCGCCGCCGATGAAGAGGCGCCATTTTGCGAGAGCACGAAAACGCTCGAGCCGCGCGCGGTGGGTTTGATGAAAGCATCGGCATGAATCGAGACGAACAGGTCGGCCTGCACCCGCCGCGCTTTCTGAACGCGCTGCTGCAATGGGATGAAATAATCGCCGTCGCGCGTCAGCAGGGTGCGCATGTTGGGTTCGGCATCGATCATCGCTTTGAGCCGGCGCGCGACGGAAAGCGTGACATCCTTCTCTTGATTGCCGCCACGGCCGATGGCACCGGGGTCCTCGCCGCCATGACCGGGATCCAGCACGATCGTGACAAGGCGGGCAATCTCCGGCGTCTGCTTGCTCTGCGGGTCGCGCGGCTCAATCTTTCCTTCGCTCTTCGGCGGTTGCGTAGCCGCCTTTTCCAGCAGGGCCATCAAGGGATCGGGCGGTTCGCTCGGATAAAGGTCGAGCACCAGCCGGTGTGCGTATTCTCCGACCGGCTTGAGCGTGAACACTTGCGGCCTGACCGAGCCACGTTCGCCCTTGAGTTCGATCACCAGCCGCACCACCCCGGGCTTGTTGCGTCCGGCGCGGATCAGCTTGATATACGGGTCGCTTTCCGAAATCTTGCCCGGCAGGTTCTGCAGCACGGAATTGAATTCGACATCTTCCAGATCGAGCACCAGCCGTTCCGGATCCTTGACCATCAGGTGCGTGTATTTGAGCGGCTCGCTGTTTTCGAGCGTGATACGGGTGTAATCCTTGGCGGGCCAGACCCGCACGGCGCGCAGGTTGCTTTGTGTTGCAGCAGCCGCGCCGCGCGTCAGAAACAGGGTCAGCGCTGCGACTGCGAACTTGAGAATATCGCGCCGGGAATTCAAACGGCGGAGGACTTCCAACGCGTCAGGCACTGCCGTCCCTTTTCGCTGAAGGCGGATAACCTGGCCAGGCGTCCATTCCGCTCGAGCGACAATTCCAAACGCAGATCGGCGGACGGCAGGTATGCGCCAGCTTTGTCCGGCCATTCGACCAGACAGATTGCCGTTCCCTGGAAATATTCGTCGAGCCCTGCATCGAGGTATTCCTCCGGCTCATTGAGCCGATAAAAATCAAAGTGATACAAGTGTAATTGAGAAATAACATAAAGTTCAACCAAGGTATAGGTGGGACTTTTGACCTTATTCTCGTAACCAAGAGCGCGCAGCAGTCCGCGAACGACTGTTGTTTTACCGGCGCCCAGGTCGCCTTCGAGCCTGACCTGCATGCCAGGCGTCAGAAAAGGGGCCAACGATGCGCCATAAGCCAAGGTTGCTGCCTCATCGGGCAGAAACAGGGTCGAGGCATTATCATCGCGGGAAAATTGGCTCGGCTCGTCGCTCACATGCATTCAACAGTTACTCCGGATTGGTCGGCGCTTGTCGCAAATATCAGGCAGTGGGGACACGAACTCGGCTTCGATGCCATTGGCATTGCTTCCGCCGCCCTGCCTGACAGCGCGAAAACCGGATTGCAATCCTGGCTTGCAGCCGGTTACCAGGGTCAAATGGATTATATGGCACGCCATGACGGCAAACGTGCCCATCCCGAGCAACTGCTGCCCGGCACCGTCTCGGTGATCTCGGCACGCATCGGCTACTGGCCCGATGCCGCCGATGCGCAGGCCAACCTGGCCGACTGCCGGCGCGCCTATGTTTCACGCTATGCGCTGGGTCGCGACTACCACAAGCTCATGCGGACCCGCCTGCAAAGGCTTGTCGATCGCATCGCCAAGGAGATCGGGCTATTTTCCGCACGCGTGTTCACCGATTCCGCACCGGTGCTGGAAGTCGAACTGGCGTCGCACAGCGGCCTGGGCTGGCGCGGCAAGCACACACTGCTGCTGGAGCGTGCGGCGGGATCGTACTTCTTTCTCGGCGAGATCTATTGCGACCTGCCGCTGCCGCCAGACCCGCCGCAATCCGAGCACTGCGGCACATGTAGCGCCTGTATCAACGCCTGTCCCACCGGCGCCATCGTTGCGCCCTACCGGCTCGATGCCCGGCGCTGCATTTCCTATCTGACCATAGAACTCAGGGGTTCGATACCGCTCGAATTGCGCCCGCTGATCGGCAACCGGATTTATGGCTGCGACGATTGCCAGTTGTGCTGTCCCTGGAACCGACAAGCGCTGCTGACGCGCGAGCAGGATTTCGCCGTGCGCCACGGCCTCGATCAGGCCAGCCTGGTCCAATTGTTCGCCTGGCACGAAGCGGAGTTCAAACAAAAAATGGCGGGATCAGCCATCTACCGCATCGGCCATGAACGCTGGCTGCGCAACATCGCGGTTGGACTGGGAAACGCACCGACCAGCCCGGAAGTCTTGGCGGCGCTGCATTCCCGCCGCAATGACGCGTCAGCGCTGGTGCGCGAGCACGTCGCATGGGCACTGGAAAGCCACAACCGCTAGGAACCTTTGGCAACCGGCCGTGCCGGATCGCTGCACCATTCGCTCCATGAACCCGGATACAAGCGGGAACCGGACAGACCGGCCACTTCCATGGCCAGCAGGTTATGGCAGGCAGTGACGCCCGAGCCGCATTGCTGCACCACGTTGCGCGGCTCCCGAACCGCCAGTAATTCATCGAATTCGCGCCGCAAGTCGCCCGCAGACTTGAAGAGACCACTACCGTCCGCAAGATTTTTGGCATAGAAACGGTTGATTGCGCCGGGAATATGTCCGCCCACGGGATCGAGAGTTTCGTTTTCGCCGCGAAAGCGTGCCGCATTTCGGGCATCGAGCAGCAGCATATCCTGCGTGCCGAGATGTGCCAGCACAAAATCGGCGTCGACCGGAACCTGGTCCGTCGTTCCGGGTTGCATGACAAATTGCTTCGCATGTACTACGGGCATACTTTGTTCGAGGGGTAGTTGGGCGCTGTTCCATGCCGCCAAGCCGCCATCCAACACGGCCACGCGCCGATGTCCGAGCCAGCGCAGCAGCCACCACAGGCGTGCCGCGAATATGCCTCCTTCATTATCGTAAGCCACCACCTGTGTGTCTGCATCTACCCCGCATGCGCCCATCTTTGCCGCAAAGGCCTGCGGATCGGGCAGAGGATGGCGCCCATTGCGTCCCGTGGTCTTGCCTGACAGATCGCGGTCAAGATGCAGGAACTGCGCACCGGGCAAATGTCCCTTGGCGTAGGCCTCCATGCCATAGTCGACCTGCCTGAGATCATGGCGGCAATCGAAGATGCGCCAGGCTGGCTCGGCGATGTGCGCCGCAAGCTCGGCGACGCTGACCAGCAATTCACTCACTGGCATCACCGCTCACGGACAACCAGGCGCGCGCTTCGGCCTCATCATCGAAGACGCGCAAATCGGTATCGACGAAGGCTTGCGACAACCAGGCACTCCAGGCGATCCACTGGCTTTCGGTAAGCACCGCAATGCGCCTGAAATCGTGCGGATGCTGACGTGAGAACTGGATCTCCTCCCACGCCACATCAAGCGTGAAATCGGCCATCTGGCGCAGATCCACGAACAGGCTGACTTGGCCAGCGGTCCGGGTATAGCTGCCCACCACGGACTCGAATTCCTTGAAATCAGCAAGCGTAAATTCGCCGAAGACGGACAATGAAATCAGGCTGCCCTGCTGATCGGTGGTAATCATGATGGTTTCCTCAATGGTCAATGAGCGGAGTATATCAATCCTGCTCTGCCGGGGCGGCACGCGAGTAGGTCGTGGCAAGAATGCCGCTGATCAGGATCAGGGCCACGCCAAACTGTGCAATCATGGGCAGCCGCTCGTCCCACAGCCAGATGCCGAACAGGCTCGCAAACACCACCGTACTATAGGTCAGGCTGGCGCCGACCATGGTCTTGCCATGTTTGTAAGCGCGGGTCATGCAAAGTTGTGCCAGCGAGCCAAAGCCGCCGACGCCCAATAGCAACAGCCAGCCCCGCGCGTCAATGGCATGCAGGGGCTGATCGTTCCAGTTGCCGACCAAGATCCAGGGCAGACCCCCGAGCGTCGCGATCAAGGAAAAATAAAACACCGTGCGCCACTCAGGCTCGCCAAGCTCACCCAGCTTGCGCACGTTGAGGTAGGCAATGCTGGCGGTGATTGCAGAAGCAAGTGCGAGCAAGTCACCGGCCATTTGCTCGGAATGCCAGCTCGGCTGCAACAGAAAGACCACACCCAGAAACCCCGCAGCCAGCGCCAGCAGCAACCGGACACTGATCCTTTCACGCTGCCAATACACGAGTATCGCGGCAAGGAACAGCGGCGAAGTGTAGTTGAGCGTAACCGCCATGGCTAGCGGGATCATGGCGATTGCCTGGAAGTACAGGACGATCGAGAAGAATCCGGCCAGGCCGCGTGAGATGTGTGTGCGCCAATGTCGGGTTGCCAGCGACAATCCGGCAATACTGACATAGGCATAAAGGAGTAGCAGGGCGACCAAGCCGCGGTAGAACACCAGCTCGGCGGCGGAAAATTGCACGCTGCCAAGTTTGACGCAAACACCCATGCAGGCGAACAGCAGGCTCGCCGCGATCATCCAGAGGGATTGCATTTATCGCCGGCTGAGGAACTGCCGCCCGCGCCACATTTCAGAAATGGGGCTCAACGATGCGCCGATAGAATTCATGGAAGTGCTGCATGCCGTCTTCCATAGGTGACTGATAAGGCCCAGCCTCGCTGCGACCCTGCTTGAGCAGGGCATGGCGGCCCCGATCCATGCGCTCGCCGATATCGTCGTCCTCGATCGCGGTCTCCATGTAAGCGGCTTGCTCGGCCTCAATGAATTCTCGTTCGAACAGGGCAATCTCCTCGGGATAGTAAAACTCGACGACATTCAGCGTCTTGTTCACGTCCTGCGGGATCAGCGAGGAGACGACCAGCACATGGGGATACCACTCGACCATCACATTGGGATAGTAGGTGAGCCAAACCGCGCCCTGCTTGGGTTTATCCTCGCGGTAATAATCCAGGATAGCCTTTTGCCAGCGCTGGTAGGTCGCCGATCCCGATTTCCGCAGCGAGGTGATGCCGACTCGCTGCACCGAATACCACTCACCGAATTGCCAGGTCAGGTCATCGCAGGTGACGAAGTTGCCCAAGCCTGGATGGTAGGGCACGACATGATAGTCCTCAAGGTAGACCTCGATGAAGGTTTTCCAGTTGTAATTGCACTGGTGCATCTCGACGCGGTCGAGCTTGTAGCCGCCGAAATCGAAATCCCCCGCCACTTTCATGCCGGCCAGGTCGACACCGGCCGAGCGCGGCCCCTTGAAGAGCAGGCCATTCCAGTTCTCAAGCTGCTGCTTGTTGAGGTGCAGACAGGGGTTGGCCGGGAAGTGCGGGGCGCCGATCAGTGCGCCCTGCATGTCGTAGGTCCAGCGATGGATCGGACAAACAATGTTCTTCGCCTTTCCCGAACCCTGCAGCATGATCGCCTGGCGATGGCGGCAGACATTCGAAAGCAACTCGATGCCGTGCTGCTGGCGCACCATGAGCTTGGCATGGTCGAGCCACTCCAGGCTGCGATAGTCATGCAACTCGGGCACCATGAGTTCATGTCCGGCATAGCCAGGACCAGCCTCAAAAAACAGATGCTGCTCCAATTCGAACAGCTTCTCGTCGAAATACCAGGATACGGGCAATTGTGAGGCGGCGGGGGCTAGATGTTCTGCAGCATTGGTCAATTCGATGATATATCTCCCAACCCACAAGACGGCGGATTCCAGAGTCTGGAAGGTATAATTATAACTGAGGCTGTGTGGCGATAATACAAGGCCAGGTTGGCCGGATGGCACAGCAGGTCCAATTACATTCCTTAACCCGCAGAAGTTTCATTTATGGCCAAGCCCACCAGCAATCATCCCCCTGCTTCGTTCGAGGCCGCGCTTGCCGAACTGGAAACGATAGTCCGCGATCTCGAAGCAGGACAACTTCCACTGGAACAATCCCTGGCTGCCTATGAACGCGGTACGCAATTGCTGAGGCACTGCCAGGACACTCTAGGTGCCGCCGAACAAAAACTGCAGATACTTGAGAGCTCGGGCTTGCGCGAGTTCGAGCCTCCCGCCGGTCAATCCGACAACGACATCCAGGAAGCGTAACCTTTCGATGGATTTCTGCACCTGGATGGAAACCATGCAGCATCGCACCGAGGAGAACCTCGAGCGACGGTTGCCCTCTGCCGGTATTGCGCCACAGCGTCTGCATCAAGCCATGCGCTATGTCACTCTGGGCGGCGGCAAGCGCATCCGCCCCCTGCTTTGCTTCGCGGCCGGCGATCTCACCGCTGCTGACCCGGTGCGTCTTGACAGTGCCGCTGTCGCGGTAGAACTGATTCATGTCTATTCCCTGGTGCATGACGACCTGCCCTGCATGGACGATGATGTCCTGCGGCGCGGCAAGCCCACCTGTCATGTCGAATTCGACGAAGCGACCGCCCTGCTGGTTGGCGATGCATTGCAATCCCTGGCTTTCCAGGTACTTGCCGAGGCTCTGCCGGGTGCAGATGCACAGCGGCAACTTGAGATGCTGCGCATCCTGGCGCAAGCCAGCGGTTCGCGCGGCATGGCAGGTGGGCAAGCGATCGATCTGGCTGCTGTCGGTCAATCCCTGTCGCTAACCGAGCTGGAATTCATGCATATCCATAAAACCGGGGCCCTGATCCGCGCTGCCGTTCTGCTCGGCGCACATTGCGGCGAACCTCTTTCCCCGGCAGCTTTGAGCCGGCTCGATCATTTCGCCAAAACGGCCGGCCTGCTCTTCCAGGTTGTGGACGACATCCTCGACAGCGAAGCCGACACGGCCACGCTGGGTAAAACTGCGGGCAAGGATGCGGCACAAAACAAGCCCACTTATGTCAATCTGCTCGGCATCACGCAAGCCAAGGAAAAAGCTGCCGAACTGCGTGCCATTGCCCACGCCGCCCTGGAGCCTTTCGGCAAATCAGCGCGGCGTCTTGACGAGTTAACCAATTACATCGTTGATCGACGGTTTTGATGGATGCCAAGAGCACAATGTCCGAGACCCCGCTCCTCGACACCATAAGCCTTCCCGAAGATCTGCGCCAATTGGAGCGCGAGGATTTAGCTCAGCTCGCAAAGGAGTTACGCTCATTCCTGATCAAATCCGTGGCGGAAACCGGTGGGCATTTATCCTCGAATTTAGGCACCATCGAACTCACCATCGCCTTGCATTACGTGTTCGATACGCCGCACGACCGGCTGGTCTGGGATGTCGGCCACCAAACCTACGCTCACAAGATACTCACCGGCCGCCGCGCCGGTATGGCCAGGCTACGCATGCTGGATGGGGTTTCCGGCTTTCCGCGGCGCAGCGAGAGTGAATACGACGTGTTCGGTGTCGGTCATTCATCGACCTCGATTTCCGCCGCCCTGGGCATGGCCGTTGCGGCGCGCAACAAGGGCGAAGGACGCCGCATCGTCGCCATCATCGGCGATGGCGCCATGTCGGCCGGCCAGGCCTTCGAGGCGCTCAACAATGCCGGCGTGGTGGATGCCAATCTGCTGGTAATTCTTAACGACAATGACATGTCCATCTCGCCGCCGGTGGGCGGGCTCAACAAGTATCTGGCACGGCTGTTATCAGGACGAACCTTCAATGCCGCTCGCCGCGCCGGCGAGAAAGTACTCTCGGTCATGCCTTCGATGCTCGAATTCGCCAAGCGCGCCGAGGAGCATGTCAAGGGCATGATCGTGCCGGGAACCCTGTTCGAGGAATTCGGCTTCAATTACATCGGGCCGATCAACGGCCACGATCTGGAGTCGCTGATCCCGACTCTTGAAAATCTCAAGCGGCTGGACGGCCCGCAATTCCTCCATGTCATCACGCGCAAGGGGCAAGGATACAAGCTGGCCGAAGCCGATCCGGTGCTCTACCACGGCGTTTCAAAATTCGATACCGCGGGCGGCATCCGGACAGATGTATCGACACGACTGACCTACACCCAGGTCTTTGGCGACTGGCTGTGCGACATGGCCGCGGCGGATGAGCGCTTGATCGGCATCACCCCGGCGATGCGCGAAGGCTCGGGCCTGGTTCGCTTCGCCCAGGAATATCCGGCACGCTACCACGACGTCGGCATTGCCGAGCAGCATGCACTGACTTTCGCCGCGGGTCTCGCCTGCGAAGGCATGCGGCCCGTGGTCGCGATCTACTCGACTTTCCTGCAGCGCGCCTACGACCAATTGATCCACGACATCGCCTTGCAAAACCTGCCGGTAATGCTGGCAATCGACCGCGGCGGACTGGTCGGCGCTGACGGCGCGACGCACAATGGCGCCTTCGACTTGAGTTATCTGACCTGCATCCCGAACATGCTGGTCATGACCCCGAGCGACGAGAACGAATGTCGCAGGATGCTCACAACGGCTTTTCGCCACACCGGGCCGAGTGCCGTGCGCTATCCGCGCGGCAGTGGTCCCGGCGTGGCGCTCGATCCGAAGCTCGACGGTCTGCCGATAGGCAGGGCGGAAATCCGTCGCCAGTGTCTTGGGATGCACTCGCAGCGCGTTGCGCTACTTGCATTCGGCAGCATGCTGACGCCGGCACTGGCCGTCGCTGAGGAACTGGATGCCACTGTGGCCAACATGCGCTTTGTCAAACCGCTCGACCGCGATTTGATCAAGTCGCTCGCGGCTAACCACGATCTGCTGGTCAGCCTTGAGGAGAACACCCTGATCGGTGGCGCCGGTGCAGGTATTGCGGATTGCCTGGAGAAGATGGGCGAGGTCGTTCCACTGCTGCGTCTCGGCTTGCCCGACCGCTTCATCGACCACGGCGACGCCAGTAAATTACTTGCGCAAGTCGGACTCGATGCCGCCGGGATTACCCTGCGCGTGAAGGAGAAACTCAAGCAGCATGCTCAAGAAAATTAGTTGATCAATTTTGTCGGGATTGCTAGAATCCGATTGAAGCTGGGGTGCGTTTGCCTCAGCCCAACCAGAGAGAGCAACCCATGAACAGCAGGGATACCATGGTCATACCGGACGTACAAGGCAGTACCGATTCGCGTCAGTTGCCGATCAACCAAGTCGGCATCAAGAGCATTCGCCACCCGGTCAGAGTGCTCGACAAAAGCGACGGCGTGCAGCACACCATCGCCGTGTTCAACATGTACGTGGGCCTGCCGCACAATTTCAAGGGCACCCACATGTCGCGCTTCGTTGAGATTCTCAATGCCAACGAAACCGAGGTGTCGGTGGAAAACTTCGAATCCATGCTGCGCGACATGGTGGTGCGGCTCGAAGCCGAAACCGGCCATGTCGAGATGAGCTTCCCCTACTTCATCAACAAGCAGGCGCCGGTATCCAAGGTCAAGAGCCTGATGGACTATGAAGTCTGCTTTATTGGCGAAATCCTCGCTGGGGGTATCTATCGCCAGACCACCAAGGTCCTGGTTCCCGCCACCAGTTTGTGTCCCTGCTCGAAGAAAATTTCCGCGCGCGGTGCGCATAACCAGCGCTCGCATATCACCGTCACCGCGACCACCAACAGCTTCATCTGGATAGAAGATCTGGTGCAGATGGTCGAGACGCAGGCATCCTGCGAACTATTCGGCCTGCTCAAGCGCCCCGACGAGAAGTACGTCACCGAGCGTGCCTACGATAACCCTAAGTTTGTCGAGGACATGGTGCGCGATGTGGCCGGCGTGCTCAACGCCGATCCGCGCATCGATGCCTACACGGTGGAAGCCGAGAATTTCGAGTCGATCCACAATCACTCGGCCTACGCACTGATCCAGAAAGACAAGCGCGGCTAGCATCCGCAGAAACAACTGCGGGCACTCGTGCCCGTACACTCGTGCCCGTTTCTGGGGTGCTGAGCGGGTCGCCGCGAAACTTTGCACCGCGATTGAAGCGTGGCCATCCCCGCAAGCGCGGGGATGGCCACGCTGATTAAGCCTGACGGCGGGTGAGCTTTTCCTTGATGCGCGCCGACTTGCCGGAACGATCGCGCAAATAGTAAAGCTTGGCGCGCCGCACCGCACCGCGGCGCTTGACCTCGATGCTGGCAATCAGCGGCGAATAGGTCTGGAAAGTGCGCTCCACGCCTTCGCCGGCGGAAATCTTACGGACGATGAAGCTGGAATTGAGGCCGCGATTGCGCTTGGCGATCACGACGCCTTCGTAGGCCTGGGTACGCTCACGCGCGCCTTCCTTGACTTTGACCTGGACCACTACGGTGTCGCCCGGCGAAAAATCGGGAACGGTCCTGCCCAGGCGGGTGATTTCTTCTTGTTCGAGTTGTGCGATCAGATTCATTTGCTTGCTCCAAAATGTCATGGCCGTTGGCCCTTCGCGCAGAGCAGTGAATCCACTGATGCGCGCCTTTATTGTTTGCGGGTTTCCATTCATCAGGACATCCGCTGCGGCGTGATCCGCCGTCTATAGTGTGTTACACCTGCTCCTCCTCGCGATACTCTTCCAACAATACAGCTTCTTCTCTTGTCAGCGCCCTGCGCTCGATGAGTTCAGGCCGTCGCCGCCAAGTTCGCCCCAGAGCCTGCTTCAGGCGCCAGCGGCGAATTTTCTCATGATTGCCCGAAAGCAGCACTTCCGGAACGCTCATCCCTGCGTATTCCTCTGGCCGCGTATAGTGCGGACAGTCAAACAATCCCTGCGCAAACGACTCTTCTGCTACCGATGCCGCATCATTCATGGCGCCCGGCAACTGTCTGACCGTCGCGTCTATCACCGCCAATGCGGCAACTTCACCGCCGGACAGAACAAAATCTCCCAGCGATACCTCTTCATCTACGCAACGTTCGATGAGCCGCTGATCAACGCCTTCATAGCGTCCGCACAGCAAAATCGCACCGCCACTCTGCACCAACTCCATCACACGCTCATGCGTCAGGGCCTTGCCCTGCGGCGAAAGATAGATCACTTGTGCCTGTGCCCCACCTGACCCACTGCGCCTGGCTTTAGCCGCAGCTATCGCCTTTTCCAGCGGTCCCGGCAACATCACCATCCCCGGACCGCCGCCGTAGGGCCGGTCATCGACGCTGCGGTAATGATCCTCGGCAAAATCGCGCGGGTTCCAGCAATTCAGCTGCCACAAGCCTTGTTCGAGAGCGCGGCGGCTGATCCCAGACTGCGTTACTGCCACGAACATTTCCGGAAACAGCGTGATGACATCGAATTCGAGGCCGGGTGTCGTGTTCACCATTCACCAATCGCCTCCCCAATCAACGCGTATTACGCGGCTTGCCGTATCAACACTTTTCACCACCTGCGCGACGAAGGGCAACAGACGTTCCTGCTTTGCTCCTGCTGCACCTTCCTGCACGCACAACACATCGTGAGCACCGCCGGAAAGCAGGCTGGTCACCTGTCCCAGCCTCTCTCCCTGCAAATTCACTACATCCATGCCAACCAGGTCGGCCCAGTAATATTCGTCCTTGGCCGTCTTTGGCAGCTCATCGCGCGGGGCGGCGATGAACTTGCCATCGAGGGCTTGCGCCGCATTGCGCTCGTCTATCCCGGCAAACTTGGCTATCCAACCCTTGCCGTGTGCCTTGCAGTCTTCAAGAGCACAAGGTTGCCAATCCGTTCCACTGCTGTCATCACCCAGCCACCACTGCGGCATTTCGCCCAAAGCCGGGAAGTCGTCTCCATAAGGCTGCAACTTGACCCAACCCTGCAGACCGTAGGCGCCGGCGACGCGCCCCAGGACGATCATGCCCTGGGTCATCGGGGCATCCTCGCCGGGTTCAGGCGGCCTTGGCTACCGCTGATGCGCCGAACTTCTTCACCAGCCGCGCGGCGGTTGGCGACAGTTGTGCGCCATGGCCTTGCCAATAGCTGAGCCGCTGCATGTCGACACGCAAGCCGGGCTCATTTTCCGCAGCTACGGGGTTATAAAAACCGATACGTTCAACAAAGCGGCCGTCGCGGCGACTGCGCGAATCGGTCACCACCATGTTATAAAACGGGCGCTTCTTGGCACCACTGCGAGCCAGACGAATGACAACCATTGCATTTACCTCATATCCAGAAGCGGAAAAGCCGCGAAATATACGCGAAAATTCTGTTGAAATCAATCGATTCGACACCATATGCCCGACTAAGCTGGCACCTCGGCTGACATCCGGCCAGTCGCAAGGGGGTGCAGGAACAAGGCAATGGCCAGGCAATCATTGAAACTTTAGGGCTGATCCGCTAGTCTTAGTACCAGTTGGCTCATTCAACGGAGGAAAAAACACCATGCAACAGAATAACGAACACACTTGGGGACAAGCACCAACCACCATCATCCAGGGATCCCTGCAGCAGCACCGCGTGCTGCGGAACACCTATTTCCTGCTGGCGCTGACGATGATCCCGACCGTGCTGGGCGCGCTGATTGGCGTGCAGGTCGGCTTCTCCTTCTTCGCCGGCAGCCCGGTCATCAGTTTCCTGCTGTTCCTGGCGATTGCCTGGGGCTTCATGTGGGGCATCGAAAAGAACAAGAACAGCGGCCTCGGCGTGGCACTACTGCTGGGCTTCACGTTCTTCATGGGGTTGATGCTGTCAGGCATCCTGCGAGTTGCCCTGGGTCTGTCCAATGGCGGCACGCTGATCGCCCTTGCCGCTGGCGGCACTGGCGCCATCTTCGTCACCCTGGCGGGCATCGCCTCGACCACCAAGCGTGATTTCAGCAATCTCGGGAAATTCCTGTTTGCCGGCATGATCCTGATCCTGGTTGCGGCGCTGGCGAATGCCTTCTTCCAGATCCCGCTGCTTTCGGTGGTCATCTCGGCGCTGGCGGTGGCAATTTTTTCGGCCTACATCCTGTTCGACATCAACAGCATCGTGCAGGGCGGCGAGACCAACTACATCAGCGCCACCCTCAAGGTTTATCTGGACATCTACAACATTTTCGTCAATCTGCTGAGCCTGCTCATGGCTTTCACCGGCCAGCGCGACTGAAGTTGTTCAAACCATCATCCAAAAGGCGACTTCGGTCGCCTTTTTCTTTGCGCTACTGTCTTTCGAATAGCGCAATTGATTCAACATGCGAAGTCTGTGGAAACATGTTGGCGATGCCGGCACCGCGCAGCCGGTAACCGAATTCATGCACCAGCACACCCGCATCCCGCGCCAGCGTGGCGGGATTGCATGACACATAAACAATGCGTGCCGGCGCAGCCGATCCCATTCCACCAATAGCTTTGACCAGTGCAATGGCACCCTCGCGCGGCGGGTCGATCAGCATCTTGTCCATGCGCCCAAGCGCAGCCAGGCTCTCCGGCGTCGCTTCAAACAGGTTGGCCACCTGAAATTCACAACTTGTCTCAAGACGATTCAGCTGCGCATTGGCGCTGGCTTGCTCGACCAGCGCCTGGTTGCCCTCTATGCCGATGACTTCCGCGCCACAGCGAGCGATCGGCAGGGAGAAATTGCCGAGGCCGCAGAACATGTCGGCGATGCGTTCCCTTGCCTGCGGCGCGAGCAACGCCATCGCCCGGCGCACCAGCATGCGGTTGATGGACTGATTGACCTGGGTGAAATCGGTGGGACGAAAGCGTAACTCAACGCCGAATTCCGGCAGCGCGTAGGCCAGCGGCGACGCGTCCTGCGGATGAAACAGGGCTGCCGTGGCGGGTCCGCCCGGCTGCAGAAAAAGCACAATGTCATGATGATCGGCAAAACCGCGCAAGGCTGCCTGATCCTCCGCCGTCAAAGATTCGAGGATGCGCAGCACCAGTACGCATTGACCTTTGGCGCGGACATCCCCGATCGACACTTCGATTTGCGGCAGGCGGTCCGGGCGCGACAGGCCGTCGATCAACCGGCGCAAAGGCAGAAGCAGCAGGGATATCTTCTGCGGCAGCACGTTGCAACTGTCCATGTCGGCGACGTAGCTGCTGTGGCACTCGTGGAAGCCTACCAAGGTTCCGCCCTTTTTGGGCACGCAGCGCACTGACAGCCGCGCCCGATAGCGATACTCCCAGGCCGGTCCGTAAATCACCGGATAAAGTTCCTCCGGGTTCAGTCGCGCCAGATGCCAGAAGGCATTTTCCAGGACGCGCTGCTTGGCTGCCGCCTGCGCCGCCGGCTCGATATGCTGCATGCTGCATCCGCCGCAAACACCAAAGTGCGGGCAGCGCGGCTTGCTACGCTGGGAACTGGACTTCAAAATACGCGTCGCCCTGGCCTGTTCGTAACTCGGCTTGCGTTTATAGCTGGCGTACTCGACCAGTTCGCCGGGCAATGCACCTTCAATGAAAATCGCCTTGCCGTCGACATGGGCGACGCCACGACCTTCCTGGTCGAGCGATTCGATGCTGGCAAGTGGCATGGCCTATCCCGCGGATGAAAAGGTGGCGATTATATTCGCCAAGGGGTTTGTGATTGCCCGGGAGGACACAATGTCATAAGATCCGGGCATGTTGTACTGGATTCGCCCCCGACTGCTGTTGGTTCTACTATGGCTGCTGCCGACGGGTGCAGAAGCAGTCTCCCCGGACGACATTGAAATCCGGATCCAGGTCGATGGCGCTGCCGTCCATGCCGATGTCAGCCTCACCGTTTCCGCCACACCGCCTGAAGTGTGGGCCGTCTTGACCGACTTCGCGCACATGCCGGAATTCATTTCCAACCTGTCCTCAAGCCAGGTCCTGTCGCGCGAAGGCAATCTGCTCACGGTTGCGCAGAAAGGTAAAGCCAGCGTCGGTCCCTTGAGTTTCGAATTCGAATCGGTGCGTGAAATACGGTTGTCACCCTTCGAACTGATCCGCACCCGCCAGCTCAGCGGCAATTTGAAAAGGTTCGAGGGAACCACGGAATTGATCCTGGAGAATGGTCGCACACGCATCCATCACCATTCGGATTCGATTTCGAATGTCTGGATTCCGCCGCTGATCGGTCCAAAATTCATCACAAGCGAAACGCGCGAACAGTTTACCGAGATGCGCCAGGAAATACTCCGGCGCAAACATGCGCTCGAAAAACCTTAAGATCTCTATCCAGGTCAGCTCGCCAGGCGGCGATAAATGTCGGTGATTTTCAGCGGCAGCTTCTTGACGTCGTCTAGCACCGTGTAGCGCGCAGCGCCATACATGTGCCCCAAATAATCGGCGCCATGCCGGTCGATGGTGATGCAATAGCTGCGCACGCCCTGTTCCCTGGCCTCCTGCAAGGCGCGGCGGGTGTCTTCGACGCCGTAGTGGCCGCGGTATTCGTCACCGTAATCATCGGGACGCCCGTCCGACAAGGTCACCAGCAGGCGGTGGCGCGCCGGCTGATGCAGCAGCAGTTGCGTGAGGTGGCGGATCGCCACGCCCATGCGCGTGTAATCCTTGGCTTCGATCCCGGCGATCCGCGCGCATACGTCTTGGTCGTAGCGTTCATCGAAACGCTTGACCCGGTAGATGTCGCAACGTGTTCTGGTCCACCCGGAAAAACCGTAGATGGCATAGGCGTCGCCAAGCGATTCAAGCGATTCGCAGAGCATCACCAGGGCTTCGCGTTCGGCATCATTGACCCAGCCCTTGGTCGAGCCGCTCATGTCGACCATGAACATTGCCGCCAGCGAGCGCTGGTTGCGAATGCGCCGACGGAACACCCGGGTTGATGGCTCGGCGCCGCTGCGCCGGTCGGCCAAGGCATCGACCATGGCGTCGACATCGATCTCATCACCTTCGGGCTGACGCCCGAGCAGGCGATCCTCACCGCGCAATAACTCAAAGCGTCGCCGCAACTGGCGAATCAAGGCGGCATACCTTTGCCGAACGTCCTCGACATAGCCCGCGGCACCTGCCGGCACATCGGCTTCGAACAAATGGCACCAGCCACGCCGATAGGCCTTGCGCCGGTAATCCCATTCGTCATAGCGCCGGTCGGGTTCGTTCGAGCTGGTTGAGCATTCTCCGGTGGCATCTTGCCGAGTCGGCCGCCATGCCCCTGTACCGGCCGGAACCTGAAACTCGGGCGGCAGTTCGCCCAGATCCTGCTGCAGGGATAGTGCTGCGGCTTGCGCTTCGGGGGGCAGGATTGCGGATTCATCCAAAGCACCCGGCGCAGCTTCAGCACCGACAGCGGCAAGAGGAACCATGTTTGGATCGCGTTGTCCGGAACGGCCGCTGCTGCCCTTCAGCGCATTAATTGCGCGTTTCAGCACGACCTGATCGCGTTCCATCCGTGCTGCGCGGATTTTCAAGGCGGCCGCCGGGTCGAGCAGAACGGCGTGGGGCAGTTGCGGTGCCGCGAGATTTCCAGACATGCATTCGGTCAGTGCGGCGAGGCTGTCGGCAAGCGTTGCCGCCGGACGTTCAAGCCGCTGTACCCAGTTTTCCAAAGAAGTCGGCCACTGGCCACGCACAGCGGCGATGCGCCGCCCCAACCCGGGCAAATCGAGCGATATTCTCGCCTCGAGACGAACCGCTTCGAGCGCTGCCAGCCAATCCACGGCACGCTGCTGTTCAGGAGTTTCCGTCCAGGGCTGAAGCGCGGCGGCAAGATCGATGTTGGCCGAACCGAAAGTACCGAAGAACGTCTGTGCCCACAACATCACTGCCAGTACCTGATACTTTTCCTTTCCAGCAGCGGTGTCAGCAAACCCTTCAAGTTGCGGGGGCAGGAAAATGGTTTCGCTGTCCGTCCAGGCGCCAGTTTTGCTGCTGATGCCCAGACTCAGCGGACGACCGGAGAGTCCTTGCAGGAAGCGTGACAGGCGCGGCTCGATGTCAGCGAATCGCACGAATGACTTCCCACCGTCAAACCTTGTACCAAAGCTTTCCAGATCGCCCAGAAGGACTTTGGCCGCTTCGGCACCGTCGTGATCGTAAGCATCCAGTCCGGCCAACGCCCAGGCATCGAATCCCGCTGCATCAAACCGGGCAAACGCCAGTGGCGCAAGGGTCACCATCAAGTGGCCGATTTCCGCGTCAGTCTGCGCAGCGGTTGCGGCCCATGCCAACAGCTTCTCCTGCTGCGATCTCGGGAGCGCTTCAAGTTCGGCGGCGATACCCGCCGCCGAACGATGCGAAGGTGAAGCGAAAAGGATGGCGTTGAGTTGCGACTCAAGCTCCGCAGCGAACAAGCGTCTCGCGGAAGAGCTAGAAAACTGCCCGGACGAGGTCATCGAGCGTATCGGTCATGTCCGCGTCATCGCACAGCGCCCGCGCCACCGCGGCAGTGCAGGCTGCCGCAGGCGCGATGCCGGCGGCGATGAGTTGCGCTGCATGGATCAACAGGCGCGTGCTGGCGCCTTCGTCGAGGCCGGCTCCCTTGAGGTTGCGCGTAAGTTCACCGAGCTTGACCAGCCGTTTCGCCATCTCGGTATCGACGCCGCCTTCGCGGGCAACGATGCCCGCCTCGACGGCGGCCTCGGGGTAATCGAAATCAAGTGCCACGAAACGTTGCCGGGTGCTCGGCTTGATCTCCTTCAGTACGCTCTGATAACCGGGGTTGTATGAAACCACGAGCATGAAGGAAGCCGGCGCTGCGACCATTTCGCCGCGCTTGTCCACGGCCAACACCCGGCGCGCATCGGCAAGCGGATGAATCACCACGATGGTGTCCTTGCGCGCTTCGACGAGTTCATCCAGATAACATATGGCGCCGGCACGCACGGCGGCGGTGAGCGGACCATCCACCCAGACGGTTTCATTGCCGACGATCAGGTAACGGCCGACCAGATCGGCCGTGGTCAGGTCATCGTGACAAGCCACCGTGACCAGCGGCCGTTTGAGGCGCCAGGCCATATGTTCGACAAAACGGGTTTTGCCGCAGCCGGTCGGACCTTTCAACAACACCGGCAGACAGCGCGCGGCGGCGGCCTCGAACAAGGTCACCTCGTCGGCAATGGATTGATAGTAGGGTTCGCTGTCGATCCGCTGCAACTGCGGGGCGAGGGTATGGATACTGTCTTTCATGACGGCCTGGACGATCTCAGGGTTTGTCCTGCTTGTCCTGTTTCTTCGGCTTGGCCTCAGCAGCTTGCTTGACCTTGAGCTCACGCAAACGGGCGTCGACCTGCGAATGTTCGTAGAAATCGCCATCGCTGGCTTTCTGCGCGAGCTGCAACTGGCTGATCGCCTCCAGCAGCAGTCCCTGCAAAACATACACCTCGGCTTGGGCACGGTGCTGCTGCAAATGCATGCCGAGAGCGGCATAGCTCTTGGCCAGCAGGCCTTGCACATAAGCATCGCTGGGATACATCTGCAAATCATCCTGGCAGATCCGCAAGGCTTCCTGCGCCTGACTGGCAGCCAGCAGGGTGTCGATCAGCGCATACGTCACTGCACGTTCCTGAGGATAGCGAACCAGCGCCGTGCGCAGGATTTTCAGAGCTCCGGGCAGATCCTGCTGTTTCCTTCGCAGATCCGCAGCAAGCAATTCGAACATGGCCGAACTGGCCTTGAGACGGGGCATCTGGACCAGCTCTTGCTCGGCTGCAGTGTAATTGCCGGCGCGCGAGTAGGCTACCGCCAGGCCATAGCGCATGGCGACCTCGCTGGTAGATTTGCGTTCGTGCAATTGCGAAGTGAATTCCGCTACCGCATCCTGAGGAGTGCCTTCGCCTGCCTTGAGCTTGGCGCGCACCAGCAGAAAATCGAGCGAATCAGGCACTTGCCGGTAGGGCAGCGACTGGATGCGGTTGCCTATGTCGGCGATGCGTTCCGTAGTGAGCGGATGGGTGCGCAAATACCCCGGCGCATTGTTTTCGTAGAGCCGACCAAATTTCTGCAGGCGCTCAAAGAAGCTGCCCATGCCACGGGTGTCGTAACCGCTGCGCTCGAGCAGCTGGATGCCAAGACGGTCGGCTTCGCGCTCGAAGTCGCGCGAATAATTCAACTGGGTCTGAATGCTGGCAGCCTGTCCCGCCATCAGCGCACCCTGGGCGACGTCGCCGCCGGTATGGGCGCGTGCGGCAAGGATCGCCACTGCCAGGGAAAGCAGCATGGGCAGTTGTGCCTGGCTTTGCGCGCCGATCTGTCGGGCCAGATGATGCTGGGTCACGTGTGAAATTTCGTGCGCCAGCACCGAAGCCAGTTCGGACTCCGACTGCGCCGCCATGATCAAGCCGCTATGCACGCCGATGTAGCCGCCGGGCATGGCAAAGGCATTGAGCGTGGCATCGCGCAGCATGAAGAATTCGAAGTCCTGCCGCGCGTCGGCACTGTTGGCCACCAGTCGCGCGCCGAGCCGGTTGAGATAACCGCTGATTTCCGGATCGAAAACATAGCTGGGCTCATGCAGCCGAATCTCCCGCATGATGGTTTCGCCGACATGCTTTTCCATAATGGGAGAAAAATCCGCCTGGGAAACCTCGCCCAGATCGGGCAGGCCCTCGGCCAGAACCGCGGGCGCCAGGCACAGAATAGGCAGGAAAGTAAGCAGGAAAGTTTTAATGCGCATGTTGCTTATGATAGCCGTTTTGGACTATCGTTCCGCGGTCGGACCGCAGCGATCCCAGGCTGCATTCATTGGAGAAGTCTTGTTATGCACTCGCCACTGACTCATTTTGATCCCGCCGGCCAGGCACACATGGTGGATGTCACGGAAAAAGCCGAGACCCACCGAATTGCCCGGGCCAGGGGCAGCATCGCCATGCAGGCCGCCACGCTGGCGCTGATCCAGTCCGGCAGCGCCAAGAAAGGCGACGTGCTGGGGATCGCGCGCATCGCCGCGATCCAGGCCACCAAGCGCACCGGCGATCTGATTCCGCTGTGTCATCCGCTCGCACTCACCCACGTCGGCGTCGAATTCAGCATCGATGCGCCGCATTGCCGTATCGCCTGCGAAGTCACCGCCGAGACGGTTGGCCGCACCGGCGTCGAAATGGAAGCGCTGACCGCAGTCAGCGTCGGCCTGCTCACCATTTACGACATGTGCAAGGCCGTCGACCGCGGCATGCGCATCGAGGAGATTCGGCTGCTTGAGAAGGCTGGTGGCAAGTCCGGGCATTGGCAGGCAGACAACTAACATAATTTTATTCCGTGCATAAATCGGTCGTGACGCGAAGACAAGCCGAAGATGACCGCAGGAAATCCCTGTGGGACAGTGCAAGTAGCACGGCAAGGCGAAGCGACGCCCCGAAGGAAGTCCCCTTGGGGGACAAAGTCACGGCTGATTTATGCATGGAATTATTGATAGCGGAGGGCATCGATCGGCTTCATGCCGGCGGCCTTGCGCGCCGGATACCAGCCGAAGAATATGCCGACCGTGGCGGCAACCACGAAAGACATGACGATCGAACCGATCGTCACCACCACCGTCATGCCGCTGACTTTGTTGACGATCAGCGCGCCGCCGACTCCCAGGCCAACCCCGATCAGGCAGCCGATCACCGAGATGATGATGGCCTCGAGCAGGAACTGCAGCAGGATGTCCCGGCCGCAGGCGCCGATCGCCATGCGAATGCCGATTTCCCGGGTACGCTCGGTCACCGATACCAGCATGATGTTCATGATGCCGATGCCGCCGACAAGCAATGACACCGAGGCAATCGCGCCGAGCATCAGCGACATCACCTGGGCGGTTTCGGCAGCGGTATTGGCGACTGCAGTGAGGTTGCGCACCGAAAAATCGCTGTCGGCACCCTCGCGAATGCGATGGCGCTGCCGTAGCAGTTCGTTCATGGATTTCTCCACCGTCGGCATCGCTTCGGCGGATTCAGCCTGGACCATGATGAAGCGCACCGTGCCGACAAACTGCGAGCCGAACAGCTTGCGCTGGGCGGTCGTGACGGGAACGATCACCGTGTCGTCCTGGTCGCGCCCGTCGAGGCTTTGTCCCTTGCCGGCCAGGACGCCGAGGACGACATAGGGACTGTTTTTGATGCGGATGGTCTTGCCAACCGGATCCTCGTCGCCGAACAGATTCTGCGCCACGGTCTTTCCCAGCAGGGCAACACGCGTTGCTGAGCGAATGTCGGATTCGGTAAACGGGAAACCTTCCTCCAGCCGCCAGTCGCGCACCGTGAGAAAGCTCGGCGTGGTGCCGATCACCTGGGTGCTCCAGTTGTTGGGGCCATACACCATTTGCGCGGTGCCCGGCGATGACGGCGCCACGGCAGCGACCGAAGGCAGTTCTTCAATGGCCTGGGCATCGAGCAGGGTCAGCGTCGGCGTGGCGCCGCCACCCATGCGCACGCCGCCGGAAGTCACGGAACCGGACAAAATGATGAATAAATTGCTGCCCATAGAGGCAATCGAAGCTTGAACTTGCTGCTGGGCGCCCTGTCCCACCGCCAGCATCAGGATCACCGCACCGACGCCGATGACCATGCCGAGCATGGTGAGGAAGGTGCGCAAGCGGTTTGCGCCCATCGCCGCCCAGGCCTCGCCGAGCATGGCTGCAGTCATACAGTCGACTCCAGGTGGGGCGCGGCTGCACTGGCAAGGGGGCCGTCGTAAACAATGCGGCCATCGGCCAGGCGCACCAGGCGCTGGGCATAGGCGGCGATGTCGGACTCGTGGGTTACCAGCACGATGGTGATGCCGTCGCGTTCATTGAGCTCAGTGAACAACGCCATGATCTCCTTGCTGGTGGCGGTATCCAAGTTGCCAGTAGGCTCATCGGCCAGGATCAATCGAGGACGATTCACCAGAGCACGGGCTATCGCGACGCGCTGCTGCTGGCCGCCGGAGATTTGATTGGGCCGTGAGGAGCGGTGGCTGGCAAGACCTACTTTGGTCAACATCTGGTTGGCCAATTTCAACCGCTCTGATCGCGGTGTACCGCGGTAGATCAGGGGCAGGGCAATATTGTCTTCGATGCTGGCACGCGGCAGCAGGTTGAATCCCTGGAACACGAAGCCGATCACCTGGTTGCGCAGGTGTGCGAGTTCATCTTTGCTGAGGTTGCCAACGTCGCGGTTGTTCAAAAAATAACTGCCGCTGGTGGCAACGTCGAGACAACCGAGAATGTTCATGAAGGTCGACTTGCCCGAGCCCGATGGCCCCATGATGGCAAGGAACTCGCCGGCCGCTACATTCATCCTCACATCCTTGAGCACCGGCACCGGCCCGGCATCGGTCAGGTATTCCTTGTAAAGCTGATCGATCTGGATGACCGCATCGGCATGCTGGGCCATCAGAACAGCCTCATGCCGGGAGGACCGCCGGTCTTGGCCGGCGGCTGCCGATCTTCCACCACCACCGCGGCGCCTTCGGCAAGGTCGCCGCCGGTCACTTCGGTTCTGCGGTTGTCGGTAATGCCGACGCTGACCTTGACCGGCTTGAGTTGGCCGTTGTCGAGCAGATAGACCGTTCCGGTCGGCGTCGAGTCGCCCTTGTCCTTGCCGCGCCCCTCCTTGCGGCTCTCCTGCGGCTTGTCGCCGCTCGTTCCCTTGTCCGACGGGCGCAACGCCTCTGCAGGACGAAAGCGCAAAGCTGCATTGGGCACCAGCAGCACGTTCTTGCGCTGGGCCACGACGATATTCACATAGGCGGTCATGCCCGGCATCAGCGACTGATCGGGGTTGTCGACCGCAATCACAACGTCATAGGTCACGACATTTTGCTGTGTGGTCGGGTTGAGCCGCACTTGCTTCACCGAACCACGAAAACTGCGGTTGGGAAAAGCATCCACTCGGAAATTGACCGACTGGCCGACCTTGATATTGCCGACATCCGCCTCGGCAAAGCTCGAGTCGATCTGCATCTTGCTCAGATCCTGGGCGATCTTGAACAGGGTGGGTGTCTGGAAGCTGGCCGCTACCGTCTGGCCGATATCCACTTCGCGCGAGACCACAACGCCGGACACCGGCGAGCGAATTACGGAGTAACCGAGGTTGGTGTTGTCCTTCTGCAACTGGGCGGAGACCAGTGCCACTTGGGCTCGCGCGGCTTCCAGCGCCTGCACGCTGGTATCGAGCTCCTGGCGGGAGATGTATTCCTGGCGGAACAATTCTCGCGCCCGCGCAGCGTTGGCCTCGGCCAGCTTCAGCTGGGAACGCACGTTTGCCAGGCTGGCGCTGGTCTGCTGGACCTGGGCGGCATACAGTGCGGGGTCAAGTTCCAGCAGCTTCTGGCCTTCCTTGACGTGATCGTTGAAATCCGCGTACCACTTCTTCACCGTGCCGGAAACCTGCGTGCCCACATTGACCAGCACCACCGGATTGAGCGTGCCGTTGGCCGATGCCAATTGAGTCAAATCGCCGCGCTCGACAATCTGGGTGCGGTAGCGGGCTTCGTTGTTTTGGGTACGCGAACTCTCCCAGAAGTAATAGCCACTCCCGGCAATGAGCAACACGGCGAAAATCAAGACGTATTTGTTGAAGAATACTTTGCGCAAATTCATGTCGGGTACATTTCCTATGATCACCTGGCGGAAGTCTGGAGCTGGCTGAAATCGAGCTCGCCCAAGGCTTGCGCCAGGGCAGCCTTGGCGATGCGCCAGTTGAACTGTGCCTGAATCTGTTGCTGACGGGCGCTGGCCAAGGCGCTCTGGGCATTGAGCAGATCAAGAATGGCGCCATAGCCAGCTTTGTAGCGGCCAGCCGTCATCCTCTCGGAGGCTTCGGCGCTGGCGACCAGGTCGGCGCTGGCGCGCACCGCCGCGGTGCCGCTCTGCAAGGCGTAATAGGCGCGCCAGACATCGAGCGACACCTGTTTGGAGAGTTGCTCATACTGGGTCGTTTTCGCTTCCAGTTGCGCCTCGGCAGCACGCTGCCGGTAGGTGATGTTGAAGCCGGAGAACAGCGGGATGGTGACCGCAACGCCGATCGCGTTGCTGCGCAAAGCGTCCGCCATCCCGCCATCGCTATAGTTGCGGTTGGCGAACAAGGACACAGCGGGCATGCCCGTGGAATTGGCGACGGTGATGCTGGCGCGCGCCGCCTTGACCTGTGCCTCGGCCGCAGCCAGATCGGGACGGCTGCGCTTGGCGGCAGCAACCAGTTCATCGATGTTCCGTTCGAAATTCTCCAGCGCCACGCTATCGCCCGGTTCCGCAATGGCAGGTGAAGTGTTGGCATCGATGCCCAAGACATTGGCAAGTACGCCGATGCTGGTCTTGGCATTCGCCTCGGCCTGGATCAATGTCAGCCTCGCCTGCGAAGCAGCTGTCTGCGCCTGCAATCGGTCTGCCGGCGTGTTGGTGCCGATGCGGTAGCGTACTTCGGCAGCCTGCAGGCTTTCCTCGCTGGCGCGCAGGGAATCGCGGGCGGCCGTCACTGCCGCTGCGGCCGCGTAGCGCTGGTAATAGGCCTGCACGGCAGACAAGAACACGCTTTGCAAGGTCGCGTCCTGGGTCGCAGCCAGCGCGGTCATGAGCTGGCGGGCATTTTCCAGCGTAGCCTCGCGACCACCGAAATCGTAGAGCAGATAATTGATTGAAAGGCTGCCCGAGGTCTGGGTATAGCTGGGCTGCGGCGAAGAAGTGTCGTTGCGACTGTGCGATACGTTGGCTGTCAGGCTGGGCAGAAAGGCGCTCTGCGCAATGCCGACCTGGGCGGCCTGGGCACGCGCATTGATCCAGGCCAGCCGCGTTTGTGGATTGTTGCAGAGCGCCTGCTCAACCACATCGGTCAACGTTAGCGCGGTAGCAGCCGGAACTTTTTGGCAGGGCACACGCAGTTGGCTGTTGCGGCTGTCTGCCGGACCAGCGGCAGCAAGTCCCAATGTATCGAAGGGATCGGCCGCAGTTGCATCAGCGGCCCAGCACGCCCACGTAATGCTGATAACATACGCAGACAGCGCATGGATCGCGGCGGCATTTCTTGTCAAACCAGTGGGCATCGAACAGAACGCAAAAGACTAATAGATTCAGCGAATAGCATATCACCTATAATCAGAACTGCTTTCAGTCGATCCATCTTAATATCGTAACAAATTATATTTGGCGGCTATTCCGACTGGGGCAGCCGTCCTGATCCGGGATACGACAATGGAATTATTACTCTGGCGTCATGCCGAAGCGGTAGATGGTGCCGTGGGCCACCCCGACCAAGAACGTCGCCTGACTGCGCGCGGCGAGAAGCAAGCGCGCCACATTGCCGGCTGGCTGCGGCAGCATTATCAGAAGCAACTGAGGATTCTGGTCAGCCCGGCCGTGCGTTGCCAGCAGACTGCGCACACGCTGGCGCTGCCGTTCGACATCGAGGCCCGGCTCGGCACTTCCGCCACGGCAGAAGATCTGCTCGATGCCGCCAACTGGCCCAATGGCAAAGGCTCGCGCGATGGCGGGGTATTGCTGATCGGCCACCAACCGACCCTTGGACGCCTCGCAGCATTGCTGCTTTCCGGCCGTGAAGCCGACTGGTCCTTCAAGAAGGGGGCGTTGTGGTGGTTCTCTAGTCGCAGTCGCGAGCGCGAGTCGCAGGCTGTGCTCAAGGCGATGCTCAGCCCCGAGCTTTTCTAGTGCCCGCCTTAGATTCTGGGGTGCTAGTGCCCGCCTTAGATTCTGGGGTGCGAGTGCCCGCCTTAGGTTATGGGGTATTAGTCGGGTTAAAATGCTGCTTGGTTCATTTCGACAATTGGTAATAGCATGAAAGCATTGATCTGCGGTGTCAGCGGCCAGGATGGTGGTTACCTGGCGCGTTTGCTGCTCGAAGAAGGGTATGAAGTCATCGGGACTTCGCGTGATGCAATGGTGGCCTCGTTTGCAACGCTGGAGCGACTCGGCATCAGCGATCAAGTCACGACAGTTTCGATGGCAATCAACGATTTCCGCAGTGTCCTGAGCACGCTGGAAAAACACCAACCGGACGAAATCTACAACCTTGCCGGGCAAACCTCGGTCAGTCTTTCCTTCGAGCAACCGCTCGAGACCATGGAGAGCATTGCCGGAGGAACACTCAATTTGCTCGAAGCCATCCGGTGCATCGCCCGTCCGATGCGGTTATATAGTGCAGGCTCGAGTGAATGCTATGGTGATACAGCAGAGCCCGCCAACGAGGAAACGCCATTTCGGCCTCGGAGCCCCTACGCAGTTGCCAAGGCCTCAGCACATTGGCTGGTGCGCAATTACCGCGAAGCCTACAACCTCTTCGCTTGCACAGGCATTCTTTTCAATCATGAATCACCACAGCGGCAAGCGCGTTTTGTGACGCAGAAAATAGTCACGACTGCGCACCAGATCGCTCTTGGCAAACAACAGAAACTTCGGCTCGGAAACATTCTGATACAGCGTGACTGGGGTTGGGCGCCCGATTATGCCGAAGCAATGTGGCGCATGTTGCGCATGAAACAACCCGAAGATCTGGTCATTGCAACCGGTCGTACCGTTTCACTTGAATATTTCATTGCCAAGGTGTTCGAGAATTTTTCATTGAACTGGCAAGATCATGTCAATATCGATCCAAGCCTGTTCCGACCCACCGATATCCAATGCAGTCGAGCCGACCCGACCAAAGCATTCCAGGTATTAGGCTGGCGGCACCAGGTTGATATTGACGAAGTCATCACTCGAATGTGCAACGCCGCGCGCGGGAAAACGTGGAAACCCATGCTGGTTCAAGGCAGTGTTCGAGAAGATCGAAGCATGTCGGAAACCAGGTAATCTTGAGACTCGCGCCCGCTGACCAATCCAAAGTTTGAGCTGGTACCCTTAGTAGTTAGCCAGGAATTGACGCGCTGGATCTCGTCTTCGCCCAGAGAGCCGACCAGGGCTTGCAACTTGATTCTTGCGACAACATACATGTAGCGCGCCTGCGCCAAGTCCCGCCGAGCAGTCATTCTTTGTTGCTGCGCATTCAGAATGTCGACCTGGCTGCGCACGCCCGCCTGAAAGCCTTTCTGGTTAGAGAACACCGCCTGATCGGCAGAGCGCTCCGCCTGCTCCAGCGCCCGCACCTTGAAAACTCCTTCAGTGACATTCTGGAATTCCTTGCGAATTTGCTCGCCTATCTCTCGACGCCGGGCTTCGTGCTGCTGCCTATATTTGTCCAGGTTGGCCAAAGCTTGGCGCGCCTGCGAAACCACCTGACCGCCAGCAAACAATGGGATATTGATCTGCAGTCCTGCTTGCGATGTGAGGTAGTGCGCATTAATCGAGGTATTGTTTTCACTATCGCTCTTGCCTCGCTGCAGGTAGAAATCTACCGTCGGCATATGTCCCGCCCGCGCCTTCTCCACCTCCTTGCGCGCTGCTTCCACATTGGCATGCATTGCACGAAGCTCGGCATTCACTTCCTCTCCGCGGCTGATCCATTCTTCCGCCTTGTCCGGTACGGGGCCGATCAGTTCCATCCGCAGAGGATCAAGCACGGCAAGTTCGCCAGTCGGGGAGTTGGTGATCACCTCAATTTGCCGGCGCGTATAAGAGAAATCCTGTCTCGCAACCAGTTCCTGAGCAAGAATCATGTCATAGCGTGCCTGCGCATCGTCGATATCTGTCCTTGTGCCTTGCCCTGCGGCGAAGCTGCGTTTGGCCGCTTGCAACTGCGAACTGTAGGCCTCCTTCTGTGACTGTACCAAAGCCAGAGTATCGCTCGCCATCAAGGCCTCAAAATACGTACTGCAGAGTCGTACCAATAAATCCTGCAGGCTTTTGTCAAGCGCAGCCTCGGCCCCAGCGACCTGGTACTCGGCCTGCTGATAGAGCGCAAAGCTGTACTTGCGGTACAGGGGTTGGCGCAGAATCAGGTTGTAGTTGCTACTCAAATACTCGTAGCTGTTGTGTTGCGGAGAAAACAGTCCGGGTGTGGTGCTATCAGTCTGGTTTTTGCCCCGCACAAGGCTGGCAGAAAGATTGGGCATTAATTGTGCCCTTGCCTGGGGCAGAACCTCTCTTGTGGCTGCGGCTTCAGCCCGCGCTGCCTGGTAGGTTGCATCCTGATCCAGGGCCTGACGGTAACTCTGCAGCAGGTCTACCGCATGCGCTGGATGAAAATTTGCCAATCCCGCACCGAGGATCACGGCAAAGAGGAAAGAAGGTCGAATCTGCATCAACTTTCTCCAAGATGTTTCGTATATTCGCATCAACGCAACTCCATTAATGAATATCCTTACTTGACTGGTGAAACGGCAATAAGCCGCTCTAATGCTTTTTCTTTTTTCTGCCATGGCGGTTCACATTCTGTTGCAAGGGCTTCTCGGCAGGTTGTGGCACCGATGCGCCAGGTGCCATGCCGAAATTAATTTTGATCTGGGTTGACCCGCTGGTTACCATTGAGATTGAAACCCGTGATGAAAGATTCTTCAAAACCCGATAGTCATCATGGTGTCCGACATGAAAAAGGCAATAAATGGCGCCATCCTTATCACGCAGTTTCTTGTAAAAGGCTCGGTAACGGCCTGTAACGCGGAAACCCCAGACATTATCCAGGCCGTTCTTCAGCTCCGGACGCAAGGCATTGTCTGCCGACCGATCGGAGAAATGGATTACGGCTTCCTGAGTCCGCTGCTGGATTTCCGGATCCAAATCGTCGTATGCAGCAACGAACGAAGGAAGGATTTCAACCCTTCTTGGCTGCATTGCTGCCATGTTGTTGGAAAAACACCTGAATCTGCGCTCCACCGCGCAAGACGATTCGGACTTGGGGAGATGCGCGCTGATTGATGAGCTCCGCTTTGCGGAACTCCAGCAACAAACGCGCATCTCTGATTGTCTCGAGTTCCGTCGCCATATTGTTGCGCAAGCTTATCTGCAACTTGCGCCATGGTGCCGCAACGGTCACATTATTCTGGTCGAGATAAGGTTGCATTTCCTGGCGGCGACTGGATTCGACACGGAGCAATTCGCCCGCCTTCTCGGCAAGTGTCGCTTCACTGCCAGTTGCTCTGGCCCACTGCTGAGCACTCGCTGCCAGACTTGCTGCCAATTCCTGGACATATTTCTGATAGGACTGCACTTCCGCCATGACTGCTGGAGGCGGCACGACGCTATCGTTCTTCCCCGTGAAAACGACGCGAAATAGCTCGACCACCCTTTGTGGCGGATTGGGAATACCGCTTACCGGAAATTTCTCTTCGCTCAAGGTCGAGCCTCCATCGCAGCGGGCATCAATTCGCCCATATGCGTAGAACGCAAACAGGTCATGCCGCGCCGCGCCATGTGGAGCAGCAAGGCAGCCTCGATCAGAACAAACATTGACCAACCTCCAATCGCGCCACTTGCAACGATCGCCAAGGGTCCCAGGCAGCCAAAGAGCAACAAACCGGCAACACCGTAACGAATATTCCAGCGCATATCGCGTTTAATCAGCAAGCCAGCCGATGCAGGCGATCGCAAGGCAAACAGCATTTTGTTAAACACGGCAAATGGCAGCAAACAAAGTGCCTGCCATAACAGGTCTTCATCGTTGACGCTGCGTCCGAGCATAATAGCGCCGATGAGAATGGCAATTAACGCTGCAGCAAAGGAAACCCAGGCAATTTGACGTGACAAGGCTGGCATCACCTGCCTGATGGTCCGATGCTTGAGCCACTCATAGACGCGACCTCCCCAAGCCATCATGAAGGGCAACCCGAAGCCGGCATCGAAGATCGCGGCTGTCTTCGACGCCAATGCCATCGCACCGGCCACGCGAGGCGAAATAAGCAACAGGCATAACCAGGGCAACAAGGCATCAGTGCCATACTTGATCAAGCTGCCGATTGCCCAGGGAAATCCGTAGGATACGAAATTGCGCGCCAGCATGTTCTCGGGCACTGCCAGCCTCGGCAGAGCGCCAAAGTATGCAATTAATCCGATCGCCACCAATAGCCCAACAGCTTGCGTTCCAAGAACCGCATCGAGCTTGCTGCCCGCATCTGGAGCTAGAAGTGGCAGAAGGACCAGCAATAACGCAAGGCGCAGCGCCGAAGAAAAGACAAATAACTGGGGAGACCGCCTGGCGCGCAAGTCGGTCACAAACATCATGTGCAAGTTGGAGAGCATGACCAGGGCACCCAGAATCAGGGGCGAAACGCCAAACCTGGAATCAATCAGATGTTCTGCCGCCAATCGGTCAAGAAGCAGTCCTGCTGCGGCTCCAACTGCAAAACCCACACTACAGGTGAGCAGGGTCGCCGTCCAGAAACCCTGGCCACGATCCTTGACTCCTGAATCTGCAACATGTTGCAGATAAGCGAACTTCACTCCCAGTTGAGAGAAGCCGCATATAACCACCAGCAAGGCCTCGAGCGTCCCAAGCACACCGATCTCATCACTTGTTAGCAGAAACAGCAGCAGGGGAATAACGAGAAACGGCTCAAGTACGGAAATTCCGTAAGCCGGTAAATAACGCTTGCCGTCTGTGATCAACTCCTCGCGGCAGCTTTGGAGTACTCCGGATTCGGGATGGCCGTGCCAGCCATCCCTATCGGAAGATAATTGGCTGGCGTTCAATAGGCGATGCAGGATTCGCAGACCGTGCCTGTCACATCCTTCTTCAGATGTGCCGCACGCAGGGCGACGAACTCCGGCGAATTCCACGCTTCCATGAAGCTCTGCTTGGTAAGATCACCCATGGTCCAGTTGGATTTGGCATCAAAGCAGCAGGCCGACAGCTTGCCTTCGGCTGTCAGGTGGCCTTCGGTAAAGGCAGACCAGCAGGGCAAAGGCTCGCGCAGTGCATCCCACCGACCCTGATTGCCTGCGGTCGGACGATATCCAAGCTCTGCCTCGCGCTGTGTGGCGAAAGCACCCATGGAGTAAAGCGGCAGCCAGTAATGCTGGTCGACATAGGGGCGTATCTTTTCATTGAGAAGCTTGTCCATCTTGTCGAACTGTTCGCCGTCATACCGGATCGACGAAGCATACAAACCGGTCTTGTAACCTTTGGACTGACGAATTTCCCATGCTGCCTTGATGTTTTCCTGCGCTGCATGAAACAGTTTCCCGGAAACACCCATGACCTTTTCGAATTGCTCCTCGTCAGCCGCGTTGCAGGACCACTTCAGTGAATCGAGGCCATTCTTCATGCACTCTTCAACTGCTTCGGGAAATGACAGCGAGGCATTCGAAGTCAGGAATACATAAGGCATTTTCAATTCGGCCTTGAGGTAGGTGATGCAATCCACCAGCAACTTGGGATTCATGAAGGATTCGCCCAGGTAGAACACCCCGATTTCCTCGACCCCCGCTTCGCGCATTTCACGAGTGGCGCGCTTGAACAGGTCAAAATCCATGTCCCACTTGGGTTGCGACTCTCTGGTGCGCAAGGCACAGAAGCCACAACGGAAATTGCAGCGTGGTGAAATCTCGATCTTTACGCTTTTCGGTGCCGGCAACTCAGCCTTCATGTAAGCCGGTGGAATCTTGGTGATTTCGTCGATCCGATCTGTGATCTTGTTACCCATGATGGACACTCCGTGAAAAAGTAAAACGATTAGGATAGCCTAGCAAAGTCTAAATGGAATTGATACGGGTCAATCATACATAATTTGTTGTTTCTATTCCTCGACCATTGCACTCGACAATCGCTTGGCCAAGGGGTGGAGCAGGTAAGTGAGCAGTGTACGCTCCCCGGTTTTGATGACCACTTCAGCAGGCATGCCTGCCTGCAACTGGTGTTGTCCCAATTCCTTTCGCCCCTCGGCCGTGACCGCAACCCGCGCCAGATAATAGGGTGGCTGCTGGCCGGAGGGATCGGAAAGCAGATCGCTCGAGATCGACAGGATCTTGCCCTGCACCACGAGTTGCGGTGAATGGGCGAAACCGGAAAACCGGATATTGGCAAATTGGCCGGCCTGGACCCTGTCGATGAGGTGGGGAGGAACATGCGTCTCAAGCATCAGCTCTTCATTCGCCGGAACGATATCCATGAGCTTTTGGGAGGGCTGGACAACCCCCCCCACGGTTTGGAAGGCCAGCCCTACAACCTGGCCAGCCACTGTTGCACGAATATCCACACGACCGAATTCGTCAGATGCCGCCTTGAACTTGTCGGCATCGGCCTGAACCTCACGGCGAATATCGACAAGCAGACCATTGACTTCTTTCAGGTATTCCTGGCGACGCTGGGTGCTGCGAAAGGTCTGCTCCTCGATGCCCCTTTGCAGACGCGCGATGTTGCCCTCGGTATCGGCAATGTTGGCACTGACTTCGTCTATCGTGCGCTCCAGTTCGTTCCGCTTGCTTCTTGGTGCGTAACCCTCTGCCACCAGATCGCGAATCCCGGCAAACTCCTCACGCAACAGCGCCAGCTGATTGACGCGGTGCGGAAGCATGGTCTGCAGACTTTTCAGACTGGCCTGCTGTCCGCGAATTGCCTCATGAATGGCCTGGTCTTCGGCTTCGCGCGCGGCACGTCGTGATTGCAGAAGCTGTTGCTGGTTGCTGATGAACTGGGCGACGATCGGGTCTTGCTTCGCCTTGATCAGATCCGGATGGAAAATAATGGCGCCATGGCCGGCCTGCTCGGCGAGCAAGCGGCCCTCAATGGCGCGCAGGGTCAGATAGTGCTGTCGTATCGTCTCGTAATTGGCACGCGACTGGGCGTCATCGAGCTTGATCAAGAGCTGGCCTTGAGCAACCTGATCGCCCTCCTTGACATGGATCTCGCGAATGATGCCGCCGCTTGGATGTTGAACAGGCTTGCGCTTGGTGTCTATGGTCACTGTACCCATAGTCGGCACACCTTCATCGAGCGGGGCAAATGCTGCCCAGAGGATGAAGCCGCCCAGACCCAGGCCAAGCACCCATAAACCAACGCGCGTAGGCTGGCTGGTATCGGCGGGCAGGTCAGGTTGCCCCTCGCCTTGGTTATTTTGCGAGGTTCGATTGCCACCCCGCAGGCTCTGGAGAATATTGCTTATGGTCATAGTCGTCAGGTTCAGCGGCAAATTAGTTGTCAGGCGGCCTCTGGGGTTGCGGCCACAGGTAGTTGTTCTGGCGGCGGCAAAAGCGAGTTGATGATTTCGGCAGTAGTGCCATAACGTTGTATGGATCCATCAGCAAGAACCAGGATGCGATCGGTCAAGACAAGTATCTGCTTGCGATGCGTCACCAGGAAGATGGTCTTGCCCTGGGCCTTGAGATCACGGACTGCCCTGGCGAGCGCAACTTCACCGGCTTCGTCGAGGTTGGCATTGGGCTCGTCGAGGACGAGTAAGGAAGGGGATCCGTACATGGCGCGGGCAAGCGCTATGCGCTGCCGCTGGCCTCCGGAGATGGCGCTGCCCGCTACCCCCATGGGGGTATCGTATCCTTTCGGGAAGCGCAGGATCATGTCGTGAAAATTGGCCCTTTTGGCGGCTTCGATCACCTTCTCCGAATCAATTTCGCCGAAGCGGGCGATATTCTCTGCCACGGAACCTTCGAAAAGTTCGATTTCCTGCGGCAAGTAGCCGATATGCGGTCCGAGTTCGATGCGCTCCCAACTGTCGAGGCGTTCGCCGTCGAGCAAGACCCTGCCGTCGAAATCAGGCCAGACACCCATAAGACACTTCGCCAGGGTCGACTTGCCCGAACCGGAAGGGCCAACAATGGCAATCACCTCGCCGGCAGGAAATTGCACATCAAGCCCGTGAAGAATCGGCTGCTCGCGTCCCGGAGCCTTGGCCACCAGCTGTTCCAGGGTAATCTGGCCGCGCGGCGCCGGATGAACCATGCCTGCGGCGCGTTCCGGATGCGCCTCGAGCAGACGCTCCAGACGCTCGAAAGCCAGACGGGCGGCAAAGAATCCCTTCCAGGCGCCGACCAGGGCGTCCAGCGGTTGAATAGCGCGTGTTACAAGGACATTGGCGGCGATCATCGCGCCAGCCGTCAAATCACCGCGGATCACGAGGATGGCGGCTCCGCCGAGCACCAGCGACTGCTGGCTGTAGCGCACGAACTTGCTGATGGCGAAAAGCCGATGTGCAACATCCTGAGACTCGGACCAATCCCGGATATTTTGGCGGTAGCGCATCAGCCAGCGTCGGCGCAAATCGTCCAGCATGCCCAGCGCAGCAATGATTTCTGCATTGCGCAGCTTGCTCTGGGCATAGCCCGTTGCCTGCTTGGCTGATTCCTGCGCTGTTTCGGAAGGTGCATGACTCAGTTGATGAGACAGAAGAGCCAGTCCAAGCAAAATGATTGCAAAAAAGATGCCGATCATGCCCAGCCCGGGATGGATGATCCACAACACCATCAGGTAAATCGGCGTCCATGGCGCATCGAAGAAAGCAAAAATGCCATTGCCGGTAAGGAATTGACGGATATTGGTCAGATCGGCCAGAACCTCGGCAGGATCATCACCCGAGCGATTGAGGTGCGCTTCGAAAGCGGCATTGAATACGCGCGAACTCAGCGCCAGATCCAGGCGCACCCCGGCACGCACCAGCAAGCGTGAACGCATCCATTCCGTGCTCGCCAATATGACAAAGAGAAAAAGGGTGATCAACGACAGCGCCAGCAAGGTGACTTCATTGCGGCTCAACAGGATTCGGTCATACACCTGGAGCATGTACATGGTCGGGGTGAGCATCAGCAGGTTGACCACCAAACTGAACAACCCGACGGTATAGAACTCGCGCTTGAAGCCTTTCAGCGTGCGGGTCAGTTCACTCCTTGCGAAAAAGGCATTGAGTCGATGCAGCCAGCCCCGGCGTTGTACCGGCTGATTGAGACTCGCAATCTGCACTCGATGGTTCATCACGTCAGCCTGGCTGCGGCAGGCAAAACACCTGCCTCCTTTTTGGGTTGCATCCGGGCAACCTGCTGCTCAACCATTTTGGCAATATTGGCAAGCACGGTTTCACGGGGTCCGAAATCCTTGATGGTGCCGTTATGTAGGACCAGGATGCGGTCGACAACAGACAATAACAAGGGGCGGTGGGTGATCACCACTTGCGTGGTGCCGAGCTTCTTCAAGGCCAACATGGCTTTGATCAAAGCCAGTTCTCCTTCTTCGTCCAGGCTGGAGTTGGGCTCGTCGAGAACGACAAAGCGTGGATTGCCGTAGAGGGCACGCGCCAGTCCGACGCGCTGGCGCTGGCCGCCGGAGAGGAAACAACCATCCTCCCCCACGAAAGTGTCATAAGCCTGGGGCAATGCCATGATCATCTCGTGCAAACCAACCAGGCGCGCCGCGGCTTCAACCTTGACCATGTCGATTTCCCCGAAGCGGGCGATATTTTCTGCCAGGCTCCCTTCAAGCAACTCTACATCCTGCGGCAAATAACCGATGTGCGGTCCTAGTTCGGCCTTGTTCCAGGCGTAGATGTCGGCACTGTCCAGGCGCACGCCACCGACTGCCGCAGGCCAGATGCCGACCAGGAGGCGTGACAGCGTCGACTTGCCCGAAGCCGAAGGGCCGATGACCGCCAGAATTTCTCCGGCGGCCAGGGTAAAGCCCACGTTTTGCAGGATTGCCGCGTTACTGCCTGGAGCGGTAGCACGATAGACCGCTACTTCCAGATTGCCTTTTGGCGTCGGCAGAGTCATGCTGCTGGAATTCTCGGGGAAAGACTGCAGCAATTGATCCAGGCGTTCATAGGAATTGCGCGCCGTGATTACCATTTTCCATTGGGCCAAAGCCTGCATCAGGGGCGCCACCACCTTGCCGCCAAGAACAGAGGCGACAATGATCAAACCGCCGCTCATGATGCCGCCGCCCGCAGCCGCTTGGCCCTTGACGTTGAGATAGGCGCCCAGCCCGAGAATCATCGAACTTTGGGTCAATTGAATGAACTTGGAAGCAGCTCCGCTGCCGCCGGCAATGTCCGAAGCCACTGCCTGGAGACGCAGGAACAGGCCTTGTTTTTCCATCCAGCGCCGTTCGATGTTAGCCCCCATGCCCATGGCTTCGATGACCTGGGCGTTGCGCAAGGAATTCTTGGCATAGTAGCCCGCAGCGATCGCCGCGTTGTTGGCGGCGGTCAACGGTGGCCTCATGCTCTTCTCGTTGAGCAGAGAAACCACGGTCTGGACAATGGCGCCGACCAGCGAAAACAGCCCGAGCACCGGATGAATCATGAAAATCACGATCAGATAAAGCAGTGAGAACGGCACATCCATCATCGCCAGCAGGGCATGCGAAGACATGAACTCACGCAGGGTACGCAAATCACTCAGAGGCTGGGCGCTCCCTCCCGAAGGCTTGACCAGATTGGACTGGAAGATCGCATTGAAAACCCGCTCGCAAAGTATTGCATCAAACTGCAAGCCGGCATTGTGCAAGAGCCGGGTGCGCACCCACTCGATCATTTCCAGAAACACGTAAAGACCGACGACGGCCAAGGTCAGCATGGTCAGGGTCAGATAATTACGGCTATCAACGACCCGGCCATAAACCTGAAACATGTACAAGGTCGGTCCCAGGGCAAACACGTTGGTGAAAATACTGAAAACCGCCGCACGCTTGAAAAAAGACTTGAGTTGTCCCAGCACGGGTCCAAGTTCGGAGCGTTGAACTGGCATGTTCATCGTGATATTCCCCGTTACCCTTTGGCCGGCAGCAATGCCACCGAACTCGCCATGGCTCTGCGGCTTCCGCCCAGAACCTTGAAATATGCGGGGATGTGCTCACTTTCTGCGACCACATCCTCGGTCTGTGAAAAGAAGAAAGCCAACTGAAAGCCCTTGGCTTTGCGCGTCAGCACGATTTCGTAGAGTTTCTCCTGGTGGAACCGCTGCTCGTCCTCGGCACTCAGATTGATGTCGAAGCGCAAGCGGCCCTCCAGCGTGTACATGGAAAGCCTGCCATTCTTCAAGCTCAAGGTATGCCGGTCGAAATACACCGGCGAATTGGCCAAATACTTGATCAGCGGCAACGGTTCATTCGAGCGACGACCAACATTCCAGGGGCTGTCCAGCTTTTGATAAACAATCCGGCTGGTCCGCGAAACCGAATAAATCGCATTGCAGATCATCTGCGAACCAATTTGCGGGAAACGCTCACGCAACACACGATAAGCCAGATGGTGCAAACCGACGCGGTTCCAGCAATGCGTTTCGCGGACAATGGGCGAGAGCACGTTGCAAAGATCGGCGAAGACGCGCTGCAAGTCGGCCAGGCTGGCCGTTTGCTCGGGCGATGCGGCAAGTTGAATGCGAACTACAGTCTTCATTCCAGGGTCGGTCGTGCACAACAGGCGGGCAGTCTAGCACAAGTTTCCTATATGAGAATCCTATATGAAGAAATAATGTCCAAGTCTCCAACTGCTGTTGGTTCTATGAGTCCTTCAGGCGATCTTGTGTTCGATCAGGTCGTGCAGGGAAATCAGGCCGGCGACGCGGTCGCCATCCATGCAGATGAGGCGGCTGACATGGCGCGCCTCGATCATCGCCATCGCCTCGCTGGCCAGATGGTCGGCGTTGATGCTCAATGGATGCGCGGTAACGACATCCCTCAGGCAAAGCGACTGCAAGGTGCCCAAGTCCTGACTGGAGCGAACCAGCAAACGGCGCAAGTCGCTGTCGGTAAAAATTCCCGCAAGCTTCTTGTCGCTGCCGAGCACAATGATCGCGCCGGCACGCGATGTGGCCATCTCCGAAATTGCTGTCAACAAGGGCGTCGCATCGTTCATGTGCGGAACATTGTCGATGTCTTTCATGCAATCGCGCACACGCATGAACAGGCGACGACCGAGCGCACCCTTGGGGTGGGTGCGCGCAAAGTCGTCGGAAGAAAAGCCGCGTGCGCTCAGGGCAGCCATCGCCAGGGCATCACCCAGAGCCAACTGAACCGTTGTGCTGGAGGTCGGGGCAATGCCCAATGGGCAGGCCTCCTTGACTACCGAGGAATCAAGAACGATTTCACTCGCTTGCGCCAGTGCGGAGGCGGGGCGGCCGGTCATGCCAATAATGTAGGCTCCGAACCGCTTGGCAAAGACCACCAGGTTGACGACCTCATCGGATTCGCCGCTGTTGGAGATCGCCAGCACCACGTCCTGACCGGTGATCATGCCAAGATCGCCATGACCCGCCTCGGCAGAATGCACGAAGAAAGCCGGACATCCCGTCGAAGCCAATGTCGCCGCGATTTTGCGGCCAACATGGCCGCTCTTGCCGACGCCGGTCACAACCACCCGGCCCTCGCAGGCGAGGATGACGTCGACCGCGGCAACAAAGCGGCTATCGAGGCGATCGGCCATCGCCGCGATGGCTTCCAGTTCTTCCAACAATACCCGCCGGGCAACGGCGAGATGGGGGCTTTCCTGCTGAGGAGTCTGGGTCATATTCAGGTCAAACGCCGATGCCATCCTGCACACGGCGGGCAGCTGCATGCCACTCGCCCGACATCTCGCAGGACCAGTAGTCCTTGAAGCAGGGCGTGCCCAAAGTGTAATGAAGGAGATGAGCGTTGTAGTTGTCCGGGTACTCGGTCGTCAGCCAGTTCCATTCCTTCGGGATTTCGCCGACCAGACTATCGTCAAGCCAGGAAAACCGATGCAGATAGGCGCCCGTCTGTTTCATGACGTGCTCGGCCGTCAGCAGCTTGTTGGCGGCATGACCGCAATTCCACAGCGCCACGCTCGACCAGTTCTTGCGCGGATAGTCGGCATTCTTGTTGCCGAGATACTTGTCAGGCGCCTTGGTCTTGTAATCGTGCTTGGCCACCAGCACCGCTTTGCTCTCGTCGCGCAGCGCCCAGAGCTTGGCGATATCGTCGCGGCAAAGCATGTCGCCATCGGCAAAAATCGCCCATCCCTGAAAATCGAACAGCGAGGGCGTCAGAAAACGCGAATAGATGAAAGCGTTGCTTCCATCGCTATGTGTCTCGGTATAACCCGAAAGAGTATTCAGCGCCAGCGGCAGGAAAGATACCGGTTGAGATGCCTTCTCAATGATGCTCTGGCAGAAGGTGTGGTAAGCGACTGCCTCACGCTGATCGAAACCGACGACGACACGGATCATGCTTCACTCCCACGTTGATAATTCGAAAAAGGCCGACATTCTATTTGATGCGGCCGAAATAAATGTGACTGTCGTCACCCGGATAGGCGACAGGGAGATCAATCTCCCTCAATCGCCTTCAAACTCGCAGAGCGCGAAGACCTTCTGGCCGATCTTCTCCAACCGCTTGCGCCCACCCAGATCCGGCAGATCGATGACGAAACAGCATTCGGCGATCTTGCCGCCCATGCTTTCGATCAGCTTGCACGCCGCCTCGGCCGTGCCGCCGGTGGCGATCAAATCATCCACCAGCAGAATATTCTCGCCCGGACTGACCGCATCGACATGCATTTCAATGCGGTCGGTGCCGTACTCCAATTCATAGTTGTGGCCGACGGTCTTAGCCGGCAGCTTGCCTTTCTTGCGGATCGGCACGAAACCGACCCCCAGTTGAAACGCCAGCGCTGCACCGATGATGAAGCCGCGTGCCTCGATGCCAGCGATCTTGGCGATCCTGGAATCAGTGTAGCGATTGACCAATTCGTTGATGGTGACGCGCAGACCCACCGGATCCTTCAGGAGCGTCGTGATGTCGCGGAACATCACGCCATGTTTGGGATAATGTGGAACGGTGCGGATGCGGGACTTGATCGGCATGAGGAACTCCGTTATCAGGATTTGTTGAGTACTCGACCGGCGACGACGTCGAGCCGTTTTATCGCCGCGGCATCGCGCGCTTCGGGTGCAGTGATCAGGGCATGCTCGAGCGCACTGCGACAACTGCAAGCACTTGCAGAAGAGTCACCGAACACTCGGGGCGCCACTTGTTTCACCAAGCTGCGCGCCCGGTCGGCGTTAGCGAGCAGCACTTTGACGATGGTATCGACGGTCACATCGTCATGGTGCGGATGCCAACAATCGTAATCGGTGACCATGGCCACAGTGGCATAGCAAAGCTCGGCTTCACGCGCCAGCTTGGCCTCGGGCATGTTGGTCATGCCAATTACGTCGCAATTCCAGCTACGGTAGAGTTCCGACTCCGCCAGGCTGGAAAATTGCGGTCCTTCCATCACCAGATAGGTGCCGCCGCGAGCAACCTCGATGCCAGCACCGCGCGCCGCCACTTCCAGATGCGCGCCGAGCCGGTTGCATACCGGATGCGCCATCGAAACGTGCGCAACCAGACCTTTGCCGAAGAAACTCTTGGTTCGGGCAAAGGTGCGATCGATGAACTGATCGACGATCACGAACATTCCCGGACGCAGGTTCTCGCGCAAAGAACCGACTGCGCTGACTGAAACAACGTCAGTCACGCCAACACGCTTCAGGGCATCGATATTGGCGCGAAAATTGATTTCACTCGGAGGAATCTTGTGCCCGCGGCCATGCCTTGGCAGAAACACCATCTGGCTTCCATCCAGTTCGCCGAAGAGAAGTTCGTCAGAAGGTTCCCCGAAGGGCGAGTCGACGCGCCGCCAGCGCTTGTTGGCGAGTCCTTCGATGTCATACACGCCACTGCCACCGATGATGCCCAGCACCGGCGATTGAACTGTTGCCATAGTCTTGCGTACTCCTGGTTTACTGTTGAACATAGCGGCAAGCACCGCTGCTGGAGCATAGCATAGCCATGTCTGCTATGCGGCCAGCTTTACCACCCCAAGCTTCAGCAGCCAGGCGAGGCTGCGCAATCCCAATGTTTGCCGTTCCTTGGGTAGGACTTTGACAAGGTCACCGGCAGACTTCGGTCCCGACTCAAGATCAATGAGGAAAGACTCGCATTCGGTCTGTTCGGGCAAAACATGGCGTGCCGAAGTGACCATGGTCAGCCCACGCAAACGTCCGAGCCTCTCCATGCTGTCGGCCCCGGACAAAGCCAGGACTGTCGACGGCTTGAGCCTGGTGCTGGGATAAGCTTTGAATGCGGCAAAGGGATCCATGCGCGCCGGCCAAGGGTGGGTCTGCGCCTGCAAGGCTTTACCCTCTCTGGAACGTATTTCCCCCAGTTGCTGCCACAAGGTCTCGTAGCGAGGAATGATCGCCTTCCAATCATACATCTCCCGTGCCCGCTGCCGCCCTGCCTCACCCATGCGACTGCGCAACTCAGGCGATGCAAACAGTTCTGCGAAAGCATGGACGGCCGCCTCGACATCGACAGTAACCAGGGAACTGGCATTGCCGCAATAGACGTCATAGGTATCTACGCCCAGGGCATGGCGCATGGCAAGATCGCGCCCCAGCCCGGCAGCAGGCATGAGGGTAGGCACGCAATAGCCGTCGATGCCGTGACGCACGCTGTCGCGATAGCCGTCCCAATCGCTCACCACCACGGGCAAACCGGCAGCCATGGCCTCCAATGGAACAATGCCAAAACTTTCCTGGATATTGTCGGAAAGCGAGCAAAACACATCGGCCGCCGCCCAGGCCGCCTGACGCTGCGCCTCAACGCGACCGTCCAAAGTAATGACCCGCACACTGGGGCAGGCGAGCGCAGCTGCCTCTGCAAAAGCTCTGCGGATGGACTCGTTCGCATGCCAGCCGCATTCCAGCAAGACCACTTCCTGGCCAGCCGGCAGTTTGGACTTTGCCCGCTCCAACGCCTGGTACATAGCCAGCGGATGGGCCTTGGCATGAAAGGAAAGGCGCCCAAGATACAAAACCACCAGCGCATTGCCCAAGGCCAGTTGCTCACGCGCCGCGCTATGCTGCGCGGAAGAAAACACGAAGTCGTCGCAGTGTATCCCAAGTGGTATCACCGGCAATTGCGGCTGGATCAGGCGGGATGCGCCCAGGCGTCGGGCCAGATAGTCCGCCTGAGTCTGCAACACGCGTTGCACATTATCCTTCACTGCAAGTGAGGTACAGATCAGGGCGTCCCACGGATGTATGGGTGCCACAAGCAAACCGGCAATGGCATCCATGGCGGCAACCGAAGATGTCGTGTGGGTAACACCGCACAAACTCCAGCTACCATGACCAAAAAATGACCGCTGCCAGGCACAATCGACAATATCAGGTCCCGGAAAATAGAGCGTTCCCGGCTTCACCAAAGCCCCAAGATTGTTCTTGCTCACCAGTTTGACCGGTTCGTTGCGACCAAACTCCCGCGCTTGCGCTGCGAAAGCCTGGGCATGCTCAGTTTTTCCAGCTTGCACCCAAAAGGCATCCGTCCTGCTATGCGCGAAAAAGCCGCGCAGAAAAGACTCACCAGCGGCATTGCGCCCCATCAGTTTGGGGCCAGCAGTACTGTATGCCTCGGGATGGTAGTAAATGGCAGCGGTCATTGCATTAGATCATTAGTCTGAAAAAATTCCAGTGAAGCGTTGATGGCACTCGCCAGAGTCTCGACAATCGCATCATCATGAAGGGTAGACAAGAACATAACCCGGTTCTTGTTCACGAATATGCCGTGTTCCAGCAACAGGTACTTGTAGAAGACATCCTGAACCTGCTTTCCCAACTCGTAATGGTCACGGTCACGCCGTGACTTGACTTCTCTGTCGGTAAACAGGACCCGATTCATCGAACCGATACCCATCATCCTGACCGGAATGGCGTGATCAATGCAATAGTGACTTACTCTGTCCCGCAAGTCCTGACCGCGCCGGTTCAAGTCAGGATAAATGGTTTCCCGGCATTCGCTCAAGCGATCCAGCACTGCCTTGGCAACGTGCATCACCAAGGGATTGGCCGAAAAGGTCCCTCCCAAAAAAACCTTTTGAGCATCCTGGGCACGCACCGTCACCTCGTCCAGAATTCCGGCTCGACTAGCGACAACGCCGACAGGCAAACCGCCGCCGATGATCTTGCCGTAAGTCGCCAGATCGGCTTCGATGCCATAGAACTCCTGGCATCCCCCGGCCGCAATTCTGAACCCTGTGATGATCTCGTCGAAACACAGCAGCACACCATTTCGTTCCGTGACCTCGCGCAACTCGGTCAGGAACCCCGCCACATCCGCGCGCGGGTTGGAGCCTTGCGAAGGCTCGATGATTACCAGAGCCAACTCGTGCGCATGCGCCTTGATGATCCCGAATGCCGCAGGCGAATTGTAGGGCAGCAAGATGACTGAATCGAGCAGTTCATCGGGAATGCCGGCAGACTTGAACATCGCCTGCGGCTGATCATGCGGGCTCGCCGGGTTTTCCTCGAACAGCAACACATCGCTCCCGCCATGCCAGCCACCGCCAAAAAGTGCGATCTTCGGCTTGCGGGAAAACGCCCTTGCGATCCTGGTCGCGCGCATGGTCGCTTCTGCTCCACTGTTGCAGAAAATATAGCGGTCGAGGTGGGGCAATATCGCATGCATGGCACCGGCCACGTCGTAGGGCAAAGCTGAGGGTGCGGCAAACAAGGTCCCGCTTTTCAGCCGATTACCGATCACCTCATCGATGAACCCGTGGCCGAAAATATGCGTGCCCACACCCAGGGAAGTATCGATGTACTTGTTCCCGCCGTAGTCTTCTACAAAAGCACCTTGGGAGGAACGAAGAAACAGACTGGTCAGCTGCTTGGGGTACCCTTCGTTAACAACCTCGATGGCAGCATTGCGCCCGAACACAGCGCCCAATGCCTCATTCCTTGAGCGCAGTTCATCATCAAGGAAAGTATCAAGATTCTCCAGATTCACCTGATTATGGGTTCTTCACGAATTCAATACTGCGTTGCTCATACCTGATAACCGGACAAAATTACTTCGCGCAGAGAAGACGACGAGACAGAAGAGACTGCATGTCTCGGCGACCGTCAACTATCAGATAAACGTAAACACGCTTATCGATCGTGCGATAAATCAGTCGATACGGTTTGAAAATGACCTGCCGATACTCATGAATGCCAAGCTCAAGAAGTTCCTTTGGAATCGAGCCGCGTTCAGGATATGTGGTCAGACTGGCAATGGACTTCCCTATGCGGTCGAGGACATAGTTCGCGCGTGTTACCGAGTCGTTCTCAGTGATGTAATCGAAAACTTCTTCGAGATCGCGCTCGGCATCCGAGGTCAGGAATACCTCAAAACATTTCATCAGAATGTAGCTTGTTTCTCGCGCAAACGCTTGATCACGGTTAAAGCAGGAACGACCCGCCCTGTTTCGACCTGGCGGTTGCCAAGTGCCAGGATCTTGAGAAGCGCCAGGGACTCCTGGGTTTCTTCGTAGGATGCAATATCCTGGATCACGGCTGTTGCTTCCCCATTTTGGGTGATCACCATCGGCTCGCGTTGCGCCGCAAGCTCCCGAACAATCTCTGCCGCATTTGCCTTGAAATAGCTGATGGGTTTGATCTGGCTAGAAAATTTCATGGGTAGCCCCTATAAATTGGTTAGAACTGAATATAGTCCTAATTCAGTCTGATGACAACCCATCCAACCTCATCTCAAGCCGTTGGCATTTATTGTTGATATTTTTGGAACTCTATGGCCGAGGAGGTTAAGGTGGCGAGCATTTTTTCGCCTGCTCGCTTCAAGAAATCATCAATTAATTTGTCGCTAAGGTAATAATTTGCCGTCTTCCATTCTGCAATGATTGGTTCAATTGTTCGAACGATTCCTTGCTCTTTGGCTAGCAACAAGATGCCAAGACTTCCAGTGACCGGAATACCGCTTGTTTTTGCAACGGAGCGACCCACGACCTCGTCGAGAAGCACGGTGCACCCATAGAACTTTGCGGCTGCAATCGCTTCCTTTTCACCCGGATCCAATAGCAATATCTCTCTCGATGTGTCAGTAAAATCCGCTGTATTCAAACGAGTTAAGAGCCCGCTCTCTAGGGCGGAGAGGATAGCTCGGGCACCAGGTTTTGCAGCATCAGCTATGCATTCCGACAGAACTGCAGGAGGAACGAGTATTTGGCTAACAACTGACCTGATCAGTTTAATTCCGCAGGTTCTGCCAAAGATAATCAGCGGACCAGCGTCAGCAACAATCAGTTTCATTGAGTTTCATTGGTCTCTGAGAGCGGCCAAATCATCGTCAAGTTCTGACGGATCATAGTCGATTACTGGGATGCCTAAGCTACCAAGAAAATCCATAAAAGATTCAAGATGCATCCCGGCTATTTTGGCTGCGCGCCCCATGCTTAACATGTGCTCTTGATACAACCTCACCGCGAGTGCCACATTAACGCCGTTGCTAAGCAAAGTATTACTGAAAGGAACGGCAACAAAAACAGGTTGCCCATGCTTCGCCACAACAGAAAGCTCACCAGACTCAGCCGTTCTAACGAGTTCCCCCGTACGTTCCCGCAAATCCCGTATTGAAAAAGTGTTCATAGACCCTCCAATTGTGCCATCATATGGTAGCACAATTATTAGTTAATGCCTACCAAAAACCAGAGGGGTTGCAACCATTGACGTCAGTCAGGGTGTGTTTCCATGATGGTGTCGGCACCACCATTCGCATCCTTGGCCTTGGCCACGACATTCTTCATGTCGCCCGGCGCCATAAACTGCCCCTTCTTGATATTCACCGGCTTGCCTGAGGCGGCGCAAGCCTGGATGAAATCGGTCTGCCGACAGAGGAAAGCGGGGGTTTGCAGCACGTCGACGACGCTTGCGACAGCTTGCACCTCACCCTCGGCATGCACATCGGTAAGCACGGGGACACCGATCTGTTTTCTGACTTCGGCGAGGATAGCCAATCCCTGCTCCATTCCCAAACCGCGGAAGGATTTCGACGACGTGCGATTGGCCTTGTCGTAAGACGACTTGTAGATGAATGGAATGCCTAATCCGGCACAGATTTCCTTGAGCGTGCCGGCAGTATCCAACGCGAGCTGACGTGACTCGATCACGCAGGGGCCGGCGATCAGGAAAAACGGTCGAGTACTTCCCACATCAAAGTTGCACAGTTTCATTTCATTAGGTTCCCACAAATCGAGAAATCAAAACTTCACACCCAGCAATCACGACCTGACAAACAGAGTGACCAGCGGCTCATCTCCTACTTGACGGCTCCAATGGCCGTGTATCGCGGGATCAAAGACAGCCCCGAAAGGTAAAAGGTCGGCGGAATAGAAGTGGTCTCCAGGCTTGAAAATTCGTGAGCTGCCGTCCTGCAGGCCAATCTCCATCTGCCCTGAAAGAATAAACACCCATTGCGGATTGTCAGTACAGTGGAACTGGCTTCGAAAACCAACCGGGCTATGGCGCAGTTGGTAGCCGGACGATGGATACAATGCCGAAAGCTTGGACTGAGGAGTACCCTCAGGCAGCTCCATTTGCTCCTCTCTAAATTTTGCTCGCCCGTCGGAATCGGTGTGCAAGACGATTTTAATAAAGTGGCTCAAGGTTGAGATGGTCTAATCGTTTTGCGAAGAATAACAGGAAATTTGACCTCGATCCCTCTCTCGTCGCTATTGCCTTTCCAAGCAAATAGAGGCCCCTTAAATCGCGGACACTTCCTGCATCCAAGGTTATAATATTTCCATTGGCATCAATGGAAATAGCTATGAGGGAAATTGATTTATTGGGATCGGCGGTTATTAGACCGGTTGAGGATCGTCTAAATTTGATCCGGACGGCAGAGGGAACATCTCGCCAGTTTGAGAACTTCACATGTTACGGGTATGACTACTTTGATAATCCGGAATTTGGCGTTGGCTATGGTGGCTACCATTACGACGGGCGTTACAAGGCAACCGTAAAGCGCTTATGCGATGAGTTTTGTTTAAAGAAAGGGGCAAGGATTCTGGAGGTTGGTTGTGCGAAGGGCTTTATCCTGTATGAGTTCCATGTTCTCGGATTTGAGGTGGTTGGTGTCGATGCCAGCGAATATGCCATTGCAAACGCCAAGGAGGAGGTCCGCGATAAACTGATTCTCAACAGATCCGCAGAACTGCCATTTGCAGACAACAGTTTCGACTTTGTCCTTGCCAAGGAAGTAATTCCCCACTTGAATGAGCCTGATGCTTTACGACTGATTACGGAATGCGTAAGGGTATCCGATGGCAATAGAATCTTCTTTGAAATTCAGTGTGCAGAGAGCAATAGAAGCTCAGAGCTAATGAAAACCTGGGATGTGACTCATATGACAATCAAACCTCGGTCCTGGTGGGTCAAGCAGTTAGAAGAACTAAAATATCCAGGCTCCTTTCATTGTAAAGAGCTCTTCCCAGTATAATTTTGATCAGCCCCTTCATTAGAGCCTAATCTTTGTGGAATTGCTCCAACTCCTGAAGAAGACGGGTTGCTCTGCCGCAATCTTCGATATGGATGGGGTCATCACGGATACTACTCCATTGCATACGCATGCGTGGAAGCAGACGCTTGATGCGCTGCTTGCCACCTTACCCGATCGAGGCAATCTATCAAGGCCGTTCGATCCAGTCGCTGATTATTACCGTTACATCGATGGCCGTGTCAGAACTGAAGGTCTCAGAAGTTTTCTTGCTTCCAGGAAGCTTGAAATTCCTATTGGCGAGACTACTGACAAGTCATATTCCACGATCCATGGGATTGCTTACATAAAGAACAGTCTTTATCAAGAATTGCTTATTCTCCGTGGCGTATCTGTCCATACTGATGCTGTCTCATTCATCGATACCATTAGAAGGGCAGGCCTCAAGCTTGGACTTGCTACATCGAGTAGGAACGCATGGCGCATTCTTGAAATGACCAAACTCCATACTACTTTTGATGTAGTAGTGGATGGCAACGATATTGAGAATCTTGGTCTGCACTCAAAGCCAGCCTCAGATATATTTGTTTACGCCGCAAAACAATTGGGGTTCGCATTGGAACACTGCGCCGTGTTTGAAGACTCTTTTGAAACACTTGAACGAATCTTGGCACTATCCCCCGGTTGTGCAATAGGGGTATTTCGCAATGGAAACCCTGCGGTTTCAAAGGAATTATATGGAATTAACATCGTGCCAAACTTGACTGACGCAGTGAAACCATTTTCATATGGCATGATATGACCCAAGATCAAAGCGTATTGCCATCACATCTCAGTATCCGTCTAGGAATCATGGGCTTTTCTCAAGCAGCAAATCAAATTCGAATTGCTCAAGCGGATGGGATGGTTGTTGGTCTGTGCCACGGCTGTTTTGATATTCTACATTTCGGTCACTTAAGGCATCTCGAATCGGCAGCCAGAAGTTGTGATTTGTTGATTGTGTCTATTACGGCCGATCGGTATGTCAACAAAGGCCCCAAGAGGCCAATTTTTGCCGAAAAGTACCGGGCTGAGCTCCTGTCCGGACTTGCGTGTGTGAATGGTGTTGTTATTTCCGATTTTCCCACTGCGCTTGAAGTGCTTCGGGATTTGCGTCCGAGCATATTTTTCAAGGGACAGGAATATCACATCGATGGGCCTGTGGCCAACCCGAACTTTCAGATCGAGCGTGAGTTTGCAAGCAGTATTGGCACGGAGGTCATGCACACCCACGAAGAAACGTTCTCCTCAACCGAAACATTGAGCCGTCTATATGAGACCTTACGCGAACAGCTCTAGCCTCGGCAGTGCGCCGGTTTTTGTTCTTGGAAGCAACGGTTTTGGTGGCTCGAGCTTTGTCAAATCGCTACTTGAAATTGGCATGGATGTGTACGGCTACAGTCGTTCGCCGGAACCGGATGCTCGCTTTCTCCCTTATACCTGGGGGCATAACGCTGCACGCTTTGAATTCGTCCAGGTCGACCTGAATCACCAGCTTGATAAATTGCTAAGGGATGTTGCAGCGATCCGTCCGCGTTTTATCGTCAATTTTGCGGCGCAGAGCATGGTCGGCGAGAGTTGGTCCAATCCTGAAGATTGGATGCGTACCAATGTGGTATCGCTAACCTCTTTGATTCGTGGGCTGACGGAGTTTGACTTTGTCGAAAAATATATTCATTTTACAACGCCGGAGGTATATGGCTCTACCTCCGGGTGGAAAAAAGAGGGTTTCGATTTCAAACCGAGCACACCGTATGCGCTGTCCCGTGCAGCAGGCGATTGGGTAGTCAAACTATGGCTGGACAATTTCGGGTTTCCTGCTGTATTCACTCGCGCTGCAAATATCTACGGGGAAGGTCAGCAACTCTACAGAATCATACCGAAAGCTCTTCTTTTCGGCATGACCGGTAAAAAAATTCCTCTTCACGGCGGAGGGGGCTCTATTCGTTCATTCATCCACATGGACGATGTGTCGTCAGCACTAATCGCCATACTTGCCGCTGGCAAAATAGGAGAGACCTACCATATTTCGCCCAGCGAAAGCATTTCGATCCATGATCTCGTTATAGAAATTTCCTCACTGTTGGGCATCGCCCCGGAACAAATGTACTCAATTGCCGGTGATAGACTTGGAAAGGATCAGGCCTATCTGTTAGACGCGGATTTCATTCGGCAAGACTTGGGATGGCAATGCAATATTTCACTTCTCGATGGATTAGGACGATGCAAAGAATGGGTTACTCAAAATCTCGAATATTTTTCTACATTGGAGACAAACTATACTCACAAAGCCTGATGTTTAGGTTAAGTGAGAAGACAGGCTACGTCGGATAGTGTGCCCGATTCGACGATTTTTGACGGTATATGACCTGCATGTCAGATAGATTCCTCGACAGTTATTGAAAGAATGTGATTGGCTTAACCAATGGATCGTTACGCGATTGACAGTCATAAACTGATCTACCATCCTACTCGAGTAGCGGCGTGGCTCGAGGCGGGTGGCGATTGGGAACGGGCACGGTCTGTTTATCCGCTGTACATGGAAATATCACCGGTTGGTGCCTGTAACCACAGATGCACATTCTGCTCGGTGGATTATCTTGGCTACGAGCCAAAGCGTATTGATGCCGACATTTTGGTGGAAAGATTGGCCGAAATGGGACAGTTGGGCGTAAAGAGCATCATGTATGCCGGGGAAGGAGAGCCATTGCTCCATACTCGCATCATCGACATAGTTCATGCTACCAAGAATGCCGGGATCGACGTTGCGTTTACGAGCAATGCTGTTGCGATGAACGACAGGTTTATTGCGGAAGCTTTGCCCCTGACATCGTGGTTTAAGGTTTCCCTCAACGCAGGCACAGCCGGTACGTACGCTAAGATCCATCGGACTGATGAAAAAGACTTCCACCGGGTTGTAGGCAACCTAAAACAAGCGGTCGTTGAGCGCAGTCGCACTGAATTCTCATGCACACTGGGGGCACAGATTCTCCTGCTGCCTGAAAATGCAGGAGAGATAGAGATGTTGGCGCGATTGTGCCGCGACGAGATCGGTCTTGACTACCTTGTCGTTAAGCCGTATTCACAGCACCTGTCCAGTCATACCCAACTTTACAAGAATATAGACTATTCGGTTTATCTTGGCCTCAAAGACGAACTTGATGCCTTGTCTTCAGATCATTTTCAGGTCATCTTTCGCGACAATACAATGCGAAAGCATGTGTCCGGGAACGCAGACCGTTATAGTCGCTGCCATGCGACGCCATTTTTTTGGGCTTATGTTATGTCCAGTGGTGCAGTATATGGCTGCAGTGCTTATTTACTCGATCAGCGCTTCGCTTATGGCAATCTCCATGAAAAGACTTTTCGCGCGATCTGGGAAGGTGACAGGCGTAGAGAGAACTTGAAGTTTATCCGTGAACATCTCGATATCAGTGACTGTCGAATAAACTGTCGCATGGATGAAGTCAATCGCTACCTCGATGGCGTAGTTAGCAATAAGATTCCGCATGTTAATTTTATATAGCCCTTGGCAGTCGGTAGTGAGGCCCAGAAACAAATGAGGGTCCCATTCGTAGACCTTTCACTCAGGTTCGCAACTTATCGACAAGCGTTCCACGCGGCACTCGATAGCATTCTGGATCATGGCCAATGTATTCTGGGTCCTGAGGTCGAGCAATTTGAGACTGCAATAGCTAATTTCTGCTCATCGCGCCATGCCATAGCCGTTGCAAACGGCACTGACGCCCTGGTTCTCAGTTTGAAAGCATCAGGAATCGAAGCTGGTGATGAAGTCATCACAACTCCAATGTCCTATCTGGCATCTACCTCATCGATTGTCTTGGCTGGGGCAACGCCGGTATTTGCCGATGTTGGCGGTGATCTCAATCTGGATCCGGATGCCGTTGAGGCAGCCATTACTCCAAGAACCAAGGCCATTCTGCTTGTTCACTTGGCTGGGAATCCGGCGCAAGTCGATCGCTTAGCTGACCTAGCCCGTCGGTATCGACTAAGTCTACTCGAAGACTGCGCTCAGGCAGTCGGCGCTACATACGAGGGACAGACTGTCGGGACATTTGGCGATTTTGGTGCTGTCAGTCTCCACCCATTGAAGAATCTTGGCACTTTGGGTGACGCAGGAGTAATTCTCACGAATCATGATGGAATGGCAGGCTGGCTGAGAGTTGCTCGCAATCATGGCCATAGTTCAAGGGACCAATGTGAATTCTGGTCTATCAACAGTCGCCTTGATAGTCTCCATGCAGCATTTCTCATCGAGATGTTATCTGATTTGCCCAACTTTCTTGTCGAGAGACGAAAACAGGCTGCAAGATATCAAGAGGGCCTGGCTGGCTGGGTGGGCTTTCCCAGTGTGGCAGCAACCGCTAAGCCAACTTTCAACATGTTCATGATTCTGGTAGAACGCAGGGAAGATTTACAACGTCATTTGTACCACCATGGGATCGAGACCAGAATTCACTATCCCCTACTCATCCCCAACATGAAAGCTGCTGCGGGGATTCGCAGGCCCAACTCTTTAAAGAAGGCTGAGAGCTATTCGTCCTCAATTTTGAGCCTGCCTATGGGCATACATCTATCAAATGAACAAATTGATTTCACGATCGAACAGATTGTTGAATACTGCAATAAGGCAAATCCGAAAGCAGAAAGTTTCCGGATGGCACACTCTTAGGTGAACTATGGATTACGTTATCGTAGGTAACGGCATCGTTGCCAATACAATTGCCTTTCGTCTGACTAGAAAGATAACTCCACAAGACACGCTTACAATCATCGGACGGACAGCAAGGCCTGGATCCGCGACCCTAGCGGCGGGCGCAATGCTGAATTCATTCGCCGAAATTGACGCCCATTCACTACAGTCGGATACTGATCTTTATCATTTTGAACTGAGTCATCTCGCCACGAGAATGTGGCCGACATTCGAACGCGAGTTGATTGACGCCGCCGGCGAGTATTTGCCCTCAGGCTGTGCCAAGTGTGAGATTCAAAGTGGGGGCGGCTGTTTTGGGCTGGGCACTTATATTATTAACAATACTGCAGCCGATGACTCAGACGACAATAATTTCGATGCCATCGTCACAGCGCTGAAGAACTTCAATGAGCAATTTGACTTTGTGAATCCGCGCGATATTCCCAATTACTTCCCTGCCCAGAAGAGCCGGGCAACACGGGCACTTTACATACACAACGAAGGCTGGCTGAATCCGCGCCTGGTGATGGAAAAGCTGGACGCCATTCTGACCAATCACCCTCGGGTCAAGGTGCGCGACGCAACCGCTGAGCGGTTTTTCAAGTCTGGCTCCCGAGTATCTACGGTGCAACTCGATAGCGGCGAAATGATAGAGGGCGATATCTTTCTGCTGGCCTGCGGTGCCTCGGTCAGTAAAGTTCTTGTCAAGAGTATGTTAGAGATTGACGTACAGCCGGTATTCTACGGAACCGGTGTTTCCCTGGAAATTATGTCTGAAGAGTTTCCGCATCGCAATTGCGTCCGTACGCCAAACCGTGGCGGCGCGTGCGGGATCTACTCGGTCCCCTATTTTTGGGATCCTGGCACGAACAACAACCACATCTTGATCGGCGCCAGCAACTTCATTTCTCCAACGCCAGTGAATTTCGGCCGTCTAGGCAGCATTGAGCACCTGATGAAAAGCGCGATTGAGGAGATTAACGGAAACTTTTACAAAGCTGAGTTGATACGCACTAATGTCGGGTGGCGCCCAACTACACAGGATACCTTTCCTCTGCTAGGCAAAACATCGATAGACAACTTCATCATAGCCAGTGGTACAAAACGTGATGGATTCCATCTGTCGCCGGTGATTTCGGATTACATCACAAGAATTCTTCTTAATGAACCGGTTGATGAACGATTCAAGTGTTTCGCGCCGGAGCGACCACTGATTCGCAGTCTTTCCCGTGAAGCCGCTGTGGAAATCATTGTTTCAGGCCTGATGAGCGAGCAATATCAGCATGGCTACTTACCATCCAATATCCGGATGAACGCGCAAGTGCGAGAAACATATCGCCAGGACATCGAGAAACTCCATGATCGAATAGGAGCAACAGACTGGGGTATCCCGCCGGAAATGGTCAATATGTATCGCAACGGACACGCGCACTAATTCGAACAGGCTCAGATAACAGTTAACGAACGATTACGATAAGTTGCTTTGTTGCTTGTTCCGCATAATTGCATAAGTTTCATAACTTCATTTCAAATATCTGATTCCAACAGTGCCTTCTCCGCCGCGGCGACAAGAAATTCCGCAGAAATTTCAGCAGCATCCTCCCAGAGGATTCGTTGGTTGAACTGGAAAAAGGGGGGTTGACTTCCTACTGCCGGGCCAACCTGAGCAAAATAATCGGCTGTTGTCATGCTTTTTTCGTTGAGCAACCCAAAAATTCGAAATGGCGCAGGACTCAACCAGAGCAGCAGCGACTGGCCACCCGCCCATGAAAAATTCATTCGGCATGAGTTGTACAGCGCCAAACGCAGATCTAAATCCACCGCGGCCGGTAATGCCAGTTTCCATCCAAGATCAATGCCAGCGCCATCTCCGAGCGCATCGTTCTGGTCTGGAATCACTACCACGTCAAACCCCTTGTTCGTGAGATGCTGGTAGAGATGGAGCCAGTCTTGAATATTCGCATTCCGCTCGTCATTCGGCCCGACGTTACGAATCGACAAGACGATAGATCGATCCGGTTTGGTGAATTGGCCTTGCGCCCATTGAAGCGCGCGCCTCGATGGGCGATATACCTGAACGTCTGCGCCATCCAGAAAAGTCCTGGCAAGCATGGGATATTGATCAACAAATACTCCAGCCCCCCCCGGTACGGGGTTCTCAGGATAAAACACTGTTGGCAGAACCAATTTCCCATTGCGCTGAACGGTAATATTGCGAACACGCGGAATGAGCGTCGCTAATCGAAACAAGATATTCCATAAGCGCCAATCTCTGGATGCAGAGTCAGTCGTAAGATCGCGCTTTGATGCCAGGCGATAGCTGCTGGCTATGATTGTAATATCCATGGCATCGTAGTTTTTCAACTGAGCATATCCGCTGGCTATTGCAAAGAACATCGCGGCATCAAAGGTAGTCGGCGCTTGTGACAAATCGTAATAGACCGGCAAAATCGAATTGATTTTCTTCTGCCCCCATTCCGATGGCAAACTAGTAACGCGTTCTGTTTCGCCATCATTTCTCACGTTGGCATACTGAAGAACGATTTTGGGGCTCTTCTGCCCGGCGCGCAGTTTGGCTAGACAGACTGCTGCTGCCTCAAGATTGGGGTTCCTTAGCAACGCCTGCTGAAAGGCCTCAGCGGATTCATCAAATCGTCCATGAGCCTGGAGGGATATACCAAGATTAACCCAACCTTTTTCATATCCAGGGAAAATTTCGACCACACGCTTAAACAATTCTGCTGCTGTAGGATCGCCAGCCATAGCCCGTATCCCGGCAAGATTATTTATTGCCCTCCAATGGTCTGGCTGCTCGACCAGAATCTTCACAAAAAGCTTTGCTGCAACTTCCCTTTCACCCTGAGTAATTAGGCTAACAGCGCGATTAAAAGTATTCTCTAGTTCTTTGCGCACTGGTGCATCTGTGAGTCGCTCATTCGGACCATAGCTCTTTTCTGGTTTGACTTCAGTCTTGTCCAGTGCTTTCTTTGAACGTCTGCTCATGATTGCATGATTAACATATATGGGAACGAGGATATCGAAGATACAACTGTTGCTAGGTCTAAAGCTTTTGAAAAATAAGATTATCGAAATAAATCAAATAATATCTGCGCTCCAACCACCTGGATTTCTCCTGTTTTCTCCTGTGCACTTTCTGGTGTAGCTGTGGTCGCTGCAAAATCAGGATAGATATCATATATCTGCTTCCAACAATGCCTTATCGGCCTCAGAAATAAGAAACTCCGCAGTAACGTCACTAGCATCCTCCCAGAGGATTTGCTGGTTGGGCTGGAAAAAGGGGGGCTGGCTTCCTACTGCCGGGCCAACCCGATTAAGCGCGGAAGCGTTGGTCAATAAACTGTGTCGATTGAGCAACCCAAAAATTCGAAATGGTGCAGGACTCAACCAGAGCAGCAGCGACTGGCCGCCCGACCATGAAAAATTCATTCGGCATGAGTTGTATAGCGCCAAACGGAGATCCAAATCCACCGCGGCTGGTATTGCTAGTTTCCATCCAAGATCAATCCCAGCGCCATCCCCGAGCGCGTCATTCTGGTCCGGGATAACTACTACGTCAAACCCCTTGTTCATGAGATGCTGGTAGAGAAGGAGCCAGTCTTGAATATTCGCATTCCGCCTGTCATGGAGATCGACATTCCGAATCGACAGGACAATAGATCGATCCGGCTTGGTAAATTGGCAGCGTGCCCATTGAAGCGCGCGCTTCGATGGTCGATATACTTGAACGTCCGCTCCATCCAGAAAAGTCCTGGCGAGCAAGGGATATTGATCAATAAACACCCTATCTTCTCCAGGCACGGGGTTTTCTGGATAAAACATTTTAGGCAGGACCAATTTGCCATGGCGATGCAACGTAATGTTGCGAACACGCGGAATAAGAGTTGCCAATCTAAACACGATATTCAATGTACGCCAATCTCTCGTTGAAGAGTCCATCTTAAGATCGCGCTCGGACGATAGGCGATATTTGGTCGCTAAAACAGTAACGTCCATGGCATCGTAGTTCTTCACCTGAGCATATCCGCAGGCAATTGCAAGGATCACTGCCGCATCAAAGGTAGTCGGCGCTTGCGACAAATCGTAATAGACCGGCAAAATCGAATTAATTTTTTTCTGCCCCCATTCCGAGGGCACGCTAGTAACGCGCTCTGTTTCGCCACCATTTCTCACGTTGGCATACCGGGGAACAATCTTAGGGTTCTTCTTCCCAGCGTTCAATTGGGCCAGTCCTAATGCTGCTGACTCATGACTGGGGTTTTTCTGCAATGCCTCCTGAAAAGCCTCACTGGCTGCGTCAAACAGCCCTTGTCCCCAGAGGCTTCTGGCCAGATTATTCCAGCAGTCTGCAGAAATTGGGTAGAGTTGGACTACGTGTCTAAAAAAGTAGGTAGCCGACTCCGAATCACCGACCATGGCGCAAAGCATCCCGAGATTATTGATAGCCATCCAATGATCTGGTTGCAAAGCCAGAAGTCTTCGCAATAATTTTTCTGGTTCTTTTCTCTCGCCATGAGCTATCAACACATTGGCTTGATCCAACAAATCTTTCAGAAGATCCTGCAGTAGTGGCGCGGCCACCGTGCGATTTGGGCTAACCTTTGGCGCGGACTTCATCGTGACACTCCGGCAAACTTGTGTGAAATCGGCCTGCGGCCATTGCTACAGAGATTGTCAGTATAACTCTATACAACACTTTCTCGAACATGCGCCGCTGGATTGAGTCCCTAAACAGCTCGTAATGTCTGAAAACAAGCCTGACCATAAGGTGATACATCATAACTGGTACCAACCGACTGACAGAACTCTTTCACTGCTCGCTCAGCCCCCGGCCAGTTATAGTCATCACAGACGATCACACCTCCCGGCACCAGCCTGGGCCAGAAATATTCGAAGCAGTCCTTGGTTGGCTGATACAGATCCACATCAACATGGACCAGTCGATATCGCTTCTTCTTTGATTTTGGGAAAGCTGTTGGAATCCACCCCGGGAAATATTCAATCTCGGGAAATTGATATAGCGAATGCTTCACATCCTCCAGTTTTGCAGCATACTTTCCAACAGCAACCTGATTACTATCGGGCCTCGTAACGGTATCTGTTTCATCCAAAAAAAAGATATCTGACTCGCTTGGTTGGCTTAGTCCGGCAAATGAATCGAAAATCTGGTACCCCGCGCCAGTAAATGATGAGTCATGTTGTAAAAGCCGATGACAGAGCAAATATGACGATAGCCCTCGAAAACATCCACACTCGGCAATCAATCCGGAAAGTCCGAGTACATTCTCCAACTGTTTTATTAGAAAGTGAAAACGATTTCGCCTACGCAACGGCGCTGGGGCTGTAAATGTAGCATCGAGTCCTTGCAGGTAGCGATTGTCGAACTCGGGGTCTACAATTGGGAACATTTCTTTACTGTATTGCCGGAACAAATCAGTGATGCGTGCGCGCGCTCCTAGCGCGTGCAGGACCCTAAAGAGTTCGTCTAACAATTCCCCTCTCAGTTTGCTTGTTTCCGCATTGGTGCCAAAACCAGCCTCGCAACTGTTCTCAGTTAGAGTAATTGCATACAAGAAACATTTCTTCGCCTCAACTAGACGGTTGAGGCGCTTAAGCACCATTCCGCGATTGTAGTGAGCAATGACAAATTTCGGTCTCAAGTGGACAAGACGGTCGTAGCACTGTAAAGCTTTCTCGTGATTTCCCAGTGCAGAGGAAACGGAAGCCAAGTTTGCCAAGGCAGATTGAGATCTCGGCGCAACTTGAACAGCTTTCTCCAGAAAATTCTTGGCTTTTTCGAGTTTATTTGTCTGCCAGTAAGCTACTCCCAGATAGGTAAGCGCTTCCACGTGCTCAGGATTCCTTTCAAGTACCCGGCGATAAATATGAATTGCCTTTTCGCATTCTCCTTTTTGGTGGATGCCTTTTGCATAGGCAACTGCTTGATCAAGCGTATGCTCCATTAACGGTTCCTTCCTACGTGCCGAAGAAGCAATCTTGTCTATAATAACTTTTTTGTCAGTCACCCAGAGCCTCCATACCGGGTACTATCGACAATATAAGATAAATTTTCACTACTATCCTCTGTAATGCATAGAGACATACGACATGGCAAGAAAAATTGTGGTCACAAACAGTTGCCAAACGGCAGGCATTTCGACATGCCTTCAGCTCATTTTTCCAAGAGATAAAATTGTATCCGCACAATTTCCAAGAGTTGAAAATGAAGAAAGTTTGAGCCGTTTTGCCGAAATTTTGAGAGGAGCCAGCCACTGGGTTACAGAGGGTCATTGGGATATTCTCGAGAAATATCCTACAACCGAAGTGTTTCAGGTAATTAAGTTGCCCCCAATATATTTCGCCGGTTTTCATCCAGATGTAGTGACACCCGAGCCCGTAAACGGTCAAGTATTTGGCGTAATTGATGAAGGTTTGCTCGCTGGAGTGTGGGGTGCCAATTCTGCATTGACTCTCTGGGGATGGAAAAATGGTCTTACTGTAGATTCAACTATAAAATTATTCAATGTTAGAAACTTCTACGCATTGGGGTATGTTGATCTTTGGCACGACAATGTAAACGCCTTGAGGGAAATCTATCTTGCCTGCGATATTAATTTCGATACGCTATTTAATCGGTGGAGGCGCGGGGGGATATTCATGCACACACATAGCCATCCTAAGATATCCGCCCTGTGTTCAGTTGCAAAGGTTGTTTCAATGAAGCTCGGTAAAGCTGCCGATGTTATGGAACTGCCACTAGAGAATCTAGTTTCCGATCAACTGACTGGATGGGTCTGGCCTGTATATCCTGATATTGCAGATGCTCTCTCGGTTAGAGGTTCTTACATGTGGAAAATCTCTAACAAGATTTTCCCAACCCTGGACTCGTACGTACGCTACGCGTTTAGGAGTTATGAGAAACTCGGTATCAAACGCTCTGAGGTGAAATGCGAGAGAATAGATTCACCATATTTTCAAGATGTAATGGAAAGCCGAGCGTAATTTAATAATGAATAATCCATATCGCAATCTTGAGGACTATTGCTATTGGCCCCGTGCGATGTCATCACTTTGGCCGGGTCACCTGGACCCAGTTACAAACTCTCTGCCTATCGAACCTAATCACAAAGTTGCAACAATGGGCAGCTGTTTTGCACAGCATTTGGGTTACTACATATCCCAATCTGGCCCAAACTTTTTTGTAGCGGAAGAACCGCCAACAGGCATGAGTGCTGATCTAGCACAAAGAAAGAACTACGGTGTTTTCTCCGCACGTTACGGCAACATTTACACAGTTAAACAAGCGTTACAACTTTTTGACCGGGCCTTTGGTCATTTTCAACCTAGAATTAGGGCTTGGGCAAGGGGCAATGTGTTTGTTGACCCGTTTCGTCCACTGGTCGAACCTGACGGTTATCAGACTATTGCCGAGGTTGTCGCTGAAGCCGAGAAACACCTATGTTTTGTTCGCGACGTTTTTCTCGCGTCTGATTGGATCATCTTTACGCTAGGACTCACTGAAGCGTGGCGCTCATTAGAAGATGACGCAATCTATCCAGTTGCCCCAGGCGTCGCAGGTGGGGAGTTTGACTCGTCCAAATACGAGTTTGTCAATTTTTCGTATTTACAAGTGCGCGACGATTTATTTGAATTAATTGGTAAGATACGAGAAGTGAATTCTAAGGTCAAAGTGTTACTTACAGTGTCGCCCGTTTCGTTGATGGCTACTTATGAGCATAGACACGTCTTAGTCTCTACAACATTAAGTAAATCAGTGTTACGTGCAGTGGCAGATGAGGCTGAACGTTCGATCAAAAAAGTGATTTATTTCCCATCGTATGAAATTATTACTTCTCCAACTAATGAGGGTAGATACTACCAAGATGACTTCAGGCAAGTTTCGGATGTGGGGATAAAGCATGTGATGCGCATATTTGGAAAGCACTTTTTCCAAAATGGAGGCCATTCCTCAGGAGAACATGGAGCCAAGCTTTCAGAGATTGCGATCAGGAATAATTCTAAGATTGTTTGCGATGAAGAAGCAATGAAACAGGCTTTCGAAACAAATGCCGCACTCAAACACAGCTTATCTAAGCACACCGACGCGTCTGCGGTTTGATGGCCTCAATATTAGGACTAATATGAACCCCTATAACGCCCCGGAGAGACTAGCCAAACTTAGTATAGAGGTTACTACGCAATGTAATCTGAAGTGCGCTGGTTGTAGGCGTACGGCTGCGATTGAATCAGGAGTATGGTCTGATCTTCATATGACTTCTGAGACATTCTCGAATGTATTAGAGCACTTACCTCCAACGGGCACATTAGTCCTGCATGGGGTTGGTGAGCCGACGCTGCACCCTGAACTAACTAAGCTAGTTGAAATGGCTAAGGCTTCCGGAAAGTTTGGTTTTATTCGATTTACAACCAATGCCCTGGCGCGTGACGTTGAATACTACTGCAATCTGATCAAGGCTGGTTTAGATGAAATATGGATTTCAGTGGATAGCTTGGATCAAGACGTCGCAGACGCTGTGCGCCAAGGTACTAATGTACATAAATTGAAAAAGAGAATTAAGGATTTAATTGATGCTGGCGTTCCAATTATGATTTCAATGGTGGTTAGCGCAAAAAATCTCTTGGATATTCCGGACACTCTTTGGGAATTGCATAAACTTGGAAATCCAAAAATATGGATGCAAGAATATCAAGAACAAGGTGATTCGTTTGGCGTATTGTCGCCAGAGCACCGAAAACGTTTTCTCAAACTTATTAATGCACTGGTAGTTATCAAACCTACCTTTCGGCTTCATTTGCCAAATTTTACTCAAGCTACTAAGGGTATCTGCTCGGCACCATGGGCACGACCAGCTATTAATGTTCAAGGCTATTTGACCCCTTGTTGTAACACATTTAATTCAAGTGAGTTTGGAAACATCAATTTAGGAGAAACGTCATTTCGCGATGCTTGGAAACAGCCAAGTGTACTAGGATGGGTCAAACGTTTTCTGGATAACAAAGTCGAGGTTTGTCAAGGTTGCAAACTAAATCCGCAGAACTTTGGAACTTTGAATGACGCAGGGAAGTCCGCTGTTTCCAACGAGTATCGAGGTCTACGTGGGCCGCTGAAAATTGGTTGATGAGGTTTTTCATTTTCTTATTTGTTACAAGGGGTGCTTTTGTATGTGAAGGTTTCAGGGGTTCCTCGCTGGAACTGGGAGAATTTCTGCCCGTAAATAGATGATGATAACTCCATTGCCACACCCAGCAGTTTTTTTGCAATCAAAAATTGCGGACTTAGAGAGCGCTTTTAGGCATAGAGAAGCCGGTAGATACAAGGAGTCCGCGCGAATCTTCGAGAGTTGGCTTGAAGACAACCCGAAGGACGCGAACGTCCGCGCACTTTTAGCTCATGTCCTGTCACTCGACAAGCAGGAAGAAGAAGCCTGGCACGAGTTAAAAATGGCCATATCCTTAGACTCCTCTTCGCCTGAAGTAAAGCGAAATCTAGCCCGGCTGTTGTTAAGGCGAGGTAACTCGAAGGAAGCGCTTCACGCTGCACAGGCCGCCTATCAGACCAACTCTTCGTATCCTGAGAATCAACTGATATTGGCTGCCGCGCTCGCATCAAACCAACGCACTGAAGAAGCCTTTTTGCTGGTTGAGAACACCCTCATAGGTTACCCCGCATACGCTGAGGCATATGTTTTAAGAGCACAGCTAAGGCTACTTGACAAGGACTTTTCAGGGGCCCTGTCTGATGCAGAAATCGCAGTGACTCTAAAGCCACACCTGGGACAAGCTTGGGAGCTAGCTGGTTCGCTTCGTCAGCGATTTGGTAAGTTGCACGGCGCAATTCGTGCTTTTGAAGCAGCCCTTGACTGCGAGCCGGACCACACAAGTTATCTTGCGAGTCTGGGTGAATTAAGGCGGCAAGCAGGCGAGTTGGAAGCTGCCATCGTTTTGCTTGAAATGGCGGCGAATTTTGCGCCGTCTGATGCAACCGTTTGGGCAAATCTAGGTGCAGCATTGCACCTGTCAAAACGAATGGTTGAGGCCAAAGCAGCCTATACAAGATCAATGAAAGCTAACCCAGATCAGGCTGAAGCCGCCAGCAATCTTGGGGGGCTATTCAAAGACGAAGGCGAATATGGCGAAGCATTGTTCTACATAAATCGAGCGCTGACAATCAAACCGGATTTTCCTGAAGCCCACAACAATCGTGGCTACAGCTTGATAAAACTGCAGCGGTTCAGTGAAGCTTTGGCTGCATTTGAGACTGCAAGCCGCTTGTCCGATGACGTTCGGACTAAACTTGCCAATACTAAGGTTGAAAGCACATATCAAACAGCAAGAGAAGGGACTCTAATAATTTATCAAGCGCAAGGCGACATTGAAAGGTTTCAGAAGGAATTTAGAAATCTGATCATGCGTATTGGTTGTGAAACAGATTCGGAGTTTGATCGTTATTATGTTGAGGGTTTGGCGAAGAGCGGCACCATACCTATTCCGTTAATCAGACGCGATCGTTTCCGGTACCTCATAAAGTTGTTTTCTAGAACGATGAACTTGCCTGGGCTGGTGGCTGAGTGCGGTTGCTATCGAGGTTTGTCTTCGTACTTGCTGTGCCAACGAATCAGACTTGACGTTGCGGAATTTGATGGTAACGGGTACCAGATTTTTGACTCCTTTCAAGGTCTGAGTTGTATCGCCCGCGAAGATACCACTTCAGTCAATTCGTTTGAGGATGAACGCCGACCCCCTCAAGGTGTCATACAAAGAGGACGTTTCTCGGCATCTCTAAAGACAGTAAAACAATCACTCATAGAGTTTCCGCGAATCGAATATTTTCCCGGTTGGATACCAACTGCTTTTCCCCAAACTCATGACAATCAATACCGTTTTGTCCATGTCGATGTCGATCTATATCAGCCAACCAAGGATAGCTTCGATTATTTCTGGCCCCGACTCACACTGGGCGGTATGATTGTCTGCGATGACTACAACTGGCCGGGCGGTAAGCGCGCAGTCGAAGAATTCTGTCAATCGGTTGGCGTCAGCTTCGAGGTGACACCATATGGCCAAGCGTATTTTCTCCGCTTGGAATGAAGCGGCAGTTGATCCAACTTCCTAATCGTTCTTCAACTAGGAAATGAAGTTCCTGCACTGGTTGTTACAAAGGCAATGGGGTTCGATAAGCTCCTTGCGGACTGCCATGTTGGCCTCTGTACGCCTACGAGCCGGCGTTGCCCTTAGGCATTTCAAGGATGAAGACTGTACTGCAGGAGACATTCTTGATTCGCTTCCAAGCAAAATAATTGTCATTGGCAAATATCTTGATGATGATCCGAGTAGACACTCACGATGGCTTGAAAATGTGAAGCAGGCAAAATGCCAAGGATGCAAGGCGATTCTTGATTATACGGACCACCATCTTTTCCACGCGGTTCGTACGACTCACTCGATATTGACAATCAAAGATCAACCCACGTTGCTTAAACAGGAAGCAGCACGCAGAGATTTTTACGCTAAATTGGTTCCCTTGATTGATGTAGCGGTTTGTTCCTCTGAGAATCTGAAATGCAAGTTAGAAAAGTATTTTCCTGGCCCCGTGGTTGTAATAGAGGATGCGATCGATGATTATCCCATTCTGCAACCCGCAAGTGCACTCTCAACTCCACTAACCGGATTGTTTTTTGGTCACGGAACAAATATTAGCTATCTCTTTCGTGATTTCTTGTTCAAAATTGATCGGCCACTCAGAATAGTGGTGCTAACCAATGAGGACATGCTACCCGCCTTTCAACAGAGAATCGCATCTAGGCATGTTAGGGTACCGACCAATATTGACATTGAATTTGCCGGATGGTCACTTAAGGCAATGGTTGCCGCCACCAATATCAGCAATTTCTGCTTGATTCCTTCTGATCCCGATGATCCACGTAAGAGCGGAGCCAGCGCTAACAGACTGATTACGGCTTTCGCTCTGGGTTTACCAACATGCGCTGACATGATTGAATCCTATCGTCCATACAAGGATTTTTTCGTGGACATCAGATCTAATGAGTTTCTTGAGTTTATACACAATCCGATCGCTTATGCGTCAATGGTAATTCAAGCTCAAAAAGATATCGTGCCCTTGTTTCGCAAAGATGTCATAGAGCAAAAATGGTCAGACCTATTTGAATCACTGTGAAATCATGGTGTCAGAAACCGGGCTCGTACGTTTTAATCTAGGTTGCGGCGATAAATTGCTACCCGGATACATCAATATTGATATGGCTCAAGAACGAGCAGGTAAGCAACCGGATGTCATCTGCGACATACGCAAACTTGATTTGATACCCGATAACCATGCCGACGAGATCCTGGCTGTTCACGTAGTCGAGCATTTTTGGCGTTGGGAAGTCTTAGACGTGCTCAAAGAATGGGTTCGCATCCTAAAACCTCAGGGCAAGATAGTTCTAGAGTGCCCAAACCTAGAGGCCGCATGCAGGGAATTTCTGAAGGATCCTGACCTTGGATCGAAACCTGGTGCCGAGGGTCAGCGCACTATGTGGGTGTTTTATGGCGATCCGCGATGGAAAGATCCATTAATGGTGCATCGATGGGGATATACCCCTAGGTCTCTTGCACATATTATGCATCAAGCAGGATTGACCGACTTAAGAAGAGAGCCCGCACAATTCAAGCTAGGAGAGCCCCGGGATATGCGTGTCACCGGTAGAAAACCTTTAAGAGATTCCAATCAGTAAGGCGATTACGGCACCTCCAATTGCATACACTGTTCAGGATGAAGGTCAAAGTAAATGGAAATATGGGACAAGTACTACACGTGGTTTTACGATACGAATGTCTGGAAAAATATGCAATATCACGGCATCAGGACTTTGAAGCTGCCTTCGGACATGTGGAACTATCAGGAAATCATCTTTGACAGAGGAATTACACATGTAGTGGAGACTGGCACCCGGCACGGCGGATCTGCACTCTTTTTTGCCGATACGCTGGCAGCAAGAACTCAAGGCGGCTTCGTGATCACGGTTGATATCGATGCGGCATCAAACATGATACGAAAGCATGAGAGAATAAAATTCCTAATCGGCGATAGCAGTTCACCAAAGACTGCTGCAAAGATCTTTTCGCTTCTTCCCGAGGAACGCGGGCCAGTATTCTTGATCCTGGATTCAGATCATGCCAGAGATCATGTATTGCGCGAGCTGGAATCTCTTGTTCCCTATCTGCGCTCAGGAGACTATCTTGTTGTCGAAGACTCTTCCGTAAACGGTCACCCAGTGCGCCATAATTTTGGCCCTGGTCCGTGGGAGGCGATAGATGAATTTACAAAGAGATATCCAGGCACCCTGAGGCGAGACAGTGGCAGAGAGAGAAAATTTGGAGCCACATCGTGCCCCAACGGATATCATGAGAAGATCTGATCGAGATGATTAATTTTGATTCGTCGCAATCGGCGATGAGCGCTTAAATTGTAGAAGTTCAGACTTGATCTGACAGTCCCCCGTTTTGTAGCGTGCCGGTTGTCAGATCAATTCAGTTGTTGGACTTTCTCCTTCCAGACCTCCTTTCCTGCAACCAAAGTTTGCATAGGAGTTCTGCCGCAGCACATCT
>JACRAR010000051.1 GCA_016234745.1 Betaproteobacteria bacterium | reverse complement strand
TTCTGGTTGAAACTTGTCATGGGGTTACTCCTTGGCGCTTTCGCGCTTTGTTTGATAAAGATTCGCACCTCTATCAAAACGGGTAACCCCACCTCTTGGCAAGGCCTTTCTGTCAGATCAAGTCTAAACTTCTACACTTAAATACCCTGTATGTAATTTTGTATCAAGCCATGGTACGAATTGATCGGAATCCTTGGTATTCCTCATGGGTTCGATCCAGTTCCGCCCCCTTGCCCAGGGCGTCCTGCTTCTTCTTGGCTAGAGCCTGGCGCTTTTGAAACGCCTCCAGCCACACAGTGCGACGGATACCTTCTAGCTCTTCCGGGGTGGTGTCGGGCAGACGGATGCTGGCCTTGCCGAAATTGATGTCGTTAACGGAAATGTCTTCCAGAAACAGCCCTTCCGACTGGCATTGATCCCAAAGGGGTGTACCGGGAAGCGGCGTCACAATGGACAGGGCGAAGTCCAGGACACCTAGGGACTTGGCCAAGGCCACGGTCTTGTCTATCTGGGCCCGGGTTTCGTGCGGAAAGCCGATCATATACAGGGCCTTGATGTCGATACCTTTTTCCTGCATGTGTCGAACGTTTTCCGGCAAACGATCCAGGTTTACGTGCTTGTCCACCGAATTCTTCTGAACTACCTCATCTCCGGCCTCGACCGCCAGAATCACGCGCCGGAAATTGGCCTCCGCCATCAGGTTGATCATTTCGAAATCCAGGGCATTGGCTTCTACCCCCCCTGTATTCCAGAACACCATGTCCGGGAATTCCTGTCCCAAGACCCGCAGTAATTGCTTGGCGCGCTTCCTGTGAACGAACAGATTGTCCTCGACGAACTGAATCTCGCGCACGCCATAGGTGTCACGCAGCCAGCGAATTTCCTTGGTCACCGATTCGATCTCACGGGTGCGATACCCGCGATAGCTGCCGCTTAAGGGCGAGGTGCAGAAGCCGCAGATATGCGGGCATCCGCGCGAGGTGAACATGACTCCATAGCGTTCCGTCATGGCGTCGGCCCCGCCCATGCGCACCGATTTCTGCCAATAGCCTTCCATGTTGAACAGGTGCCAAGCGGGATAGGGAAGTTCATCAAGATCGTGGGGAACGCCCGATTCCTTCATCTTGTAGTAGTTCCAACCCTGCCCCTCATGCATCGGCTTGACGCTGACCATGGTGCTGACTGCCGAACCGTCGGGACGGCGATAAATTAGGGCGGTCACCGAATCCAGGGAACGTTCGCCGTTGAGTGCCTGCATCAACTGGATGATGGTGGTGTCGGCCTCACCCAGCAGGACATAATCCACTGCCGGGCAGTTCATCATCTCGAACGGGGCCCCGGTGCAATGCTGTCCGCCCAATAGGATGATCTTGTCGGGGAAGGCCGCCTTGACCGCCACGCACAGATCGAGAACGTCCTGGCCGAACATGGAAAACAGGACGCTGATACCGATGACATCAGGCTGTTCCTGGCGGATACGCTCAATCAGCTCCCCGGCCTGCATGCCATAGCGAATGCAATTGGAATGATACACTTCGCGCTCATACATCTCCAGGGTCATGTCCAGGCAACAAGCCTGATACCCATGCCTTAGTAGGTTTGCCGCCAGATAGGCGATTCCGATGGGCGGCGAACAATGCTTGCGCGACGCGGCGCTGCCGTCAGGATAAATATAGACCTTCCCCGGCGGGAAAATCAGCATCACCTGATTGATCTTGCGGTCGTGAATCATGTGCCTCACATTTTTCCCTATCATGAGCCACCCTTTGGAAGCTCGTTATAAGCTCTGCTGTAAAGTCCGGCTTCCTCATTGGTGCTTAGGTAAATTATAGCCAGTAAAATGAGCTAAGCTTTGCGTTGAAGCCCACTTAATCCGGTGAAACAACTTTAACTGCTTATATCCGCAGTGACATACACGAGGTGTACTATATGTTTTTCAATCAAATTGCCATTTCAAAAAAACCTAACAAAAAGTGGAGTGTTTTATTCAAGAAGAAGATGTTTACTCTAAGACAGTTAGGTCTCGAGGAGAATCCAAAGTTCTTCTGTATTGGGAGTTGCTTTGCAGAGTATGTAAGAACCTCTCTTGAGTCACAGACTGGGACACATTGCTTCCCGGACTACCGTAACCTTCAGGTTGATACGACTCAGGAAATTGCCGATACGATTCAGATCGGAAAGTTCCATATGAATCACTACTCCGTTGGATCGATACTCCAAGAATTTACACGTGCATTAGGCATCTCGGAAGAATTAAATTTTCCGCCGATAGAGATTGAAGGACTCAATATTATTGACGGCCTGAAAGTGCAAGAAAAAAATAGTGTTATCTTTCAGGATCCTTATCGACGTGAAGTCTATGCCAAGACACTTTCAAAACTTGTCAGCCTATCTCAGAGAATCAATGAACTTGTTAAATCTGGAATCTATGCCTCAAATGTTTTCATAATCACGCTTGGGCTTGTCGAAATTTGGGAAGATAGTTCTACAGGCAATATCTTCAATCAATTTCCGGGTTATTTGGGTGTGGGCTATAACAGCAAGAATCTGCGATTCAGACGGGCTTCTTATGCAGAACTTGTTGCACAACTCAGTGAATTGATGCGGATAATATTTGAAATTAACGAGGAGAATGCTGTAATCATTTCCGTGTCGCCCATTCCCCTCCAATTGACCTTCACAAATGATGACGTTTTTCAGGCAAATACTTACAGCAAGAGCCTTCTTCGCTCGGTTGTCGAAGAAATTCGACAACTTAATCCGAGAATACATTATTTTCCGAGCTATGAAATGGCAATGAATCTTGGATCTGAATTTTTCCAGGATCGCGATTTGCGCCATGCAAAAACTGAGTGTGTAGATCAGATTATGAAGGTGTTTTTAAGATCAATTTCAAGGCAGGAGTCTGAACCGACAGGTTAGCCAGACGTATACAGTCTAAACATCAAATCTGCGGCCGGACAAAGTATGCCTGGCTAAAAGGCGTTACCTCAAATGTAACACTGGCAGAATGACAGAATTCTTCGACTGCGCGCTTAGCACCTGGCCAGTTGTAGTCATCGCAGACAATCATACCGCCCGGCACTAATCGCGGCCAAAAATACTCGAAGCTATCCTTGGTCGGTTGATAAAGGTCAACATCAACATGGACAAAACGGTATCGAGCGTCATAGGCTGGCGGAAAGGCGGCCGGTATCCAGCCGGGGAAATACTCGATTCCAGGAAATTTCGCGAGAGATAGTTTTACCTTCATTAATGAAGCAGAAAAATATCCCTTCCGCACTATTTCTTCAGGCGGCAAATCTTCAGTTTCTGCACCGCTCAGGATGAGTCGATCTTCTTCACCAATAGCACTTAGGCCCTCGAAGGAATCGTAGATCTGGTATCCGACACCATCAAATTCCGGATCGTGTTGTCTCAGGCAGCTACAGAGCAGATATGACGAAAGCCCTAGGTAGCAACCACACTCAGCCACTAGGCCTTTCAGCCACAAGGTTTGAGAAAGCAAGCCTAGCAAGGTGCGAAAACGTTCTCTGCGGCGTAAGGGAACTGGCAGCGTATCTGTCTTCAATAGGCCCTCAACGTATAGCCTATCAAAATCCGAAGCATTCGCCGAGCCGAATGCTTCAACATACTTCCCGAACTCCTCTTGCAATCGCTTCTCTTGCTTCTGGGCATGAAGAATACAAAGCATACCCTCGCTGCCTTTTCTGAAAATCCCACCGTGATCATAACGGACACCCAAGGCATGTAAGTTTTGCGATGCCAATGCAACAGCCATCTCAAAATCTTTCAACGCCTCTTCGCACCGATTTAGTTCGAAAAACACATTGCCGCGGTTAAGGTACGCGTCTGCAAAGTCCGGTGCCAAAAAGATTGCTCTGTCACAGTCAGCCAAGGCATCTGCAAAGCGCCGCAAGTTACGGAGTATGTAGCCGCGGTTAGAGTGGGCATCAGCCAGATTCGGCTCAAGGGCGATAGCAAGTTCGAAGCTGGTTACTGCCTCATCCAAGTGCTTCATGTCAATCAGCACGTTACCGCGATTGGAGTGTAATCCAGCAAGATCCGATTTCAGCAAAATCGCCCGGTCGAAGCAAACCAAAGCCTCAGCAAATTGCCTCAGGTCTCGAAGCGTGTTTCCGCGAATGGAATAGGCATCAACCATGTCCGGCGTCAAGACTATTGCCTGATTGCAACTTACCAGCGCCTTGTCTGGGCGATTTAACTCTCTCAGGGTCAGGCCTTGATTGAAATAGATTCTTGCACTAGTCGGCATAAGAGTAATTGCTTCTTCGAAGTCTGCAAGCGCCTCTTTGTAGCGTTTTGTGCGTCTCAGCAAATTGCCTCGAAGGTAGTAGTCTTCACCAAATTCTGGATTTAGGGCAAGTGCCCGGTCGTAGTTGATCAAGGCATCCACGAAATGCTTTTGCTCCCTCTGCACGCTACCGCATATGCGATAGGCATGCACAAGGTCTGGCTGAAGGCTAATTGCTTTGCAGCAACTATCCAAAGACTCTTTGATACGGTTCAGACTTTGCAGCACTATTCCACGATTGACATAAGCCTCGGCGAGGTCTGGTTTTAGTTCAATTACAGTGTCGCAGCCAATTAAGGCTTTTTCGTAGCGTTTAAGTTCTATCAACACGCTAGCGCGGTTTAGGTAAGCACCTGGAGAATCTGGGCCTATACTTACCGCGCTTTCGAAGCTTTCCAAGGCCTCCTCGTACCGTTTTAGATCTTTCAGAACACTGCCCCGGTTGAGGTGAGCGCTCGCTAAATCGGGCTGAAGCGAGAGAGCCTGGTTGCAGTTCGCTAACCCCTCGTCGTACAGTTTCAGGGTACGGAGGACATTACCTCGATTGGAATAGGCTTCTGCAAAGTCTGTCTTTTGGGCAATCGCCTTGTTATAACTTCGGATGGCATCCTCAGAACGACCAAGGGCTTGAAGAACGTTGCCAAGATTCAAATTAACTACAGCGCTGCCGGGTATTATCCGAATCGCCTGTTCCATCAAATCAAGCGCACGGAAGTGATCCCCGCATTGGTGGTGAACTAATCCCAACAGATGCAAGGCGGCCCCGTGTTTGCTGTCCAAACGCAAGACCTGTTCATACCCCTTTCTTGCGTTGTCTAGTGCTGACTGGCGGTGTGCAGCAATGGCAGCTTGAAATAGAGCCTCAATATTCTTCTTGTCATAGTCCGCCGTGACGTCTGTGGGCTTCAGCTTTCTTTGGAATGAGCGGGATTTCCTCGGCATTTCGATATCAATGGTTGCGATTGAACATGCCGTATGAGGTCTGCGATTTCTTGGAAAACAGCGACTGAAATGACTCCGACCGGATTAGCACGCCGGTTGTTTTGAAGCGGCCGCGCTATGCACAACTTTGCTCGTCAAACTGGCCTGCAGGTAGTTACAGCGGTTGCACGGTAAGCCAGCATCTTGGCGCGTCATGCCAGTCTTGCGCCTCCAGCTAAGCTCCGGTTGATTGTATATATCGATGGCATTCTGGGAGTTGACGTTTCCTTTGACGTATTTCGCATCACCATCCATGCAACAATAAGCCACTTCCCCAGTCGCCGTGATGGAAAGGTCGAACCAGCGGGGGCAGGGTATATTCGGCACACAGGAATCGGCTCTAGGTACTCTCCTGTCACCCAGCCAATCATTGGTCCAAATCAGTTCAACCTTGAAAGCCGGATACCTGGAATGGGCCCAATGAACGAATCTCCTGTCGTCGTCTGAAGTGTATGTCCCAAATCTCCTTAGCATGACAGTGAAATAAATTTCACCGTCGATCTTCATGCGGTGCAGAATATCAAGTCTCTGCAAAGTACGGTCAAAATCGAGTCCCATCATGCGGCGGTAGATATCAGCCTGACAGTAATTCAACGATACTACGAGTTTGCAGATATTTCCTATAGCGGCAACTTCTTTCAACTTTTCCGCTGTCATCAAGTTTCCGTTGGTAACAATTTCAATCCGGGCAAGAGGCAGAGTAAAGTTGACCTTTTTCAAAACCCTTGCCAGACGTGGTTCCATAAAAGGGTCACTAAGCTTGAATGGCAGAAACGTGAACGGTTTTGTAATGGCGGTTAAGTCAGCAATAACTTTATCTATCAAGTCATCCGACATCCGCGTCCCCTTCCGCCTAATGTCAGGGTAAACACAAAATGAGCACGTTGCATTGCAGGCTGCAAATGTCTCGAGGTGTACCATTGATGGAAAGTTTTGATACGCAACCTTTAGCTCATCGTAGCGCTTTTGCTGTTCTTTGAGAAGATCGATGACAAGCTTCGCCATTGTCAGCTCTGGTCAAGTTCTTTGGCCTTATCAGACTGCTAACGCCAATCAGATTTGAGCTTCAACGGGCTACAATAAAAAACACCCTCCTGACCGGCTGTACGCATAAACTGATCCACTCTAAAATACATCGACAATATAGAAAACCACTGTCCGAACGGAAATTGGTTGATATGTGCATTGCGTCCGTCTGCCAGTGTTTTTGCAGCAGCATAATTAGCTATCGAACAAACAAAAGCTTTGTTGGTTCTCGAGCGAATCTGCGATAGTACATTGGCCAGTAATGGAAACTCTATATGTTCCATGACGTCGAGGCTGACAACCAAATCTACGGCCTTTTCAGGAAGTGCAGGAAATTTTTCGTTAGCAACATCGAATCCATAAACCTCGATTGAAGGAAGCTTTTCTTGAACGTGTGCTAGAAAATCTCCTTTCCCACATCCGTAGTCCAGGACGGATTGGTATTTCCGTTTCTCAATGAACTTGGTGAGCATCGGATAGTGCTTGGAAGTTACCGCACCCGTTCCGAATCTTTCATAGTCTTGATGCATCTGCTTGAGCTGGGCTCTGTAATGTTCAGTTACGACCTTTTCCATGTTAGTCCTTAAACTGCCGCCGCAAAGCCAAAACCCGCTAGCGAGCAAAATACATTGAGACCGGCGCCGAGTACCAATTCCCCGCAGTTAGGCGCCTCCACACGGCCGTAACCCTTGATGAGAATCAGTCCGCGTTTTACATTGGCAAAGAGCCTGAGACCACTAGCAACGTCAGCCTCATTAGAAGCGTTGCAGAGAACGATTTCCAATGAGTTTTTTCCCTTGCCGACATTGCCGAATGGAACTGATGATTCGCAAGCTCCTTTAAAACGGTTCAGCAAATCGTTAGCAAATGCATCACGGCTCACTACTTGTTGCGAGCCTTGGGGCACATATACTTTGAAATGGCTGCTATCCCCAAGCAACGCTGTCAACATAAGTGCAGGCAAGGTCATCGTCTGAGATAGTTGGTATACGCGAACGTCCGCCTTAGTGTCTAGTTTGCACAAATATGCATGAAGAAAATCGAGGATCGCACGCATCTCGTAGGTTACATTCTGCGCCCCAAACATGCCTAGTATGTTACTGGCCATCGATGTTTCCGAGAACATGAAGTCCCGCCTGTTAAGCAAGCACATCTCCTTGTCGGAGATTACCCCCTTTGGATCCTTCAGCTTATCCTTCAATAAATCAAAGAGCTTCATATTGCCCTCATTTTTCGTGCAACTCCGTTGAAGAAATCGCTCGCCGTCTGCTCGACACGCTTGCGGTAAATCGATACATTCGGATAGCAAATAGCCTCTTCACCTTCCAACTGCCAGATGAATGGCGCTCCCTTTTCGGAAAGAAGCAAATGAATCCTGACGCCTGATGCGCCTGCAAAATGAACCAACGCGGTAGATACTGAAACAATTTCATGGCACGCACAAGCCAGCGCGTGCCATGAGTCGAGATCTTTCTTGAAGTCAATTCCGTCGATAAAGCGCACGTTCTTGTACTTCTTCGTTAAATATTCTTTTTCCTTTGCCACCTCGCCATACTGCAAACATACAAAAATACAATCAGGATGCTCTTGGAACAACGGATCCCAGAGCTCAATCTCAAGTGTCTTGGTTTTCTGTGAGCGCTCCCAGTAGCCACCTTTCCAGGAAAAGCCGATTAACTTACGGCCCCCGACTTTTTGTAGGAGAGCATCACGGTACCTTTCAACTTTTCCCGCGTTCGGAACTAAGTAAGCTTGCCGGTGCTCAAGATAGGCCTCGCGTGAATTGCGGTAATATTTTTGGATCGATCCGATCGGCACGATGCCGTTAACAATGCTGGGATTGTAAGCCAGCATAGGACCTAATCCATATTCATACATAGGGATAGCAGGAAAGGAACGCGCCAATATTGGCGCCATCCGCCGTTCACAGATCAACGCCAGCTTTGGAAAATCTGCATGCAGTTGTGGCAGAGACCCAAGAAACAGAATTTGGTCTCCAATGCCCTGTTCGCAAGTCGCAAATGTCCATTTTTCCTTGTCCAGGTTCTTCAAATCGGTAATCACTGGGGTCCCCTGGAATAACTTGGGGAGCGGCCTGCCAATCTTACCCACCTCATGTGAAAGACCATGATCGTAATTTATCCATCCCCCGTTGAAATCGCCAGTCCGCAATTGCACAAGGGACATGTTCCAAAGAGTGGGAACATTGTCTGGTCGTATTTCCAGAGCACGCTTGAAGGATTCGAGAGCGGCAAACGGATCACTTTCAGCAAACGTATCCGCCTTGAGTCGCGCCACATCCTGATGATCAGGGAAATGTGTATCGGCGATAGCCAAAAGTTCCTTGGCTTTATCATACCTGAATGTTGAACGGTACGCGGAAATCAGGCCGCTCACAATCGACACGTTTGGCTTTTCCAAGTCAAGCAAGGGGTTAAGAATCTCGATTACTTTGGTGTACTGTTGTTCCTGTAGCAGGGCAGCTGCGTAGTTGATCGTGACCGACTTATTCTGTGGCATGCGCGCGAAAGCCTGTTCGCCATATGCGATGGCTTTTCCGAAGTCCCGCTTCTTCATGTAAAGAGGAATCAGATTTGCCAGTGCCAGATTCTGGGCGTTGTTGATGCTGTAGCTTTCGAGCAAAACGCGCTCGCATTCGTCCAGTTTTTCCTCGCGAAGGGCAACAACGCCTAGGTACGCAAGCCCGGCGGAACGATTCGCCGAAACCAGCTTCTTGGCTAGCTGCTTGGCCTGACTCAGCTTGTTCGCGGCCAACGCCTTGTCAATCCGCGTCGCAACCTCTATCAGTTCTTGCTGCTTCATCGATCAGCCATCCGTATAAAAAAAACCGCCCGGTGTAACCCGGGCGGTGTGCTACTCATTTATAAATCAAACGAAGTCGAAGTTACCTGCAACCGGAGCAGCGCTAGTAATATCGACACCAACTATGGTGATTAGCGTTTCCGTCGACGCAGCGGAAGCAAATCCTGTCGCGTTGGCGGCAAGCGCAACCGTTGACACGTAGCTATCCGAACCATCCGACCAAACGACCAACATATGTCCGGCAGTTGCGGAACCCATCGTAATCAACATCGAACCACCTGTTGCTATTGCACTGACAGCGGAACCGACGGCGGAGAAAGTACCCGACCTGAGAACGATCACATTGTCGCCTGCAGCCAGCGTAACAGCTGCGGATACCAGGGCCAGATCAATTGCCACGGTACCAGTTCCAATCGCTGCGGCAGTAGAGGAAGCCGCATTCAGCGAAATTCCAGCGGCAGACAAGGCCGAAACATTGAACATGATCTTGTCGTCCGCCGTTCCCATTTCAAAGCGATAAACCTGGTCGGCCTTCTGGGCGGTAGACGAAAAAGTGATACTGTCCGTACCGAGACCAGTCTTAAGGTTGAATATGTCGTCGCCCTTGCCGGAAACTATGGTATTAGTACCCGGACCGGAATCGGTTGTCACGGCATTGGTCACGCCAGACAGATCGATGTCGAACGTGCCGGCGGTAAGTTGATAGCGTAGATCAATACCGGCAACGTTGGTAGCCGACACCGTGTCAAAATCAACCACACCAGCGCCAGACACATAGATCACGCCAACGCCGGAAGCGCCGATGTTGGCAAAATCTACCGATCCGGAAGCACCTACGTTCAACGTAATATCGCCGACATTGCCTGCACTGACCAGGACATTGCCAAAGTCTGCCGAGCCATCAGTCCCAATTCTGACCGTGATACCTGTCAGAACAGTGGACGCTGAGCCGAGGACATCGAAGTCAACACCGGCAGCCGTGCCTATCGTAATATCGATTTGCCCGATCGCAGAAGCGACAATGTTGGCAAAGTCTGCTGTTGCAGAAGCCGCCGAGGCGTTCACGGTAATTGCTCCAACCGAACCAACGGTGGCATTGATGTCACCGAAAGTCAGATTACCGTCCTCACCGATAACCAAATCAATCGCGCTAATCACAGCGCCGTTCGCCGCCGAGATACCCGAAGCGCCAATCGTCAGGGCAGCGGTTGTGCCAACCGTGAGGGTGCCAAAGTTCAGCGCGTTACCGGTAGCAAGATTGATCTGTTCAACTCTTACAGTAGCATTCGCGCCAAGTGTCGTGTTGCCAATGGCAAGCGAACCGCCAGTGCCATTGGTGCCGGCAACCAGATTGAGGTCGCCTACACCGATCGTGCCGCTGGCTTGGGCGTCCAGGGTCAGGGTAAGGGCAACACCCGTCGCCGACACATCAAAAGCCGAGGTGCCCACGACTGATCCGTTACCGGCTGACATGGTAATAGTAGTCGAACCGTTGGAGGTCACGCCGGCAGGACCAAAGTTGGTCGCACCCACCGTGACATCTGCTCCCGAAGTGCCGGTGAGGCTCAACGTTGCCAGAGCTGTTGGCGCGCCGGAAATGAACAGAGCGCCAAAAGTAACGTCAGCTGCATCGGTACCTTGGGCGACCACGGTCAAGGTCTGGAGAGCCGAAGCGGCTTCCAAGCCAGAAGTGAAGGTGATACCGGCAGAACCATTTGAGGTAATGCTGACGGCCGTCCCTTTGGGAATCTGCAGATCGGTAAAGAGAAGATCTGATTCGCCACCGCTGACTGTGATAGTAAGCGATTTGGCATCGGTATCGAAGACCACTATACCGGCCGTGTTCAAACCGGAACCTATAGCATTGATCGTCGCGGACATCGCGTCGGTGACAGCAATACCGCTAACGGACACGGGACCGGAAGCACCCGAGCCAAGATTCAGGGTAACCGTGGCAGATGCCGTTGTGTCGATCCCGAAAGCATCGATATCGTCGTCCGACAGGTTTACCGTAACTCCATTGCCCAGGTTGCTGACTGACCCGGAAGCAGAAAGAGAAGCTGCCAAGTTAATAGTCGAAACCGTAGTGCCGCTGGCATCTATGTTGCCCCCGCCTGCAGCGCCATAGGTGATTGTCGCGCTCTCAACACCTGTGGTATTCAGTTTCACTGTCGCCGCGCCCAGAGTCGCCGTGATGGAGTCCGTACCGGATCCACCACTGATGCTGTCACCATTGCTCAACGAGGTACCCAAGGTGAAAGTATCGTTGCCAGCACCGCCGGTAATTGTCACATCAGAGCGGCCAGAAACAAAGAACCTGTTTGTGCTTACAGTTGCCGATGCATCGATAGTGCTAAGCAGATTGGTGGCAGTGAAAGTAAAGACGTTGAAGTCGGCTGTAGCGCCACCCGTGATATTAACAGTGCGAAGATCGGCACCGCCATCAAGGTTGACATAGTTGCTGCCGGAAAGCGCGATGTTAACCGCTCCCAACAGGCCAGTTCCACCTTTATCGAGATCAACTGCGATCGCATCAATGGCTGTCGTACCGCTGCCACTACCAGCGCTTACTAAACTCAGGCTCGCAGTATTAGTACCTGTAAGTCCGGCAAATTGAACCGACAGATCACCCTCATCGTATAGTGTAAATGTAGTCCCTGCACTTACGCCGCTAACGTTGAGTTGGGTATCCTCAAGCGAGCTGGCATTTGTGATGGTAACAACACCAGTAAATAAGGTGCCATTAACAGACGCCGCCGCACTTGTATCAAGATACCGAATATTCATGGTCTCAACGCCACTCATGGTAACCATCGGAGCAGCCGTGGCAGAAGCGATCAGGAGATTCACCGTATCTGTACCGGACCCCCCATGCAACTCGTCCCCAGCTGTAAAGGTACCCGATCCGTCGCTTAGAATTCCGTTGAAAATGTCATTACCGGCAGCGCCTGAAAAGGAATTAACAGCATTTGTCAGCGTGAATGTTTGCGCGGACGTGACAGGTGTAACCCCTGCATCTGCCGCAGCCTTGGCTGTCGTGACGCTTGAAGCATCCGAAGTAACTTGCGCCAAAACACTGGCCGCCAGTGTTGTGTCATTGCTGCGCAGTGTCTCGGCAAAGTACTGACCCACCTCGACCTTGTTGTTGAACAGAGATTGCGAGGCCAGCGCCTGAGCATCCAGTGTCGCATCGTAACCAACAGCGGTTGGATCGCTGGCGTAGCTCACAACAGCATTTAGGAAGTTAGTTAACACTTCGCCAAGTGGTTTGGTGTTCAGTTCGCCAGCCCAATACGCCTTGCCGTCTGTATCTGCCGTACGGCCAAGAAGGTTGGTGTAGAACTGTCCTGCGATCTCTTCGTTGGAAAACCACAGCGGATAGTAGGTGCGAGCCGGCGTGGTGTCGTACATTTCCTTGGCAACTGTTGACGTAGACTTGCCACTATCCAACTGTTGGCACCAGTAGCCTAGGCCATCGGAGTCGGGAGCGCGGTTGAATAGCGCCGCGTAGAGCTGTGTTACCGTAGTTCGCATTGCAGCTGTAATAGCCATATGTTGTTACTCCTAGTGAGTGAAGCAAATAATCAAAATCGATATATATATATTGATTGCGCAGGGGGTTATAACTCCCCTGTATGCCATTGTAGGTGGCCGCTCACAAAACAAATGTGACGATCGTCACATTTCTGGTGAGCAAATCTAGATTCTGTTTAAGAAGATTCTTGCACATACTTAGGCAGATAGCACGGAAATCTAATGTTAATTATTAGTTAATGTCCCTCCATTTCAGTTGCAGAACCTGTTTCGCGGGTACTCCGATACAAGCGCTCGCGATGATATCATGGTTTAACCTTGGTATGCTCTTCTAAAGCAGTCACAGTCCGGCGTTGAGCATCTTGACGCGACCATCCTTGCCGTAATCAAGTAACAGTCGATCAGCAGCGCGGCCACAACCCAGTCGTCGACATCGGAACTGCCTTTTATTGACCAGCATGGCCACTTAGCCCGCCAGTTCGCGCCAGGGTGTGATCGGCCAGTCGCTGCGCGGTCACTTCGGTTTACAACTGTCGATTGGCTGCGTCTACGTCGGTCCCGCGGGCTACTCCTCATGTTTCCAAGGATCAATGATCATCAACCCTTCGATGCCGCCAAAATACTTCATGTTTCGGGTAGCCAGTGTCAGTTCGTTTGCTCTGGCAATTGCCGCGATCTGCGCATCTTCTACAGTGATCGGTTTCCCGAGCAGCGTTCGCCGGGATACGATCACCGCATAATGTCCAGCTGCCTGCCCGTCGAACGGGAGGCAATGCCCTTCGAAGTCTTCACTGAACATGGCTTCCGCCGTATCAGCAAGCGCCTGCCTGCGTTTCCCCGAAGGAAGCAGAGCAATTCCCAATTCGATTTCAGCCCGTGTAATAGCGCTTATCCAGAGACTGGCGGCTGGCTGACGGTCGAGCCAGTTCATCACCTGCGCACTCGGTTGCGGGCGCATCAACTCCGATAAAACATTGGTATCAAGCAGGATCACCGACGCTTGCCAAATTTAGGTGCGACGCGTGGCAGCGAACGAGGAGCAAGTTCGATCTCCAATTCGCCAAAGACAGCGAATCGTTTCGCTATGCGCGTGCCGAGCCCGCCTTTCGGCTTCACGCGGGACAGGGCGAGTCGCAATATCTGTCGCACTTCCTCTTCCATGGACTGACCATGCCGCGCTGCTTGCAAGCGAAGATTGGTCTTGATGCTTTCTTCGAGGTTGCGGATTGTCAGGCTCGCCATGTGATGACTTCCCTCGTTGCTATCAATGACTGCATTGCATGCAGAATTTAATCTGAAATCAAACTGCCGGATTGCGGATCAGGTGTTATCGCTCTGGCGGGGAACCCTGAAACAACACCCACCAGCCGTTGGCTTGACTTAATTTCCAGGCGGTCGGTGCGGGCAAGGTTTGACGGGACACATAGACTTGTCCTGGCTGCGGTTTGCCTTGCAGCACCTGGTCTTTGAGTGAGTGCCTCCACGCTGCCAGTTTCTTCTCGTCCACCCTGGCAACCATTGCAGCTGAAGTTGGTACGCCATGGCGTGCCGCCAGGATGGAAAAAGCGATCCAGTCATCGCTTGTTGCGGTGTCGTCCAAGGCAATCAAGTGTGTCGCACTCTGCATGGCTTGCTCCCATACGGGATCCGAGAGCGTCAATTGGTAGGGTTGGGGGTTCCCCAGCAGTTCGCGGAATTCGCGCATCTTGTCGGAGAGGTCGTAAATTTGCAGGCCAAGAACGGCGATCAGGAGCAGGGCCGCCACACGCTGCGGCAGATGCCGCCAAACCATCCCCAGCGCCCACAGCATCAACAGATAGGTCGCCGGCCAGATGAACCGGCCGCTGGCGCGATAGACGCTCAGGAATTGGTGAACATCCGGTGAGAGCGGCAAATTCCAAACAACAAGACTGCCGAAGGTCAACCTGGTGGAGAAGCTGTACATCGCCAGCAATGCGACGGCCGCTATGAGCGGGAGCCACGCGCGTTCAGGAATAGCAAGAGCGCCTTTGCGAATTATGAAAAAACCAGCCAGCAACACCAGCAGGATCATTCCCGCGCCGAGATAGGCAAAGCCTTCGTACTGGTCGGGATGCGCATGACCCAGCGCAGGTAGCACTCGCGACCATTCGCCCTTGCCTGCGGGGTCGCGCTGGAAATCGAGCAGGAATTGCCGCCAGTTCATCGGGTCAAGCCAGGTCAAGAGGTTGGCCGAATAGTTCGGGTAACCAACTGCTGTCAGGCTTTTATCGTCGCTGTAAAAATACCCTGCCGCATACATCACAAATAACGTCAATGCCGCGCTCCACAGGCACCACACAGCCGCCTGCCTCAGACCCAGGCTTCGTTCGAACCATAACAACCGAATCAAACTGGCGATGAAAACCGCAACATTCATCACAAAGAAATAAGGATGAACCAACAGTGCCGAAGCCAGCAAAAGGCTCCAGGCCACGTGCCAGGTGCGATCCGAGCTTGACCGCCGATACAGCAGAAAACTGGCCAGGATCAGCCATTGCGCCATCAGCGATTCGTGGCCGTAACCACGCAGCAACAGGCAGGGGGCGATGGCAAAGAAGGCTGCGCCGATCAGAGCCGGCGATACCGGCAAGCCTTGCCCACGCAGAAACGCTGCGGCGAAAACCGCATTGAGCATCAGACAACCCGCCATCCACAGGCCGAAATAATTGAAATCATGCGGCAGGTAATCGGAAAAGATCTTGAGGGGCAACGCAACGAGCGGAATGCTGTCGGTGTAGGTGATGGTGGTGCTGAACGGGTAGCCGAAATTGTCGATGACGCCCAGCGGCCAGTGCCAGGCCGAGGAACGAAAGAAGGCCCAGCCCAGGTAGTGCTGCGCAGAATCGCCATGGATCATCCAGCCGAATTCGCGAGGATCGAGGATGCCAGCGCCAAAGGTCAGGTAGAACAGGCCGAAGCCTATGAGGGCAGCGAGAGGCAGAACAAATTTCTGTTGTGACGGCGATTGCATAAACTCAGTTCATACTTATCCGGGTAAGATACTGATGTTGCCATGATAATCTGCAAACAGGACATGGGTTGAGTGCTTGGCTAGTGGTGTCAACATGCCGAAAAGGAAAGCCAACATGCAAATTTACGAGAAAGATGTCAATGCCTGGGCAAATGAGCAAGCAAAGCTACTGCGTACCGGTCAGTTCAATTTGCTGGACATTGAGCATATCGCCGAGGAGATTGAAGACGTGGGCAAAAGTGAGCAGCGCGAACTTGCTAACCGCATGACTGTGTTGCTAGCCCATTTGCTCAAGTGGCAGTATCAACCAGAGCGGCGCGGGGCGAGTTGGGAAAAGACCATTAAAGCTCAGCGCAAGGAGATCAATTACGCGCTGGAAGAGTCTCCAAGCCTTGCTCCAAAACTAGATGAGCCGCGCTGGCTGGATATGGTATGGGCCAGGGCGGTGGCCCAAGCGGTTAACGAAACCAACCTGGACTGTTTTCCGGATGCATGCCCCTGGTCGCTGCAGAAGGAGGCCCTTGCGGAAACGTGGATGCCCACTGAGTAAGTCACGGTTGCCTTGGATAAACTACCAGCCGGGTTTCTCGGCGATCCGGCAGAACGAATCGTTGTGACCACTGCCAGGGCATACGTATTAAAGAAACGTGTCCGCCGAAACAGAAAACCTCTTGCATAACGCCTGAACCTGGCGAATATTGAGTGCCCGTTTGCCCGCTAGGATTTCCGACACAACACCCTGGCTCCCGATTTCCGAAAGATCGGACTGCTTCAGACTGTGCTGTTCCATCAGGAATTTCAAGGCATCAATTCCTGCCGCGGTGGGTAGCGGATGATGTCGTGATTCATAGTCTTCGATCAGATCGCCGACAATATCGACTAAACCCATAACAGGGTGACTTTCGTCATTTCCAGTCAACTCAAGCAAGGCATCAAGGTTGTCAATCATGCGATGGTAATGCTCTTCGTCCCGAATCGGACCAATATCGGTTTTGGCATGAAATGCTTTCCAAGCTGGCAGCAAATGCTTAACTTTGGTACTCGCGTTCATTTCCATTTGTCCTTGTCGTACTCGTCGTGAGTTAACACTGCCTTGATATAGATGATCTGCCGCTCAAATCGGACATGCGCAATGATTCTGTATTTATTGCCGCCAAGGTCGAATACCGTTTTGTCTCCGACCTTGTCGATAGCTCCAAACGACCGTTTCAGTTCGGCCCAATTGGCGAAAGAATTCTTTTCGATCACTTGTCGCCAGCCCTTGAGCAATTCATCTGCGTTTGGGTGGAGTGCCACAAATTCCCTCAGGGCACGGTTACTGATCAGCTTCATTGCTTGAGTTTATCTCATTATGAGATAAACTCAAGCATTTTCGGTATTTGAGGAATCGGATACGGGCAAAGAATCGATGATATTTAGCAAGCGCCTGGACAGTTGCGGCCATTGACGTGACTTCAGCCAGGCTGCCGTCTTGAAAGCCTTGCTGGCAATCGCCGCCGGATCTGCCAATAGTTCGTGAATGCCATCGGCGATATCCGGTGGTCTGGTACCGGGAAGCACATGAACTGCCTCGACCACATCGTCAAAAATAAATAACGGCGTCACGGCAACAGGCTGCCCGCTGGCGAGGCCGATGCGCACGGCGGCACTGGAGGACTCCTGGGTGCTCTGATAGGGATAGACGATCAGGTCAGCAAGTTGCAGCAGGGCCAGGGATTGCGCATCGGGTAGAAAATCGGTGATCAGCGTGACGCGTTTAGTAAGTTGCAGGCTGTCGATAATGGCGATGCACTCATCCCTTACATGCTCGGAGATTTTCTGCGGGTAGAGTGCATTGACCAGCAGCAGTTGCAGCGAGTCATCGGCTGCGGCAAGTTGGGCGAAGGCCTGGATCAGCTGTTGCAAACCCTTGTGCGGCAGGAGATAGCCGTAGGAAGCGATGATGCGCTTGCCCTGCAAGCCGAGCCTTTCACGTACTCCTTCAATGTCATCATTTGGCGTCGGCAGCACTCCCTGCGGGAAAAGCACAATGTTATTCACCAGCCAGAACTTCTTCAGGCGGTTCAGGTCAAGCACGCTATGCACGTAGAGCCGGTCGGCCTTCGCCAGGTAAGCGCCGATGCTGCCCAGCGATACCGGCTGATTGAGGTTGATCACGTCGCCTGTGGCGTGGAAGAAACAATGCACGCTGATGCCCGCTTGCTTGAGACGCTCGATCAGCCGACCCAAGGCATCCAGGGAGAAAAAAACGAAGTTGTACTGGATCACCACTGCCTTGATTTCGCGCTCAACGATGGCGGCAAAGGTTTCATCGAGATTGTCGCCGGAATTCATGTTCCAGCAGCGCAAAACATTCGGGGAGTCAGGCTCTGTGCGTTCGGCTGTGCGATCGGCAAAGATGAATAAACGCTCGGCTGGGATCGCCGTGGTCAGAAACGAGGAATAGGCGGCGATGCCGCAGCGCTTGTTCCAGGTACTGATCCAGCCGATGCGGGGCGGCTCGCGGCGCTTGCCGAGTCGTATCTGTTGCCGTTCCGCAATGATGCTTCCGACCGCTTGCTCGGTCGCCAGCGCCACGCGATCCCAGGTGAAATGGCGCAGGATGCGTCGCCGTGCGGCGGCGGTATGCCGGGCGCGCTGTTGCGGCGACAGTTGGAACACTTTGCGCATGAGCTGCGTCAGGTGATCGATATCCGGATCGGCCCAGACCGAGTGCGTCTGCTCCAGGTGGGTCTGCGCCTTGGCGAACACGTAATCGCACAGCCAGGCATTCGAATCGTCACAGAAGTCCATCTGCCCGCCCCAGGCTGTGGTAATCACCGGCAGGTTGAACAGCATCGCCTCGGCCAGGGGCAGGCCGAAGCCTTCACCGCGGCTTGGCGCAACGAAAGCATGGCAGGCTTGATACAACCCCACCAGTTCGGCCTCGGTGTAGTCGCGTTCGATCAGCACTACATGTGGAAAGTCAGGATCGAACTGACGAAATCGCTCGAGCTGCATCGCCGCGTCGTTGTGCGGATTGGGGAAAGTCTTGATGACCAGCGAGACATCGTCGCGGCTGCGGAACAACTGTCCATAGACCCACAGCAGCGTGTCGATGCCTTTGCGCGGGAAGCACGAGGAAATGTGCAGAAAACTGAAGCTGCGCAGCGTGCCCTGCAATTCGGCCGGGGTTTGCGGCACGACCTGCAACAGATGATCGACTCCGGCGCCGGTCACGGCAATCGGGACACGTACTCCGGCATCGCGCAGGATCTTGGCGACCGAATGCGACAGCACGGTGATCAGATCCAGGTGGTTATTGAATTCCTCGACGTATTCCCCGGGGAATCCGCTTTCCTCCCAACCATAGGAGTGCAGCACCTTGATCTTGCCCTGCATGTCGGCAACCTGCGGCGGATAGCAGAAGCGCAGGGCGACGTCTGGCGTTGCGGTCGCTTCATTGCAGCGCCGCGTCAATGCAGCACAATCGGGGTGGGTGTTCAAGAATTCATCCGACGGCTCAAAGTCGCTGCCCCCTTCCAGGCTGCGCAGGCCGACATCTTTGCCGCTCTCTTTTAGGGCAAGCGCCAATTCGCGATTGACGATGGCCAGGCTATAGCTCGAGTCGAACGGTCCCTCTATTTGCCAGTAACCTTGCAGCTCGTTCATGGCAGTTGCGTCAGTCGCGCGCGGGGCCGTACAGCCCAACTGCTGCAGATACGCCGCAAGCTGTTCGCGCATCCTGCCCACTTCAAACCGGCGCAGATTGCGCTGCTGCGCAACGGAGACACGCCGACGCAGCGCCGAATCTGACAGCAGCATGAGCAACTGCTCGGCCATGGTGCGCGGATTGTCATCCTCAATGAGAAGGCCGCCCCCGCCCAGCGTGCCGGGAATGCTGCTCGCCGCACACGCGAGCACCGGCACGTTGAACAAGGCCGCCTCGATCAAAGGCATGCCGAAGCCCTCGTGCTCGCTCATGCAGACGAAAGCATCGGCGCTGCGATAGAACGCCATCAAAGTGGCTTCGGGTACAGTTCCCGCCAGCATGACCTGGGATGCCAGGCCGAGAGTCCGGATGCGCTCCTCAATGAGATGAAGATAACCGGGACTGGTCGTCGCGCCCGCGAGGATCAGGCGCACCGGTTCAGCGCTGATGTGGCGAAACTCATCGAGGACGTCGACCAGCTTGAGCTGGTGCTTGTTTTCGCAAATGCGGCCGACAAACAGCAAGTTGATGGTATCGCGCAGATCCAGGACTACAGCAGGATCCCAGGCAGCGTTCAGAATTCTTTCGAGATCGACGAGCAGGGGAAGCGTCGTGACATTGGCATAGTGCGCCTCGCGCAACTCCGCACTGTTGGTGTCGGAGACCCCGATCGCCCCGCGAAAGGCTGGCGCCCACTCGCGCAGTTGCTTGCGTCCCAGGATACTCGCCTGGCGCAGCCAGCCCTCTTCAGGCAGCAGGTGCGGCGGGGTGATGTTGTGATAGACGAGGACTTTCGGCGTAAGCGCAGTATTTAGCGCTTCGAGCCAGCCGCTGTTGGGATATCCCAGACTGTGGTGAACCAGCAGCAAACTGTCCTGGTTTAGCTGAAGCTCCGACAGCGGATTGATCTCACCCGCCAGTTCAGGGGGAATGACTTCTGAATAAATTTCGGAAACAAATCCCAGTTCGCGCAGCAGGCGGCGGGTAAAGAGCATGCCATTGGTAACGCCGTCACCCGCTCCACTGAAGGGATGAAACTGGTGTACAGCTTCAATCCGCATGTGCCTTCCAGGCCAGCACGGCGTAGTCCTGCTCGCTATAGAAGAGTTGGTTGAGACGGCGGGCCGCTTCGCTGTCCTCGTTGACCTGGTGATCATCGGGGTAGGGGTGCAGCGGAAGTATTTCGGTTCGAGCGAAACCGCGCTGACGCAGGATGAATTCGGCAACCTTGGGAATGATCGGCCGATTATGGGTCGGATCAAAATAGAAGCTGCGTGCGCCGACCGCTAGGTTTTCGGGATTGGGCGTCTCGAATATGAGCAGTCCGCCCGGACGCAGCGCGGCCAATGCCGCATCGCACAGCGCGATCAATTCCTGAAATGGCAAGTGTTCGATGAAGTGGAAACCGGTGATTGCCCCGAGACTCCCGGGCTGCTGATTTTTCAAGAAACCCAGCGCACCGGTGCACTCCGCCGCCAGCCCGCGCTGCCGACAGGCGGCCACCATGGCCGGATTGCTGTCAATTCCCGTGGCGGTCATCCCCAGTTTGACCAGCAACTCCAGCCATTCCCCGCGGCCGCAGCCGAGATCAACCACAGGCACTTCAGCATTGTTGGCCACATCTGCCAAATAGGGCAGATACACCGCGAATCTGTTCTGGATATCCTGGTAGTCGCCACGAAAGGCGTTCTCGAAATCGAGATAGAAGCCATCCAGGTTTGTCTGCGCGGCATGGGCATCGCCGCCACTGTTCTCCCGGTTCTGCTGAGGCAGCGTCGATTCCAAACGATTGAGCCGGTGGGCGATATTCGTCAGGTCCAGCACGTGCAATCGATTGGCGATGTCCAGCGCATCCAGGCGGTTCAGGCGATAGCCGATGTACATGGCCTCCATGGAATTCATGCGGTGACCGAGATTGAGAGCTTTGAGCTCTTCGAGCGCGGCCAGCCGCTGGTCGGCATTGATGTCTTCGATTTGCTTCAGGCGGACATCTGTTTTCATTTGCTCCAGATGATTCAGCCGCTGGGCGATGTTCATCTGATCGAGGCCATTCAAACGGCCTGCAATGTTCATCTCGTCCAGGCTGTTCAGCCGGTGAGCGATGTTCATCTGATCGAGTTGATTCAGCCGCTGAGAGATGTTCATCTGATCCAGTTGATTCAGCCGGTACGCAATATTTATCTCGTCCAGGAGCCGCAAGCGTTCTTCTATGCGCAGAGCTTCGATCCGGATCAGTCGTTGCTCCATACGCTGCATTCGATCACGCAGTTCGTCCAGCCCCAGTGCAGCCTGCCTGCGCGTGATGTCCATCAAAAGGAAGGCATGGCACCAGGCAAAGACTCGCCCCAGTACGGGAATGCGGCGCATGCGTTGCCGCCAGGTCAGTCCGGCGTCAAACAATCCCATGATTCGTCCAGGAAGTTGCCCTATCCAGCTCATCTTCGTTCCTCTATCGGGTTGCGCCGGCATTTCAAGGCGCGCCATGTCCATATCCGCACAAGTATATGCCGGCACGGACTCAAATTTATCTTCCCTTGCGACTGCAGCTTGCCGGGACAGCCAGTCTTCGATGGCCGCAAGCGCGGTCTTGGCCGTGCGATCCCAGGAGAAACATCTGGCTTGCTGCAAACCGTAAGTTTCAAGCGCGCAGCGGAATGCATCGTCGCCGAGCACCTGTTCCAGTTTGGCGGCAATCGCGGCATCGTCATGCGGGTCGAACAGGGCATCGGTGCGACCGACCACTTCCGGTACGCTCGAGTTGTTTGCGCCGATCACCGCCCGGCCGCAAGACATCGCCTCCAATGCAGGCAGGCCGAAACCTTCGTGCCAGGAAGGAAACACGAAGACCTTGCAGAGGTTGTACAAGACCAGCAGATCTTCTTCCGGAACAAACCCGGTGAGAACCAGCTCTCCGGGTTGCAGGGCATGGGCCTGACCCAGCGCTTCCAGTTCAGCGCGGATGTTTCCTTGCAAAGAACAGACAATGACGAGCTGATGATTCTTGCGCATGTCCGCTGGAAGCCGGGCATAGGCGCGGATCAAGCCGTCGATGTTCTTGCGGTACTCGACGATGCTGCCGGTATACAGCGCGAAAGGGCGCAGAAGTTGGTAGCGTTCGCGTAGTTCCGCCTGCTGCTGGTCGCTGATCTGAACCGGTCGAAAATGCGGATCCGCTGCCGTGGATATATTCACCACGCGATCTGGAGATAAATTCAAATGCTCCAGGCATTCACGGCGCGATGCCTCGGAAATGGAAAGCAACAGGTCAGCCCGGCACAGATGGACCAGCCTCTCCTCGTACCAGGCGCAAGTTATCGGCTCTGCCAGATAACGCTGGCGATGAACCAGCGGGATCAAATCGTACAGAATCGATGCGGTCGGGATATTTCCCGCAGTCGCGCCTATGCTGGTCACCGCATCGTTGTCGAGTCCCTCGAACAGGCTGCTGACCAGAACCATATCGGGTTTCAGGCTGGCTAGAAAATTTTCGCGGATGATTGCCGCATTGCGACGACGTTCCGCGTTGTCCTGATTGCGGACGTTAACCGGTCCGGGGGCCTGCCAAACCTGAATATTTTCCGGCGGCAACTGCTGCTCAAATGTTTCGCGGATCGCAGCGATGCTGTCCGAAAACAGGCCGCTCAGGCAAAGAATGATTTCGTGTTCGCCGCGATGCCGCACCATCGCCTGGGTCAGTGCCAGTGTGTAGCGACCGATGCCACGGTAACGCGAGGAAGCGGACTGCGCCCCCTGCATGTCGATCACCAGGCGCATCAACCAGCCCTCGGCGCTGGAGTAGTATTGGACCGGCTACCTGATTGATTGATCTCGCTGATCTCAATTACCGGCGTCATCCAGGTGCTGCCGACGAAATCATTCTGATCATGATTGGTCACCTGAAATACGCAGGCCAGGTCGCGCCACTCGTAATTTTCGGTAATGTGGGTCGCGTGGGCATGGAGCGCCACGGCGATCGAATAGCTGCCCGGGCCGAGGTTCATCGGAAACGCCACGCGATATTCGATGCTGCTGTCGGCTTTGATGTCACTGAGGATCTGTCCGGTAAACCAGGTGTTGGTGCCGAACACGGTCTGCCCCAATCTGTCCTTGATCATGTAACCCATCACCAGTTGCGGTATGTCGCGGTTGATCTCCGCTTCGATCGCCAGTTGCACAGCTTGGCCAACGCCCGCAAATTCAAGCGGTTGGCCTGCAGCATTGAGCAGCTCGACCCTTTTCAGCACCGCCTCGCCGGAACCCGATACCGTTTGCAGTTTTCCCGAGCTGTGCCGCAACACGACACGCTTCTGGTTTTCTTTTTCGGCGATGAGCGCATTGTAGAAATCCATGACTTCTTCGGGATTGCCGTCCTTCAGCACGCGCCCTTGGTCGAGCAGAATGGCCCGGTTGCACAACGCCTGCACTGCGGCGCGGTCATGGCTGACGATCAGCAGCGAGCAGCCGCGCTGCTGGAATTCGCGGATGCGTTCGAAGCTTTTGTGCTGGAAATAGGTGTCACCCACCGACAAAGCCTCATCGACGATCAGCAGGTCCGGATAAAACGCGGTCGCGACACTGAAAGTGACGCGCATCTGCATGCCGCTTGAATAGGTGCGTACCGGCTGATCGAAATATTCGCCGATCTCGGCGAACGCCTCGATGTCCGGCAATGCCTGCTCGATCTCCTGGCGGCTGCGTCCCATCAAGCCGGCGGCATGCCAGACGTTTTGCCGGCCGGTCAAATCCGGATTGAAACCCATGCCGAGTTCGAGAATCGCTGCCACTTGCCCGGCAATCTCGATGTTTCCCTGGCTGGCTTGGGTCGTCCCGGTAATCAGTTTGAGCAATGTGCTTTTGCCCGCGCCGTTCTGCCCGATGATGCCGACAGCCTCGCCCGGCCTGACCGTAAAACTCACCTCCTGAAGCACCCAATGCTCTTTGCGCGGCGCTATGCCGGGGACAAGCCAGGAAGCCATGCGGCGCCACTCACTACCCCAATCCCGGTAGGCTTTGCCGAGATTCTGCACGCGCAGATAACCGCTCACAATTGATCCACCATGTCAGGGGCGGCCTTGCGCAGCAACAACAAGGAGACCGCCAGCAAGAACAGGCTGAGCAGGAAAATCAAGCTCAGGGCGCTCCAGTCAGGTGTGCGGTCATACAGCAGCATGTCCTGGTAACCGGTAATGATCGGCAGCAGTGGATTTAGTTTGAGCAGATCGCGATATTCGCCGGGGATGGTGTTCGCCGTGTACACAATCGGGGTCAGCCAAAAAAGGAATTGCATGACCACCGGAACCACTTGCCCGATATCGCGCACAAATACGTTGAGCACTCCCAAAACAAGGCCCAGTCCCAGTGCAAGGCTGATGGTCAGAACTGTCAGCAGCGGCAAAAACACCAGTGCGGTTCCGGGCGCATGGCCGAGCAATCCGAAAATCGCCAGGATCGCCGCGAACAGCAGCAGATTATTGACCAGGGCACTGCCGGTCACGATCAGCGGCAGGGCGATCTTGGGAAAAACCAGTTTTTTGAGTATGTTGCCATTGTCGATGAACAAGGTCAGGCAACGGCTGACGATTTCGGAAAACAAGGACCAGCCCAAAATACCGGACATCAGGTAGATGGCATAAGCATAGTGGTTGTTGATGCCGGGCAAACGCGCCGAAAGTACCGAGGACAGCACGAAAGCAAAAATCACCACCTGGGCCAGCGGGTTGAGAATCAGCCACAACCCACCCAGGCGGCTGCGAATGAACTTGCTGTACAGTTCGGTCTTGATCGAAGAAATGATGAAGAATCGATAGTGCCAGGCGGCAAGCAGCATCGCCTTCATTTTTCCGCTCCGCTCTGTCCCGCCTGCGAAGAAATTCGCAGGCGCTGGCGAAACCGTTGACGCAACTTCAGCGCCGGTCGCTCCACAAAGCGCTGCGTCAGCCAGGCGCAGACAGAAGCACAGAGGATGTATCCCAGCGACGCGGCCATGCCCTCAACCGATGAATCGAACACGACCCAGAATATCAGGAAGTGACTGAGAAACAGTCCATAGGACAGATTACCCAAGTGTTCATCCCACGGGTGCCTCGGCAATCGTCCAAGCCAATGCATTGCCGGCAGCGCCACCAGGACACCGATCAGGGTTTCGCGGTTGTAGGGAAGAGCAAGTTTGCCCGAAACTGCAAGCAACAATCCGAACAGGCCGATCGCTGCCATCAAAGAAACGACATACAGGTTGGTTCGTTTCCCTTCGGTTTGGCGGTGCGCATCGTACAGCCATGAGCCGAGCAGGAAGAACCAGAGCACGCCAGGAACCAGGCGGTACCCAAAAAGTTCGGAATCAATGATTCCAGCAGCAGCGCAAACATAAACTGTGACACTGATCACAGACACCACCGCGCGCGCGCGCAGAATGAAAGGTAGAAGCAGGTAGAACTGTATCTCGGCGCCGAGCGACCAGGCTGGCGGTATCAAGGCAAAGCGGTCGGAGTCGTTGTAATAGGCGTAGTTGAGCGGAACGACTGTGAGGTTGTTGAGCAGTGCCACTGCATCCGGGGAGTACTTGAGAAAGGCTGTGGTGGCGCCGCTACCGAGAAACCAAAGCAGCGTGACCAAAGCGATCGCGAGGTATTGCGGAAACAGGCGCAAAGCACGATCGAGATAGAACCGCGAAGCAGCGCCGAGCATAGGGTAGCGGTTGCGCAGAACGCCGGTCATGACGTAACCGGAAGTGACGTAAAAACCTACCACTGCTATGACGCCGGGATTGAGATCGCCCCAGCGCCAGGAAACGTGGCTCAGGGCAACCAGAATAGCGAGAATGTAACGCCATGTACCGAGCAAGAGGGAATACTCAAAGACGACAACCCAAGGGGCTGAAGAAGACGGTTAGAGAGCGCTCTAATAAGCCAGACAAGCAATAAGTGACTTATAATTATACTGAATCATTTTGACATGCGACCCACTATGCCTTTGACCGATCAGCATCTCATCCGCAACCTGCGCATCGCCATTTGCGTGGCTTTGTTCGCGTGGGCGGGTCTTGTTGTGCCGGGCTACGCAGCGACTGGCAGCGGAGAAGCGGTCGGCGAAGTGATTTTCGCCATAGGCGACACCAAGGCAGTCGATGCCAGCGGAACTCATCCCGTCCGCAAGGGCGACAAGGTAACGGTTGGACAAACACTCACTTCAGGCGACAGCGGCCATATCCATGTGCGCTTTGTCGATAAGGCCTTTGTCAGCGTCAGGCCCCATTCGACGCTGCGTGTCGATACCTACAAATACGATGCCGAGAAACCGGCGTCGAGCTTCGTCAAGTTCACGCTCGAGACGGGAACCGCTCGCCTGATCACCGGGGCAGCAGGACACGCCGCCAAGGGGAATTTCCGGCTTAATACGCCGGTAGCCGCCATCGGCGTGCGTGGAACCGATTTCGTTGTGCAGACCACTGCCGAGACCACCCGCGTCAGTGTCAATGAGGGTGCGATCGCCATGTCGCCCTTAAGCGGCGATTGCCGCGCCGATGGCTTCGGCCCCTGCCAGAACGATCTCGCCCGGCAACTGACGGGCGCAACCGCCAACGCTTATCTGGAGCTGCGTTCCCGTTCCGCTGCGCCTGTTTTGCAATCGGGTGAAACCGAGTCTCCCAATCGCGTGACGCCACCTCGCCCAGAGGAACCGCGTGTCATGGTTCCCGACAAGTCGCAGAAAACCAGTGGTACGTCGAGCGAGGTTGTGACCGAGGTCGTCGCATCGAATTTGCAGATCAAAACAACTCCTCCACCGGTAACGCCGCCACCGGTAACGCCGCCACCTGTGACACCTCCTCCGGTGGTGACGCCGCCGCCGGTAGAAACGCCACCGCCGGTGGTGACACCGCCACCGGTGGTGACGCCGCCGCCCGTGGCTGAGTCGCCTGCGCCAGAGGCGCCACCACCCGTGGTACCGCCACCGCCACCTCCCGCAGCCAAAGTATGGTGGGGGCGCTGGAGCAGTTACGCGCCTTCAGGCAGTCCCGGCAGTGTCGCTTCGGTATTGACCGCCGACCGTGAAGTTTCCGTCTCGAACTCGGTTTTCGGCTTGTTCGTCGAAAAAAATTCAACTGTTGGACTCCCCGCGGGTGGGGTAGTCGGTTTCACGTTGGCGGATTCCGAGGCCTATCGCAAAGTTGGTACGACGCTCACCCCGGCGACGGTCTCAGATGCGGCCCTGACCATGGATTTCGGCAAGCGTAGCTTCGATACCAAACTGGTATGGAATCAGGACAACCAGAGCATCTCAATCAATGCCAGCGGCAAAATCACCTGGCAGGGTGTTCTGATTTCGGATGCGGGCCGCTCGAATGCCGATGTGGTGGGTGCGCTGACCGCAGCCAACACCCAGGCGGGTTACCTATTCTCCAAACCGATTGACGCAACTGCCGTTGCCGTTGGCGCTACCCGCTGGGTACGTGGTAATTGATTGACACCTTGCCCGCACTCTGCGGCTTGCGTGCATGGGCTGAGGGTTTTTCCGGGCAATGGGGTTTTTCTCTCTGAAAAAAAGCCTGCAGTTCCTGATACGCACATGTTTAATCTGCGGTTATGGAATTTTCATTCCCACTTTTGGACAGACCGCCGGTGCAGGAGAGTCACCCCCCGCAACGCAAATTAACCCGCCCAGCTATGTCGCGGCTTTGCCCCAAGCACAATTAAGCGAGGTACTTACCGACTTGCTGCGTGACGAACGCGTCTATGCAGGGGATCCGGATTTCGACTATGTCCTGGGTGTGGTCGCCCTCAAGGCGGAAGCCTATACCATCGCCCTGCATGCCTTGGAGCGCGTTGTCTTGCAAAGCCCGGAACGCGCCGGAGCCTGGGTGGATCTGGCCATAGCCCACGCGCGCCTGGGCGAAACCGAAACAGCGGCAACCCTGCTCGACTACGTCGAACAAACGTTTCCAGTGCCTCCGGCGCTGCGTACCGCTCTCGACAATGCCCGCCGGCAGTTGCTCGCCATGCGGCTGGCCAGGGGCTGGCACGGCGAGTTCACTGCCGGATTCGGGTTCGACAGCAACGCCAATAGCGGTCTGAGCATTGATCGCCTGACACTGACCCTGGACGGTGTGCCCGCAGAATTCCTCATATCGCCGGAGTTTCGCCTTCGTTCCGATACTTTTCTGCAACTGGGCGGACGCCTGCGTCGCGCCTGGGAGACTGCATTCGCGGGCAATCCCGGACGATTCATGCTAGCGGCAACCGTCAAAGCCAAGGATTATCGCAACGAAAAGAATTTCAATCTCGGCGATGCGGCCTTTCAGGTCGTTTATCAGCAGCCGGTGCTTGGCGGCGAAGCGGAGGCCCTGTTGGGAACACAGCAAATCCGCCTCGGCGGCGACGCCCTGGTGAATATTCGGCGCCTTCAACTGGGTTGGGGACGACGACTCGTCGAGTTCAATCCCGGCACTACCTGCCGCCTCCAGGCCGGACCGGAAAACGAGTTGCGCTCGTATCCCGAGCGGCATTACCTGGATGGCAGCATCAACTGGCTGGGCCTGCAGTTGGTCTGTGCTGCAACGGAAAGCGATACGGTACTCAGTTTCAGGGCTGGTAACGACGAACCCGATGCAGCGCGTCCGGGGGGCAGGACACGCCGCAACGAACTGACCCTGATTCACAGGACAACGCTATGGCAGCAGTTGAGCGGCGAATTCAGCGTGTCAGCTTCGCGCAGCAGGGATGCCGAAGGCTACAGCCCAGTACTGGAAGGCAACAGCCGTCGCCATATTGATCGCTACTATGCCAATGCAACAGTCTATTGGCCGGTCAGTCATGGTGTCGAAGCGCTTGCCTCGTTCGAGGTGACGCGACAAAACTCCAACATTGCCATCTTCGATCAAAGCGGCCGGGTTTTCATGCTCGGCGCACGCTATCGGTATTAAGAAATTTTCTTCGGACCGTCCTTTTCGGCGGCGCGGCGCAGGCCTTCAGGATCCAGGATCAGCAAGCGCCGATGATCCTTGGCGAGGACTCCTGCGCGAATCAGCGAACGAATCGCGCGCGTTACCGTTTCCCTGCTGGCATTGGCCATGATGGCCAACTGCTGGTGGGTCGGCATGTTCTCGATCGTCGTGGCGCCAGCATGTTCCTGTTCCGCCAATTGCTGCAACAAGGCGTAAATGCGTGCGAAGGCATTCGGGATGGCTACCAGAGTTTGATATTTGCTGACATCGCGCAAGCGCTTGGCCATGCGACGCAACATGCGTTCGGCTACCAGCGGATTGTGAAAGAAAAGATTGAGCGCTGCGCCACGGGGCAGAAAGGCCAGCAGGCTCTCGCTCACCGCGATTACCGAAGCCGAGCGCGGTTCGCCGTCAATGAGCGATAATTCCCCAAAAATATCGCCCGTCTCGATCATATTCACGCCGACTTCCCGACCGCTATCGGAAGTATCGACCACTTGGAGCTTGCCGTGCAGCACGAAAAACATTTCTTCGCCGACCGAGCCCTTGAGAATCACATGGGCACGACGGCGATAGGAGCGCACCCGCACAATCGTCGCCAAACGGTTCAGGAGGGCGTCTTCAAGCCCCTTGAGCAGCGGGATCCGGTCAAGCATGGCGCGCAAGTCGCTGGCGGATACGGACGGCATAAGCACGGCACTCATGGACAGTAAGCAGCCTATTTTAACCGCTGTTGTGCACGCCTGCCGCCAGCGCTATTCTCCGCTGCGCATTGCAGCAACGCTTGCCGCGTTGACGGTGTCGCTGGTTCTGCTGCTTGGCAATTGGTACGGAATAGCGGCAATCGACCGGGACCTGCACGATTTGCGCATCGCTTATGCCACGACCGTGGAAGAGGAACGCCGAATTGCCCTCATCGATATCGACGAATCCAGCCTGCAGGCAGTCGGTCCCTGGCCCTGGCCACGCAAGACGATGGCGCAGTTGATCGAAACACTGTTCGAGCGTTATGGCGTAGCACTGGTCGCCCTGGACATTGTTTTCCCCGACGCCCGTCCCGGCGATGACAGGCTTCGGAATATCTTCACGCGCTATCCGGTCGTGGCAGCGCAGACATTCTATGAATCGGCCGAGTCAGCCAATCGCCTGGGAGCGCTCGCCACTGGCGTCAACATCCAGGGAGCGGCGCCCCATGCAACGGGCTACCTTGCCAATGCCGCGTCGTTAATGGTTCCTGGCCAGGCGGTCGGACACATCACGCCGACTTTCGACCCCGATGGCGTGGTCCGGCGCATCAAGCCGGTCCTGTGTTTTGAAGCCATTTGCACACCGAGCTTGCCGGTGCGCACCTTCATGGCGCTTTTGGGCGCCACCGGCATGCGTTTCCAAACTGGCGTCTGGCAGCCTTCCGCCTGGTACTTCGATCCGGATGCTGGCATGCGCATCCCGCTGGACCGCGATGGACAATTGGTGATTCCCTGGGCCGCCGACTCCAGCCATCTGCGCGCAATTCCGGCCAGCAAGATTCTGACCGGTCAGTTGCCGGCAGAAACGCTGAGCAACAGCCTCATCATTATCGGCAGCACCGCGTTCGGCCTCGGCGACCGGGTACCGGCACCGAACCGGGCGCTTGCTCCGGGGGTGGAAATCCACATGCAATTGCTCTCGGCGCTCCTCGACGGACGTCTGCCCAAGATTCTGCCGCTGGCCTGGCAAGTTCTGCTGCTTTGCCTGCTGGCTCTGTTGTTGCCGGCTTTCACCGGCCGCGAGGCGGGCGTATTGCGCCTCTTGTTGATGTCCCTGACGCTCGCTGTATTCATCATCGGCTGCGATTGGCTGGCCTGGCGGTTCGCCTTGCTGGTGCTTCCCAGCGGTTCGCTCCTCAGCCTTGTCGCAGCCAGCTTTCTCTTGCTCGCACCGCTTGAAGCCCGCCGCTTGCGCAATACCTTTAGACAGTTCCGGAAAAATATCGGGGCCTTTGTTCCCGATGCCGTGGCGGCGAGGTTTTCCGATCCTGAGCACATTGCCGACCCGGATCTGAAAACCAGCGAAATATCGGTGCTGTTCACCGATGTGCGCGGCTTCACCGGCGCCATCGAGAAACTGTCGGCGGATCGCGCCGCCTTGCTTGCGAATCGTTTGCTTGCGGAAATGTCTGCGGTCGTCGATCGCCATGGCGGCGCCATCGAAAAATTTACCGGCGATGGCCTGATGGCGATCTGGGAAAGCGATGCTGCAGCTGAGCGTCATCATGCAAGCGCCGCCGTTGCCTGCGGCATTGAACTGCGCAGGGCGATCCACGATGGATTGCGCGCTTGGCTCGAGGAAAACAATTTCGCTCCGCTCGATTTATCGATCGGCATCAATTCCGGGATTGCCGCAGTCGGCGTATATGGCAGCGCGGCCAGGAAAACCTACAGCGCGCACGGCGACATGGTCAATGTGGCGCAACGCCTGGAAGTGCTGACGCGCGAAGTCGGTGAATTCATGCTGATGGGTGAGAGCACTGCGCAATATATCGGTATGGAAAAAGTACGCCTGGTAGGCGAGTTCCCCGTAAAGGGGAGGCAAGGTAAGGTGCGCGCTTACACGCCCGCTCATATGTCCATTGAGCCTCAGGCGACGTAGGGAACCACATCCGACAAGCCAATCAGCTGGATCGCGGCGCTGGTATCGGTGGGGGTTATCAACTGGGCGATTTCCATCCCCTTCGAAACAGCCTCCTGTGACGTCAGATAGTCCACCGCTGCTGTCACGGCATTGTATTTGCCCACCGATACCTTGTTGTCGAGAAGATCGGCGACCCAGCCCCAGGTGGCATCGTTCTTGAAAGTGTGGGCCGAGTTGAGAATGTCCTGGGCAAGCGACCAGCGGGTCGAACTGCCCTCCGCGAGTTTGCCATTCCAGTAGGCCAATCCATCGGTATCGGCGCCTTGCGACCGTCCCAGCACATTCTTGTAAAAAATATTGATGAAATCCTGATCGGTCATGCTCGACGAGAACCCTGTCTGGCTGGAATACTGGACGCCGGCTTCGTAAAACGACTTGACGATCTGGGTCAGGTTTTCTCCACCAGCAAGTTGTTTGATCCAGTAGTCGAGGCCGGAAGCTTCGGGTACACGGTTGAAGAAGGCGATATAGAGTTCAGTCAAAGAGTTGAGTTGCGACGTACTGAGCAGCTTGGCATCGGTGGCAACATTCAGATTTTCCATCCCATCCGAGTAACGGATGTCGTCGATGTTGGTCAGGGTGTCTTTGCCTGATCCGCCCAGCTTGTCCAGGACGGTGTAGTGGCCGGCGGAAACGAAGGTCGTCGAGTAGTTCGAGCGTTTGCCGGAATAAGCCGCGATATCGTCGCCGGCGCCGCCGGTCAGGGTATCGTTCCCGGCACCGCCGTTGATGGTGCCGCCGCCTGCACTGGCAACGATGCTGTCGCCATATGCGCTGCCCTGTATGGTCAAGGCTTCCGTTTGCTGATGGGCATCTATCGTCACTGCCGCTGTCGCCGTACTCGCGCTTATGAACTCCAGATTGCCCAACTGGCCATCGACAGCCGTGTTGAAGCTGGTCGAAGTCGCACTCAAAGCAAGGGTGTCGCTACCTCCTCCGCCATCGATTGTGTTTGCTCCCGCAAAGCCATAAAACATATTGTTCAATGTATTGCCGACAATGAGGTCGGCCGCGGGTCCATCGATCACACCGAATAATTTTTCGTTGAAAGGAATAGCGACGTTGTTGCGCGCCGGGGCGCCGTCTGAGCCGATACCGATCGAACTGAGACTGCCCGGCAACATGAAGATCTTCGAGGCAACCGTCTGGTCGCGGATATCGATAATGTCGTTGCTGCCTCTGGCCAGCAAGGAACTGACAAAAGCGCTGCTGTTGTTGAATGTGAAGGTATGTGCCGATCCGGTATCGGTTGTATTGGTGCCGTACAGGTATTGCAATGCCGCAATATCGATCAGGGCGGGCGTGCTTTGATAGGTCGTGCTGTCGACGTTATCCAGATAAGACATCACCGTAAACTTGGCGTTGTCGAAAGCCACGGGCAGAAACGGCGGCGAAACGCTGTCGCCGCCAGCGTCATAATTGCCCGGGTGCTTGAGCCCCAGTGCATGACCGATTTCGTGGATCAGCGTCAGGTAGCCATATCCTCCCGGACTCAGTGTGGCAGTGGCTGACTGAGAGGATCCATTGGCCGTGTTATTGAGGAATACGTCGGTCAGGCGCAGGCTGCCATCGGTATTGAACGAGGTATAGGTGATACCTGAAGAAAGACCAGCTTGATTGCTGGTGCCAAATCTGATGTCTGCACTGCTCTGGCTGAGAACTTCAGTAAATGTAATGTTGGCGATGCTTTCATACATTGCGAGCACATCCCGCACCATCTGCTTTTGATTATCAGTCATCGCCACAAAGCCGGTTTCTTCGTCGGCGGTGCTGCTCAGGAAGGTATATTCGAGTGACACTGCGGTGCCCAACGCGGCTGCGCCATTCCATCGATAGCTTGGGGACAACTGCACTTCAAGCAGGGCCTGTGTCAAATCTTCCTGGGTATCGATCTTCTCGCTCAATGAATACGTGCCTGCACCCCCGTTGCCTGACACCATGAGATAGTAGGTCCCCGTCGCGGGGGCAGTAAAAGCAATTTGCGGATCGGCTGTCGTTGTCACTCCGGGCGGGGTGAGGCTGCTCGACCAGATATTGAGATCGTCGCAGGTTTCCAACACTGCTCCTGTCGAATAGCAGAGCGTCAACGCAGGGTCGGCCAAGGTGCCGCCGCTCGAGGTCGCACCTGTGACAGAGAATTCATAGCTTTTCCCGGCAACCAGACTGACCGAGTACCAGTCATGCGCGGCACTCAAAGTTGCCGTGAGGGGCGTGCTTTCAGTCAAGGCTTTGGCGGCCAGAGTGCTGAAGCTATCGTTATTGACAGTCAGACTGTAATTGCTGCCGTCATAAACATTGGCTTGCTTGACCTTGATAACGTAGTCGCCGCTGGCGGAGACAGGTATGCTCAACGTCGTCGCATGGTCCGTGCTCTGCTCCTTGAGCAAGTTTCCGGCAACATCGTAAAGATCCACTGTGAACGAATTGCCGCTGGATGTTTTGCCGGCCACAAGATCGACCACCAGGACTCCAGGCATTGAGGCACTGACGCGGTAGCAATCGACATCCGACGAACCGGCAAGCTGGCCTTTGATGGTATGTGCCAGAGCAATGCTGTTGGCGGTCGCCAGAGTGTCGTTGGCCTCACTCTCATACGCACTGGCGCTGCCGACGCCGTTGCTGACGGTCAATGCGTATTGACCGCTTGAGAAAGATGAGGAGGAAGTAACCGCGACATAATAGTTTCCGGCGGCGGGCAATCCAAGGCTCAACGTTCCAGTATTACCGTAGAAGTTCTCGGCCAGCAGCTTGTCGCCGCTGTCAAATACGTCTATCTGGAAGTAGTAGTTGTTTGGAGCCGTTGGCGGTGAAAAATCCAGCTTTAGCGCACCCCCGGTTGAAACGGTTACCTTGTAGAAATCCCAGTCAGAACTAGACGACAACGCGCCCTGTACGGTATCACCCAGGCTGAGCGGATTAGCGCTGGAAGCATGGTTATTCGATTCCCGCTCAACGACCGTTGCCATGGCAATCCCGTGTCAGAGCGCGATTCGCCAAGCTCACAGGCGCCATTGCGGATGCCAGAAGTTGAGCAGGCTCAGCCTCTCTTTTACCAACTTACCTACCGCCGCCGGACTGAGCTGCCGGCGAATATCCTGTGCGGCTCGCTTGCCAATCCTGGTGCGCAATTCGGGGTCGTCCAGCAGATTTTGCAGAAGCCTGGCGGCGTGAGCCACGTCGACCTCGGCCCAAGGTTGACCGGCAACATAGACACCCACCGCATGCTCCAATGGTTTCAATGTGTAGCTCACGGGGAAAGAATTCTCGGCAGTCATGAAATCCATGTTTGCCGACCAGCCGGTGCCAATGACAGGCTTGCCCAAATACATCATTTCCGCGAGGGCCAGCCCGAACCCTTCCGCCCTGTGTAGTGACAGCAAAATATCACAGCAGGATTGCAAATCCCAGGTCTGCTGCCGGGTCAGGAAGTCATCTATGAAAATTACATTGCGCATGCCGCTGACCTGCCGCGCCAATTCAGCCCGTTCTTCCGCGTGTGACTGGCTGTTGATGGTTTTAAGAACCAGTATGGCGTCGTCGCGGTTTGCAGCGGCTACCCGAAAGGCAGCTACTGCGGCTTGTGGGTTTTTCCGGTATTGGTACGAATGAAAGTCATACATCACCAGTACCAGCGTCTTGTCTTCCGGCAAGCCAAAATCGGAGCGGCTCACCCCGAGGCTAGGCGCAAAGTCCAGCGCTAGGGGAATCTTAACGACTGGAAGCGGGGATAACGGCGCCACGGCATCATGGACGAAAGTTGAAGAAACCCAGATTTCGTCCAAATAGGCGAATGCGCTCAAGGCACTGTCTGGCAACCTTTGCTGCTCCCAGTGCCAGATACCGATCCGATAGCGACTCGGCTTGTGGTTCGGCTTCTTCGTCTGGCTCTGATTGATTTTCAGGTGCTCCAGGGTGGCCTTGGTTTGATCGGCGTTGACGTAAAGCAGATCGACGGGAAAATGCTGGTCTGTCGATAGGCCGATGAGGCGTTGATCGCGCTGCAAGTTGCTGCTCTGGTAGCCCACGTCCACTGTCGAAAAAGGGATTTGCACAGCGCTGCATGCGCTGGCCAGGGAACGCAATGCCTCTCCCAGACCCAGTTCGGCGTAAAGATAACCCACCAGGTTGACACCGGTCGGTGCATACAATTGCGCCAGAGGAAAAGTGATGGGACTGCGGCTGCAATCCAGCAGCGGGATGCCATCCACGCTGATACGCTTTAGGCGCCAAGAAAGCTGGCGATCGTCCGAGCTCAAACCAATTTCTTTGGGTACTACGTGAGTAGAGGCAAGAATGGTCCATTGGCTATCCCGGTAGAAACTGTTCTTCTCCACATGCACCGTGAAGCAAAACAAACCATTGCTTTCAATCTCTTCCCTATGCACAAGTTCGCTTAATACGTAGACCTCCAGCGCGAAGCTGTTGGAGCTGCCACGCTTCAACAACGCCAAGTTGGCAATGCCCTGGATTTCAATTTCTCCCCGACTGATCTCGAAGGTGGGCAGATCCAGTCGTGGGCCGATCCACAAGCCATTTTCGGCGCTGTCGGGCTCCGCAGGATAAAGTCCGCTATAGGGGCTGCGCCGGGGCTCTGGTTGTGGTGCCGGCGTTGCGACTTCTATCGCCTTGGCAGCGGGAGGCTGCTGCTTGACCGGCAGGATATTTCGGAAAGACCAAATAAACAGCCTTTGCAACCATCCGGCGCGGGCGCGAGCTTCCCGCGAAAGGGCAATCGATAGCAGCAAGCGCAGACGCCCGAAAGGGCTTGCCGCCAAGCTGGCATAGCTTTTCTGCCCGCTGCGGTCGGGCAGGCGACCCAACAAATGCGCGTACACTGCTTTAATGTAGGGCTCGATATCTTCTTCGCTTTCGGCAGGGCGCAGGAGATTCTTGTTTGAGAAGGGTTGGCCTCCGGTAAGCAAACGCAACTCATCATTGTTGCGGAAGCGCGTCCGTTCGGCATCCAGAATTGGGGTGCCATCTGCGTAGCTGCCAAAGCCGTAGGGAATCTTCTGATAGCGTTCGAGGCCGTTGGCGATGACTCCAGCACAATAATCCTCAATCAGCTTGGCGGTGACGGCGGGCAGTTTTTCGAGAACGAAACGATTCTGATGTTTCGAAATGGATTGCGGAGCGGTCGGGTTAAGGCCGCTGAAGTGAAAAAACACCAAAGGGAAACCATTCACAGTCATCATCTCGTCTCGACTCTCGATGGAACGCTGTGCCAGATTCCAATAAGCCACGTTGTAGCCTGGATGGCGCAATATGAAAACATTGGAAAATAATCCGGGAACGAGATCCATCCAGCTTTGATCAACAAAAATACCTCTGTCATGAGCAATGATGCATTCCCGACGCAGCTTGACTTGCCACCATTTCAGCAAGGCATGTGTGTTGGCCGACTCCGCCAAACCGCAGAAACCCAGGTTGTAAGTACCAGAACGTCGAATGTCGAGTTCGTCCGGATTGAACTCGTCAGTGACGGGACTTAACAAATGGGGAGTTAGTATGATCTCGGCTCCTTCTTGAAAGGCCTGTATGACCTCTGCCAGTGGGCGATAGAGGAAAATATCGGGATCGATGTATAGGACGTGCCGATAGCCTCGGGCGAACAGGGCCGCAATGGCCCAGGGCTTGACTGCAGTATTGAGTTCAAGAATGTTGTATTGAAAGAGAAAATCATCGCCATCGGGCAGACCGATTTCACACAGCTCGAGGACTTGGAACTCTTCAGACAACGAGTTCGCGTGGCTGGAGTCCAGGTCCACAATCAAGCAATAGCGGTCGGCTTCCGGGTGCTGCGCAATTGCGCTTTGCATCAAAGTACGGGCAAAGTGCAGGTAATTGCTGGAAACGATGGTAATGATGGCGATCGGACTCATGGAATGGCTTGTTTCAGTCGAGTTAAATGGAACAGGTTTGCAGATTGTTGACTTTCCCTATGTCAAAAGCATGTCTCACAGGAACCGGTACAATTCTACAATTCGGTACAGTTCGATCATGATACAGGGCTACACTCAACAAGCAGTTGATTCCCGGCAACGCGATGTTTTCGTGTTGAGTCGCGCATTATATTGCCTGCCTGCAATGGATATGCATGTCTAACTTAAGGGCTGGCAAGCACGTGACCGATCAACCCTTGCATATCGCGCTCAACGCAACTGCAATGCTCACGCCATTGACGGGTATCGGACGCTATGTCAAGGAATTGGCCTTGGCACTGACGAGATTGGGCGTGGTCATCGACTATTTCGATGTCGCCCACGGTTGGCGTCATCGGCCGCCGGAGACGTTAGCCGCACCGACTACTGGCAGGTTGAGCTTTCTTCATAATCTGCCGAAGATCAGGCCGCTCTGGCGGCAACTGCAACAATTGCGTTTCTCGAAAGGAATCTCTTCCAATCATAGCCGGTTGTACCACGAACCGAACTATCTAGCCTTCCGCTTCAACGGACCCACCGTGGTCACTGCTCATGATGCTTCCTGGGTGCGCTACCCTGAAACCCACCCCATCCAGCGAGTTCGCATCATGAACCGCCATTTTCCGGAATCGCTGGAACGTGCCGACCGCATCATCGTGGTTTCGGATTTCGTTGCGCGCGAAATGAACACCTTGTTTGGCACACCATTTGAGCGCATCCGCACTATATCTCACGGAGTTGCCGGCGACTTTCAGCCGATGTCCGCGGCCGAGACTGCCCCAGTCTGCAAGCATTTCAAACTGGATCACGGAGGATATGTTCTGGCTGTGGGCACGCTTGAACCGCGCAAGAATCTGATCAGCCTGATCCGCGCCTATCGTCTGCTGCCAACTGAGCTATCCAGACAATATCCGCTGGTGATCGCCGGCATGGGCGGTTGGCAGCATGATCAAACCGACCTGGAAATGGCCCGGCTCGAGCGCCAGGGCGTGCTGCGCGTCCTGGGACAGATTGATGAGGATGCTCTTCCATCGCTCTACGCTGCTGCCAAGCTCTTCGTTTATCCCTCGATCTACGAAGGCTTCGGTCTGCCGCCGCTGGAAGCCATGGCGTCGGGAATCCCCGTGATAGTTTCTGATCGCACATCGTTGCCGGAAGTGGTCGGACCGGCCGGCATGCTTATCGATCCTTACGATATCGATGCCATGTCAGAGGCCATGCGCAGTGTATTGGAAGATCCGCAACGCCAGCAAAGCATGGCCGGCTGTGGTCTGAAACGTGCCAGCCAATTCACCTGGTCTCGTTGCGCACAGGAAACACTCGATGTCTACAATGAAGCTCTCGCCCTGTGAGCGGTTATTGGGAGGCGCCGGCGTTATTTGCAAAGCATGTCGAATCCATTTGATTTATCATGGCGACTTGGTCAGTTCGGACCCGCAGGCCATTTCAGGGAATTCCATATTTCATCGGCACCGCTCAGCCTGCTTCAATGTGAAATCCAGCCCTCCCCCATGCAAATCCATGCCAAATCATTGACGAAGGACTTCCCGGTCCATCAGGTTGCGAGGACTGTCTTTTGAAAGTACTGCATTTTGGCAGATACTATTCCCAGTATTTTGGTGGAACCGAGCGTCATGTCGGATCTCTGCTCGATTGTTTGCAGCATCACATCCAAGTTGCCAATGTAGTCGCCAGTGAAGTCTGCAGAAATGAAGTGGTTCGCAGAGGCGGTTACGATATTCATAAGCTTGCGTCGATCGGCACTTTGGCCGGCACAACTTTCTGTCCGACCATGCCCTCCTATGTGAGGAGATTGAATGCACGAGAGCGTTTCGACATCATCCATCTGCACTTTCCAGACCCCATGTCGCATCTGGCTTATTCGTTCTTGCCTAAAGGACCCAAGCTCGTCATTTCCTGGCATAGCGACATCGTCCGACAGAAAAAACTGCTGACGCTTTACCAGCCATTCCTGAATCATATCGTTGCCAGAGCTGATGCGATCATCGCGGCAACTCCGAAGCATTTCACATCTTCGAAGCAGATGAATGCTTGCCAGGATCCAAAGCGCAAGCATGTCGTTCATTACGGTGTCGATCTCGGTCGCTTTGAGAAGAACGAGCAAACCAAACTCGGAGTGGCACGCTTAGCGGGCAAATACCCGAACAGGAGAATCATTTTTGCGCTTGGCCGGCATGTTTATTACAAAGGCTTCGATTATTTGATTCAGGCCATGCGCCTCCTGCCTTCAGACACTCTCCTGCTGCTCGGCGGGTGTGGGCCAAAAACCCTCGAATTGCAGCAACTCTCCGCAAAACTTGGCCTGTCGGATCAAGTGATCTTCCTCGGAAGAATTCCTGATGAAGAACTGCCTCACTACTACCATGGCTGCGAAATATTCTGCATGCCGTCGGTCGAGCCAAGCGAGGCCTTTGGTCTGGTGCAGATGGAAGCGATGGCGTGCGGAAAACCCATCGTCTGTTGCGAACTGAATAACGGCGTTACTTATCTCAACCGTTCGACCGAAACAGGGTTGGTCGTGCCGCCCCGTAACAGCGAAGCACTTGCCGCAGCCCTCAACGAGCTTCTGGCCAATGAAGAGAAACGATCAGAATATGGCAAGGAGGCGTACGCCAGAGTCCTTCAAGAATTCACGCTGAAGCAGATGACCGAAGGAACCTTGGCGGTTTATCGTGCAGTCCTGGGGATTCCAAGCACGCCATGAAGGCTGAATAGGCGACCCGGCGATCGCCTATTCAGAAGAGAATTATCAGATGCCTGCAGCCGCCTTCAAACTGGCTGCTTTGTCCGTATGTTCCCAGGTAAATTCCGGCTCGTCGCGACCGAAATGGCCATAGGACGCGGTCTTCAGGTAAATCGGCCGGAGCAGGTCGAGCGACTGGATGATCCCCTTGGGACGCAGATCGAAATGCTGGCCGATCAGTTCGACAATCTTCTCGTCACTGACCTTGCCGGTGTCAAACGTGTTCACCATCAACGATACCGGCCTGGCTACGCCGATGGCATAAGCCACCTGCACTTCGCAGCGCTCCGCCAACCCGGCGGCAACGATGTTCTTGGCGACGTAACGGCCCGCGTAAGCGGCAGAACGATCGACCTTGGACGGATCCTTGCCGGAGAATGCACCTCCGCCGTGGCGCGCCGCACCACCATAGGTATCGACGATGATCTTGCGTCCGGTCAGTCCGCAATCCCCGTGCGGACCACCGACGACGAAGCGTCCCGTCGGGTTCACCAGATAACGCGTCTTGGTTGTCAGCATCTCCTTCGGCAATACCGGCTTGATGATCTCTTCGATCACGGCTTGCGACAATTCGGCGTGCCCGATCTCAGGGCCATGTTGGGTTGAAACAACCACAGTGTCGATTTCCACTGGTTTGCCATTGACATAGCGCACTGTGAGCTGGCTCTTGGCATCGGGACGCAACCAGGGAAGACGTCCGTCCCTGCGTACTTCGGCCTGGCGCTGCATGATGCGATGCGCGTAATACAACGGGAACGGCATCAGGGTCGGCGTCTCGTTGCAGGCATAGCCGAACATCAAGCCTTGGTCACCAGCGCCTTGGTCAAGGTCCAGCCCCTCGCCTTCATTCACGCCTTGGGCAATATCGGGCGACTGGCGGTTTATCGCCGTCAGAACCGCGCAGGACTTGTAGTCAAAACCGATATCCGGATGATCATAGCCAATACGCCGAACCACTTCACGGGCTATTTCCATGTAGTTGATGTGAGCCGTCGTGGTGATCTCACCCGAGATCACCACGAGTCCCGTCGACACCAGGGTCTCGCAGGCCACTCGGCCTTTTTTGTCCTGCGCCAATATCGCATCCAGAACCCCGTCGGATATCTGGTCGGCGACTTTGTCGGGATGACCTTCGGAAACGGATTCGGAAGAAAACAGAAAATCATTGGACATGCTGACTGCTCCTTAACAAACTCCCCATTTCGCCGGCGCTACCGGCTCCGGGGAGGAGAGCAGGTGACGCTTTAGCAGTATTTCCCCGTAACCACGGAGCCCGCCCTGCAAGTTGTCCTGATTAACTCGGCGGAGACTGAATTTTACTTTCTGCGAAAGACGGGGTCAAACAAACTTTTTCCGTCAATTCGCCAAACATCAGAGTTGAACTGCGCAGGCTGCTTAGCTTTTGGGGTGAAGCCGCCACTCGTAAGCGCCGCTATCGCCGGAGAAGAGGCGTTCCGCCGCTCCGCCCGCTTCGCGCAAGCGAATTTTCAGTTCCTTTGGCGTCAGGGATTCAAACAGCAAACCCTCTACCGGTCCTACGCGCGTTCGGACTATGGTTTCACCAGTGACTGACTGGATGGTGCAGGAAAGCACCTCCTCAGCACTGGTTCTGGCGACACGGAGTTTTTCGACCTGATTGGACAGGTATTCTTCCTCAATTTTGAGCTTGCGAACCTCGTCGATCAATTTCTCGAGCTGCCGCGTTACGGATGCAAAGCGAACAACCGTTGTTTTCCAGCCGGCCTCTTGCGCGGGAGCAATCTTGATTTCGCCCGACTCGACCTTCTTGCGCAAAGCCAGAAATTTCTGGACGTCGCTCTGGCTGGAAATCTTCGCGGCGCTTTCTTCTTTCTCGGCTTTACTCTTCCGGATATCCGCAAGTTGCTTGTCCAGGTCTTCGGCACGCAGATCCCAGGCAGTTCCGTCCGGTATTTGCACGGTAACCAGTGTTTCGGTGCTCTTCCAGTCGCAGGATGTTTGGAGCGAAACCGTCTTGCCCAGGATTCCACAGGCCGAGCATGCATCCACGTCGACTTCCTCGGCGACGATCTCGCAATTCACCGCTTGCTGAATTTTTACTTTCTTGCCGATGATGAGTGAATTATGGGCAACACCGATTTCGACTTCTCCCCCCCTGGCCTCGACTGTCGCATTGGATGCGGTACCAGAGATGACAATCACACCTTGCGGGCTTCTCGCCACGCCGCCGGCCAGATTGGATTTCAAATCAATTTTGCCGCCGTCGGAAATCACTTGGCCGAATACGTCGTCGAAGAACGTCATATTGTGGCCGTTCACCTGACGTTGCTCCAACACCTCTCCGTGTTCTTCGAAGTCAGCGCCTGACAGTTGGAGATTCCCCGTCGTCTGCATGCTGACCCCGGATTTGCTGACCATTTTTTCGGTCACCGAAATCAGGTTCGACTGCTTGTCGATAAAGAGAAAACCGGCGGTGGCAGCGACAAGGAATTCTCCCTGCGGGGAAATTTCAATGCGGACGCCTGGCCCAGCCAGTGCTTCCAGGTCTATATCCTTGGGAATGGGAGGCTCAAAAATCGTTCCATGAACATTCCAGCCGGGTTTCCCCATCGCGCGCGGAATCTTCTTCATCAAGCGATCGCCGGCAGCGACTTGCGGAAAATGATTGCTGTAGGTGCTCAGGTCAACCCGGCCATCGGCAAGCCTCTTGGGCGCATCATCACGATGCATGGTCTCGGATTGTTCGACGATGCTGGCATCCCGCCCAGGAAACGACTCAAGCATGTGGGCGATTTCGAGACGGCCTGAACTGTCATCCTTGATCATTGCCCGGATTGTTCGCATATCGAGGCCGTAGCGAATGTTTTGCAGCCACATTGCCGCGATGAATTCATCGGGATCCGGCTTGACGCGCATGAGCTGCTTGCGTCGCTCATAACCGAGAATGGTGCGCGGAGCCGCTGGGTCTCGCGGCGCAGGACCGAATACGGGTAATTCGATGTCCTGTTCCAGCATCACCGGTTCGAAAAAATACTCGGCCATGCTGCCGTCTTTTGCAACTTTGGCTTCCCGATAGATTTTCCGACGCTCCGAGAGGAAGGGTGCGATGTTCTTGGCAAGCTTCACTACCGGGCTGCCTCCGCCCGCATTTTTCCGGGTAGGCAAATCAAGTGAGTCAGGCTCGTAAAGCAACTTGAGAAAAAGTGGATAGTCGAGTTCGGTAAAGTAAGCGCCGGAGGTGAATACGCGCTCAACAAAATGCTGGAAATTTTCTATGGATTCCAGCAGAGAGATATCGACGTACAAGCCGTCTTCACTCCGCGCGATAAATCCAGGCAGCAATAACCCACCTTCCAGCAGATCGGGTGGAGGCGTATCTGGCGCAGTTGGCGATGTGGGGGGCAGGCTTATGGGGGTTTCCTCTGGCATTTAGTCTTACCTATCGCACTTAACTTCCGGATAGGCCATATTTCTTGTTGCTTCAATGATAACATTTGACCTGCATGAAATCATATTTGCACTTCGCCTGAACCAACGGTTTGCCGCCGATTTCCATGCTTCTTTTTTGCAGACAACCTGCCTGCCCATGAGTTTCCTGGTTCGTATTTTATCTCTGCTACCGCTGCATCTGCTGCACAATCTGGGGGCCCTGCTTGGCTGGATCATTTATCTTTGTTCCCCGACCTATCGCCGCCACATGCAGGAAAATCTTGCCTTTGCTGGCGTTTTGGCAAGACAGGTGCGACAAGCCGCGATAGCGGAAGCCGGCAAAAGCATCCTGGAGTTACCCAAAATCTGGCTTCGCCCGCAAGCCGAAGTGGTTGCGCGCGTAGTGCGCGTCACTGGCTGGGATCTGGTTGAAGCCGCCTGGCAGGAAAAAAATAGCGCCATTCTCTTTCTGACACCGCATCTGGGCTGTTTTGAAATTACTGCTCAATACTATGCTAATCATCGCCCAATCAGCGTGCTCTACCGTGCGCCCCGGCAGGAGTGGCTGAAACCCTTGATTGCAGGGGGACGTGGCGCCAAGCTAAGACTGGCAGCTGCCGACCTGAGTGGAGTGCGTACGTTAATGAAGGCGCTGAAGAGGGGAGAGGCCATCGGCATGTTGCCGGATCAAGTCCCAGGCAACGGAGAGGGGGTCTGGGTACCTTTTTTTGGTCGGCCGGCTTACACCATGACTTTGGCAGCACGACTTGCAGAAACTGGCGCAACCGTTCTGCTGGCTTATGCCGAACGCCTGTTATACGGTGCCGGATACCACCTCAAACTGCGCCAGCTTGCAACACCCTTGACCGGAACATTGGAGGAGCGTGCGGCACAGCTCAACGTCGAGTTGGAAAGCTTGATCCGGGAGTGCCCCGGCCAATATCTTTGGGGATACAACCGCTACAAAGTCCCTACCGGCACAACAATTCCTGAAAGCCAGGGATGACCCGCCTAGCCCTATCCTTGATGTGGCTCTTGCACTGGCTTCCGCTGAGCTGGCAAGCTCAGGTGGGGCGAAGTTTTGGGCTTCTGCTCTATCACTTCGGTCACGAACGACGGCACGTGGCTTTGACCAATCTGCGCATGTGCTTCCCCGAACTGGGCGAAACAGATCGCGAGCGTCTGGCTAGAAATCATTTTGTTGCCTTTGGGCGCAGTTTTCTTGAGCGCGGTCTACTCTGGTGGGCAGCGCCGCAACGATTGCGCAAGTTGGTAAGGATCGAGGGTCTTGAGCATCTTCAGCGCAAAGACGGAAAGCCCATCATCCTTCTGGTGCCCCACTTCATCGGACTAGACATGGGTTGGACGCGGTTGACGCTGGAGTTGGACATGGTAAGCATCTATGCCAACCAGAAGAATCTCCTCTTCAACGCGGCTTTGCTCAAGGGACGAACGCGCTTTGGCTCTTCAACCCTCCTGTCGCGGCAGGAAGGCACTCGCCCTGCAATCCGAATGATGCGCGCGGGAAAACCTTTCTATTACCTGCCTGACATGGATTACGGTCAGCGGGATACCATCTTCATCCCGTTTTTTGGGGTACCGACAGCGACAATCACGGGTCTGTCGCGCCTGGCGCGCATCGCAGACGCAATCGTCCTGCCTGTGGTCACACGCATGGAGCCGGGGGGGCGGGGATATGTCGTCAATATCGGCGCGCCCTGGCAGGACTTCCCCGGTGCAAGCATCGAGGAGGACACGCGACGCATGAATGCCTATATTGAGACTGAGGTACTACGCCTGCCGGAGCAGTACCTCTGGCTGCATAAACGCTTCAAGACCCGGCCGCCCGGCGAGCCGAGTCCCTACCGGCAACAAACGGTTACTCGATCACCTTAGCGACGACGCCGGCGCCGACGGTACGGCCGCCCTCGCGTATCGCGAAGCGCAAGCCCTCCTCCATCGCAATCGGCGCAATCAGCTTCACCGTGATCGATACGTTGTCACCCGGCATCACCATCTC
>JACRAR010000049.1 GCA_016234745.1 Betaproteobacteria bacterium | reverse complement strand
TGTGCTGCGGCAGAACTCCTATGCAAACTTTGGTTGCAGGAAAGGAGGTCTGGAAGGAGAAAGTCCAACAACTGAATTGATCTGACAACCGGCACGCTACAAAACGGGGGACTGTCAGATCAAGTCTGAACTTCTACACATAAATGGCCGGCAGTTCCACCTCTGACTGCAGGCCTCTCCGGGAGCACGCCCACTGACCTGAGGTGTCTGGCTGCGACGGATTTCGCGGCATGATTTCACCGCCGGTATGTCCGCTTGTGGCCGGACAGCGACGCTGACCTTCCAAATCTCGCGGCGACATAGCCGTCGTTCGACTCGATACTGTTGGCAATTAGCCTCCCGCTAACCGAAGCAGACCAACTTCATCCGAGCGTTTATCGGCAAGCACTACAGAGGTTTCGACTTGCCTCGCCGGGATTGACCAGTACCTCAGAAGTAAGCCATCCTTCAGGCTGGAGGGAACAACCGTGAATCCGTTACGCCAATAAAAATCGATGGCCCACGTTGCATCTGCCCAAGTTCCAACCAGAACGGGTTTGTCGGTCAAACTCATCACATGCAGCAGTAGCTTCGTCCCTACTCCCTTTCTTTGGGCGCCAGGCTTGATGTAGGCATGGCGGATCAATGCGACTTCTCCCTTATCCTGAATTCCCATCACGCCGAACAAGTTGTTCCCGTCTTCTGCAACCCAAAATGTGACGCCATTAGCAATTTCATTTTCAAATTCATCTCCGGGCATATAAGGCTCCCGCCAACGATCCGAAGGAATCACTCCGCGATATGCCTTGGCTGCGTCATTGATGATGGCGAGCGCGGATTCCATATCGGCTTGCCGAATTTCTCGAATCAGGAATTGCATCAGATGTTCGCGAACTACAGTGGACACGATTTTATTATTCCGTCTGTTGTCTTTCCGAAAGTTCCTCTACGAATCCAAATGAACGTAAATCCTTTATTCTCATCGGGTACAAGATTCCCTCAAGATGATCGCACTCATGCTGCACCACGCGCGCATGAAAACCTTCCACCTCGCGCTCGAAAAGATGTCCTTCGGCATCCCAGCCGGAATAGCGCAGATGCTTCCAGCGCGGAACCACGCCGCGCAAGCCGGGTAGCGATAGGCAGCCTTCCCAGCCCTCCTCCGTCTCGTCCGATAGCGGAATCAGTTGCGGATTGATCAGCACGCTATAGGGCACGGGGGTCGCGTCGGGATAGCGGGCATTGGCCTCGAAGCCGAAAACCACCACGCGCAAGCCGACGCCGATTTGCGGCGCGGCCAGGCCGGCGCCATCAAGGTGATCCATGGTCTCGCGCATGTCGGCGAGCAGTTGCTTCAGTTCAGGCGTGTTGAAAGCCGTTACGGGCTGCGCCTTTTCCAGCAGGCGCGGGTCGCCCATGCGCAAGACGTTGCGGATCATGGGCAGCTGCCGGCAGCGCAAAAATGTTCGAGGACCTTACGCACCCGCACCATCGCGATCTGCAGCACGTCCTCCAGGTTTGCAAAATGGATGGCATGCGCGCTGTTGCCACGCCCTGCGGCCCAGTTTGCGATCACCGTCAGGGCGGCATAGGGAACGCCGGCTTCCCGCGCCAGGGCGGCTTCCGGCATGCCGGTCATGCCGACGATGTGGACGCCGTCGCGCTCCAGTCGCGTGACTTCGGCGGCGGTCTCGAGGCGCGGCCCTTGGGTCGCGGCATACACCGCGCCATCGACAATTGTTTCACCGGCAGCCTCAGCAGCGGCGAGTAGCTGCTTGCGCAATTCGGCGTCATACGGTTCGGTGAAATCGATGTGCACCACCTGCGCATCGCGGCTGTCATGAAAGGTGATCTGCCGGCCCCAGGTGTAATCGATGATCTGGTTCGGGATCACCAGCACGCCCGGAGCGAGGTCGGGACGGATGCCGCCCGCGGAACCCACTGAAACGATCTGCGTGGCACCGGCGGTCTCGGCCAGCGCCCAGATATTGGCACGGTAATTCACGAGGTGTGGCGGAATGGTGTGGCCATGACCATGGCGCGCAAGGAAAACCACATCGCGGCCGCCAATCTTGCCAAAGGTCAAAGCGCCGGAAGGCTCGCCGTAGGACGTACGCACCACCTGTTTGTGGGAAATGTCGAGACTGGCCAATTGGGTCAGACCGCTACCGCCGATGATTGCCAGCATGATTCACGTCCAGAATCGATTCAATGCAAAATTCTATCATGGCATCAAATACTTGATAGGCCAAAACCGGCCCGCATGCTACAATGCGCCCCCTTTCTGTTGCACCGCAAAAACTCATGTCCCGATCCATCCGCAATATCGCCATCATCGCTCACGTCGACCACGGCAAGACCACCCTGGTCGACCAGTTGCTGCGCCAATCCGGCACTTTCGCCGCCCACCAGCAAATGACCGAACGCGTCATGGATTCGAACGATCTGGAGCGGGAACGCGGCATCACGATCCTGGCGAAGAACTGTGCGATCAGTTACGAAGGCACCCATATCAACATCGTGGACACGCCGGGGCACGCCGATTTCGGCGGCGAAGTCGAACGCGTGCTGTCGATGGTGGATGGCGCCCTGCTGCTGGTCGACGCCGTCGAGGGACCGATGCCGCAAACGCGCTTCGTCACGCGCAAGGCGCTTGCCCTGGGGTTGAAGCCGCTCGTCGTGGTGAACAAAATCGACCGTCCCGGAGCCCGGCCGGACTGGGTCATCAACCATACTTTCGATCTGTTCGACAAGCTCGGCGCAAGCGAGGAGCAGATGGACTTCCCGGTGGTATTCGCCTCGGCGCTCAACGGCTATGCCATGCTCGACGCGAAGCAGCCGGGCACCGACATGCGGCCGCTGTTCGAGGCGATTCTGCAGCATGTGTCGCAGCCCAACGTAGATGTCGAAGGTCCCTTGCAACTGCAGATCTGTTCGCTCGACTACTCAAGCTATATCGGCCGCATCGGCATCGGCCGCATCACCCACGGCCGCATCCGGCCGGCGCAGGAAGTCGCGGTCATGTATGGCGACGAACTGCTGGGGCGCTCCAAGGTCAATCAGGTTTTCGTCTTCAAGGGACTCGAACGCGAAGTCGCGCAGCAGGCCGAGGCCGGCGACATCGTGCTAGTCACGGGCATCGACCAGGTCGGCATCGGCGTCACGCTGTGCGATGTGGAAAGCCCGGTCGGCCTGCCGCCGCTCAAGGTGGACGAGCCGACCCTGACCATGAATTTCCAGGTGAATACCTCGCCCTTCGCCGGCAAGGAAGGCAAATATGTCACCAGCCGGCAATTGCGCGAGCGCCTGCAGAAGGAACTGCTCGGCAACGTCGCCCTGCGCGTCGAGGATACCGAAGATGCCGACATCTTCCTGGTCTCGGGACGCGGCGAACTACACCTGACCATCCTGCTCGAAAACATGCGCCGCGAAGGCTACGAGCTGGCGGTTTCGAAACCGCGCGTGATCATGAAGGAGATCAACGGCGAAAAGCAGGAGCCCTATGAGATGCTCACGGTCGATGTCGAGGAGACCAACCAGGGCAGCGTCATGGAAGAACTCGGCCGGCGCCGCGGCGACTTGCAGGACATGCAGCCGGACGGCAAGGGGCGGGTGCGCCTCGAATACCGCATCCCGGCGCGGGGGCTGATCGGCTTCCAGGGCGAGTTCCTGACCCTGACGCGCGGCACCGGGCTGGCGAGCCACGTCTTCGACGACTACGGCCCGCTGGCCGGCGACATGTCGGAACGCCGCAACGGCGTGCTGATCTCGGCCGAGAACGGCCACGCTGTCGCCTATGCCTTGTGGAAGCTGCAGGATCGCGGGCGCATGTTCGTCTCGCACGGCGAGCCGCTCTACGAAGGGATGATCATCGGCGTGCATAGCCGCGACAACGACCTCGTAGTGAACCCGATCAAGGGCAAGCAGCTCACCAATGTGCGCGCCTCGGGTACCGACGAGGCGGTGCGGCTGGTGCCGCCGATCCAGATCACGCTGGAGTCCGCCGTGGAATTCATCGCCGACGACGAACTGGTGGAAATCACGCCGAAGTCGATCCGCATCCGCAAACGCTTTCTGTCGGAGATCGAACGCAAACGCGCCAGCCGCGCGGCGGCGTGATACGCTTTTGATACCAAAAGGGAGCGTAGCGTGACCGAAAAACAACTTTCATCTTTCTCCGCGCCAATCGACGACCGCTACTTCGAGGACTATGTCGCCGGCGCCGTGCATGAGTTCGGCCCGATCGAAGTGACGGCCGAGGAGGTCATCGCATTCGCCAAGCGCTACGATCCGCAGGATTTTCATACCGACCCGGAGGCGGCCCGGAAGTCGCGCTTCGGCGGCCTGATCGCCAGCGGCTGGATGACCTGTTCGCTGATGATGCGCCTGTTCTGCGACCATTACCTGTCGAAAAATGCCGGCCTGACCTCGCCGGGTGTGGATGAGCTGAGATGGCTGATCCCCGTCAGGCCGGGCGATGTCCTGAGTCTGCGTATCACCGTTGCCGAAGCCAGGCGCTCCGTATCCAAGCCTGATCGCGGGCTGGTCAAATCGTCCATCGAAGTACTCAATCAGAAGCGGGAAGTCGTCATGACCATGCTGGCGATGAACCTCGTCTCCTGCCGCAAAACCACCGCGGGGTAACATCTTTCCCCTGATGGCCGACCTGCCCGCACTGCCGCGCTACTCCTTGCGCGAGGAGGTGGCGAACAGCATCACCCACGGCATCGGCATCATCCTGGCCATTGCCGGGCTGGCCGTGCTGTGTGCTTATGCTGCGATTTATGGCGGCAGCCTGCATGTGATTGCCTGCGCCATTTACGGCGCCACGCTGATCATCTGCTTCACCACCTCGACGCTCTATCACAGCATCCAGATCGAACGTACCAGGCAGGTGTTGCGCACGCTGGATCATTCCGCCATTTTCCTGTTGATCGCGGGAACCTATACGCCGTTCATGCTGATCAACCTGGCCGGTCCGTGGGGCTGGTCGCTGCTTGTTGCGATCTGGGCATTGGCGATTTCAGGCATCGCACTGCGGCTGGTGTTGCGCGGCCGCCGGCATGGCCTGATGGTGTCACTCTATATTCTGATGGGATGGATTGCAGTGATCGGGGCCAAGCCGCTGATCGAGAACGTCGGCAAGGGCGGCCTGATGCTGCTCTTGGGCGGCGGCATCGCCTATACGGGCGGCGTGGTGTTCTACAAATGGCGCAGCCTGCCATACAACCATGCGATCTGGCATGGCTGGGTCCTCTTCGCCAGCGTGCTGCATTATTTCGCGGTGCTGTTTTACGTCATCCCCTGGCCGGCGTAAAACCCAGCTTCACTTCCCTCTGCTGTCCAGATACGCGGCGAACTCCTTGCCGACCTCGGCATGGCGCAGGCCGAATTCGACCATGGCTTGCAGATAGCCCAGCTTGGAACCGCAGTCGTAACGCGTGCCGATATAGCGGTAGGCCAGCACCTGCTGTTCGGCGAGCAGCGCGGCGATGCCGTCGGTGAGCTGGATTTCGCCCCCCTTGCCGGGCTTCACGTGCTCCAGGTAGTGGAAAATGCGATGCGTCAGGATATAGCGGCCGACTACCGCCAGGGTCGACGGCGCATCCGCCGGCTGCGGCTTTTCGACGATGGCGCTGATCTGTTCGATCCGTTCTGCCAGGGGCCGCGCGGCAACGATGCCGTAGCTGCCGGTCTCGGCGCGCGGCACTTCCTGCACGCCGAGGATCGAGCACTGGTAATAGTCGTAGGTGTCGACCATCTGCTTCATGACCGGCGGTTCGCCGTCGAGCAGGTCGTCGGCCAGCAGCACCGCAAACGGCTCATCGCCCACCACCGGCTTGGCGCAGAGGATGGCGTGACCGAGGCCAAGCGCCTCGGCCTGGCGGATGTAGATGCAGTTGATCTCCTTGGGCAAGAGTTTGCGCACAAGCTCGAGCGTGTCGGTCTTGCCGCGGATTTCCAGTTCCGTCTCCAGCTCGTAGGCCTTGTCGAAGTGATCCTCAATGGAGCGCTTGCTGCGGCCGGTGACGAAGATCATGTCGGTGATGCCTGCGGCGATCGCCTCTTCCACGGCAAACTGGATCAACGGCTTGTCCACGATCGGCATCATTTCCTTGGGACTGGCCTTGGTCGCCGGCAGGAAGCGGGTGCCCAGTCCGGCGACGGGGAAAACGGCTTTGGTGACTTTTTTCATGTCTTCAGCATTTCCAATAGTTGTGCTTCATCGAGGATGGAGATGCCCAGTTGTTGCGCTTTCTCCAGCTTGGAACCCGCGGCAGCGCCCGCGACCACATAGTCGGTCTTGCCCGACACCGAACCGGCGACCTTGCCGCCCAGAGCTTCGATCATGTCCTTCGCCTGATCGCGGCTCAGCGTGGGCAGCGTGCCGGTCAGCACGAAAGTCTTGCCGACGACGGCAGAGGATACCACTGCGGCCGCCTCGCCTTCCTGCCAGGCGAGTCCTGCTCCGCGCAAAGCCGCGATAACTTCCAGATTGTGCGGTTCGGCAAAGAAGCGCACGATCGATGCCGCCACCACCGGCCCGACATCGCTCACCTGCAGCAGGTCGGCTTCGCCGGCGCCGATCAGGGCGTCCAGGCTGCCGAAATGCCGCGCGAGATCCTTGGCGGTCGCCTCACCGACATTGCGTATGCCCAAGGCATAGACAAAGCGTGCCAGCGTGGTCTGCTTGCTCTGCACGATGGCCACCAGGATGTTGCCGGCAGACTTCTCCGCCATGCGCTCGAGATTGACGAGCTTGCCGAGATCGAGCCGGTAGATGTCGGCCGGCGTCTTGATGATGTCGTGGTCGACCAGTTGTTCGACGAGCTTGTCGCCGAGCCCCTCGATATCCATGGCGCGCCGCGAGGCGAAATGCAGCAAGGCCTGCTTGCGCTGCGCCGGGCAATACAAACCGCCGCTGCAGCGCGCGATGGCCTCATCGGCCGGTTTTTCCACCTGCGAGCCGCACACCGGGCAAGTCGCAGGCATCACGAATTCGCGCGCATTGCCGGGGCGTTTCTCAAGCACGACCGCAGCCACCTCGGGAATCACGTCGCCGGCGCGACGCACGCTGACCGTGTCGCCGATCCGGACATCCTTGCGGCGCACTTCATCCTCGTTGTGCAATGTGGCGTTGGTCACCGTCACGCCGCCGACGAAAACCGGCGCCAGCCGCGCCACCGGCGTCAGCGCACCGGTGCGGCCGACCTGCACTTCAATCGCCTCGACCGTGGTCAGCGCTTCCTGCGCCGGGAACTTGTGGGCTATCCCGAAGCGCGGTGCACGCGCAACGAAGCCGAGCTTCTGCTGATCGGCGAGGCGATTGACCTTGTACACCACGCCGTCGATGTCGTAGGCCAGACTGTCGCGCGCGGCGCCGATGCGTGCGTAGTAATCGAGCAGGCCGGACAGGCCGCTCACCGCGGCGGCTTCCTCCGCAACGGGTAAGCCCCGGCTGTGGAGTTGCGCCATCAGTGCGGCGTGCGTCTCGGGCAGGGGCGCGCTCGACGCCGCGACGCCATAAGCGAAAAAGCGCAAAGGACGCTGCGCGGTGATTTTCGGATCGAGCTGACGCAGGCTGCCGGCCGCGGCGTTGCGCGGATTGGCGAACTCCTTGAGGCCGGCGGCACGCTGCTGCTGGTTGAGTTTCTCGAAATCGCGGCGGAAGATCAGCACCTCGCCGCGCACTTCGAGATGTTCCGGTTGCGCAGTGCCCGACAGGCGCAACGGAATGCTCCTGACGGTGCGCAGATTGAGCGTCACATCCTCGCCGGTATACCCGTCGCCGCGCGTTGCACCACACGTGAAGATGCCATTCTCATAGATCAGGGTGATGGCGAGACCGTCAAATTTTGGCTCGACGGCGTAATCCACCACTTCGACGCCCAGGCCCTCGCGACAACGGCGATCGAAGGCGGCAACCTCCTCCTCGGCGAACGCATTATTGAGGGACAGCATCGGCACGCCATGCGTAACCTGGGAAAATTCCGCCAGGGGCGCCCCGCCGACGCGTTGCGTCGGTGAATCGGGCGAACTCAGTTCGGGATGCTCGGCCTCAAGCTGCTGCAGCTCGCGGAACAGCCGGTCGTATTCCGCATCCGGAATTATCGGCTGGTCATGGACATAGTAGGCCTGGTTGTGCCGCTCGATCTCGCTGCGCAGCGCGGCAACACGCTCGAGCAAGGCGTCGGCAGCCATCGATCAATCGTACAAGCGGAGCGCGCGCCGCCCGCCGGCGGGAATGTTCTGTGATGCCATTTTTTGCTGGAATTCCTCGATCTTGACCCGGATGGTGGCAAGCACCTCATCGGACAACGGCGCGCGCTGATCGTCGACCAGATACCCGCCGAAAGCGGACATCATGGTCCGTGCCACATCGACGAGGTGATCGAAGGCCTGGGTGCCATCGGCCACGCGCGGCACATCGATGCTGAGCGTCACGCCCGGCAGCGCCAGCGCACTCAAGCCGCTCGCGACAAACGGCGCCCCGCCAAGCTGGCTCAGTGTAAACAATGTCCGTCCCGCCTCGCCTTCGGCGTGGAACAGTCCGTCATTCTTGAGCCAGAGTTCGGTTTCGGTCGCCAGATCGATCAGGCGTGCCGCCTGAATGGGACTGCCGTCGCGGGTCACCAGGTTGAGGCCGATGCGCCAATCGACCGAGGCGCAGAATTCGTCGAGCCGCTTGGCATGGGCCAGCACTTCTTCTGCCGCCGGCCATTCGATGTGTATCTCGAAGTTGTCCGCGAGCTGGCGCAAGCCTTCGTAAAACCCGCCCAGATCGGCCTCGGAGATCGCGCCGCGCCGGTCCACCACCTGCAATGCCGCGCACAGACGCCGATAGCTGGTGGCATCGTGGGCATTCAGCGCACGCCACTTGCCGTTGTTCTCGTCCCAGCCGCACCAGCGCAGGCGGCCTTCCAGCTTGCCGAACAATTTGCGCTGCGCCGCCCAGAGCATGGGCGCCGCAACCATGTCCGCCGCTTCGATGCGGGCCACGCAATCGATGAGCTTGTCGACCAGTTCCTCGGGCGGCTCAACGACAGGCGGCTCGTCGCTCGCATCGACGAACGCTTCATCTTCGGCAAAGCTGGGGTCGATGGTGGGTTCGATGCGTTCCGCTGCGCCGTACTCCGCTGCACCATGCTCCGCCTCGGGGACAGACGAATTCGCGGATGCGTCATCAGGCAGCAGCGCATCGGCCTGCTCGGTGCTGAAGATCTTCTGCGCCAGCTTGCGCTGCCGGTATTCCTGCCAGGTGTTGTAGCCCCATACTCCGATCACTGCCGCGATGCCGGCGCCGATCAGGGTCAATTGCAATTCGTTGAACATGGCCATGGCCGCAAGCGGCGCTACGCCGCCACTTCCTCGCTCATGCGCAGCGCCTCTTCCATATCGACCTCGACCACGCGCGAGACGCCCTGCTCCTGCATGGTGACGCCGACCAGCTGCTGCGCCATTTCCATGGCAATCTTGTTGTGGCTGATGAAGAGGAACTGGGACTGCGCCGACATGCGCTTCACCAGGCTGCAGAAGCGCTCGGTATTGGTGTCGTCGAGCGGCGCGTCGACCTCGTCGAGCAGGCAGAAAGGCGCCGGATTGAGCTGGAACAGGGCAAATACCAGCGAGATCGCGGTCAGCGCCTTTTCGCCGCCGGAAAGCAGATGGATGCTGCTGTTCTTCTTGCCCGGCGGCTGCGCCATGACCTGGATGCCGGCATCGAGAATTTCGTCGCCGGTGAGGATCAGGCGCGCTTCGCCGCCGCCGAACAACTGCGGAAACAGCGTGCCGAAGTGGCCATTGACGGTGTCATAGGTCTGCTGCAATTGCTCGCGGGTTTCGTGATCGATGCGGCGGATGGCGTCTTCGAGCGTGCCGATCGCCTGGTTCAGGTCGAGCGACTGGGCATCCAGGTAACCCTTGCGCTCGCGCGCTGTGCTGAGTTCCTCGAGCGCGGCGAGATTGACCGGGCCGAGTGCTTCAATCTCCTGGGTGAGTTGCAGGATGTCGGCCTGCAGCATCGCTTCCTTGAGTCCGGGCACCAGTTCCGCCTGCAGCGGCGCCAGGTCCTCTTCGCTCTGCAGCTTGGCCTCGGCCAGGCGTTCGAGGAACTGTTCTTCGTTGAGTTGCGCGGCCTGCTCCTTCAGGCGCAATTCATTGATGCGCTCGCGCAGCGGGTTCAGGCTTTGTTCGATGCGCAGGCGGTTCTCGTCCAGGCCGCGCAAGGCTCCAAGGCATTCCTCAAGCGCGTTGCGCTTGCCGGTGAGTTGCGCCTCCTTCTCCTGGCGCTCACCCAATGCCGCCTGCAGCCGGGTCTGCAGCGCTTCTTCGCTGATGCTGCTTTTCTCGGACTCCGCCGCAGCTTTGTCAGTGGCGACGCGTTCCAGTTGCTGTCGCGCCGTCTCGCGGCTGCGCGCGTTGTCTTCAAGCTTGCCGATACATTCGCGCTCGGTGAATTTGACTTCCTGCGCCTCGCGCGCCAGCGCCTGCTCCAGGCTGCGCGCCTCGCGCAGGGCCGTGTCGCAGCCGCGCTGCACTTCCATCACCTGCTCGAGCCGGCTGCGCGCTGCCGCCAACTGCTCGCGGTACAACAGTGCTTCCTCCTCGGCACGCGCCATCTCGATGCGTTCATTGGCCTCGCCCTGCGCGATCTCGGCCAGGTCCCGGTCGATCTGCGCCGAACGCTCCTCGAAGCGCGCTTGCATCTGGGTCAGCTTGAGCGCTTCGACCTGGGCGGCATGCACGCCCTGCTGCAATTCCTGCACGCTGGCGCGAATCTGCGCCAGTTGCGCGTGATGCTCGGCGAGCAAGGCTTCGGCACCCAGCAAGGCCTCCTGCGCCGCGGTCTCGTCGCTCTGACGCTGGATCAGCACCTCGGCCAATTCCTCGATCTCGCGCTGCCGTTCGATCACGCCGTGAGTCTTGCTGTCGGGCACGTAGAGCAGCAGACCGTGCGCGCTCAACAGATGGCCGGCACGATTGACCCAGCTGCGGCCGCTCGCGGCATCCGCGGCAAAAGCCGGCAAGGACGCCAGATCGTCGCTGACCAGCACGCCGGCCAGCCATTCGTCGAGCACGGCCGACCAGGCGGCATCGTCGCAGCGCACCTTGGCACGCAGGGAGTTTGATTCAACCGGCGCCGAAGAACTTGCCGCAGAGGCAAGCGCAAGGGCAAAGGTTGTCGGTGGCGGTTCGGCCAAGGCTTGCGGCAGTACCTCCCTGCCCGCTACGACCGCCGCCAGGCGCTCGCGCAGCACGGCTTCCAGGGCTGTCTCCCAACCCGGCTCGACATGGATCGCGCGCCACAGCGGCGCGGCTTCCGCAAGTCCCCGCCGCTGCAGCCATTCACTGATCTCGCCGCTTTGCTGGACCCGGCTTTGCAACTGCTGCAAGGCGTCGCGCCGCGCCCGCGTCTCGGTCAGGGCGCGATGCGCAGACTGCAGCCGGGTGCGGGCTTCGGCAAGCTGCGCCTCGATCTGCGGCAACATCTCTTGCCGCTCGGACTGTCGCTGCTGCTGTTCTTCCAGTTGGGCTTGCGCCTGCGCCAGCGCCGCCTGGCTGGCGGACAGGGCAGCAGGATCGGGCTGCCCCAGTGCGATTCTTTCCTGATCGAGGCGCACCCGCCGTTGGGTGTAGCCTTCCAGCGCACGCTGAGCATGGATACGGTTGGCCTCGCCGAGACGCACGCCCTGCTCCGCTTCATTGACGGCGCGACGGGCTGCTGCGGTGGCTTCCTCGGCCTGCTTGACGGCCTCCTCGGCCTGCGGCAGGCGCGCGGCGGCTTCCTCATGACGCGCGACGCTGGTTTCGGCGCGCTGACGGGCGTTTTCGAGCAAGGCCTGCCAGCGCGTGGCTTCGAGTTCGAGCTCGGCGCGCTGGTTGTTCCAGTGGCTGTTTTCCGTGGCCAGTTGGGCGAGCCGGGTTTCGAGTTTCTGCCGGGCGTCGCGCAGGTGGTTGATCTCGGATTCAAGCTGGCCGACTTCGGCCTTGGCCGCCACCATCTCGCTTTGCGCCGCATGCAGCGCATCGCTCGCGGCAAAGTGCGCTTCGCGCGCCTGTTCGACCTTGGCTTCCAGTTCACGCAACTGGGCGGTCTCGGCATCCAGGCGCAACGCGCCTTTTTCCACCTCGCGCGCCATGCGCTGGCGTTCGGCGCGCGCGTCGTTGCGTTTCTTGAGCCAGAGCAACTGCTGCCGCCGGTCGTGGCGCGCCTTGAGTTCGTGGAACTGGCGGGCGATCTCGGCCTGGCCTTCGAGCTTGACCACTTGGCTCTCGAGTTCGTTGCGGATGTCTTCGACGCGCAGCAGGTTCTCGCGCGCATCGGCCAGGCGGTTTTCGGTCTCGCGCCGCCTTTCCTTGTACTTGGTGACGCCGGCGGCTTCTTCGAGGAACAGCCGCAATTCTTCCGGCTTGGCCTCGATGATGCGCGAAATCATGCCCTGCTCGATGATGGCGTAGGCGCGCGGCCCCAGCCCGGTGCCGAGAAACACGTCGATGACGTCGCGGCGGCGCACGTGCAGATTGTTGATGTAATAGTTGGAATTGCCCTCGCGGTCGAGCACGCGCTTGACTGCGATCTCGGCATATTGCGACCACTGGCCGGTGGCACGGCCGAGCGAGTTGTCGAAAATCAGCTCGACGCTGGCGCGGCTGACCGGCTTGCGCGTGCCGGAGCCGTTGAAGATCACGTCCTGCATCGATTCGCCGCGCAGCGCGGTGGCCTTGGATTCGCCCAGGACCCAGCGCACGGCGTCGATGATGTTGGATTTGCCGCAGCCGTTCGGGCCGACCACGCCGACCAGCTGGCCGGGAAACAGCACCGTGGTCGGATCGACAAAGGATTTGAAGCCGGCGAGTTTGAGCTTGGTCAGGCGCACGTCGGATAGTTAGATTGGATTTGTTGGCCGGAAAGCGCGCGGCATGTCCATGCAATACCTTGCGCAGAGCGGGCATTATAATGGAAACGTCCACATTTCCCTGCTTCTCCGACATGCCCAGCCAACCCGCAAAAACTCTGGAAACTTTCGTCAATCCGGCAACGCAGCGCGACTACCAGATCCACATGGAAATTCCGGAATTCACCTGCCTTTGCCCGAAGACAGGACAGCCGGATTTCGCCACGCTGATTCTCGATTATGTGCCCGACAAGCTCTGCGTCGAGTTGAAAAGCCTCAAGCTGTATGTCTGGAGCTTCCGCGACGAGGGGCATTTTCACGAGGACGTCACCAACCGCATCCTCGACGATCTGGCGAAGGCCGTGAAGCCGCGCTTCATGCGCCTGACGGCCAAGTTCTACGTGCGCGGAGGGATTTTCACCACGGTCGTGGCGGAACAGCGCAAGAAAGGCTGGAAGCCAGCCGGGAAAATCGAGTTGGCGAGTTTTGAGCCGGTTTCGAGCATCCGCAGCAATTAATTGGGAATGTTGGGACTCGGAATGCTGGCGCCCGGAGCCGCAAGCTCACCCTTGTTTTCACCGAAACTCCGGATTGGCACATAGACTACCGAGGGGCGACGGGTATTCGCCTGCGGATATAAATCCATCAGCGCATACACTATGCGCGGCATCTGCGTCGTAACCGGCAGACCGAGTTGCCGGGCAAATTGGACAGTGAATGGAAAGTCGTGAGTCCAGCGCCCCTCGCTGAGGATCACCGCCAGCTTCTGCGCTTCTTTGTGCGGCAGGCGTTTTCTCAATATGTCGGTAACAAAACCGGCGACCTGGAAGCGGGCTTTCACGGCAATATCGGCCAGCATCACCGTTTCGTCGCTGATGTTCTGGGGCTTCTTGAGTTTCATCACCTGGAGTATGGAGGCAGCCGGCACGTCTCCGATCTGCGGATCGACGGGGCCAAGCAAGGCATTGGGATCCATCACGATCTCGTCAGCGGCGAGCGCGATCAGTGTGCCGCCACTCATGGCATAGTGCGGAATGAACACGGTGACCTTACCTTTGTGCTCGACCAGCGCCTTGGCGATCTGCTCGGCGGCGAGCATCAGGCCGCCCGGTGTATGCAAAATCAGATCGATGGGCTGTTCGTCTGGAGTCAGCCGGATCGCGCGCAGAACCGCTTCGGAGTCTTCGATGTTGATGGCGCCCGACACCGGCACGCCAAAAAAGCTGCGGCTTTCCTGACGGTGGATCAGGGCGATCACCCTGGATTTACGCTCGTTCTGGAATTGATCGAACAGAATATTGCGCTTCTTCTGAATCGAATCGCCGTCGCCAATCACCTGCAGCAGCAGGAATCCGATCAGCAACAGCCAGAATATCAGGCGTGTCGCTTGAGCCAGGTGGAACCAGATACCCATTCCGGATTGTCTTTGAATGTCCATGGGATGCACGGGAGAGTCAACAGCACATTGTCGAATAATGTCAACGTAGTAGCATGTCAGCGTCGCGTTGTCCGGTCGGCTACGTCACAGGTGCCGAGAGTCTGGCTGAAGTCCTCCCGTGTTCTTCGACGCCGCGTTCGCTGGCGACATCACCGAAGCCGAAAACACCGAGCGGAGTGTTGGCCAGCATCCGCCCAAGGTCGCTAATGAGGGCGGGGCCGTTCCGCTGCAAAAGGTCATTGGCGGCGATTAACATTTCGCCGATATTGGCGCAATAATTACCAACGCCAAGCGGTATCGCTGTCGGAAATATCGCCTCGTTGATTTGAGCCGCCGGCTCGATGGAAATTTTGTCGAGATTGTCGTTAAGCACGAACAAGACGCGATCAAATCCTTCCAACGCATCCATACGACCGCCCGACCCGGCGAAGCCGCCGAACAGCAAAGCAGCCAGTGCAACCACCAGTAATACCCTGACCATTACCATTTCTCCTGCATCGCGTTCATCGCTTCAACCCTATCTCCTGTACTACCTGCTCTTTCACGAATCAGCATGAACCTCCCTCGATGCGTAGTCTGTACGCCAGCGTACCCAGGTCATCGGACCGGCGCCGCAAGCCTCGTCAGCGCCTCGCGCACCACCTTCTCGTTGCCGAGGTAGAAGTCTATGGTTTCCTGCACCTGCCTCTTGCCTTCGGGTGTGTAGATGGCGGCGGGATTTTCACCACGGTCGTGGCGGAACAGCGCAAGAAAGGCTGGAAGCCAGCAGGGAAAATCGAGTTGGCGAGTTTTGAGCCGGTATCGAGCATCCGCAGTTGCTCGTCGCGCAGTAGCTAGTCGATTTCTCCGGGTTCTCCCGTCGATAACACTATCGCAGGTCAGGGCCGGATCAGCATTTTCATTGCGCCATCCGCCTTCTGGTGGAAGATCGAGAATGCCTTGTCCACATCGGACAACGAAAACGTATGCGAAAAGTACTCTTGCGGATTGACCACGCCCCGTTCCATCATGCGCAATGATTCCCACATATAGGGCTGGACGTTGGCAAAGCCATTCATGTGCAATGTGATGTCACGCAAGAACACATCCGCAAGATTGAGATTGAAGGTGTTGTCGCAGAAAACCCCCAAAGCGGCGATGGTTCCGCCACAGCGGACCAGATCGAAACACATCTGAAGGGTTTCGGGATAGCCCACCATTTCGATCACCTTGTCGAAACCACGGCCAGCCGTCAGTTGCAATGCATTTTCCAGCCAGCCTTCTTCATCCGGATTGATGGTGGCGACACCCTTTTTCGCCGCGGTTACGAGACGATGCGGTACTTTGTCGAAAGCGGCAACACGCCCCGGCCCTCGATGCAGGGCGATATCCAGCACCATCAACCCGCTCGGGCCGCAGCCGACAACAGCCACGTTTTCACCGGGTTGAATATCGGCAAGATGATTGGCGATCACGGCGGCAGGCAAATTACATGAAAGCGTCAGCGCGGCACCATCGGATATTTCGCGCGGCACCTTTATGGCATGGCTGTCCGCGTAAGGAAGGATCAGCGTTTCGGCGTGAGTGCCGTTCAGGTTGCCAAACGCCACCCCAAAACCATACACCGCCTTCTGTGTTGTTTCGCAATGGGCTGTCTGGCCCACCGCGCACATATAACAGTGACCGCACGATACCGAGTACCCCATGCTCACGCGATCACCCCGCTTGAAGCGCCCCACCGCCTTTCCGGTGTCCAATACTTCGCCGACGAGTTCGTGGCCAGTTTGAGATTTTCCCTTTTCCATGATGGGATCGAGCGCCCCGCGGTACAAGTGCAAATCGGAGCCACAGATCGAGGTCGCAGCAACCTTGACCAACATTTCGTGGTCCGAGCGAATCACGGAATCCGGTATGCTGACGCAACGGATGTCCTGCGGACCGAAATAGACGGCTGCTTTCATTTGCTTTCCTCCACTGTACGGTTGGGCATGTCGAAGCCCCCTGCACAAGTATCGCCCCTCTCAGAAAGCGGAATCAATCCGTGCTTTCCCCAGATTCCTAGCGGAAAACCCATCCCCTGCCATCGGGACGCCAGCGATTTGCGGAGAAGCTCTCTACAAGAAAGACGCCCTGTGCCGGGAGAACACCCTGAAATCATGGACGATCTCAGTCACCGCCCCCCGGATGCGGTCGTGCGCGTGAATTCGCATTGATTCGCCCTACAGGATTTTCGCGAAGCGCCGCACCGCTTCTTCAACATTGGCCCGGCTGTTGAAGGCGCTCAGGCGGAAATAGCCCTCGCCGCAGGCGCCGAAGCCGCTGCCCGGCGTGCCCACCAGATGAGCCTCCTGCAGCAGCCTGTCGAAAAAGTCCCAACTGCTCAATTTGCCGGGTGTCTTCAGCCACACGTAAGGCGCATTCACCCCGCCGTACACCTTGAGGCCAAGCTTCGTCAGCGCCTCGCGCACCACCTTCGCGTTGCCGAGGTAGAAGTCTATGGTTTCCTGCACCTGCCTCTTGCCTTCGGGCGTGTAGATGGCGGCGGCGCCTTTTTGCACGGGGTACGAGACGCCGTTGAATTTGGTGCAGTGGCGTCGATTCCACAGCGAATGAATCAAGATTTCGCGACCGTCCCGGGTCTTTCCCTTGAGGTCCGTCGGAATCACCGTGAAGGCACAGCGCGCGCCAGTGAAACCGGCCGTCTTGCTGAAACTGCGGAACTCGATCGCCACTTCCCTGGCGCCGTCGATTTCATAGATCGAGTGCGGAATCGCCGGATCGGTGATGAAGGCTTCATAGGCGGCGTCATAAAGGATCACCGAGCCGTTGCGTTGCGCATACTCGACCCAGCGCTTCAGCATCTCCCTGGTGGCGACCACGCCGGTCGGGTTGTTGGGGTAGCACAGGTAGATCAGGTCGACTTTCTGTTTCGGCAGTTCCGGCACGAAATCGTTGTCGGCGGTCACCGGCAGGTAGACCAGGCCGCCGTAGCGGCCGCTGGCATCCGCCGGACCGGTGTGCCCGGCCATCACATTGGTATCGACATACACGGGGTAGACCGGGTCCAGCACCGCAATGACGTTGTCGTCGCCGAAGACATCGAGGATATTCCCCGAATCGCACTTCGAACCGTCCGAGACGAAAATCTCATCCGCGTCGACCTCGGCGCCGCGCGCCTGGTAATCGTTCTTGGCGATGGCCTCGCGCAGGAAATCGTAGCCCTGCTCCGGCCCATAGCCCTTGAACGACGCGCGCACCGCCAGCTCATCGACGCCTGCATGCATCGCCTGGATCACGGCCGGGGCAAGCGGTTCGGTGACGTCGCCGATGCCCATGCGAATGACGTTCGCGCTAGGGTTGGCGTCGCAGAAGGCCTTGACGCGCCGGCCAATTTCAGGAAACAGGTAACCGGCGGCTAACTTGAGGTAATGCTCATTGATGTAAGTCATGATCGAAAATAAAACGCGGAAATGGGCAGATTTGCTGGCGGCATTTTATCATCGCATCGAGAAGCGCCAGCCGGAGCCTGACGCATGAACTTGCGCTATATTGCTGCAGCGATTTCGCGGATCACTCTGGCGTCGGAGAAAGGAATCTTCTTCGTCACGGCGCGTCCTCTGGAATCCTGCAAGGGACGCCCCTCCGCATCCCGCTCCAGCACAATCTGGTAGTCTTCATGGCCCTTGCCCGCGACGACCAGAACGTCTCCCGGCCGCAACGCGGCAAGCGCGCGCTCCAACGCTTCACGACGCGGGCCGGCATTCGTGATGCGAGCCGCACCCGTGGTACCCGAGAGAACTTGTTTGCGGATCGCGTCGGGGTCTTCGGTGCGCGGATTGTCGTCCGTCACCCAAACGCAGTCGCTGAGTTCTTCGGCAATCCGCCCCATGATGGGCCGCTTGCCGGGATCGCGGTTGCCGCCGCAGCCGAACAGCACATGCAGCTTCCGCTGCGCGCCGACGTGCGGGCGCACGCTCTGGAGCACGTTGGCCAGGGCGTCGGGCGTATGCGCGTAGTCCACGTAGACCGCCGCACCATTGCCAAGCACGGCTGCGAGTTCCAGGCGCCCCGGCACGGGCGACAGGCGCGCGATGCCCGCAATCGCACGGTCGACCGGCACACCCGTGGCCACGGCCAAACCGAGCGCGCAGAGAATGTTCTCTGCCTGGAAAGCGCCGGCCACCGGCGCCTCCACTTCATATGAAGTTCCAAAAACCGACAGCTTCAGGGTTTGTCCCTGCACATGCGGGATGCGTTCCAGCACGGTAAGTTCGGTTTCGCTGCCGGCTTCTCCATAGGCGATGACGCGAATCTTCTTCGACCGCATGGCCGCTGCGACCTGAACCCCCGACGGGTCGCGGGTATTGACGACCGCCACGCCATCCGCTTTGAGGTGCTCGGTGAAGAGTCTCAGCTTGGCCTGGAAGTAGGCCTCCATCGACAGGTGGTAGTCGAGGTGGTCCTGAGTGAGATTGGTGAAGCCGACCGCGTCAAAAGTGACGCCGGCCAGGCGATGCTGATCGAGCGCGTGGCTCGATGCTTCCATCGCCAGATGCGTCACCCGGTGAACGCGCTCCAGTTCGCCCAGCATGACATGCAGGGTTTTCGCATCATAGGTCGTCAGCCCCGCCTCCAGATTGGAGTGGCTCCTGCCGCGGCCCTGAAGGCCGAGGGTGCCCAGGCTGAAGGCATTGTGGCCATCCTCGCCCCACAGGTCGCGCAGGAAGCACACCGAAGATGTCTTGCCATTGGTGCCGGTGACCGATGCGATGGTGGCCGGACGGCCGGAATGAAAATCCGCCGCCACGCGCGCATAGAATTCCCGAACGTTCGGCACACGCAGGACGACAATTTTTTCGCGCTCGAACTCGGAAAGACCCAGTGCTTCGTCACGCGTGTCTTGCGGTACGGCAATCGCCTGCGCACCCTTTGCGGCAGCCTGCGCGCAGAACGCCAGTCCATTTTCCGTGGCGCCCGGCAAGGCGCAGAACAGGTAGCCGAAGCGAACGTCCCTGGAATCGTCAGTCACACCGAAAATGAACAGATCGTTGATTTCGGCCGAGTCCGGCAGCGCCATGCCGACGCCGTGCTTCGCCAATAGATCGCCTAGCCTCATGTCGAACTCATTTTACACGACGAAGTCAGACGCCATTGTTTTTCTGTGCGAATGCTGTAACGTATAGCCATGATAATGAACGCCAACTTGAATAAGGACGACGCTATCCAGCGATTGTCTCGGCTCAATTATGCGCAATTCAGGGAATGTCTAGAAATGGATATTTATAACCAGCATTGGCTACAAATGGTTAGCTATGGCTATTTGTGGCAGGTGTCTACTTTAAGTTATGCATTGAGGAGATCGCATGTTTCATAAGGGTGGGGCCAGAATGGTTGGTGGCAACCTTCCAGGCGATTTGACAACAAAGGTCGACGCGCTGCTGGATGAATTCCTCGAATGCACAAATTCAGAGGTTCGTGCCAGACAACTACGGAGTGCGGTTGTCCGTTCTATGCTTCCATGCAGCGTCGTAGTCGTTCTTGATGCAGCAACGCTGTGGGTCGCGGCGCAGAAGCAGGCGGGGATGCCGTCAACAAACACGCTCGATTTTCGCCAACAACAATTTCCGGCAGAAGAAATATTTACTGCGGCGAAATGGGAATTCGGGTTTGATGATCCGTTTGTTGTCGCTTTCCCGGCCACCTTACTTGACCAACCCACAGACCAACGCAAACTTTCACTAGAGGCCATCGCCAAAAGTCACGTCGAATCAGAACTCCAAAGGGTAAATGCGGAAATGAATACCATCCAGATAAACCCAATATTTGGCCCTGCGCAATACAAGGTGGATGGAAGGCTTGCCTTCGTCCTGATGCCATTCACGGATCCGCTTACGGAAATCTATCAGACGTTGATAAAGCCAACCGTCGAAAATCCACGATTCGGCCTAGTGTGTAAGAGAGCCGATGACATCAAGTCGAACCGCGCCATTATTCAAGATATTTGGAAATCGATATGTGAAGCGCGGGTCATCATCGCAGATATGACAAACCTAAATCCCAATGTGATGTACGAGCTAGGCGTTGCTCATACGCTTGGAAAAGAGACGATTTTGCTCTACCAACGTTCAGCGGAAGAAATCAAGTTTCCGTTCGACTTATCGCACATTCGCCGGATTGAGTATGACAACACAGTTCCTGGCGCACGCGCCTTGGAGCAGGAGCTTTCGCTTACGCTCGAAAATGTTCTCGATGTCCGAGTCAATGCATAACCCTGCGGTCCGCCGGACGCTGCGCGATAAAGCCGCGCAGCGCCGGTGACCTCCACGTTTGGGGTACTAATTCCATCGTCCTATCGCGTCCGATGAAACTTTCTTCATGCCCGAAATTATTTTGCGCAAATCGCATGCTTTCACCGCAAGCTCTACATACTTCGGAGACTTATCACCGTGGTAGTGAAATTCGTTTCCTCCATCGCCAAATCCGCCGCGCTTGAATTCGTCCAGCGCAATAAGCTCATGTTGCTGGGATGGCGGGTGTTTCCCATAGAGGGGTATTCCCCGCGTCTGGAGCGCGCCGGCCATGTAAAGCAGTATTCCTTCTTCCTTTGTCTTTCCGAGTTCGGCCCCAAACCTATCCGCTACTTTCGCCCAAATGGAATCAGTTGCCCGTAGCTGTTCGTATGCCATCGTCGCCGCCCGTCGAAAAGGAATCTTCTTCTTGCGCAAATGCAGCCATTCGTTTCTGCTAAGTAACGGCCACAGAAAACACAGCATGCTTATCGCGGCGCACACAGCAGCCGCCCATTCCAACCATGCCCCCCATTGCTCGTGTCCGCTCGTCCAGATCATAGACAACCTCGCCAATGCGAACGTAACGGCAAGGCTGAGAAATCCCCAGCAGGTGTTAGCCCACATTCCAACTCCTCCTCAATATGCGAGGATAGAATCGTACTCTTACTTGCGGCCTTACCCCCAACCCGGCAGTCGAGAGGACGCTCCGCCGATAAGACCGGCGAAGCACCCCTCACTTCTACGTTCAACGCAGATTGCCATTGACGCATGATGCCTAATTTGTCACCATGCCCCTATGCACTTTCAAATCCTTGGAGAAATTACCTACGCCGAAACGTTTGCGGTTGGGTCCGCAATTCGGGAGATCGCTCGGTTACGGAAGCTCTACGGAAAAGGACGTTGACGAAAGCGCAAGGGCATTGCCCGAGTTCGCCTTGATGACGGGTCGGTCTTTCTGGCTGAAATTCATTGGTACGAGGCTACGGGTATCGGCAAACGTGAATTGAAAATAAAACGCCTTATCGAAGGTTACTAACTATGGCACGCTCATCTCAATATTTGGTGGTCTGTCTCAAGAACGATGGCTACGACGCCTCTCTTGAGAGACGCAAGATTTATGTCGCGATTCCCGACGCCTCTGCGGCAAAACATGGGCTTGTTCGCGTCTTTGACGAGTCCGGGGATGACTACCTTTATCCCAGTGAGTTTTTTGCTTCCGTTGAGCTGCCTACATCCGTTCGACGGGCTGTCCTTACAGCGGCATAACCCGGCAGTCCACACGGACGCTGCGCGATAAGGCCGCGCAGCGCCGGTGACTTCGTTGGGCGTCATAAAGTTGTCGCGCTATCATTGTCATCGTCATTTCTTTCCAATCTCACTCACTCCCGTAACTGAGAGACTGACATGCCTACTCCAATCATCAACGTTGCAGATGTTGTTCTTGAGTCGAGACCTCAAGCGTTTGCTCCCACGGGCGCCACTGCCGACAGATTTGACGCAAAGATCGGCGCAATCGGCCCTCGCGTCGGAGCTAAGAAACTTGGCTACAACGTAACTGCCGTCCCGCCTGGCAAGAGTGCGTTTCCCTTTCACAACCATTGGGTAAACGAAGAAATGGTTTTCGTGCTGCAAGGTGCGGGCACCATTCGGATCGGTCCCGACAAATACCCCATTCGTTCTGGCGATGTTGTTGCGCTTCCCCCTGGCGGGAAAGAGGCCGCCCACGAGATCATCAACACTGGAGAAGAGGAACTGCGCTATCTCGCGGTGAGTACCAAGCTGTCTCCTGAGGTTGGCGAGTACCCAGACTCTGGAAAATTTGGCGTGTTTGCCGAAGCACCGCCAGACCCTGACGGGAAACCCCAGCTATTCCGTTTCGTCGGTCGTGAAGGTCAGTCTCTCAACTACTGGGAAGGTGAGTGACCGACATGACGCCCAACCCTGCGGTGCAGGGGACGCTGTGCGATAAGGCCGCGCAGCGCCGGTGACTTCTACGTAGAGCGCACACCATGACCGCCTACACCGCCGAAGTCCTCTGGTCTCGATCAGGACAGAAGTTCATCGACAACCGCTACAGCCGAAAGCACGTTCTTCGCTTCGACGGCGGAATCGAGGTGGTCGGCTCATCTTCGCCGCATGTGGTTCCTCTCCCATACTCTGTGCCGAACGCCGTCGATCCTGAAGAGGTGTTTGTTTCGTCCCTTTCCAGTTGCCACATGCTTTGGTTTCTGTCCATCGCGGCGAAACTTGGATTCGTTGTGGACCACTATCACGACATTGCTGAAGGTGTGATGGAGAAAGATTCCAAGGGCAAGTTGATGATGTCGGTCGTTACGCTTCGTCCCGAAGTGACATTTTCTGGAGAGAAGCAGCCGACCGCTGATGAACTCCAACAACTTCATCATGAAGCGCATGAAGAGTGTTTCATCGCCAACTCAGTCAAGACGGAGGTTCGTTGTGAGCCAATACTGAGCGGTCGGGAAGATAGGTAACAGATTAGTCCGGGAACATGGGTAACACATCAAAGAGATCAGCATGCTGAGCGACGAAGAACAAATCCGTGAGTTGGTGCAAACATGGCTCTCAGCTACAAAGGCCGGGGACATAGGCACCGTGCTTAGCCTCATGACGGAGGATGTCGTTTTTCTGGTACCTGGCCGCGCCCCCATGGGCAAAGCTGAGTTCGCAGCGCTTTCTCAGGTTCCGCATGGGAGTCCTCGCCCAAAACTTGAGAGTGCAGCCGAGATTCAGGAAATTCAGGTTTCGGGTGACATGGCTTATATATGGTCAAAACTTTCTGTGACTGTCACGCCTCTAGGAGCGGAATTGCCAATAGAGCGTGCAGGACATACGTTTACGGTTTTACGGCGCGTCGGCGGGAAATGGCTGCTTGCCCGAGATGCAAACCTTTTGGCGCCAGTCCAGAGGTTGAATACATGACCCGCATTTTTCGCAAGGTAATTGAATGAATACGTACGTAGCCCTTTTTCGCGGCATCAATGTTGGTGGCAACGGCTCTCTGCCGAGTCTGATGAGTGGAAGGGTCATCGTTCCTCTCGGCTCGGGCTTCAGTGGCGAGTGATTTACCGAGTTGTCGCCAACTTGTTGCAGATTCAAGTTGTCCATGTCACCGCCCACGATTGCAGGAGGCCATGAAATGAATGAGTTTCGCCCCGCGAAAAAACGAGTTGAGGTCTCGGTGGGAGAGTCTGTCCGTATCCTGCGCGAACTCCAGGAACTGAGCCAAAGCCAACTGTCCGAACTCCCGGGCATTCCGCAAGCCACCATCTCCGCCATTGAAAATGGTCGAGTAAATTTGGGTGTTGAGCGCGCGAAGGTATTTGCCCGCGCTCTCAAGTGCCATCCCGCCGTACTTGTATTCTCTGGCTGGGAAGTTCCGCTTGAGCGCGCCGCATAACCTTTCGTCCACCGGACGCTGCGCGATAAAGCCGCGCAGCGCCGGCGACCTCCACATTGGGAGTCTCATTCATCATGTCGCGCAGTCTCGTTGTAGCCGCCATCCAAATTCGTTGCGATCCGCTCCGCACCAAGGAAAACCTGGCGCATGCCGAAACATATATTGAACGGGCAGCCACCCAAGGTGCGGATTTGGTTCTCTTGCCGGAATTAACGCCTGGCGGGTATCTGCTCACGGAAGATATTTGGAACACCGCCGAAAGGGTTACAGGCCCGAGCGTGGCGTGGCTCAAGCAAACAGCTCGTCGCTTCGGCATTTTTCTTGGCATGAGCTACGCAGAGGCGGACGGCTCCGACTTCTTTAATAGTTTCGTTCTTGCCACACCGCAAGGCACCATTGCCGGCCGCGTCAGAAAGTCTCCGCCAGCATCCGTAGAGGCTTACTTCTTCCGTGGCGGAAACGACCCGCACCACATCGACACAGAGATCGGTCGCATTGGGGTTGGCATCTGTTACGAAAACCTTCTCTACGAGCGAATCGCCGCATTGCATCAGGCATCGGTCGATATTGTCATCCAGCCCACCGCGGCGGGCACCCCCACCCCGGCATTCCCCATGCGCAAGAAGGATTCCGCCGCTTTCGACTGCATGCTGAAGGGCAGCACGGCTTTCTACGCACAGGCACTTGGCGTTCCGGTGGTAATGGCAAACCGTTGCGGCCCTCTTGTCACGCCGCTTCCAGGTGGCTTTCCCGCGCAGAACAGCAGTTTTCCCGGGCTTTCGGCGGTGGCCGACTCCGATGGAAGCCTCATGGTTCAGCTCGGAGCGGATGAAGGTATTGCTCTGGCAAAAGTTACTCTCGACCCTGCTCGCAAAGTAAGCCGTCCGCCCAAAGCCTATGGTCGCTGGGCATTGCCTGTTCCTTGGTACGCATTTCTCTGGCCGCTTACTCAGAAACTCGGAGAGCGCGCTTATGCGCGGCACCCATCCCGTTCCAATCGTGCTTTCGCCCTATCCAATGCCGACTCCTAACGTGGCGGTCGACCTCGCTCTCTTCGGTCGCCGGGCGCTGTGCGCTAGAGCTGCGCAGCGCCGGTCACCTTTACATTGGGCCTTGGAATCCGGTTTCCGGAGGAATCGACCATGAAGGTCTTGCTTGTTCAACCGCCCAGCAGCGATCCGCTGTCCGACCGCATATTCCTCTTCGAGCCCTTGGGGCTGGAATACCTGGGCGCGGGCTTGCAACTGGATGGACATGTAGCGGAAATTCTCGATGCGCGGCTGACGCCGGACGTCGAGTCGGCCTGCCGGCGCTTGCAGCCGCAGCTCGTCGGACTCACCGGCTATACCAGCCAGCTCAACATCGTCAAGAACCTTGCGGCGCGTCTCAAGTCAGCGTTCCCGTCACTGCGGATCGTGGTCGGTGGGCATCACGCCACCGTGCGGCCCGAGGATTTCAGTATTCCGGCCATCGACGCGGTCGTCATCGGCGAAGGCGTCTTCGCCTTGCGCGAGATCGTGGCGGCCACCGAGGCGGGCCGGGGCTTCGAAGCAATCGAGGGCGTCGCCGTACCCACTCCGGCGGGCCTGCGCTTTGGCCCGCCGCGGCGCTACACAGACCTCGACGACCTTCCCTTCCCCGACCGGTCGCTGACCGCAGCCCACCGGCAGAACTATTTCAGCGAATGGTTTAAGCCACTGGCGTCGGTCCGCACTTCTCTGGGCTGCACCGCGCGCTGCAACTTTTGCGCGCTTTGGTCCATTACCGGCGGCAAGTACTTGCGCCGCCGCCCCGAGTCGGTGGTGGAAGAACTCAGGTCGGTGGCAGAGCCGAACGTGTTCTTTTGCGACGACGAATCCATGCTCGATACCAAGCGCATGGACAGGCTGGCCGACCTGATTGCCGCCGCCGGAATCAAGAAGAGCTACTTCCTGTATGGGCGGGTCGACACCATCGTCAAGCACCCGGAGCTGTTCGCCAAATGGGCGAAGATCGGCCTGTCCCAGGTCTTCGTTGGCATGGAGGACTACTCGGACGCACGCCTTGCGGCCATGCACAAAGGCATCACGTCCGCCCAACAGGCCGAGGCGGTGCGGATACTCGACGAGCTGGGGATCATGATGTACGCCTCTTACATGGTGGACCCGGCCTACACGCGCGAGGATTTTCGCAGTCTCCTGGCTTATGTGCGGCGGATGAAGCACAAGTACGCCACGTTCACGGTGCTGACACCCTTGCCAGGCACCCAACTCTATGCAGAAAGGGAGCATGAACTGCTTAGCCGCAAGCCGGAGTTATTCGACATGATTCATGCGCTCCTTCCGACCAAGTTGCCGCTGAAGGACTTCTACGCCGAGTACGCTAAGCTGTGGACCAATGCGGTACCCTTCTATCGAGTCCTTCCCCCTCTCGCTCGCTTCGGCATCCACGGCATGTTGCAGCGGATTCGCCTGTTCGGCGCGTTCCTGAAGAGGGCAAAGGCGGCACACCTGGACTACTCGTCGAACGCATAAATACAACATGAAGTGTCTTGTCGTAGTCGCCCATCCAATCACCGATAGCCTGTGCCATTCCTTGGCGCAGCTTGCTATCCAGGCCTTGACCGAGGCTGGCCACGAGGTAGAGATCGAAGAACTCTACCAAACCAAATTCTTGCCTTCGCTTACTGTCAGCGAACGCCAGAGCTACTACAACCCACCGTATGATTCCACAGCCACTCAATCCCAGATTGAGCGTCTGCTCTCCGCTGACGCTCTCGTTCTGGTGTTTCCAACTTGGTGGTTTGGGTTTCCCGCTATCCTGAAGGGGTGGTTCGACCGTATCTGGGCGCCGGGCATCGCCTACGACCACGCCAACGATCTCGGCCCGATCAAGCCAAGGCTTCACAAGCTGCGGCGGGCGCTTGCCATTACATCACTGGGCTCACCGTGGTGGGTGGATCGCCTGCTGCTGCGGCAACCGGTGAAACGAGTGTTGAAGACAGCACTCCTTGGCACCTGTGCTCCCGCATGTCGGTTCGAGATGTTGTCGCTCTACAAGGCAGAGCGCCTTTCTGCCAAAGAGGTTGAGTTATTCTGTTCGCGTATTCAAAGAAAGCTTGCGAAATGGTCGTAGCTCACTACCCGATCTGCTGGCTAACCCTTAAGGATTGAGACGAGCCGCAGGGTCGTCTCAATCCGAAACCCGGCGTTCGGGCCGGCCCCTCCGGCGAGAAGGCCGTCTTCGGGCCGCTCAACTTCATAAGTCGCCGGAGTGAGATTGCCAGTCTTTGCCGTGGCAGGGTACACTCACGCCCCCGCAGGCATTTTCCACAAATCAAGCATCCCGAACCTACGAGCCAACATGAGCGACAAGACACTTCCCTTCGACGAGCGAACCATCCGTCAGATAGTCCGCAATTTCCCGACGCCGTTCTACATTTACGACGAAGCCGCGATCCGCGCCAGCGCCCGGCGACTGAACCAGGCATTCGCGTGGGGAGCGTTCAAGGAATATTTTGCCGTCAAGGCGACACCGAATCCGTACTTGCTGAAGATCCTGCGGCAGGAAGGTCTGGGCGGCGACTGCTCGAGCCTGGCGGAACTGGAACTCTGCGAGCGCGTCGGCATCACCGGCGAAAACATCATGTTTACCTCGAACGAGACGCCGGCAAAAGAATATCGCCGGGCCAAGGAACTCGGTGCGTTCATCAATCTCGATGACATCACCCACATTCCTTATCTGGAAGAGCATGTTGGCTTGCCGGAAGCAATTTGCCTGCGCTACAACCCGGGTCCGCTGCGCGAGGGGAATGCCATCATCGGCAAGCCGGAGGAAGCGAAATACGGCTTCACGCGCGAACAGTTGGTGGAAGGCTACCGGCAGTTGCAGGCGAAGGGGGTACGCCGTTTCGGGCTGCACACGATGGTCGCATCAAACGAGCTGAACCCCGAGTTCTTTGTCGAAACGGCGCAGATGCTGTTTCAACTGGCCGTGGAACTTGCCCGCGAGCCGGGTATCCGGGTTGAATTTGTCAACCTCGGCGGCGGCATCGGCATTCCCTATCGCCCCGGTCAGAAGGCGGTCGACCTCGACTGGGTCGGTCAAAGAATACAGCAGGCGTATCAGGCAATCATCGTGCCGGCCGGCTTGCATCCAATGAAGATTTTCATGGAAAACGGCCGCTGCATCACCGGCCCCTATGGCTACCTCGTCACCGAGGCGATTCACCACAAGAGCACGTACAAGCAATACATTGGCGTCGACGCCTGCATGTCCAACCTGATGCGGCCGGGCATGTACGGTGCGTACCACCACATCACGGTGCTGGGCAAGGAAAGCGCAGCGCAGGACCATACCTACGACGTGGTCGGTTCGCTATGCGAGAACAACGACAAGTTCGCCATCGACAGGCAGCTCCCCGCAATTGCACCCGGCGACCTGCTGGTAATCCACGATGCCGGCGCCCACGGCTACGCGATGGGCTTCCAGTACAACGGCAAGCTGCGCTGCGCCGAGCTGTTGTTGCGCGAAGACGGTTCCGTCATGCAGATTCGGCGCGCGGAAACGCTCGACGATTATTTCGCGACTTTGGATTTTTCCAAACTGTAGCTCTCCTCCATCTTCCCCGAAAACAGGCTGGCCGCGATAATCATCGCGCCGCCCAGCCAGTCCCGGGGACCCATGATTTCGCCGGCAAGCAGCCAGGACGACACGGCGGCGACCACCAGCTCGAACAAAAAAATCACGATGGCCTGGTTCGCCGAGGTGTGGGTCAGGCCGTACTGCACGACCAGATTGATCACCAGCAGCAGCGCCCCGAGCAGCAGCAACTGCAGCCAGTGCTCCGCGGCCAGCTGCAAAGGGCGGTTCTGCATCACGGCCGTGACGGGCTCGAATGGCAGCGCCAGCAAGCCGAGCAGCACCACACCGGCAAATACCGCAAGCGATTTTATTTCGATGCTCAAATGCGCCGCCTGGCGCACCAGCACGTTCGACAAGGCGAACAGGAAGCCGGCCGCCATGCCGAGCCATTCGGATACGTTGGCGGGCCAGGGCGCACCCAGCTCCGGCCGCCACAGCATGGTGACCGCGCCACCCAGTGACAATGCGATCACACCCATGCCGGTGCCGGTCAGCCGCTCATTGAGCAACAGGCGCGACCAGAGGACAGTCCACAGCGGGGCGAGATAAAACAGCAGCAGCACCCGCATCACCTGGCCGTGCAGCATGGCCAGCACATAGCCCAGGTTGCAGCCGGCGGCGCAAAGCCCGATCAGCAACAAGATCCAGGTGGGGCGCTGCGCGCAAATCCCCTTGCGCAACAGCAGGACACCCAGGACCAGTGCAACCAGATAGGTCAGTATGGACGCGCTCAGTCCCGACAATCCGGCTTGCTCCAGCATCCGGTAGGGATACCAGATGATGCCCCAAACGATGGCACCGCTCAGCAGCGCAAGCACTGCTACTGACTTGTCCCTGCCTGCCATATAATCTGCTCATCCCCAGAAAATCGCGCCACAGTGAACCCCCATCTCGCCCTGCTCCAGCCCTACCCCTTCGAAAAGCTGCAGCGTCTGTTCGCCGGAGTGACCCCGCCCGGGGATTTGCCGCCGATCAAGCTCTCGATCGGCGAACCGCAGCACGAAACGCCCGACTTCATCAAGCGCACGCTGACGGAAAACCTGTCAGGCCTGGCAAGCTATCCTAGCACGCAGGGCAGCGACTCCTTGCGTCAGGCCATCGCAGCCTGGATTGGCCGGCGCTATGGCTTGCCCGCACCCGACCCGGCGACCCAGGTGCTGCCGGTTAACGGCACCCGCGAAGCCTTGTTCGCTTTTGCCCAGACCGTGGTCGACGCCTCGCATGCTTCTTCCAATCACCAGGCTTTGGTGCTCTGCCCCAACCCTTTTTACCAGATCTACGAAGGCGCCGCCCTGCTCGCCGGAGCCAAACCGATTTTTCTCAACACCGTGCCGGAGCATGGTTTCGCACTGGATTTCGATGCGCTGACTGCAACCGAGTGGCAACGCGTGCAACTCGTCTATGTCTGCTCGCCGAGCAACCCGACCGGCAAGGTGCTCGACCTCGCGAGCTGGCGCAAACTCTTTGAACTGTCCGACCAGTACCGGTTCGTGATCGCCTCCGATGAATGTTATTCGGAAATTTATTTTGACCAGGGAGCGCAACCGGGTCCCCCGCTGGGAGGATTGCAGGCGGCAAAGCAGCTCGGCCGCGACGATTACCGCAACCTGGTGATGTTTTCCAGCCTGTCGAAGCGCTCCAACGTGCCGGGCATGCGCTCCGGCTTTGTCGCCGGCGATGCCGCCCTCATCAAGCAGTTTCTGCTCTATCGGACCTACCATGGCGGCGCCATGAGTCCGGTGGTGCAGGCGGCCAGCATCGCCGCCTGGAACGACGAGGCGCACGTGCGCGACAACCGCCGCCTGTACGCTGAGAAATTCGACAAGGTGACACCATTGATCGCCCAGCATCTCGATGTCGCCCGACCGGAAGCGGGCTTTTACCTGTGGGTCTCAGTTGCCAAATTCGCCCCGGTCGCCGACACCGATTTTGCGCGGGAATTGCTGCGTCAATATAATGTCATCGTGCTGCCCGGCAGCTTTCTTGCGCGCGAGTCAGGGGGTATCAATCCGGGCGCCAACTTCCTGCGCATCGCCCTGGTCGCAAGCGTCGACGAATGCATCGAAGCGGCACACCGCATTGCCCGCTTTTGTCAGAAGCTCTAACTGGGAAACGGCATCCACCATCATGCACGAACTCCAGCAAATGATCGAGCAGGCCTGGGAGAAACGTGCCGAACTGCACCCGGGCAATGCCCCGGCAAGAATCGGGGAGGCCGTGAATGGCGTCCTCGATGAACTAGACCAGGGCAAGCTGCGCGTTGCCGAAAAAATCAACGGCGCATGGATCACTCATCAGTGGATCAAGAAAGCCCTGCTGCTGTCTTTCCGACTCGAGGAAAACCGGGTCATGGATGACGGTGCGACCAAGTATTTCGACAAGGTGGCGAGCAAGTTTGTTCACTACGATACGCATACCTTCAACAAGAGCGGCTTGCGCGTCGCGCCGCCGGCATTTGCGCGGCACGGCGCCTTCCTGGCGCACAACGTGATGATGATGCCGAGCTTCGTGGACATCGGCGCCTACGTCGATGAAAGCAGCACGATCGACACCTGGGCCACGGTCGGCTCCTGCGCCCAGATCGGCAAGAACGTTCATCTTTCTGGCGGCGTCGGCATCGGCGGCGTGCTTGAACCCTTGCAGGCCAACCCGACCATCATCGAGGACAACTGTTTCATCGGCGCCCGCTCGGAAGTGGCCGAAGGCCTCATCGTCGAGGTGAACTCGGTGATCGCGATGGGCGTGTATCTCGGTCAGAGCACCAGGATTTACGATCGCGCCAGCGGCGAGGTCAGCTACGGCAAGATTCCGGCAGGCTCGGTGGTGATCCCGGGCACCCTGCCCTCGGAGGACGGCAAGTACAACCTGTATTGCGCCGTGATCGTCAAGCGCGTCGATGCCCAGACGCGTGCCAGGACGGCGATCAACGAACTGCTGCGCTTCGACTGAAGCCGGCTGGCAAGCGAAAAAGTTACGGAAGTATTGGCGATGGGAGAGAAAAGCATGAGTGCGATGCAACGGCTGTTCCAGTTGATGGCGGAAAAACACGCCTCGGACATTTTCATCTCGGTCGGTGCGCCGATCAACATCAAGCTCAACGGCGTCGCCATGCCGATCAACCAGCAGGTGATGGACAGCCAGACCATCACCGGCCTGCTGCATGAGATTCTCAGCGAGGTGCAGTACAAGGAGTTCGAGGAAGCGCTGGAGCTGAACACCGGCTATGCGCTGGAAGGGGTCGGCAATTTCCGTCTCTCGGTGTTCCGCCAGAAAGGTTCGCCGGCCTTGGTGGTGCGCTACATCCCCGCCGACATTCCGGCTTTCGAAAGCCTCAACCTGCCGGAAGTGCTGTGCGAAGTCATCATGGAAAAGCGCGGCCTGATCCTGATGGTCGGCGCCACCGGCTCGGGCAAGTCCACCACCCTGACCTCCATGCTCGACTATCGCAACGAGCGCAAGTCCGGCCACATCCTGACCCTGGAAGATCCGGTCGAGTTCATTTTCAAGAACAAGAAATCCATCGTCAATCAGCGCGAAGTCGGCTCGGATACGCGCAGCTTCCACACCGCGCTGAAGAATGCCCTGCGCCAGGCGCCGGATTGCATCCTGATCGGCGAGATCCGCGACAAGGACACCATGGCGCAGGCCATCGCCTATGCCCAGTCCGGCCACCTGTGCCTGGCCACCCTGCATGCCAACAACAGCTACCACGCGCTGGCGCGGGTGATCAGCTTCTACCCGCTGGAGAACCGCCCTGCCCTGCTCGCCGACCTGGCAGTCACGCTGAAGTCGATCATCTCGCAGCGTTTGGTCAAAAAGCCGGACGGCGGCCGCGCCCCGGCCGTCGAGGTGCTGCTGAATTCACGCCACATTGCCGAATTGATCGAAAAAGGCGACATGGGCGGCATCAAGGATGCGATGGAGCAAAGCATGTCGCCCGGCTCGCAAACCTTCGAGCAGGCGCTCTTCAACCTCTACAAGGCGGGCACCATCACGCTCGAGGAAGCCACCGCCAATGCCGATTCGGCCAACAATTTCCTCTACCTGATCAATAACGACCAGGCCGGCAATGCCGCTGCCCAGAGTACGGGCGTGGCCTTCGACCCGGCCAAGTCGGTCACGCCAGGATCGGGCTTCAGTGAATTCCGGATCAAAATGGAATGAAATGCGTGGAATGAAATACGTGGAATGAACGGAATCGCATGAGCGCGGTGCTTGCCCTGGCGAAGGAGCTGATTGCGCGTCCTTCCCTGACGCCCGAGGATGCCGGCTGCATCGACCTGATCGGCGCGAAATTGGCCGCGCTGGGATTCAAGCTGGAGCGCATCGACAGCGGCAAGGTCAGCAATCTCTGGGCGCGGCGCGGCCGGTCCGCCCCGCTGTGCTGCTTTGCCGGACACACCGATGTGGTGCCGCCCGGCCCGCGCGACGCCTGGCACAGCGATCCATTCCAGCCCGCAGTACGCGACGGCATGCTGTACGGACGCGGGGCGGCCGACATGAAATCTTCACTGGCAGCTTTTGTGGTTGCCATCGGGCGCTTCGTCGCACAGCAGCCGCAACATGCAGGCTCAATCGCCGTGCTGCTGACTTCGGATGAGGAAGGCGATGCCGTGGACGGCACGGTACGCGTCGTTGAGGCCCTGCAGGGGCGCGGTGAGCGCATCGACTACTGCATCGTCGCCGAACCGACCTGCATCGAGCGCCTGGGCGACACCATCAAGAACGGCCGGCGCGGCTCGCTCTCTGCCAGGCTGGTTGTCGAAGGCGTGCAAGGCCACGTGGCCTACCCGCAACTCGGCAAGAACTCGGTACATCTGGCGCTGCCCGCCCTGCTTGAACTGACCCGAACCGCCTGGGATGAGGGCAATGCACATTTCCCTCCGACCACTTTTCAGATCTCCAATCTGCATGCGGGCACGGGTGCCGGCAACGTGATTCCGGGCCAGTGTGAAGTCAGTTTCAATTTCCGCCATGGCACCGCCAGCACGCCCCGGAATCTGCAGGAGCGCGTGCATGAGATTCTCGACCGGGATGATCTCGAATATCAACTTTCCTGGGAGGCATCGCAACCCTACCTCGCGGCGCCCGGCAAGCTGGTGCAAGCCATGCAGGAATCAATCCGGACCGTGACCGGCGTATCGGCGCAACTGTCCACCAGCGGCGGAACCTCCGACGGCCGCTTCATCGCCGACATCTGCGCCGAGGTGGCGGAATTCGGTCCGATCAACGCCACCATCCACAAGATCAACGAATGCGTGGCGGTTGCCGACCTGGAACCTCTGGCGGCCTGCTACGAAAGCCTATTGGCACGTTTGCTGGGACAACAATGAATGATTTGATCGAACAACTGCAAACCCTGCGCGACTGGCTGCGCTTCGCCGTCAGCCGCTTCAACGAGGCCGGCCTGCACTTCGGCCACGGCTGCGACAACGCCTATGACGAAGCCGCCTGGCTGCTGCTGCATACCCTGCACCTGCCGCGCGATCGCCTCGAACCCTTCCTCGACGCAAAGCTGACTCGCGCTGAGCGCATGGCCGTACATCACGTACTGCAGCTGCGCATCGCCAAGCGGATGCCGACCGCCTATCTGACCCACGAGGCATGGCTCGGCGAGTGCCGCTTCTATGTCGATGAGCGCGTCATTGTGCCGCGCTCCTATTTCGGCGAGTTGCTCGCGAACGACTTCGCGCCCTGGCTGGAATCGCCAGAGTCGGTGCGGACCGCGCTCGACCTGTGCACCGGTTCGGGCTGCCTCGCCATCATGATGGCGCTGGTCTTCCATGAGGCGCGCATCGATGCCGTCGACTTGTCCGCAAATGCCCTGGCCGTGGCCCGGCGCAATGTCGCCGACTACGCCTTGGACGATAGAGTCCGCCTGGTCGAGTCCGATCTGTTCGACGCATTGGGCAAGCAGCGCTACGACCTGATCGTGTCCAACCCGCCCTACGTCACGGCCGCAGCCATGGCAGCCCTGCCGCCGGAATACCGCCACGAACCGGCCCTGGCGCTCGCAGCCGGCGCAGATGGGCTCGACATCGTCCGGCGCATCCTGCAGCACGCCAGGAACCGTCTCGCCGCGCACGGCCTGCTGGCTGTCGAGGTCGGACACAACCGCGATCTGGTGGAGGCCGCCTTCCCCGAGTTGCCCATGACATGGGTCGACTGCGCGGGGGGTGAAGGCAAGATTTTCATCCTGCAAAAGGACCAATGGCCGGGCTGAGATTATTCCCGGTCGACAGCGCCGCCCAGTCCGGCAGGCATGGCGATGAGGCCGGTACCCCCGGGAAGCGGCCTATAATCCCGGCGGTCATCCAGGGGTACTTATCCATCCATGATCCTCGTCACCGGCGGCGCCGGTTATATCGGTTCCCATGCTTGCGTTGTGCTGGCTCAGGCCGGGCACGAACTGCTGATTCTCGACAATCTCTGCAACAGCCGCATTGAGGTCGTCGATCGGCTGGAGGCATTGTGCGGCAAGCGCCCCCGCTTCATTCAGGGCGATGTCCGCGACGCGGCGCTGCTCGATCGCGTCTTCACCGAGCATGCAATTGATGCGGTCATGCATTTCGCCGGCCTCAAGGCCGTGGGCGAATCCGTGATGCAGCCGCTGGCGTATTACGACAACAATGTGCATGGCACGGTGCAATTGCTCGATGCGATGCGCAGAGCTGGCATTAGCACCTTCGTCTTTTCATCCTCGGCCACCGTTTATGGGGATCCGGCAAGCAACCCGATCCGCGAGGATTTTCCGCGCTTGACGAGCAATCCCTATGGCCGCGCCAAGCTGATGATCGAGGACATTCTGGCCGATCTGCACCGCGCCGAACCTGCCTGGCACATCGCCCGACTGCGTTATTTCAACCCCGTGGGCGCACACGCGTCCGGCCTGCTTGGTGAAGATCCGCGGGGAACTCCCAACAACCTGATGCCCTTCGTGGCCCAGGTGGCTTCAGGCAATCGCGAATATCTGAATGTCTGGGGCAACGACTATCCGACACCGGATGGCACAGGCGTGCGCGACTACATCCATGTGGCCGACCTTGCCGCGGGCCATCTGGCCGCTCTGGATTATCTGAAGCGCCAGGGGGGCATGCTCACGGTCAATCTGGGAACGGGCCGCGGCTTTTCCGTGCTCGAGGTGGTCAAGGCCTTCGAGGCCGCAAGCGGAAGAACCATACCTTGCCGGATCGCCCCGCGCCGCCCGGGGGATGTTGCCCAGTACTGGGCCGATCCAAGCCTCGCCCATCAACTGCTCCAATGGCAGGCCAAACGCGACCTGTACACCATGTGCGCCGATACCTGGCGCTGGCAATCCGGGCTCGGACAAAGCAGACTCCGTCCAATTGCCTTCAATCAATCGGCAGCTTCGCCGTAACTACCAGGACATCTGCAACCTCACGGGTCACAGCAGGCAAAGGCGGCAGTTGTCCGAGCTTCCTGAGCGATGAAATAACTTGCCGGTCAAGCTTGGTATCTCCTGAACTCCTATCCAATTCGACACTCTTGACCGCACCGTCTTGCAGAACGGAAATTGTGATCGTCATTCCGCGCGTGTTTACCGGAAATTCACCAGACGAATGCTGCTTGAGTTGAATCCGCAGCGCTTCCAGATAGGCGGCCAGCGCCGGTGACTTGTCGGTCGAAGCGACAATCAGCTTGCGTTCTCGTTTCCCGTATTTCTCCAGCCGCTCGAAAACCTGCTTTTCAAGTAGATCGCCGGGGCTGGCCTGCGACACTGAAGATGGCCTGGATGCGAGCTTTCGCCCCGGCGCTGGCGGAATCGGCGCTTTGCCTGCCGGCTCTTCGTCCGGCGGCAACACCCTGAGGGGTGGCAGTTTGCGCAGATCGTAAAACTCGCCCGAAGCTCCCCCGGCTCGAGCACGCCATGCCTTGGCTTGCGCAGGATCAGCAGCCAAGCCCAACTCGCCTTTCTCATAGACATCGGCCAGTCGCAGCATCGCCGGACGATATCCGCCAAGCGCCGCATCGCGCAAGAGCTTCAAGGCAGTTGCATCGTCCTTGGCTACGCCAAGACCCAGGGCATACATGCGGCCCAGGTTGGCCATGGCTTCGAGCGAGCCCAAAACTTGCGCCTTGAAAAACCAGTCCGCTGCCAACTTGTAATCACGCTCAACACCCTGACCTTCCGCATACATGATACCGATGAGATTGAGCGCCTGGGGATTGTCCCGCTTGCTTTCCGACCTGAATTCGGTAAGTGCTGTCAGGTAATCACCGCGACTGTACGCTGCAAGCCCTGCTGCCATATCGGCAACAGCGCTTCCGCAAACGAGCGCCAATATCAGCGTTGCCAGCCACTTCGTCTGCCAGAAGAATTTCATCATCCGCCTCTTGCAGGCGCCTTCACTCTGTATCGGGAAAACTCTGACACCAGGGTGGTGCGAAGGAAGAGACTCGAACTCTCACGCCTTGCGGCGCTGGAACCTAAATCCAGTGCGTCTACCAATTCCGCCACCTTCGCCCATTGCCGTGCGGGGCGCTCATTTTAACTGATTCACCTCTATACTGTAGGCAATGCCCGTCGACCATTACGAGAACTTCCCCGTTGCCTCCTGGCTCCTTCCGGAACACTTGCGACAGCCGGTCGCGGCGATTTACTGGTTTGCCCGCAATGCCGACGACATGGCCGACGAGGGAGCCTTTGAACCCGCAGAAAGATTGCGCCTGCTGGATGCTTACCGCAACGAACTGCGCCGCATCGCTGGCGGAGCAAGTTCCGCTGACCCGCTATTCCAGCGTCTGGCTGGCGTCATTGCCGAACACCAGCTGCCGCTCGGCCTGTTCGATGACCTCCTCGATGCCTTCACGCAAGACGTGACCCAGACACGCTATGCCGATTTTTCCGATTTATTGAAATACTGCCAGCGCTCCGCCAATCCCATCGGCCGCCTGCTGCTGCGGTTGTATCGTGCCGAAACACCGCAGCATCTGAGTTATTCGGACGCGATCTGCACGAGCTTGCAACTGATCAATCACTGGCAGGATGTTGGCATCGACTGGGGCAAGGGCCGGATCTATCTGCCCCGGGAAGATATGGCGCGCTTCTCTGTCAGCGAAGCGCACATCGCCGAAGGCCGGGTGGATCGACACTGGCGCGCCCTGATGCAATTTCAGGTGGAGCGGGCGCGCCGGGTGATGTACGCCGGCGCACCGTTGGGGCGTCTTCTGCCGGGACGGATAGGGCTCGAATTGCGCATGATCATTGCTGGCGGCTTGCGCATTCTGGAGAAAATCGAGAGGGTCGGCTACGATGTGTTCCATCGTCGTCCCGCATTGACGACGACTGACTGGCCGCTGCTGTTGTGGCGCAGCCTGAGAACCTGAACAAGCCATGACCCCGGACGAATACTGCCAGCAGCGCGCCGCTTCGAGCGGCTCCAGTTTCTACTACAGCTTCCTGTTTCTCGAACCTGAGCGACGCCGCGCGATTACCGCCCTGTATGCCTTCTGCCGCGAGGTGGACGATGTCGTCGATGAGTGCAGCGACCCGGGGCTGGCGCGCGGCAAGCTGGCCTGGTGGCGCAATGAGGTGGCTGCGCTGTATGCCGGCAAGCCGGGCCATCCGGTCACCCAGGCGCTCGCCGGTGCGCTGCAGAAGTTTGCCCTGCCTTTCGAGAAATTGATCGAGATCATCGATGGCATGGAGATGGATCTCAATCAGACCCGCTACCTCGATTATCAGGCGCTGCATTTGTATTGCTATCGCGTCGCCAGCGTGGTGGGCCTGCTGGCCGCGGAAATCTTCGGCTACCAGGATCGGCAGACACTCAAATACGCCCACGATCTGGGGCTCGCATTCCAACTCACCAACATCATTCGCGATGTCGGCGAGGATGCACGACGCGGCCGCGTCTATCTGCCGCTCGATGAGTTGAAGCGCTTTGAAGTGCCGCTCAGCGACATCCTGAATTCGAAATACAGCGACAATTTCCGGCGCCTGATGGAGTTCCAGATCGAACGTGCCGAACAGACCTACGCCATGGCGCTGGCGCAACTGCCGCAATGCGACCGCAAGTCGCAGCGCGCGGGCCTGATGATGGCCGCCATCTATCGCAGCCTGCTCGATGAGATCAAGCGCGATGGCTGCCTGGTGCTGGACCGGCGCACCTCCCTCACCCCGCTGCGCAAGCTCTGGCTGGCCTGGAGAACATGGCTCAAAACTTGAATGTTGCGATCATCGGCGGCGGTTATGCCGGGATGGCGGCGGCAGCGGAGCTAGCCGCAAAACGCGTACCGCTCACGCTGTTCGACTCATCCCGTGTGCTGGGCGGCCGGGCACGCGTGGTGGAAGCACACGGCTGCCGCCTGGATAACGGCCTGCACATCCTGCTCGGCGCCTACCGCGAGACGCTGCGATTGATGCGGCTGGTCGGTGTAGATACCGGGAAGCTGCTGCTGCGCCTGCCCCTGACCATGAGCTATCCGGGCCAGCTGCATCTTTCTGCGCCGCACCTGCCTGCCCCGCTGCATCTGCTGCTGGGGTTGCTGAGCGCACGCGGTCTGAGTTGGCGGGAAAAGCTTGCGGCGATCCGCTTCATGCAGGCGCTCAAGCGCTGCCACTTCAAGCTTGCCGAAGGCGGCAGCGTCACGGTCGCCGATTTGCTGTCCGCCCAGGCGCAACCGCAGCGCGTCTGCGATCTGCTCTGGCTGCCGCTGTGCGTCGCCGCCCTCAACACGCCGCCGCAATCCGCATCGGCCCAAGTGTTCTGCAATGTGCTGCGCGACAGCCTGGCGGCGCAGCGTGAAGCCAGCGACATGCTGCTGCCGCGCACCGACCTCACGTCGCTGTTTCCCGATCTAGCCGCCGCATACGTTGCTGCGCGCGGCGGGGAAATCCTGCGCAACACGCCGATCAGGAAAATTTCCCGGGAAGACGATGGCTTCGTCCTGCAGGGGACGAGCCACGATTTCGGCCGCTATTCGCATGTCATCACTGCCGTGGCGCCGTATCACCTGGCTGCGCTGGTCGACGCGCTGCCGCAGCTTGCATCCTTGCTGGAGGCGGTCGCCGCAATCCGTTACCAGCCCATCATCACTTGCCATTTCGGCTATCCGCCTGAGGTCAGATTGCCGCTGCCCATGCTCGGCCATGCCCATGGCATCATGCAGTGGCTGTTCGACCGCGGGCAGCTCTGCGGTACGCCGGGCGTTCTGGCGGCGGTAATCAGCGCGCAAGGGCGCCATCTCGAATTGCCCAGGGAAGCATTGCTGCGCGCCATTCACGCAGAAATCGCCGGCATCGTGCCGAATCTGCCCGCACCGCTGTGGTCGCACTTGATCAATGAAAAGCGCGCCACCTTTGCCTGCACGCCATCCGTGCGGCGGCCCGCTACGCGGACGGCCTTGCCTGGCCTGCTGCTGGCCGGGGATTATGTCTCCGGTGACTATCCGGCAACGCTGGAAGGCGCCGTCAGGAGCGGCGTGGCCACAGCGGCATCAATTCTCGGCGAGTTGCCCGCCGGATAAGCGCAGGATTCTGCCGCAGCGCCGCGCCAGGGCCTCGTCGTGGGTCACCAGCAGCAGGGTCGTACCCTGCTCTGCATTCATGGCGAACATCAATTCGATGACCTGTTCGCCGGTGACGGCATCGAGATTGCCGGTCGGCTCGTCGGCCAGCAGCAATTGCGGCTTCAGCGCAAAGGCCCGCGCCAGCGCCACGCGCTGCTGCTCGCCACCGGACAGGTGCTTGGGGTAATGCGCCAGCCGCTCGCCCAGCCCGACGCGCATGAGCATTTCCTGCGCAACCTGGCGGGCCTCGCCGCGGCCGGCGAGTTCGAGCGGCAGCATGACATTCTCCAGTGCGCTCAAGGCGGGCAGCAACTGGAATGACTGGAATACGAAACCGAGCATGCGGCCGCGCAATCCGGCGCGCCCGTCCTCATCGAGTTCGGTCAGATTTTGCCCAGCGAGTCTCACCGTGCCGGATGTCGGCAGGTCGAGTCCGGCCAGGAGCCCCAGCAGGGTCGACTTTCCCGACCCGCTGCTGCCGACAATGGCAACCGCCTCGCCCGCCGCCACGACGAAGCTGATCTGGTGCAAAATCCGCAGCATGCCTTCTCCGCTTTTCACTTGCTTGCCGAGTTCGCAGACCTCGATCACCAACCGATTCAAATCATTTGTCATGGCACGCTGGATTTTGGGGTTTCTGTTGTTCGCCGCCTGCACATGCAGTCAGGCCGCGCCGGTCATTCTAATCGTCGGCGACAGCCTTTCCGCCGGCTTCGGCATTTCCCAGGAACAAAGCTGGCCGGCTTTGCTGGGCAAGCGACTGGCCCGGGAAGGTTTTCCCTACACGGTCGCCAATATCAGCATCAGCGGTGAGACCACCAGCGGCGGCCTGGCCCGCCTGGCACCTGCGCTCAAGCAGCACCAGCCGGAAATCGTGATCGTCGCCCTGGGCGCCAACGACGGCCTGCGCGGCCTGGCTTTGGAGCAGATGCGCGGCAATCTGGCCATGATGATCCGGCAAGCCCAGGCTGCGCATGCTCAGACGCTGCTGCTGGGGATGCGCCTGCCGCCCAACTATGGCGCCGATTATGCGCAAAAGTTCCAGGAGGTCTATCGCGAACTGGCGCAGCAATACAAGAGTGTCCTGCTGCCTTTCATGCTGGAAGGCTTCGCCGATCAGCGCGCCGCCTTCCAGAACGACGGCCTGCATCCGACCGCCGCAGCCCAGGCCATGCTGCTCGATAACGTCTGGCGCCCGCTCCGGCCGATGCTCAGGAAACAATAAGACGCACGGTACTGCTCGCAGCGCGAGCCAGCTTACCAATCACCGCCGGCGCAAAGCCCTCCCGCCCGAATTCAGCCAGCACTGCTGCTTCGCTGGCGGGGGCACACGCAACCAGCAAACCGCCGCTGGTCTGGGGGTCGGTCAGCAGTTTTTGCTGCCACTCTTCGGCCTTCGCGGGCAGGGCGATTTCCTGACCGTAGCTGCTCCAGTTGCGTGACGAAGCGCCGGTGGCGATTCCCTCGCGCACAAACTTTTCTGCGGCGGGAATCAGGGGCAGGCGCGCAAACTCGATCTGCGCCTGCAGGTTAGAACCGCGGCAAATTTCCAGCAGATGTCCGGCAAGACCGAAGCCGGTCACATCGGTCATGGCATGAACACCTTCCAAAGCGGCCAGCGCGGCACCGGGCGTATTGATTTTGGTGGTCTGGGCGATCATCTCGGCATAGCCCGCAGGCGGCAGCAATCCCTTCTTCAGCGCCGCCGACAGGATGCCGATGCCCAGCGGCTTGCCGAGGATCAGCACATCGCCGTCCCGCGCATCGCTGTTGCGCTTGACGTGACGCGGATGCACGATGCCGATACCCACCAGCCCGTAGATCGGCTCGAGCACGTCGATCGAATGGCCGCCGGCGATGGGGATGCCGACGCGGGCGCAGATTTCCTCGCCGCCGGCAAGAATTTCCCGGATCACCTCCAGCGGCAGCTTGTCGAGCGGCATGCCGACCACCGCCAGGGCGAAGATCGGCTTGCCGCCCATCGCATAGATGTCGGACAGCGCATTGGTCGCGGCGATGCGGCCGAAATCGCGCGGATCGTCCACGATCGGGGTGAAGAAGTCGGTGGTGGCGATGATCGCCTGTTCCGCGTTCAGTTGATAGACCGCCGCGTCATCGCTGGTTTCGGTGCCCACCAGGAGTTCCGTCGGCATGGCGCGCAGCGGCGTATTCGCCAGGATTTCGGTGAGCACAGCCGGAGCTATTTTGCAGCCGCAGCCGCCGCCGTGGGAAAATTGGGTCAGTTTGATTTTGGGCATTGCCAATGTCAGTCCAGCAGTCACATGGGGTGGCCAACCTAGCACAGTTGGCCGAATTTGACGAGATCATCGACGTCCGCTCGCCTGCGGAATATGCCGAAGACCGCTTGCCGCGCGCCATCAACTGTCCCGTGCTCGACGACCAGCAGCGCGCCCAGGTGGGCACGCTCTACAAACAGGACTCGCCTTTCGCCGCCAGGAAGATCGGTGCGGTACTGGTGGCACGGAACATCGCTGCGCATATCGAACAGAAATTCCTCGACAAGCCGCGCAACTGGCGCCCGCTGGTCTATTGCTGGCGCGGCGGACAGCGCAGCGGTGCTTTCACCCATATCCTGCGCCAGATCGGCTGGGATGCGCAGCGCCTTGCCGGCGGTTACAAGGTCTGGCGCCAGCATGTCATCCAACAACTCGTTCTGCTGCCGCCAAATTTCCAGTACCGCGTCATCAGCGGCGCCACCGGCAGCGGCAAAAGCCGCGTGCTGGAGGCGCTGGCCCGGCTCGGCGCGCAAGTTCTGCATCTGGAGGAAATGGCCGCGCACAAGGGCTCGGTGCTCGGTGGCCTGCCCGACATTCCGCAGCCTTCGCAAAGAATGTTCGAGTCGCGCCTGTTCGCAGCTCTGAGCGGCTTCGATCCGGCGCGACCGGTATTCGTCGAAGCCGAAAGCCGCCGGATCGGCAACCTGCAATTACCCGACGCCCTGCTCGAGAGGATCCGCGCTGCGCCGAGCTACTGCATCGATGCGGCGCTCGACGCCCGGGTCGATTTTCTGCTGCGCGATTACGGTTATTTCCTAGACGACCCGGGCTGGCTGCTCGAAAGGTTCGAACTGCTGCGCGGCCTGCAAAGCAGCGAAAGGCTGGCGCGCTGGCGCACGCTGGTCGAAACCAGGGATTTCCGCACCCTGGTCGGCGAATTGCTCGACCTCCATTATGACCCGCTCTACCAGCGCTCCCAGGCCAAAAATTTCCGTGGCTTCGAGAAGGCCGTGCGTCTCAGCAGCAACGACCTGACGCCAGAGGGCATCCTGCACCTAGCGCAGCAAATCGCAAGCCTGATCGGTTAAACGATGCCATAGGCATCAGCTTGCCTTGAATATATCACCAGTCGTAGCGAAATCTCCGCCCCCAAAATAGTGAAGGGTGCGCAGGCTTTCATCAGCGAGCAGCCAGCGCCCTTCCCGGAAAACCCGGTCATCCGCCTGTGCCGCCACGACCTCGGCGAGAAACAAATCGTGGCGCTTCTCATTGTCCGGTCTTGGCAACACCCGACATTCGAGCCAGGCCACACATCCCTCCACCAGGGGAGCACCTATCTGCAAAGACGGAAACTTCCCGAGTCCGGCATGGGCAAACTTGTCCACGTCACGCCCTGATGCGGATCCCGCCTTGAGTACCTTTCCTGCAATAGCCCGGCAGGGGATATTCAAGGCAAATTCCCCTGACGCCTCGATAAGTCTCCGGGTATAGGTATTGGCATCGATTACAACGGCCACCTTGGGTGGATCAAAGTCGAGCGCCATCACCCATGCCGCCGCCATCACATTCACGGCACCAGCATGAGCACTGCTCACCAAAGTGACCGGACCATGATTGATCAGGCGGTAAGCGTGGGGTAATTCGACTGTTTGGCGCGAGGGTCGGAATCAAACCGGCGTAGACGGCTTTGCAGGCCGCTGCCTCTTCCTTATTTCATGCTGTTTTCGGAGCATTTGGTGTATTATTGCCACAATAGCGCCACAGCAGTCATTGAGGATAGTATGGCATCGATCAGAAAACGGGGTGATTATTCCTGGGAAGCTCAGATTCGCCGGCTGGGCTTCCCGACTCAAACTAAGACATTCATCTATCGCGCCGATGCCGAAGAGTGGGCGCGTGGCGTCGAGTCTGAAATGGACCGCGGCGTATTTATGCACCGGTCAGAATCAGAAAAGGTGACTATCGGCGACTTGATTGACCGTTACAAACGCGAGGTCACGCCGAGCAAGAAGAATTCGAAGTCGGAAACGGAAATTCTTGATCGACTTAAGGAGAAATTCGGCGCATACGCCTTAGTGGCGATACAAGCCAAGAACGTTGCGGTTTATCGCGACGGCCTGCTTGAAGCCGGCAAGGCGGCAAGCACGGTCAATCACTATCTCAATACCCTGTCTGGCGTCATTTCTCAAGCAATGAAGGAATGGGGATACCCGCTGCCCACCAATCCCGTCGCAAACGTCAAACGTCCGGCGCCGCCACCTGGTAGAGATCGCCGGCTACTGCCCGGCGAAGAAAAACGTATTCTGCGTGAGTGTCGGCGTTACAAGAATCCGGTTCTTGAGCCGATGGTACGTCTCGCCTTAGAAACTGCCGCCCGCCAGGGCGAATTATTCAGTCTCAAGTGGGAGGACGTTGACCTGACAAAGCGAGTAGCCCATTTTCGAGGCAAAGACGGCGGTACAACGAAAAATGATGACGCATTCAGGGCTGTGCCATTATCGCCCGAAGCTGTGCGCATTCTCCAAACTCTCAAACCTACAGGCAAAGTCCAGCGGCTGCCACGTGGCCCCGTATTCAACGCAAACATTGCAGCTACAAGGATCGCCTTTACGCGAGCCATTGAACGCGCCAAGGAGCGATACGTCGCTGCTTGCGAGCGGATCAGACGGCAGCCAGATTCACACTACCTGGTCGATCTGGTCTTCCACGATCTGAGGCACGAGGCCACGAGTCGTCTATTTGAGCGAGGGGTATTTGATATGATGGAAGTAGCCAGCATCACCGGTCACAAGACGCTGTCGATGCTCAAGCGCTACACGCATCTGCGCGCTGAAGATCTGGCGAAAAAGCTGGGATAATCGGTAATGGGAACAACAATACTGCTTTTGGATGGCTGGCGCGTAATGATTTACACTCACGACCATGGGCCAGCGCATGTGCATCTTATTTCGGCGGAGGCCAGAATCAAAGTATGGTTGAACTGTCCCGCCGGTCCGTTGGAACCTTACGAGGCGCGGGGAGTTAATCGAGTAACGATACGGCGACTGCTGGAAGCCTTGGAGTCAGCATTGAACCAGCTTTGCCACGAATGGAAAAAAATCCATGGCGATTTCTGAGCAAGCCATTGACGCGGCGCTAAAGCGCGGCCAGGACTTGGCTAAGGTGGAGCATAGGGCGATTGGTGCCCGTTTGGATGCTGCTCGCAGCCGCCTGGTGATCGAGTTCGATAACGGGGTTGAAATGTCCACCCCGATTTCGCTACTACTTCCCCAACTCGCCGACATCGATAAACAGAAGCTGGTCGACGTTCGCATAGAAGGTGGCGGCTATGACCTGTATTGGCCAGAATTGGACGAAGGTTTGTTCATTCCCGATCTTTGCGCGAATATGACCTACGGAAGGCTCGCTGCCTGAGCGTCGCTGAGGTACAGGTAAGTATCTAGCAATAAAGATGGGATAACGCACAGACTGACAGCCGCAGCGATCACTATCTCCTGTTTGCATCACAGTTTGTAGGGTTCCTGTAACGCGGAGCAATGATTCTTTCGGACATCGTCCTCTGCAACGAACACTAAAGGAGCTGACCGAAACATGATGCTTGCGTGACTTCCAGACCCGTGACAATCCTCTACGACCACTGACAGCAGCGCGCGTTCTGCAGTGCTATTCGGCGGAAATGCCTCGATAATCCCTCGCGCTGGATCGCACGCTGGTTCGGATATTAAATGAGCCGGTCTTCACAATATATTTAAGAACCTTGTCGTACGCCCTTGCTCGGGAAAGGTTCGGGAAGTCCTGGGAGCTTGAAAATCGTTTTCCAATCAGTACCCCTCCGTCAACCTTGAAGTTCTGCAGGCACTGTGCAAGCCCAGTTTTTTCGTCTTCTACAGCTTCAGGCGGCAATCCAACTTCGCCCGCTAGTCGTACAGAAGTAATGTTATCTGCCGCCTGCGTTGCTGGATCTTGTTTACCGCCAGGCACAGTCTCATAGCTTTGCTGGCTCGTTCTGCTCTTCAAAATGTTTACCACGTCGTTGCAAGAGTGATTGCTTGATCGAACGGCCCCGTCAATGGCCAGACTCAAGGCTGTTTCGCCGCGAGAGTTTTTGATCTGAGAGTCGGCACCCAGTGATAAAAATTGAGCTGGCCTGGAAAAACTGGACAAGGGTGTAAGTGGTGAATCGCTCCGATATGATGACGACTGAAAGGAGCGACCATGGCTGGAAAGAGAAGGAATCACGGGGCGACGTTCAAGGCGAAGGTGGCTTTGGCGGCGATCAAGGGAGACAAGACGCTGGCGGAATTGTCGGCGCAGTTTCAAGTGCATCAAAGCCAGATTTTGGTTTGGAAACAGCAGTTGCAGGAGCGGGCAGAGGATGTTTTCGCAGGGGGAAACCGGAAGGCCGAGCTGGGTCCGACTATCAAGGACATGCAAGCCAAAATTGGGCAGCTTTCGTTGGAGAACGATTTTTTGTTTGTCGCGCTCGGTCGAATCGACGATGCGAGCGCAAAGAGATGATAGACGCCACCCATGAATTGCCGATTGTTCGGCAATGCCAGATACTCAGGTTGCCGCGATCGAGCGTCTATTATCGGCCGGCCGAACCCTCCTCGGAAACACTGGCGTTGATGCGACGGATCAGATCAACGACCGGCCATCGTCTTTATCGACGAGGCGGATGACATCCTGGCCGACCGGAATTACTCACCCCACACCAAGATGGCGACCAACAAGCTGCTTACCCTGCTGGACGGCTCCGGCGGGAAGATTCCCGACGTGCTTTTCATCGCGGCGACCAATCATCCGCAGGTTCTGGATGACGCGTCCAAGCGGCGTTTCCCCATCAAGATCGAGTTCGCCCTGCCGGGTGTCCGAGAAATTGAGGGCTATGTCCAACAGTGGCTGGACAAACTCCGATTGCCGATTGAATTCCCGATCGAAGATGCGATTGACCTGCTGAACGGACTGAGCATCGCGGATATCCGCGTGGCCTTGCAGGAAGCGGTCAATATTGCCGTGGCGGAAAGTGCCAAGTCACCACAGCGCCCGATCCGGCTGGGCGATCTTGCGCGCGGCAGGAAAAGCCTGTTTTTCGAGGAGGAGCGGTGAGAACACGTGCCATTTCAGGCCGCCGCAAGTTCCCGAACAGTCCGCTTGCGCGTTGCCTTGCGCGGCTTCGCTGTCACGGCAGGAACCGCATGCAGTTTGATCCCCAGTGCAGCAATGACCTTCATTACTGTCGAAAACTCCGGATTTCCATCGGCCGATAGCGCCTTGTATAGGTTTTCTCGCGCAAGCCCCGTGGCCTTGGCAATCTGCGTCATGCCCTTTGCCCGCGCGATGTCGCCCAGGGCAATAGCAATCATGCGAGGATCGCCGTTGCTTTCCTCAATAATGGCGTCCAGATACAGCGCCATGTCCTCATCAGTCTTCAGATACTCAGCCGCATCAAAGGGGCTGAATGTTTCACGCTTACCCATAGTTCTACTCCTTGTCGATTTCCTCTGCCATTGCCTTGGCACGCTTGATGTCTCGGCTTTGTGACGACTTGCTGCCGCCCAGCAGCAGGAAGATGATCCGCTCTCCGCGATGCACGAAATAGAGCCGATACCCTGGCCCAACATGCACACGCATTTCATGTACGCCGTCACCAACAGATTCGCAGTCGCCAAGGTTGCCTTCCTTCGCCATGACAATTCTGGCAGTGATGCGCACACGCGCCATACCATCGCGAAGGTCGTTAAGCCACGCCTTGAAGGTCTTCGATTGCTCGACTGAGTACATGGAATTATTGTAACCCATGCAATACACTCATGCAAGGGGGGAACAGGAAGAAAGCCTCGCCCATCGGAGCAGGCGCGGCGTGGTGTGCCACCCCTTCCAGGAGTCACAGGCCCCGGTTGACGATTCTTGTACCTGCGGATAATGGCACCTGCGTCTCAAACAACCCACCGCAAATAATGGAGGAAAGCGAAATGTCCAAGGGTGTTGCTAAGGTGTTGGCACCATGCGGATGATCAACGGCATGGTCATCATCGACGAGGAAGGCGGCCTTGGCCAGATCCAGCATTCCTCGAATGGCAAAAAGTTTCCCGACCCGCAAGACAGAACAATAGATCGCACGATTGCCTGGTTTGAAGAAGCCATCGCCGAAATCCCGGACGACGGCAAGATCGAATCGATGTTTTGCCAGGAGATGCTGAGGGTCTAAGACAATGAGCAATAGCCTGTGCCAAGGTCATCGAACGAAAAACCGACATGGTCAACAGGTGTTTGGCACGTTCACGACGGCGCGTCGGCAAGCGCAGAAAGTGTCCTTCCTTGGTCAGGTGCCAGGCAAGTTGGCTACCAAGAAAGCCAGACCCGCCGATTATCAGTATGTTTTTTGGAATCACTCTGAGTTTCTTGAAGGTTTACTTGCTTTGGGGAGCGCGAACCAATTCTGAAATACTTCGCTGAGTTGTTCTTGCTGCGAGGGATGACCTAGAACTTCATTTGCCGATTCGCCTCGTTACAGGACAAATGAGTGTCAATTCTGACGAGTTGAATACAAAGCATCTGTGCGCTGTCGTACAGAAGAACCTGTCAATTTGTCTCAATATTCGCAATACCCATAGGGATAGCCACGTCACGCTATTTTTCTCTCAAGGAGCATTCCATGTCCCATCAAGACGCCAACCATATTTACAAACTGATTGAACTGACGGGCTCCTCCCCCGTCAGCATTGAAGAGGCTGTGAACAACGCCATTGCTAAAGCGAATGAGTCGATACGAAATATCCAGTGGTTCACAATTACCGAGACCCGTGGTCATGTAGTTGATGGCAAAGTTGCTCACTGGCAGGTTTCTCTCAAGATTGGATTCACGCTGGAGTGACCAGGAATTGATAACCAATCGGTGCAACTGTGACACAGACAGGCACCACCGCCTTCAACTCCAGAAACCCTAGCTTCTTCTACCCGGTACTAGGCGGTCTAGTGAACGCTTATTTCGTAATTACTACCAATGATGGGATGTAGCCGACGTTTGCAGTAAGCAATGAGATTGTACCGAGGTATCCCTTACGGCTTTGAGTATGGTGGCAACCTATATCAACTCTTCGAAGTCTGTAACCAGGCTTTCCGGCTTCGTTGTCGGTGCATAGAGCGCAATCACTTTTCCCTTGCGGTCGACCAGAAACTTACAGAAGTTCCACTTGATGCCTTCTGAACCCAGTAAACCCGGTGCTGCAGTTTTTAGGTAACGATAAAGCGGATGTGCGCTGTCGCCATTCACATCGATTTTGGCGAACATTGAAAAGGTCACATCGTAGGTGCTACTGCAAAACTGGCCGATTTCTGAGGCATCGCCGGGTTCCTGCGTCCCAAACTGATTGCACGGGAAACCGAGTACGAGAAGACCCCGATCCCGATACGAGCGCCATAACGCTTCCAGGCCTGCATATTGGGAGGGGTAAACCCGCATCGGCTTGCCACGATGACAATCAGCAGCACTTTGTCTTTGTATTCCGTCGTATGCTCACTGCCATCGAGACGCCGTACTGAAAACTCATAAAGAGTACTCACGCCCCCTCCTCTTTGGGATGCCGTGAAGCACTTAGATACTTAAACACACTCCCAATATCCCGGACTTGATCGGGATTGTGCCGAGCTACTCATCAATGTACGACAACACTACCGAGGTAGGCTTTCATCAAGGCATTGGGATCGTTCAACAGCATTTCCTTCCATGGCCCAAGTCGGGCTCGAGTCTGAATCAAGCCGCGGATTACGCCAATGTGGTCTGTATGCCCGATCGAAGTGGCACCGATTAAAACGTCATCCTTGAACTGCAATGAGAGGTAAAGGTATTTGGCTTCGTCTATGAGTTCAACACCTGATCCACCGTTTTCAGTGGTTTCGCCCCACCATTGGCCAAATGACGACGAAATCAGACCCAGCGTATCGAGTACGTTGATCGCCATCACCCCAGGGAAGTGATCTTCCTGCCCCGCCATGTTGAGCGCCGCCACTTTGGCCTGTTCGGCGGCATTGGGCTGAATAGCCGACACAACATGAATGCCGGTGAAAATATCTGGGGCCTCAGTCACGTCGCCCGCGGCATATATATCTGCCACGGAGGTGCGCATCCGGTTGTCGACCACGATGCCTTTGGCGATATGCACGTCTGTATCGTCAAGAAAGTCGATGTTGGGTGCCACACCGGCCGCAACGATGACCAAATCGCAGGAAATCGCCTCACCGTCCGTGAGGGTCGCCACTATCGATGCACTTCTCGCAGTAACTCCCTCACCAAGCGACGACTTGGTGGTCTCTATTAATCCGGGGGCGTCGCCTAGAGTATCTATCCTGACAACTCCCTTTCCAGTCATTACGCGAACGCCTTTCTGTTCCACCCAACGTTTGATCATGCCGCTGGCCTTCGGGGTCATCATACGTTGCACCATGCGATCGCCGATTTCAATCACCGTGAGATCAACGCCACGGCTGACCAGTGCTTCCATCATGATGCATCCAATGAAACCAGCCCCGATTTGCAGCACACGCGCACCCGGCTTGGCCAAAGCTGCAATTGCACGGGCATCTGCCAACGTCCAGCAGGTCTGGACCTGCGGCAAATCAATTCCTGGGATTGACGGGTTTACCGGATGGGATCCGGTCGCAATCAATAAACGATCATAGGTTTCGTATTGACCATCTTCGAGCAACACCTTGTGCAGCGCGGGCTTTACAGCGATCACTCGGCTCCGATTTTCCCCAATATGATGGCTTGAAAAATGGCCGGGAGTCTTGCGCAGATAGGTGCCCGATTCGTCGATATTGCCCTCGAGAAGATAGGGTATGGCCATACGCGAATAGGCGGGTTCCTGCTCGTTACCGATCAGAACAATTTCTGCTCCCGAATCAAGCTTACGGAGGGTCTCAGCCGCAATAACGCCGGCCGGTCCGTTACCAATGATGACGTGTTTCATATTTTCCTCCAACCTAAACGAACCGGCTTATGAGATTCGTTCATACAAATGAGTAAGAGCCTCGGCACGACGCAGCGTTTTCGGAATTAGGACGCGGAGCCGGTGAAACAGTGTGATAACTCACCGTCTTTTACCGCAGGGCCACATCGAGCCGGTCTACCAAGCCGGACCAGTCCGAGTCGTCAGCCAAGGCTTGGCAAAGCAGTTCCGATTGGGAAGCGGTCCAGAAAGATGCCTCATGAATTCGGCCATGGAAAACGTCGGGCCGGAGAGGATGAGCGGCAATAAAAGCCTGAATTGCCGCAGGCGAGCACTCTAGTCCGAGTTGTTCAATAAGCAGCGTCATGGAAGGGGATGCTGGACTCATGTGAGGATCCGTCTAGCAGTGTGCAAACAATGCAATAAAGGAATAGCGGGTTTTGTTGATGATTCGTTCTTGGAAAATTTTCGTGGCGTCGTTCCCTTCGCTGAACGGAACGGGGCATTTCACAATTCAAGCATGGTATAGTTTAGTATTATTGTCAACTATTATTCATGGCACGCCAGTCATTTGGTTTTGCTGAATTCATGATCATGGATCCTGTGCTTGCCTACCATGAACGTTCCAAGCATCA
>JACRAR010000048.1 GCA_016234745.1 Betaproteobacteria bacterium | reverse complement strand
GATCAATCCCTCAACCCGCGCCAAACCTTCCAGCTTGACCCCGCATCCGCTAACCTTCGATTCTCGATCAGCAAACTCAATACCAACTGCTGCCTTCCCAAGCACCCACACCTATCGGTTGTCTGATTTTTAAAGAACTATGTTGCTGAGCAACGAAGCCGGCCATTATACAGCCGGAGCAAACAGGGTCAACACTTTTTCAAAAATATTTCACGTGAGTCGATCACTTCCGCAATGGATGCGGTCAATCAGGCCAGAGTGACGCGTGCGAACTTGCGCTTACCGACTTGTATTACCACGCTGGCACCGGCCTTCAGCATCAGATTCTTGTCGGAAACTTTTTCGCCATCCAGGCGCACGCCGCCTTGTTCGATCATGCGCAGCGCATCAGAGGTGCTCGACGTCAGGTTCGAGAGTTTCAATAGCTGAGCGATCGGCAAGACGCCGTTGACGGTTGCCAAGTTAACCAAGGGCATGTCATCGGGCAGCACCCCCCGCTGGAAACGTGCCTCGAATTCCGCCAATGCATCATCTGCTGCGCGCTGATCGTGGAAGCGAGCGACGATTTCCTTGGCCAGGAGCACTTTGACGTCGCGCGGATTGCGTCCCGCCTGGATCTCCTGCTTGAACTTGGCAATCTCTTCTACCGCACGGAATGAGAGCAATTCAAAGTAACGCCACATCAAGTCGTCTGAAATCGACATCAACTTGCCGAAAATCTCGCGCGGCGATTCGGCGATGCCGACATAGTTGCCGAGCGATTTTGACATTTTATTGACGCCGTCCAATCCCTCCAGCAAAGGCATCATCAGCACGCATTGTGGTGCCTGACCGTAGTGTTTCTGCAACTCGCGCCCGACCAGCAGGTTGAACTTCTGATCGGTGCCGCCGAGTTCGACGTCCGCCTTCATGGCGACCGAGTCGTAACCCTGGCAGAGCGGATAGAGAAACTCATGAATGGCAATCGGCTGGTTGTTGGCGTAGCGCTTGGAAAAATCGTCGCGTTCCAGCATTCTGGCAACCGTCTGCAATGCGGCGATGCGGATCATGCCCGCCGCACCGATATCGTCGAACCAGGTCGAGTTGAAGCAGATCTCGGTTTTTTCCGGGTCGAGTATCTTGAATACCTGTTTCTGGTAGGTCTTGGCGTTTTCCAGGATTTGCTCGCGCGTCAGCGGTGGCCGGGTGGCGTTCTTGCCTGACGGATCGCCGATCATGCCGGTGAAATCGCCGATCAGGAACATGATGTGATGGCCGAGTTCCTGGAAATGACGCAATTTGTTGATCAACACCGTATGCCCCAGATGCAGGTCGGGAGCGGTCGGATCAAACCCGGCCTTGATGCGCAACGGGCGGCCGCTCTTGAGTTTTTCGACAAGTTCGGTTTCGACCAGCAGATCGTCGCTGCCGCGCTTGATGCGTGCGAGTTGAGAAGCAATGTCCATGGAATTACCCAGTGTCAAATGGAGGTATCGGCCACCGCGGGTTTTTGCTACACTCGTCGCGGCTAATGCACCGTACTTCGGATGATTCAACGAAAGTCTCGAATTTTAGCGCATCTCCAAGCCATTCGCCGCGCGACAGCCGAGACCTTGCTGGCTGTGTCAGACGTTGGAGACTTGCTGCCCTTCACTCCCATGGCTTATTCGACATGCCGGGATTCCATATCATGGCCCCAGATCTGATCGTTGGTCTCATGTCGGGCACCAGTCTCGATGGCGTTGATGCTGTTCTGGTGGATTTTTCGGAGGCGATACCCGTCGTTCGAGGCAATGCTTACATGCCTTATACGACCGACCTGAGGGGAAGAATACTCGGTCTGCATCAACCCGGCCAGGACGACCTTCATGAGGCCGCGCTGCTCGCCAACCAGCTTGCATGGATTTACGCGCAAGCGGTAAGCCAACTACTGCAGGAGACAAATGTTTCCGCCGTGTCGGTGCGGGCGATCGGTTGCCATGGTCAAACAGTGCGCCATCTCCCGCAACAGGGCTACACGCTCCAACTGAATAATCCGGCCTTGCTTGCGGAATTGACCGGCATCACCGTAGTTTCTGATTTTCGCAGCCGCGACATCGCCGCCGGTGGACAGGGCGCGCCGCTGGTTCCCGCGTTTCATGCCGCGTTATTTCGCGATGAGCGAATCCATCGAGCCATACTCAATCTGGGGGGCATCGCCAACTTGACTAATCTGGTGCCGGGACTGGTGACCGCAGGATTCGACTGCGGCCCGGCAAACATGCTGCTTGACGCCTGGGCAGAGAAGCATCTGGGAAGCCGTTTCGATGAAGGCGGCGGATGGGCAGCGCAAGGACAGGTATTGCCGATTTTGCTTGAACAACTCCTGGGCCACGATTTTTTTGCCCAGAAACCGCCGAAGAGTTGCGGCAGGGAACAGTTCAACCTGGCCTGGCTGCAAGGATTTTTGTCCGGCGATGAGCGGGCTGTTGATGTTCAAACAACCTTGTCGGCATTGACTGCAAGCGGCATCCAGCAGGCGGTCATGCGTTGGTGCGGAAAAGTCGAGGAAATTTTTGTTTGCGGCGGCGGGGCGTACAACACATATCTCTTGCAGGAGATTCGGGAGATGTTGCCGCAGGTCAGGCTGGACACAACGAACGCTCTTGGTCTGGCGCCCGATTGGGTGGAAGCTGTGGCATTTGCCTGGCTAGCCAAGCGTACCCTGGCCGGAGAACCGGGCAACTTGCCCGAAGTGACCGGGGCAAAAGGATCACGGGTACTCGGCGGGATTTACCCGAAATGAAAAAGGGATGCTCTCACGCATCCCTTTTCAGCGATACGATGTCTGGTTGATCAGACTGAGAACGAAGAACCGCAACCGCAGGTGGATGTGGCGTTCGGATTCTTGATCACGAATTGCGAACCCTCCAGTCCTTCGGAATAATCGATCTCTGCGCCAACCAAGTACTGGTAGCTCATCGGATCGATCAACAGCGTGACACCGGCCTTTTCCAGAACGGTGTCATCCTCGTTTTTCACTTCATCGAACGTGAAGCCATACTGGAAGCCGGAGCAGCCGCCACCGCTGACGAAGACGCGCAGCTTCAGGTCGGGGTTTCCTTCTTCGGTAATCAGTTCTTTTACCTTGTTGGCCGCGCTGTCAGTGAACAGCAAAGGCATGCTCATATCGGTGGGTGCGTTCATGTTCGGCTCCTATGAAATCTGTATTGGTGTCAATTATCTAGGTATTCAGCAAAACAGTCAATTGCTGGATGCCAATTTCAGTTCTACGGTCTTTGCGCCTGCCCCCTGATGCACCAGACGTCCCTGGACCACGGCACCCAAATGCATTTCAATCGTGTTGTACTGTACATCACCTGTGACCCGGGCGTGGGCTTGGAGTTCCAGCATTTCGCTGGAAAACAGCGGGCCGATCACGGTGCCGTTGATCACCAGATGAGAAACCCTGACCTCGCCTTCGATTCGGGCATGTTCGCTAACCACCAGCGTACTGTGCTGCTCGCTCGAGTTGCTGGTCACGTTGCCCTTGATTTCGCCATCAACCCGCAGGCCGCCTTCGAAAGTGACATCGCCTGCAACCTTGGTTCCCGCTCCGATCAGGCTGTCGATCCGCCCCGGCGGTTTGCCGGTTTTTTTCAGAAACATGCCCCCCCCTTTCACAGTGAAACGCTCTTGGATGCTTTTACCACGCCGCCCTGCAGTAGACGAACTTCCAGGTTTTTGATGCGCGCGCCTTGAGGAATCAGGACAGTCCCCTGAATATGCCGGAAACGCTTGAAACTGATGTTGTACTGCTGTGAATTTGCTTCAGCCTGGGATGGCAGCAGGATCATAACATTTTTGCCGTCCTGTAGTGTGCTGATGGTCAACTGCAAATTGCCCCTGAATTCGACATCTTTCTTGTTGCCCTGGAGCGCGACCAGCATCCGATAACGATACAAATTACTTCCACCGCCATCCGGTTCCACTCGAAGCTGGTTGATGCTGACGCTGCCTTCCTGTCCATCGGCCAAGGCAAGATTTTCGTATACCGACATGTCCTCCTTGAGTCGCGCATTCTCTTCCTCCAGCAATTTGACTTGGCGAGAGAGCTGCTGCTGAGCCGTATGTTCAATCTGTAACTTGCTTTCGCTGGCATCGGCCTGGCTGCGCAAATGCGCCAGTTCCTTTTCGAGTTCCATGGTCTTGGTGCGCAGGGTGTCGAGTTCCTGTTCGGTTTCGCTGCGTTCGAACCCGGCAAAGCGTCGTCCGGCGTCGTACATCCAGGTTGCGAGGTACAAAGTCACCGCGAGAATCAGCAGCATGCCCAAGGCGCGCCAATACCAAGGCAGATGAGTCCGGACCGCCACGCGCGGTGCGGAAATGCCGAATCGGCTGCGCCAGCGGCGCAGGATCAGGGCAAAACGGGAATTTGTGTAAGACCTGCGCACTCGTCGCAACCAAACATCAGATTCATGTTTTGCACGGCTTGTCCTGCCGCCCCTTTAACCAGATTGTCGATGACGGACAAAATTACTAGCGTATCGCCATTTTGCGGCCGGTGGACGGCGATTCGGCAAGTGTTGGCGGCACGCACCGAACGTGTTTCTGGATGGCTGCCGGGGGGGAGCACATCAACAAACGGCTCATCTCCAAAACGCTGCTCGAACAAGGTCTGAAAGTTTTCTTCGCGAGTGATGCGCGCATACAGCGTGGCATGAATGCCACGCAGCAAAGGTGTCAAATGCGGCACAAAGGTCAAGTCAACCGAATGCCCGGCAATTTCGGACAGCCCCTGTCTGATTTCGGGCAGGTGGCGATGGCCAGGAACGCCGTATGCCTTGAAGTTGTCGGAAGCTTCGGCGAACAGTAGATGGGTCTCGGCCTTGCGCCCGCCACCGGTCACGCCCGATTTGGCATCGGCAATGAGATGGCTGCTATCAACCAGGCCAGCCTCAACCAGCGGCAACAAGCCGAGTTGGACCGCCGTCGGATAACACCCGGGATTGGCAACCAGACGGGCCGCAAGGATATTCTCGCGATTCACTTCCGGCAGGCCATACACCGCCTCGGCCACCAGTTCAGGGCAGGCATGCGGCATGGCGTACCATTTTTCCCAGAGCGCGACGTCGCGAATGCGAAAGTCGGCCGCAAGATCGATCACGCGCACACCGGCTGCCAGCAATTCCGGCGCTTGTTTCATGGCAACGCCATTGGGTGTGGCAAAAAACACCAGGTCGCAATCCCGCAGAGGGGCTGTGGCCGGATCGGCAAACTTCAAGGCCACGCGTCCGCGCAGGCTCGGGAACATGTCGGCGACCGCCACGCCTGCCTCGCCGCGCGAGGTAATGGTAAGGAGTTGAACGTCCGGATGCTGCGCCAGCAAACGCAGCAACTCGACGCCTGTGTACCCGGTTCCGCCGACAACACCGACTTTAATCATGTTCATTCCAGAGAGTTGTCCGTTAATGGTAAGCCAAACTATGGGCAAGCGGCTAATTTAGAGCCTGTTTCAGCTGGGATAGTTGCATACCGCTTTTCCTGTTGAAATAAATGGCTCTTGGAGGGTAGTGATGAAAAAGCCGCCCGTGGGCGGCTTTTCTGATTTCGTCCGACAAAATATCGGCAAAATACAACGATCAGCGCTTGGAAAACTGTTTGCGCCGGCGCGCCTTGTGGAAGCCAACCTTTTTGCGTTCGACCTCGCGCGCATCGCGCGTGACGAACCCGGCCTTGGAGAGTGCCGGCTTGAGGGTCGCATCGTACGAGATCAACGCCCGCGAGATGCCATGGCGGACTGCACCGGCCTGGCCGGATTCGCCGCCGCCGATGACATTCACCATGATGTCGAAAGTTCCGGTGTGCTGGGTAAGTTCAAGCGGCTGACGCACCACCATGCGGCCTGTTTCGCGCGAGAAAAACTGATCCACGGGTTTGTCGTTGACCAGAAACTTCCCTGAGCCATGCTTGATGAATACGCGTGCAATCGCCGTTTTGCGACGGCCAGTACCATAGTAATAATTCGCTGCCATGGGGTTTCCTATCAAACGACCAGCGGTTTGGGCTGCTGCGCGGTGTGCGGATGTTCAGTACCGGCGTAGCACTTCATTTTCTTTAGCATCGCATAACCCAGCGGACCCTTGGGCAGCATGCCCTTGACTGCCTTTTCCAGGATGCGCCCAGGAAAACGCTTTTGCAGCTTGGCAAAATTGGTTTCCCGGATGCCGCCAGGGTAGCCGCTGTGGCGATAATACATTTTGTCCTCGGCCTTGTTGCCGGTCACACGCAGCTTTTCGACATTGACGACGATGATGTAGTCGCCGGTATCGACATGTGGCGTGTATTCGGTCTTGTGCTTGCCGCGCAGGCGGCTTGCAATGGTGGTGGCCAGGCGCCCCAGCACCTTGTCCGTCGCGTCGACGACGAACCAGTCGCGCTTGACTTCGTGCGGTTTGGCAGAAAAAGTTTTCATGAATTCCTCGACTTCCCTTGTTTTCCTTGCCCGTCCAAGATGGACAGGCGCAATTCGGAAACCGCAAATTTTAGGACATTTTTGATCTTTGTGTCAAACCAAAATCGGATTTCGGGAAATCACGGCGGTTTGGGCTGGGCAAAAGCGGGCGAGGGAACGACTCATGGCGGCGTTTAACGGCATCGTTACAATACGGATGACATCACCTAGGGAAAACTTCATGGAATGCAAGGTAAGTTGGTTAAATGGCATGAGTTTCATCGCCGAAACCGGTAGCGGCCACCTGCTGGCGATGGATGGCGCGCCCGAAGCCGGCGGCCGGAACCTGGCGCCGCGCCCGATGGAAACGGTGCTGGCAGGAACGGGAGGGTGCACAGCCTTCGATGTCGTCATGATTCTGCAGAAATCCAGGCAGGACGTTACAGGATGTGAAGTCAGCCTGAGCGCTGAACGCGCAGAAACCGACCCGAAGGTTTTCACCCGCATTCACATGCATTTCACCGTGACGGGTAGAGCGCTCAAACCGGATGCCGTGGAGCGTGCGATCAAGCTTTCGGCGGAAAAATACTGTTCGGCCTCGATCATGCTGGCCAAGACAGCCACGATTACCCACGCTTGGGAAATCATTGAGGACGCTGCTCACAAGTAATATGCAGCCTTCGTCATCACTTTCGAGGTTAACTGCATCGCCAGCTTGACCGGCGCCGGCAGTTCCTGCGCACCAAGGCGAACGGCAGTGTCGGCATGGCTTTTTTCGTCGATCCGCATCTGCTCGAGAATTTCCCAGGAGCGGCGGTCTTCCTGGGGCAAGCGCGCCTTGTGGTCTTCGAGGTGTGCCTCGACCTGCTTTTCGGTTTCGGCGAGAAAGCCCAGATTCCAGGCATCGCCAAATTTGCCGGCAAGTATGCCCATGGTGAGTGCGCCACCGTACCAGAGCGGATTGAGCACGCTCTTGCGTCCTCCCAGCTCGGCGATGCGGTTTTCGGTCCAGGCCAAATGCTCGGTTTCTTCCTGTGCCGCCCGTTGCAGTGCCTGCTTGATCGAAGCGTCGTGCGAGGTCAGCGCTTGGCCCTGATACAAGGCCTGGGCGCAGATTTCCCCGCAATGGTTGACGCGCATCAGGGCGGCAGTGTGCCTGCGCTGTGCATCGTCCATTTCGGTATCGGGCAGGTCTGCGCCCGGAATCGGCCTCAGTGTTGAGGCGGGTGCGAAGACAGTGCGCAAAGCCTGGTCGAATTCCCTGATGATTCGATCAATCATGGCTTCTCGTATTTAATAACATCAGGGTGTCTACCGCGGCGCAAGGCGTCGACGCCTTCCGCAGCTGTATTTAGAGGGCGACTTCCCGGGCAGAAAAAGTTGCGCGAAAGCGCCGCATGTTGGCGATTCACAATTTTGTTCTCGATGTCGCGCCATTCGCTGACATGCGCTCTCGACCAGGTTCCGTCGTTACGCCCGGTGGCGTAGAGCCTGACTTGCCTCTGATCGCAGCGAATGCTTTCGTAATTGATATTGGTTGCACCGCCGGAAGTCTTGATCACCAGCGTGTACAGCACGGCGCCCTCCTTATCCACGCTCAGGGACAAGGGGTCGATAAAGAAGTGGTTGCTGGTCATCTCGCCCGCGTAAAATTCGATCAGATTTTCCTGTTTGGGAAAGGCAGGCAGGACCAGTTCCGCCCCGGCAGATTTCTGCTGTACCGACGTTTCCTCGGTGGACTTGTTGTTAAGCAACCCGCACCCGGCGAGCAGAAGAAGACAGATTATCCAGACTGGCTGTTTCATATCAGTTTTCGACCGCGGCAGATCCACCCCATCCCGGTTTCATCCGGGCGGAATGAAGGAACAGATGCCTGGCCAGTTCGGTCAGCGCCTGTTGATACACGCCGCGCTTGAAGCCGATCACCGCATCCAGGGGAACCCAGTATTCGCTCCAGCGCCAGGCGTCGAATTCGGGATGATCGCTGGCACGCAGGCAGACGTCGCAGTCGCGGCCAACAAGGCGGAGCAAAAACCAGATTTGTTTCTGGCCCCGGTAGGTATTGCGCCACTCCCTTCGCACCCAGTGACGGGGCACTTCGTAGCGCAACCAGTCGCGGGTACGCCCGAGAATCTCGACATGTTCAGGCAGCAGGCCTATTTCTTCATGCAATTCGCGATACATCGCCTGTTCAGGCGTTTCCCCCTTGTCAATTCCACCTTGCGGAAATTGCCAGGAATGCTCGCGAATGCGTTTACCCCAGAAGACTTCATTACGGCCATTCACCAAAATTATGCCGACGTTCGGGCGGTAGCCTTCACGGTCCAGCATTTCAATACCTTCAATTCTTTAATATCGTTGCCCTCATTTTTTCATATTTCGGTTAGGAATAGAAGGCCTTGGACCCAAGTAAACTCGGCGGTGCTGCGCTAAGCTTCCGGCGCCGGGCAGCTACGGCAGGCACGCGGTAGAATTCCTGCTTCAAAAGTCTTTGTACCCCCGGATTCCCCCATGCGCGCCAGCCAATTTTTCATCACCACACTCAAAGAAGCTCCGTCCGACGCCGAGATCGTCAGTCATCAACTCATGCTGCGCGCCGGCTTGATCCGGCGCCTGGCTGCCGGCATCTATACCTGGATGCCGCTGGGCCTGCGCGTGGTGCGCAAGGTAGAGGCCATCGTGCGCGAGGAGATGAACCGCGCCGGAGCCATCGAGTTGTTCATGCCCGCGGTTCAGCCGGCGGAGTTGTGGCAGGAATCAGGACGCTGGGAAAAATACGGCCCCGAACTCTTGCGCTTCAAGGACCGCCATCAGCGCGAGTTTGTCGTCGGCCCGACCCACGAGGAGGTCATAACCGACATCGTGCGTCGCGACATCAAGAGCGCTCGGCAGTTGCCGCGCCATTTCTACCAGATCCAGACCAAGTTTCGCGATGAAATCCGTCCGCGTTTTGGCGTCATGCGCGGCCGCGAGTTCCTCATGAAGGACGGCTACTCTTTTCACGTTAACTTCGAGGATCTGCAGCGCGAATATCAGAACATGTACGCCACCTATACCCGCATTTTCACCCGGCTGGGGCTCAAGTTCCGCGCGGTTGCGGCGGATACCGGATCGATCGGCGGTACCGGTTCGCACGAGTTCCATGTTCTGGCAGACTCGGGTGAAGATGCCATCGCTTTTTGTCCGGATTCGGATTATGCCGCCAATGTCGAGCTGGCCGAGGCGCTGGCGCCGGCGACAACGCGCGGGACAGCGACGCAGGCGATGCAGAAAGTCGCCACGCCGGGCAGGACCAAATGCGCGGACGTCGCCGCCTTTCTCGGCATCGACGTCAGGAAGATGGTCAAGGCCGTCGCTGTGATCCGCAAGGAGGCCGGATTCACGCTGCTGCTGTTGCGCGGCGACCACGACTTGAACGAGATCAAGACGGAAAAAGTCATCGGCGAGTTCCGCTTCGCGCGCGACGAGGAGATCGTCGCCACGCTCCAGTGCAAGCCCGGCTACATCGGTCCGGTGGGGAGAAGCGGTTTTGCCGTTTTCGCCGACCGCACGGTGGCGGCCATGAGCGACTTCGTCTGCGGCGCCAACGACGCGGGCTACCATCTGACAGGCGCCAATTTCGGCCGCGACCTGGCCGACGTGACGGCAGGTAATATCGCCGATATCCGCAACGTCGTCTCCGGCGATCCTTCGCCCGACGGCAAGGGCAAGCTGGAACTCTGCCGCGGCATCGAGGTCGGCCACATCTTCCAGTTGCGCAACAAGTATGCCGAAGCGCTCAAATGCAGTTTCATCGATGAAGCGGGCAAATCGCAGATCATGGAAATGGGCTGCTACGGCATCGGCATCACCCGCATCGTCGGTGCCGCCATCGAGCAATGCCACGATGCGCGCGGCATCATTTTCCCGGCGACGATCGCCCCCTTTACTGCTGTCATCGTTCCAATGGGCTATGCCAAGTCGGAGGCGGTGCGCAACGCGGCAGATTCGCTCTACGCCAAACTTGCGGCGGCGGGCGTCGATGTCATTCTCGATGATCGCGACGAGCGCCCGGGCGTGATGTTTGCCGATTGGGAGCTGGTGGGCATTCCGCACCGTTTCGTGGTCGGCGAGCGCGGCCTGAAGGAAGACAAGATCGAATACAAGGGCCGCAGCGATACCGAAGCCAGCATGTTGCCGGCGGACCAATTGGACAACTTCATTCGCGAGCGCCTATGCAGTTGATGCAGCATTGCCGCAAGGCGCCGGCGCTGCTGATGCTGGTCGGCCTGGTTCTGGCTTGCATCAAACCGGCGCTCGCCGGCAACCAGCGCTATGAGCCGCTCGCCGCCAGCGTCCAGGCGGCATTGCAGGCGGCGGTTTCCGATCGCGCTTCGCCCGATCCGGAGTTTCCCAGCATCATGGAAAAAATCGATTGGCTCACGGAGATGTCGCGCCGACTGGAAAAGCGCATGCCCGATCGCTCCGCGCGCATCGAATTTCTCAAAACAGTGTATTACGAAGCCAAGCGCGCCGGACTCGATCCGCAACTGGTGCTCGGTTTGATCCAGGTCGAGAGCGGCTTCAAGAAATATGCGGTATCGCAGGCCGGGGCGCGTGGCTATATGCAGGTGATGCCGTTCTGGATCAAGCTGATTGGGCAAAAAGACAACAACCTGTTCCACTTGCGCATCAATCTGCGCTACGGCTGCACCATCCTGCGGCATTACCTGGATATCGAGAAAGGCGATCTGTACCGGGCGCTGGGACGCTACAACGGTAGTCTCGGTCAGGCGGACTATCCCAACCAGGTCAGAACCGCATGGGAAAAACAATGGAGCTGGCTTCAGCAGCCAACCTTGCTCGGCCAGCGCTAGTACCCGCATTTGTTTCTGGGGTGTTAGTGCCCGCATGTGCTAACCGCCAACTGCGCATACCAGCGCAGCCATTGTCCTAGGTTCTGTTCACAATTGACGAATGAATATGCGAGTGTTCGCTGAATCTAACGCATCGGTAGTCTGCGATGCTTCCTTTTGTCACAAGACAGGAGGAAGGCATGGAAGAACGCAAGCAATTGCGAGACGACCAGTGGG
>JACRAR010000047.1 GCA_016234745.1 Betaproteobacteria bacterium | reverse complement strand
TGCCACACCTGCTCGGTGACCTGCAAGAACGTCTGGACCAATCGCCCCGGCATGGAATACGCCTGGTTCAACAACGTCGAGACCAAGCCCGGCGTCGGCTATCCCAAGCAGTGGGAAAACCAGAATGTCTGGAACGGCGGCTGGGTGCGCAAGGACAACGGCAAGATCGTGCCGCGCCAGGGCGGCAAGCTGGCGACGCTGGCGAACATTTTCGCCAATCCCAACCTGCCGCAGATCGACGACTACTACGAACCTTTCACCTTCGACTACGAGCATCTGCACAATGCGCCGGAGTCCAAGGCGACGCCCGTGGCGCGCCCGCGCAGCCTGATCAGCGGCCAGCGCATGGAGAAGATCGAATGGGGTCCGAACTGGGAAGAAATTCTCGGCGGCGAATTCGCCAAGCGCAGCAAGGACGTTAATTTCGAGGCCGTGCAGAAAGAGATCTACGGCCAGTTCGAGAACACCTTCATGATGTACATGCCGCGCCTGTGCGAGCACTGCCTCAACCCGGCCTGCGTCGCCTCGTGCCCGTCGGGCTCGATCTACAAGCGCGAGGAAGACGGCATCGTGCTGATCGACCAGGACAAGTGCCGCGGTTGGCGCATGTGCGTGTCAGCTTGCCCCTACAAGAAGATTTACTACAACTGGGAAAGCGGCAAGGCCGAGAAGTGCATCTTCTGCTACCCGCGCATCGAGGCCGGCCAGCCGACCGTCTGCTCCGAGACCTGCGTCGGCCGCATCCGCTATCTCGGCGTGCTGCTCTACGACGCCGACAAGATCGAAGCCGCCGCTTCGGTGGCCTCGGAGAAGGATCTGTATGACGCGCAGCTGGGTACCTTCCTCAATCCCAACGATCCCGTTGTCTTGAAGCAGGCGCGCGAGCAGGGCATCCCCGAAGCCTGGCTGAAGGCTGCGCAGAACTCGCCGGTGTACAAGATGGCGATGGAATGGCGCGTCGCCCTGCCGCTGCATCCCGAATACCGCACCCTGCCGATGGTCTGGTACGTGCCGCCGCTCTCGCCGATCCAGTCGGCCGCCAACAGCGGCCTGGTCGGCGTCAATGGCGCGATTCCCGATGTGCGGCAGTTGCGCATCCCGGTGAAATATCTCGCCAACCTGCTGACCGCGGGCGACGAAGCGCCGGTGATCCGGGCGCTCGAGCGCATGCTGGCGATGCGCGCCTACATGCGCGAACGCCATGTCGAAAAGCGCGACAACCAGGAGATTCTCAAGCAGGTCAGCCTGACGACGCATCAGGTCGAGGACATGTATCACATCATGGCGATCGCCAATTACGAAGACCGCTTCGTGATCCCCACCACGCACAGAGAGTACGCGGAAAACGCCTACGACCTGCGCGGCGGCTGCGGCTTCTCTTTCGGCAACGGCTGCTCCGACGGCAGTTCCGACACCAGCCTGTTCGGCTCCAGCAGCAGCGGCAAGCGCGCCAAGCAGAGCTTCATTCCGATCAAGGAGGTGAGTTGATGAACACCAAGCTCACCTTCCGCGCACTGGCCGCCCTGCTCGCCTACCCCACGGCGGCGCTGTGCGCCAACCTTGATGAATTGCAGCAGGCTTTCGCCGCGGACAAGCGCCTCAAACCCGCCGATCGCACCGCCTTGCAGGGCTTGCTCGACAAGCTGGGCACCAGCGACCTGATGGATGCCGAAGAGGAATACATCGACACCTTCGATCGCGGCCGGGCGGCCTCGCTCAACCTCTTCGAGCATGTGCATGGCGAGTCGCGCGACCGCGGCCAAGCCATGGTCGATCTGCTCGCCATGTACGAACAGCACGGCCTGGCCTTGACGGTACGCGACCTGCCCGACTTCCTGCCGGTGTTTCTCGAGTTCGTCTCGCTGCTCGAAGCAGATGCGGCCAAGCAGCAGCTGCAGGAAGTGCAGCACCTGGTCGAAACCATCGGCGCAACCCTGACGCGGCGTCAGAGTCCTTATGCGGCGGTATTCCAGGCGTTGCTGCGCCTGGCTGGCGTAAGCAATCCCGAGAAGCTGCTGGCTGACCGCGAAGGCGCGCCGGTCGAGGAAGACACCACGCTGGACGCCATTGACAAGGCCTGGGCCGACCAGCCCGTAAGTTTCCTCGGCGGGTGTTCGCCCCAACTCGCACCGCAACTCGCCCCAATAAACGCCACTGCGCAACCCCAACCCATCGAGTTCCATCGGAGGACGGCATGAGCCTAATCGAACACTTTGCCTTCGGCATTTATCCCTATCTCTGCCTGGCGGTATTCTTCGCCGGCAGCCTGATCCGCTTCGACCGCGATCAATACACCTGGAAGAGCGACTCGTCGCAGTTGCTGCGCACCGGCCAGTTGCGGCTCGGCAGCAACCTCTTCCACATCGGCGTGCTCGGCATTTTCTTCGGCCATATCGGCGGCCTGCTGATTCCGCTGGAGTTCTGGCATATCGTCGGCGTCAGCATCCAGGCCAAGCAGTTGATCGCGATCTAC
>JACRAR010000050.1 GCA_016234745.1 Betaproteobacteria bacterium | reverse complement strand
TTCTGGTTGAAACTTGTCATGGGGTTACTCCTTGGCGCTTTCGCGCTTTGTTTGATAAAGATTCGCACCTCTATCAAAACGGGTAACCCCACCTCTTGGCAAGGCCTTTCTGTCAGATCAAGTCTAAACTTCTACACTTAATTGGTTAGACGGTTAGCCAACCATGGCATTTTCCTTAAGTGTTTGTTCTCAAATTCTCGAATTCGATCGGAGTACTGCCTGCTGCTATTTTCTCACGTTGGCGCCGCAACCAAGCACTAGCACGACCGCCTAGTCGTTGTTGTAACTGAATTTCAGCAAAGTCTACCGCGTCAAGCAGTCGGCCTAAATCGATGCCTGTCGAAAAGCCACTGCGCTCGGCCATCAAGACTAGGTCTTCCGTGGCAAGATTCCCCGCTGCACCCGGGGCGAACGGGCAACCGCCAATCCCGCCAGCACTTGCGTCGAACCGTCTCACACCGACTCCCAACGCAGCCCACGCATTAGCCACCGCCATGCCGCGTGTGTCGTGGAAGTGAACGGCAAGCATGTCGATTGGAGTAACCTCTGCCAGGGCCGACAGCCTTTCGACCACGGCACCTGGCGACGCTGAGCCAATGGTATCGGCTATTACGATCTCGTTCGTCCCCGCATCGAGCATTTTCTGTGACAGAGCCAGTACTACACTGAGCGGTGTAACTCCTTCGTACGGGCACTCAAATGCTACACCGATATAGGCACGGGAGCGCAATCCGCGGTTATGCGCAGATTGTAACGTGAGTACACACGCTTCGACCGCAGCCTCTAGGCTCATATTGATATTTCTCTGATTCATTGTCTCGGTGGCTGAGAGGACTACACTAATTTCTTTCACACCAACGGCGTGCGCTCGATCCAAACCCCTTAAATTTGGTGCAAGAGCCGAAACGCGCAAGTGCGGAAGCGTCAATCCAATCTGTTTCATCAGAACGTCAGCATCTCTCATCTGTGGAACTGCCTTTGGCGAAACAAAGCTTGTGGCTTCCACGCTCGCCACACCGGCATCTACGAGCATACGAATCAGCTGGAGCTTTGCGCTTGTGGATACTTGTATGTCTTGGTTCTGCAGTCCATCACGGGGAGACACATCAGTAATGAATATCTGTTGCATACAAACGGCTCCTAGATATGGCAGGACCTATCAATCCCTGCATTGTCGGCGGCATCACTCACGCCACACACAAGCGGCGCACAACAGGCTGATTCGGCCATTCGTCTCTTACAAGGAAGTGTGCAATTGCAGTGAGGCATGTGTCGCCTCAAGTGCCATTAACTCGCGCCATTGGTTAGCCCTCGACGTCCTGCGTCTCTTTGTTTGTTGATCGAACATCATCGAGTCCCAGTCCTGCGCAGTAGATATCGATCTGTTCTTGCGAATACTTGAGCAGCTCTTTCAAGACCATGCGAGTGTGCTCACCAACGTAAGGTGGGCTCGTGTACGTCTGCTGTGCTGTTGCAGAAAGCTTGATCGGATTTCCTGGCATACGTACCGTTTCGCCAGAACTCAGTCTCACATCGATAGTCATATTGCGCGCTTGCACTTGAGTATCGCTCAGCGCCTGATCAAGGTTATTGACCGGGCCGCAGGGAATCCGAGCTGCACGGAGCCTATCCAGCCAGTATGCAGTTGGATGCTTCTTCAACTCCTTCGCAATAGCGGCCTCAATGGTTTCTTTTGCAGCGTAGCGCCCAGGCTGCTTGCGGTACTCCGGCTTGCGAAGTTCCTCCATATCGAATGCATTTACGAAGTTCTCGAAGAACGTGTCCCCTATGCAAGCAATAATGATATAGCCGTCACTCGTCTCAAAGCTGTTGTATGGGACATGAACGAAATGGCTGTTTCCAATTGGAGTCGGCACATTGCCCGACATCAGGTACATGGTCGCCATGTAGTTCAGCAGAGATATCTGAACGTCAAGCATCGAAACATCGACATGTTGTCCTTTGCCTGTGCGATCACGCTCTGCCAAAGCGGCCAGAACGCCGATTGCGCCGAATATGCCACCACCGAGGTCACCAATGGGAATGCCACAGCGCACTGGGCCACTTTCGGGCATTCCAGTAATAGACATGCCACCGCCCATTCCCTGAATCACCTGGTCAAATGCTGGGCGCTGCGTTTCCGGTCCGGTCTGCCCAAAACCGGTCACAGAACAGGTAATAACACGGGAATTTACCTTTGCCAGCGACGCATAGTCAATGCCCAAGCGTTGAGTAACGCCCGCACTAAAGTTATCAAACACGACGTCCGCTCTACGCACCAAGTCCAAGAACACCTTCTTGCCGACCTCACTCTTCAGGTCGACGAAGACGCTTTGCTTATTGCGATTGAGGGTCAGAAAATAGGCACCCATGCCGTCCCGTGAGTACTCGGGATCATTTTCGAGTATTCGCCGAGTGCCTTCTCCTGTTGGCGGCTCTACCTTGATCGTGCGCGCGCCAAGATCAGCTAATAGCATGGTCCCGTAGGGGCCGGAAAGCATGTGCGTGAGATCCAGCACGGTAACGTGTTCGAGCGCCAAAGCCTACCTCCATCATTGAAAACAATTTGCCTTTTACTAAGCATGGCTCGTGCCAGATTGTTTTCGAACTCAACTATCTGTTCTAGCGAGAAATAGTTTTTGAAACAACTTTCGGGTGCGTTTCAGGTTTCATTCTCGCAACGCTGACCTGCCCATTGCCGAAAAGCTCAATACGAGTAGCCGGCCTATTGCGATGGCCACTCTCTTCGACGGTTACGTCGACACATGGGTAAGGGGTAAAGTGCATGTCTAGTAGATTTAGGATCGAACTTGCACCTCAGCGCCATACGAACTTGCCAAATATTCACGCAGCATTTGAATTTAACTCAAGCGCATCGACCTTGCTGCTCCCGACGGTGCGGTTGCAATTCATCCGAGCAGCTTCGAGCACAATCTGGCTCGATACGACTGGCAACGCTACATTCCTCTTATAGAGTGGAAACCGGAGCAACTTGCAACGCCGCACCAATCACCAAAATGCCTGAACCTCTCTTGCTTTCATTCGGCCTCTTACTCAAGCAGGTGTGTAGCGATCGCATCACTGCGAAAGCCTCGGTCGCAATTTACGAGTTCAGCTTGGAGACGGTGCTGGTTAGAGCGAGAATGGTTCAGGATCTGGGCAACCCAACATGGTGATGCACGAGTGGTGTCGCTATGGAAACCGCGCAAGCCGATTTCAACTACTCAAGCCAATTCGAGCAGCAGGTCCTTGGCATCGATCCGATCGCCGGGCACGACATGTACCCTGAGCACGGTAAGGTCGCGCTCGGCGCTGATCACCGTCTCCATTTTCATCGCCTCGATCGACAGCAGCGTAGCGCCTTTCGCCACCTGCTGCCCGGCCTTCACGGCAACGGTGGCCACCATGCCCGGCATCGGGGCGGCGATGTGATCGGCGTTGCCCGGCTCGGCCTTCATGCGCAGCGGCACCGTGGCCGCGGCACCGGTCTTGGGCACCTTGACGTGGCGCGGCTGGCCGTTCAATTCGAAGAATAGATTGACCATACCCTCGGCATCAGGGTCGGTGCGCCCGGCCAGGCGCACCAGCAGCACCTTGCCCGGATCGATCGACACCGCCATCTCCTCGCGCTCGCCCAGGCCATAGAAGAAAATCGGTGTCGGCAACTGCGCCACATCGCCATAGTGGCGGTGGTGTTCAGCATACTCGACGAAGACCTTGGGATACATCAGGTAGGAGGCCAGTTCGCACTCGCTCATCTGCCGTCCGATGGCTTTCTCGCCTTGCTCCCGCAGCGCCTCCAGGTCGGCCGGCGGCATGATGGCCCCGGCCCGTCCGGCCAGCGGCGGCCTGCCCTTCAGCACCTTCAACTGCAGTTCGGGCGGGAAGCCGTCGGCGGGGAAACCCATCTCGCCGCGGAACAGCGACACCACCGACTCGGGAAAGACGATCTCCTTGGCCGGGTCGACGACCTCCTCGGGGGTGAGGTCGTTGGTTACCATGAACAAGGCCATGTCGCCCACCACTTTCGAGGTTGGCGTTACTTTGACGATGTCGCCGAACAGCCGGCTGACTTGGGCATAGGCATCCGACACCTCGGCCCAGCGGTGCTCCAGCCCGATCGCACGGGCCTGCTCGCGCAAGTTGGTGTACTGGCCGCCGGGCATTTCGTGCTTATAGACGTCCGAGGTGCCGGCGCGGATGTCGGCTTCGAAGGGCGCGTAGAAATGCCGCACTCCTTCCCAATAGCGCGAGAAAGGCTGTAGCTGTGCCGCCGTCAGCCCGGGGTCGCGTTTGGAACCTTCCAGGGCGGCGACGATGGCGCCGAGGTTGGGCTGCGAGGTCAGGCTGCTCATGGCATCAAGCGCCCCATCGACCGCATCGATTCCGGCTTCGATGGCGGCCAGCACGCTGGCCACAGAGGCGCCGCTGGTGTCATGGGTGTGGAAGTGAATCGGCAGGCCGATCTCCTGCTTCAGCGTGGTGACCAACTTGTGCACCGCGCGCGGGCGGCAGACCCCGGCCATGTCCTTGATGCCCAGCACCTGCGCGCCGGCCTGTTCCAGTTGCCGGGCCATATTCAGGTAGTAGTCGAGGTGGTATTTGGGACGGCTTGCATCGAACAGGTCGCCGGTATAGCAGATCGATGCCTCACAAATGGCGCCACTCTCCAGCACCGCGTCCATGGCCACGCGCATGCTGTCCACGCAGTTGAGCGAGTCGAAGACGCGGAACACGTCCATGCCCGCCTGCGCCGCCTGGCGCACGAAGTGACGCACCACGTTGTCCGGGTAGTTGGTGTAGCCGACCGCGTTGGAGGCGCGCAATAGCATCTGCAGCAGGATGTTGGGCACGGCGGCGCGCAGTTGCGTGAGCCGCTCCCAGGGGTCCTCCTTGAGGAAGCGCATGGCCACGTCGAAGGTGGCGCCGCCCCAACATTCGAGTGAAAACAGCCCGGACAGGTCGCGCGCGTAGTGCGGAGCGATGTTGAGCAGGTCGGCCGTGCGCATGCGCGTGGCCAGCAGGGACTGGTGCGCGTCGCGCATGGTGGTGTCGGTGAGCAGCACCGGCTTGTGCTCGCGCATCCAGCGGCAGAAGGCGGCCGCGCCCATCTGTTTCAGGCGGTCGCGCGTGCCCGGCGGCGGCGCGGCGCTGAGATCGGTTGCGGGCAGCAGGGCGTGGGCCAAGGGCAGCGGCGGCAGCTTGCGCCCTTTGACTTCGGGATTGCCGTTGACCGTGACTTCGCCGACGAAGCGCAGCAGGCGCGTAGCGCGGTCGCGGCGCTTGGGGAAGTGGAAGAGTTCCGGGTGGGCGTCGATGAAGCGCGTGGTGTAGTCGCCAGCAATGAATTTCGGGTGGTTGATGAGGTTCTCGAGGAAGTGCAGGTTGGTCGCCAGGCCGCGCACGCGGAATTCGCGCAGGGCTCGGTCCATGCGGTGCACGGCTTCTTCGGCGTTGGGCGCCCAGGCCGTGACTTTAACCAGCAGGGAGTCGTAATAAGGGGTGATGACGGCACCGGAGTAGGCGGTGCCGGCGTCGAGGCGGATGCCGAAGCCGGCCGCCGAGCGGTAGGTGGCGATGCGCCCGTAGTCCGGGGTGAAGCCTTTTTCGGGGTCTTCGGTGGTGACCCGGCACTGCAAGGCATGGCCGCTGATGCGGATTTCCTGCTGAGGCGGCACGCCCGAAGCCGGCGTGCCGATGCGCGCGCCTTCGGCGATGGAGAGCTGGGCCTTGACGATGTCGATGCCGGTGACCGCTTCGGTCACGGTGTGCTCAACCTGGATGCGCGGATTGACTTCGATGAAGTAGAACTGACCCGAGTCGCTGTCCATGAGGAACTCGACCGTACCGGCGTGCGTGTAGTTCACTGCCCGAGCCAGTTGCAGAGCTGCCGCGCACAGCGCCTGGCGCGTCTTCTCATCGAGGTAGGCAGCCGGCGCCCGCTCCACCACTTTCTGGTTGCGCCGCTGCACGGTGCAGTCGCGCTCGAACAGATGCACTACCTCGCCGTGCCGGTCGCCGATGATTTGCACCTCGACGTGGCGCGCGTTGACCACCAGCTTCTCCAGGTACATCTCGTCGTTGCCGAAGGCTTGTGCGGCTTCGCGCCGCGCCACCTCGAGTTGCGCATCCAGATCGGCAGCGGAGTTGATCACGCGCATGCCGCGGCCGCCGCCGCCCCAGCTGGCTTTGAGCATCAGCGGATAGCCGATGGCCGCCGCCATCTCGCTGGCGGCCGCAAGGTCGCGCGGCAGCGGTGCGGTGGCCGGCATCACTGGCACCCCGGCGGCGACCGCGGCGTTGCGCGCCGCGACTTTGTTGCCCAGCGTGCGCATGACTAGCGGACTCGGGCCGACGAAGATCAGGCCATGTTCAGCGCAGGCTTCGGCGAAGTCGGGATTCTCGGAGAGCAGACCGTAGCCCGGGTGCACGGCGTCGGCCTTGGCATCCACGGCGATGCGGATCACGTCGGCAATGTCCAGGTAGGCCTCGATCGGCCTTTTCCCCGCCCCCACCAGATAGCTCTCGTCGGCCTTGAAGCGGTGCAGTGCCAGACGGTCCTCGTTGGAGTATATGCCTACCGTGCGGATGCCTTTTTCGGTCGCCGCCCGCATCACCCGGATGGCGATCTCGCTACGGTTGGCGATCAGCAGCTTGCGGATTTTCTTCATGCGATCTCCAGCACGACGGTCAGTTGCGACCGCCGCTTGCATTTAGACATTCTATGCTGACCCTTTCGGAAGAAGAAATCGAATGGCGGCGGGTGCCCCAATTATTCCAAGCGCCGGCGCTCAGGTAAGGTGCCTACATTTCTAGAGTCGCGTTGAGTCCGTCCATAAAGACGCGGGTGATATCCTCGTCTTCTTCTGTAGCCTTGCTTCGAATGAATCTTCTCATCTCGCTCATCGCGATTTGGTGGCTTGGTTCGACAAATCCTTCACTATTCTGCCCGACCTTCAGGATGCCTACGCATCGTCTCGCTTCTTACATGAACTTAGACAGCATCTGGAAGCATCAGCATGAATACCCATTCTCACGCCTCTGAGGCTCTTATTAAATCAAGATCGCTTTCGCCACCTGTCGGTAATTGGCGACCGCAATGATCTCCAACGATAAACTTTGGCCGCAGAATATATACCATCGAAGGCATCAGGAAGAGAGCACTGGCAGTAGACACTGTAAGCCAAATTGCCATCAGAATCCCCATCTCTGCCTGGAACCGTAACGATGAGAAACACCACAAGAAGACCGCTGCAATTAATGTAGATGCCGTAACCAATACACCGCGCCCAGCACTCACAAGAGATTTTGCGATTGCACTCTTGAGATCACTAGTCATCTTTAGTTCTTCCCGAATGCCATCAACAATGTAGAACGCATAATCAACCCCCAGTCCGATTCCCAGCGCAGCAACTGGCAGAGTGTTGATATTCATGCCGATTCCTTTGAAGGCCATATAACTGAAGGTCACGGTATTTGAGATAACAACAGGAACCATGAAGAATAATCCCGCCATAGCTGAACGGTATGTGACAGTGCAGCAGATGACAAGAACGAGGAGTGCAAGCGCAATGCTTTCAATCTGACCAGACAAGATTACCTCATTGACAGCGCCAAGAACTCCAACCAGTCCGCCAGCGAGCATATATTCAGCATCTTTCAAAGGATTATTCTCGAAGTACTCCTTGACCCGTGAAATAGCGGTGCGAATAGTCTCTCCTTGATGATCTCGGAAGAAGATAGTAACCGCGCCATTTCTATATCTTGCATCCGTGAATCGATCGATATCTCCTGGTTCCGTCCCAGATTGGAGAACGTACATGAGTTCGCCATTCTCATTGGCACTATTCCCAAATTCACGATATCTCGGATTACCTTCCCGCAATATTCCCTTTATTGCTGGAATCACATCAGCTATAGAGATCGTTCCCCCAACTTCCGGCAAAACCTCCAAGAACTTTTGCAACCCGACTATGTCGTTCAGCACTTTTGGCTTCATAAGTGTATCGTCCTGCTTCCCGGCGATGACGACAAACATTCTGTCTGATCCTTGAAACTGCTTGTTGATCGCATGGGCATCCTGGTTGTACTGGGAGTCTGCCCACAAAATGGGCGATCCAGGATTGGCATCACCCACTTTCAAATTGAATGAATAAATACCAGACACAACGAATACCACAACAGTCAGAACTATCACGAAGAAGCGCCAACGGGATGTAACAATCGCGGTAGCCAAGTCGAGAACCCACATGAGAGGTCGCGAAATATCGATGGGGTGTGCGTAGCCCTCTGGGCGCTTCACCCACGACAAAAGCACGGGGGTCAGAATTACCGCGCTGACAGCGATGGTCATCACCCAGACAGAGCCTATGACCGCCACTTTCTGCAGTAGAGGAATTGGGGTCAATACAACCACAATCATACATCCCGCATCCGCAATCACACCGAGCATACCCGGTTTAAATAGTGCCGACATGCTCACTTTCGCAGCGGCTAACGCGCTTTCCATCCCGTGCGCAACTTCATAATCAAATCGCGTCACTAGCTGGACGGAATGTGAGATAGATCGGGCCGTAATCAGGAAAGCGACCACAATAACTAGTGGGTCAAGGTTATATTTCAGGATGCTCGAAATCCCTAGTGCCCATAGGCAGCTAATCAATCCTGCCAACAGAGGAAGCAGCGTCCCTCTCCATGTTCTAGTAAATAGGAATAGCATGGCCACCAAGGAAGCCACAGTAGCAAGAAAAATGTACAGAGTCTCAGCAAGCAGGAAATTGACCCATCCATACAGAATCGGTTCACCCACTACTCGAATACGGTAACCGTTTCCTTCGGCTCTCCCCACGATCTCGCGAATCTGTTGGAAAGCCGTCAGGTAATCCAGCATATGATCATGAAAGTCTACAGTGATAAGCGTCGCTTTTAGATCGTGAGAAACATAAGCCCCTAAGACTAGCGGATTTTTCAGGACCGCTTGCTGAAGATTCCGCATTTCTTCCTCGTTTTTCGGAATCTCCGGCCACATCAGGGGGCGAAGATCAATGCCCTCCGTAGATGCACGAATCTCCCTTAGTTTTTTGGAAGCCAATGACACGATCTGAAATTGATTAACTGCATCTACTTGCTGAAGTTCCTCGGTGATGCTCTTGACCCTGGCAAGTACCTTCTGATTGAATATTGTTCCTTCCTCCACCTCGACCATGATGCTGACGATGTTGGAACCGCCGAAAGTATTCTTGAACTGGTCATTGACCTTGATGTAGCTGTGATTTCTCGGAAGAAGGTCGTCGAACACTGTCTTGATATTTATATTCGCCGCAAATAGAGCCATGATTACTGTAATTACACCAATCACAGTTACGACAGCAACCCGCCTCTTTATGCAGAGCTCTACGAATCTAACGACAACATCCATGCCGTGACCTTGTTTTTCCATCCCATCCTCCATCATGCTCTAGGAGCAGTTGCTTTCTTATGACTTATCATTCTTATGTTCGTTGAAATTCCAGTGACTCTCGTCGCACCGCGTTATCGCGATAATGAATTGGACGGCCATGCGACTAGACCAGCGAAACCAAAATGTGCTGGCGGTGGTCATGGCTATAGGTGCTGAACTTTGCCCCCATGACCACTTCCGTTCAATTATTTCGTCGTTTTATTAGACCAAGAAAGAGGCCTCGGTTTGGTACCCGACAGCAATTGCCTGTGCCTCTTTCCGATCTTGGCAGAACGTTCACAAATTCTTGATGCGCCACTTTCAATACTTCCCTTTACCGGATGTCAGGAAGAGCATTGCCTTATCGTCGCCTCTTCCGTTCTCCAACAACAGTTCAGTAGGGAGACGTGGTCGTCGAGTCGTGACTCACCCGATCGCTAAAATCGCTCAGTGAGACTGGCCAATTTCGTGGATAAGCTAAGGGTGGCTCCCATTTTCCATTGGCCTGAAGTTTGAGCAATTCTGCTCTCTTCTTTTTGCTGGCTTCCACGTTGACTTCTAGGGATTTTGGATCGATCACGATGCCGTAGGCCATTGCGGCGAAATCGATACTCAATAGCTCGTTCCAAACATCCTTTCTAACTAGTTCCGGATCACGTTCTAGAGGATTACCGAACCCCCCGGCACATGCTGACTGATATCGAACAATCTTCCCAGGCTCAAGGGGGAAAGCCGTCGGTTTGCAAGTCTGCAAGATGCAGTTGAGGCCAAACGTTCCTCCTTCCATATCGAACCCTCGCTTCTCGTTGAAGATACCGAAGTGTGGCTGAAGGCTATCTGCAGGAACAATTCCATTCCAATTTAATATTTCACCATTTGGCCCTTTATTGATGTACGTGCCATAGGTTGACATCCCAGCACCACCGCCAGCCTCCCCGCTCGGAATAATCTTGGCTCGGTCAATGATTGGCGTAATTTCGGCGTTTCCCAGCGCCTCAAAGGTATAGAAGGGGGAGTAACCACCCCGGAATTTACCCACGCCAGCGGAGTCGATGGTGATTCCCATCTCCCAGTTGATCATGGGCGATTCCTTCTCCATGTATTCAACGACGCATTCATGGCAATTAAACACTGGCGTCATGCAAAAACTGATACCGTCTCCCTTCTGGGTCCCCCCCCAGGATTCGCCACCCATGAGAACCAATCCCCATGGCATGCCTTTCTTCGCAGGACGTGGGTCGATTCCTTGAATAACGAAGACGCCTGATACACCGGCGTCGGGAGCGATGGATTTTTCGGGCAGAGCCCGGCTCAGGACTCTGACCATTAGCGAGCCAACTTTTGTGGCCACCTCCAAGTGCTGGCATTGGCTCTTAGGCGGTAAACCGCAGACGACAGATCCGGCGGGCAATAGAATATGGAACGGTCTGGCTGCACCAGCATTCATCGGGTGGATAGGATCAAGGATCAGCTTTGGTCCAATTAAACACCGGGTCGCTTCGATCCACATCGTCGTCGTTGCACCTAATGATTGTCTTTCTGTGCCGGAGAAGTCAATTTCAGCTTGGTCGCCTTTTACCGTAAAAGCTACCTTGAGCTTGACTGGATCCGTACCCAGCGCGTCGTCGTCCATAAACTCTTCGGCTTCCCATGTACCATCGGGCATCTCAGCGATTGCCTTTCGCATTCTTCGTTCTGCCAAGTCAAGCGTGTACTTCGCAGCAGCAATGACCTTCTCAACCCCGTATTTCTCCAACAGTGCGCGAAGCCGCAACTCACCAACGCGGAGAGTTCCAATGAGCGCCCGGAGATCACCGAGCGTATGAACAGGAGTACGTGTATTCTCGATCATGAGGTTGACGGCGGATCGCACTGGAACGTCGTTGGAAACAATTAACGTGGGTGGAATCCGGACCCCCTCCTCAAAATACACTCTTGCCTTCTGATTAAAACCGCCCGCTACCGCGCCGCCCGTATCGATAAAGTGAGATGCATCCGAAAGGATGAAAACCGGCTTGCCTTCCCAATAGACAGGGCGAACGAAATTCATATCGGGCAAATGGATGCCCCCGCGCCAGGGGTCATTGGTGAAAATAGTGTCGCCCGGTCCCAGGTTTTCTAAGCCGTATTCCGATACCATCATATTGACCATATGCTGGTGAGTGAATGCAAATTGCGTGCACCCTTCTGTTGTAGCCACCATTTCGCTTCCCTCGTCACCGACGAGGTGTATGCACACACCGCAATCCATCGCTTCACGGACGGCATTCGAGAACGCACCAGCTACCAGGCTTTCATGCATCTGCCTTGTAACCTCAATCATTCCCGACCTCAAAGTCTCGGCTGTGATCAAATCGATTCCGTATTTTTCTTCGACTTCATCGGCAGTCATCGCATATGTCTTCATGTGAACTACTCCTTTCCCAATGTATTGTTCTGTTCTCGGCTGATCAGACCTTGATGATCAAATTGCCGTATGAATCAACGCTTGCAACAGCCCCCTCATTAACGACAATAGTGGATAGATGATCATCAATCACCGCTGGCCCATGAATCTGGTTGCCTGCTTTCAGTTTGAAGCGATCGTAGAATGGGGCCTCTTTGTATGTCTTTCGATCCAGGAACAGTTCACGATGGAAAACAATCGCATCCGACGGCGGCTTCTCGGTTCCGGCCGCGATCTGAGGCAGCTGAATCTTGGGTTCGGGTCCGTAAGCAATCGCCCCGATCGTCGTCAGAAAAATCGGGATTTCTTCTGCTTTGTAACCGAACACTGTGTCGTAATAGTCGTCGAACGCTTTTCTCAGCCCGTGGAAATTCATTTCGGTGTAGGTCTCAACTGGCACAGAGACACGCTGATCCCAACTCTGCCCTTGGTACATTCCACACTGAATCCGCTCGAGCTTGATGTCTTTTCGGGCGACACCTTGGTATTCAAGATCCTTGATACACGACTCCTCAATTTCCTTATAAAGCGCGTTCAACCGATCGGGGCCGATTGCGTCTAGCTTTTCCATCGGCGACATTGCGTGTTCTGCCTTGAGTCGGCTCGTAAGCATGCCAAGGGCCGCAAACCCGCCCGGAAAATAGGGGACGACCACTTCCGGTATGGAAAGCTCTCGCGCCGTATTTACGGCGAACATTGGTCCTGCCGCGCCGAAAGCCATCAACGAAAAACCCTTCGGATGCAAGCCTTTGCTGATAAGCATTTTGTCAATCGCCTCGGCGATGTTGAGCGTAACAATCTCGTATGCGCCCTGAGCGAGGGTTATCGGATCCATGTTGATTTTGTCACCAACATTTTTAAGGGCTTGGATTGCGAGGCTCTTGTCCAGTTTCATCTTGCCATCCAGGAAAAGTTCCGACTGGATCAGACCCATAGCGACGCAGGCATCCGTTACCGCCGGTTGGATGCCGCCCAACCGGTAACAAGCTGGCCCGGGTTTAGACCCGGCGGATTCAGGGCCAACGCGAAGCGAACCCATCTCATCGACGATGATCAGACTACCGCCCCCGGCGCCGATACTGCGTACATCGACCGCCGGGATACCACACGGAATAGAATTTTCAAGCTCCCAGTCGGTCGTAACGTCTGCCTTGTTCTCTTTAACCAACCCGATATCGGTGCTCGTTCCACCCACATCAAAACATACCAGGTCTTTCCCGCCCAATACACTGCGCGAGTAGTACTCGCTCCCAAGCATCCCCGCCACAGGGCCGGACTGCAGCGTATTTACAGGTGCCTGAACGATCGTCTCGACAGTTCGCAGTCCGCCGCCCATTTGCATAATGAAAATCTCGCCGTTGTAGCTGATCTCCTCGTTCATTCGGAACTTGAGCCGCTGCAAATAGGTGTTTATTGCGGGTCCGCAGTAAGCGTCCAACGTGACAATCCACGTCCGCTTCAACTCTCCTGCAACCGGGTGAATTTGGGAGGTTTGGACATAGGCTTCCGGAAATATTTCCTGAACAATTTCCTTAACCCGCTCCTCATGTTTGGGAGCCAGATACGAGTTGATGAAGCAAATTGAGATCGATTCGACTCCCTCGCTCCGCAGAAATTCAACCTCTCTCCGAACATCCTCTTCGGAAAGACTCAAAATGACTGAGCCATCTTCACGAATCCGTTCCGCGATCTCCCGGCGGTAACGCCGCGGCACGATCGGCCGGATTTGATGGGGCCGTTGCCAGTAAGGGTTGTAAAGGGTGTTAACGTCGAAAGGTCTATCAAGACCACCAGAGTCAAGCTTTTCCCTATGACCTTTGGTGCAAAGCAAGCCCGTCTTCGCTCCTGTCCGTGTAAGTGCTGCGTTGATGCCAACGGTGTAGCCATGATTGAAACGCCGGATTTCTGTCGAATCAATGTCAAGATCTTTGTAGAACTCCTGAAAGGCCTTTAGCACTCCAATCGATTGGTCGCCGGCCGTGGTCAGGACCTTCGTGCGGTGAAGCGTTGAGTCAACTTCGTTATAAATCACCGCATCTGTAAATGTCCCGCCTACGTCGATTCCAACAACATACTTCTTCATCCTGATACCTCCTTTAGTTTGGCGACTAGGTCAAGTTGTTCTCGAAGCCTATCTACTCTGGAAATAGCAACGGCTTAATGTCTTTGGCACTCTTCATATTCTGGATAGCCTTGTTAATATCTTTGAAGGTGTATTTGTTCGTGAATAACAGATCGAAATTAATCTTGTCGCGATGCTGTTTGACGAACTGCAGACCTTTGTAGTAGTGCTCAATACCGGCTGACCAGCTACCGATGATGTCAATATTTTTCTTTGTAATTAACTCAACTGGGATGGGTGTCTTAGGCCCACCGGTCGGCCCGACTATTACGTACCTTCCGTTTACGGCAATCATTTCGATTCCCTCGGCGAACGCACCAGGGGCTCCAGACATCTCGAAGATGACATCGGCCCCTCTCCCATTTGTCATCTCCATTACCCGCTTCACCCGAGAATCCGCATCAGGTAATTCATCAACCGATACCACTTTAGTGGCGCCCCAACTTTTCGCCACGTTGAGGCGGTTTTCCGGGCCGCCGACGACAATGATTTCCTTGGGACTCTTTGCGGAAGCTACAGCAATTGCATAGAGCCCCAAAGGACCACTCCCCTGAATTAGGACGGTATCAGTGAATTTGATATCGCCAGCATGAGCAAGGCGGTCGAAACCTTTCATAACTGTGCGCAAAGCGCAGCCAACGCTGCTTGCCCATTCACTCTTTACTTCGTCTGGAACTTTCACTCTCCCGCTTTTCGGCAACACGTAGCAGTATTCCGAAAACCCGCCTAACAGATAAGGGGAATCGTTGCAGCATTCCGCCATACCGTAGATCGTTCTGTTCTTGCATAAGGTGGGCTCTTTAAGAACCTGACAATAATGGCATGCACCGCAGGCCGCGTGTTCCCACAAGATTCTGTCGCCGAGCTTTAATTCTTCTCCGGTTGAGTCACGTGTAACTCCCTCGCCCAAGGTGACAATCCTTCCAACCATTTCGTGGCCAGGAATTATGGGTAAATTACTTTTGATAACAGCCGAAAGATCGCCTTCGTACAGATGGACATCTGTTCCGCAAATTGACGCAACTTCGATCTTTACCAGAATTGCTCCAGGCGCAATGCTTTCAGGCATCTTTACGGATTGCACCTGCATCGGTCGGTTGAATTGCTCAAGCACGACCGCATGACAATTGGCCGGTAGATTTTTATCGACAATGTTCGAGCATCCGCGTTCGGCTCCAGACTGTGGCTTCATTTGTTTTTCCCCTGAGATAAAACACGCTCCACCGATGCCCGTTCAGCCAAGGCAACGGGCCAATCCAGGGTAAGCGGCTGATATGGGGGCCACCTATCTTCACGAGTGGGATAGCTGATCTCAAGGACGTGGAAGCACGTCTGACACTTGACTACGATTCTCGGTCCCATCCAGTTTGCAATCGGATACCTCTTTACGTCTTTGCTTTTGCACTCCGGACATACTGCTCCAGCCACGGGCTCTCGCTTTACGTGAATGTATTGTTCTTCGGGCCTGGCGTAGATAATTGTGTCTGTCCAGGCAGCTTTCTTAGACATATATGAATACCTCCTACATTAGAGTTGTTGTAAATATCGATTGTGGGACCTAGTACTCCAGTCCCTCGCCCAGGACTGCAGAACCCTCGACACACCGATCAAAGTTACCCACATCTGATTCCTCGAACACAAGCAGTAGCTGAATCTAAGCCACCACCGCTGCGCATTTTTGCTTGCCATCTAAACACTCGAACTTCACAAGAATCAAACTCAGTGACAACATCAAGATCCTCACGAGTCTGTTGTTCAGCCAGGCAACTAACTTGTTGTATCGCTTACATAGCAATTCACAGGCCAGTTGCAGGATTCCCCGTAAAAATAGATTAAGCTATTGATAGTGCTCACATGATCAACAACGCGCAGTCAACCCGAGCTTTGACGCCATGGTCGCGTGAAACGAATGCAATTCATGGTTGAACACCGTCGTTTCGCTTGTGAAACATCCATATCTTCCAGATTGCTCCTTGTCAGCAATGACGGTGGCTAGGTGCGTGCCGGGCACCGGAGCCAGTGGTTACCGAAGTCGCCTCAGGGATCCTCCAGATTGCCAATCGCCAAGTGGGCCCTTGCCGTTCGGATAACTCTTCCTCATTCTTGTCGGGCAAGTGGAGGGCTTCCACCTGAAAGCGGGTGTCACCGGACGCACAAAAAAAAACGCTCGCATACAGCCGAGCGCGAAAGCGGAGAGATCTTAGTCTGACGATCCTCTACCGCCGGTGCTAATCGCCGGCAGCATTACAGATAGATAGACTGACTACAATCTCCGCGAGGAGACTCAAGATATTCGATACGGAGCGAACTGCTTCCCTCAACTTCCGCACAATGAAGACCACCTAGGACGTTCGATAAAGGCGTGACGCACGCAGGCCAGCCGTCCATCACGCCTCAATCCATTCCAGCTGCTTAGAAAGTTGAACCTACTGTTTGGCCTCCAGAACTCCGAGCGTAACGTCTTTTGCCTTGAGATCGGGTGGGTTTATGGCAATGTTCTGAACTGTAAAAACAGTCGCATGATTACGCTGGAAATCTATCGTGTGTCCTTGAATAGACACGGAAGCCAGGTAACCGTCTTTCCCCATTATCGGATCGGTGAGAAAATTAAAGTATTTCCAGAACTGGCCCTTCTTGTCGTAAACCTCTTGCACATAGATGCGGGGATAGGAGACATCCTGATACATCACACGTTTGCCATATGGATGTTCTGAGGGAGGCGTTGCTTCGATAATATAAGGCTCAATTAGCGAATGATGTGGGTGGCTCATCTAGCGAGCCTTTGCAGGGTGAAACTGGCTATGTAGCGCAGGGGCGCTAAAGCCAGGAGACGAAGAATGAGGGCGAGGGAATTGACAAGACTGATCGGAACGCTGAG